>NZ_CAXTTT010000011.1:0-85502 GCF_964247315.1 uncultured Nostoc sp.
TCTTGTTCCCTCCCCAATACATACGGGGAGGGTTAGGGTGGGGTAAAACTGACGCTAAAACCTCAGTTAATCAGCTATTTCAGACTTGTGTATACACGGTAGCCCCGCAGGCGGGAAGGTTAGCTCAAGGTAGCTTTGGCGGGGTGGGGTTCTGGGTATTATGCTTAATTGCCCGGACATCATATCACGTTAAATTATCCCAAACCGAATAGTTTAGAAATCGCAGGCAATAATTTATTAGTCGCTTCAACTAGAGAAGCAACAGCAGGTAAGCCGGTAAATATCCCTTTCAACATGGTGATTGCAGTTTTCGCCGTCTTCTGCTTGGTGGATTCTTGGGGATTTTTACCCGCTTCTGCTAAAGCTTTCACCTGTTCTAGCGCTTCGGCTTTGTCTTCTTCTGACAAATATGTGGATTGTATGATTGCATCTTGCAACTGCGACAATAATTCTTTGATTCCTGGTTTATCGGCATCTGGCGCATCAGGTAACTGATTGAGGGCAATACTCACGTTACCGCTAATGGTTCCTAGATTAGCAATAGAATTATTGCCAGCGATACCGCTAACATTACTGCTATCTTGAATATTGATGCCGCTGATATCTGACATATTTGTATCTCCTTGAGTATAAAATTTCGGCTGCTTGAGAGCAGTATCTACCATATTTTCTAAACTAATAATGCGCTTATCTTTTTCTACCAGCAATAATTGCTGACTTTGGGATAAAGCTTTGAGTTGATTATAATCATCAAAATATTCTGCACTGAGTTGAGATTTATCAGTACCTGCTGCGGTTTTGGCTCTGAGCAAGATTTTATCATCGCCGCGTTTCTCCATTGCCACGATTTCTAACTCGGCTTCGGGATGGTTTTCAGCAAGGTTTTTGAAAGCAATGGCAATGGCGCGGGGGTCAACACCTTGATTATGGTAAAGGTCGAGGGTGTCAAAAATTGGCTGGATAAAGTCGGCAAAATCGCCGTCTGCAAATACCTCTTGTTTATTATCAGGTTTGCGGAGCGGATCGGGGTCTTCTTTGGTGGGTAAGCGCATAAAGACATATTCACACCTCACCCCATGCAATTTAGTTGTATTTGTAATGCCCCAATCTTCGATGTACGCGCCTGTGAGATTTGCACCTGTTAAATCTGTGCCGTCTAGTTGCGTTTGCTTCAGTTTTGCTCTTGACAAATCGGCATCTTGCAAGTTGGCTTCACTGAGATCGGTGCCGATAAAGCTGGTATCAGCTAGGTTTGCTGCTTGTAAGTTGATCCCTCGCAGGTTTTGACGGTCAAAGTTTTTGTCCTGTCCCTGTCCTGTAACCAGCAGTTGAAGTACTTGTGAGTTTTGCAGATAAGTTAAACCAGGACGAACACGGTCAAGCATTTTGGCTTGATGCCAACGGCTACAGATAAGAATAGTGTTTCGGAAATCTGTACTTTTGAGTGTGGCTTGGGTGAAATCAGCATTGGTTAAGTCAGCGCCACGAAAACTTGTACCTCCTGTGGCTGCAAAGGCAACAGCAATATTGCGAATTAAGGAGTGTTTTTGATCTCCTTTCATGGCTCGCCAGCTGATGTAGATACTAAATAACGTTCCGGCTCCGGCGAAGGCTCCGGCGAAGGCTCCGGCGAAGGCAAAGGCTCCGACTCCGGCTCTGGTTCCGGCGAAGGCTCTGCCGAAGGCTGTGACGAAGGTGAAGGTGAAGGTGAAGGCGAAGGCGAAGGCGAAGGCGAAGGCTCCTAAACCAGCTATTATTCCTTGGCGAATCGTGATGACGAAAAAGACAATCAATGTGATTAGAGTAAGCCAGCCCGCAATTTGGTCATTACTAAATGAGCTAAATATCAGCGACACGGAGTAACCATTGAAAGCCCAGAGAAATCCTGACAGTCCCGAAAATAAGAATGAGATAATAACTAAACCAATTGCCCAACGTCGTTGCAGTCCAGCTTTGGCATGACTGAAGTTTGCCCCTGTCAGGTTAGCGTTGGTGAAATTTGCCCCTCGGATGTCGGCACAGCTAAAGTTTGCACCCGCAAGGTCTTGTCCTTTGAAGTTGCGTCCTCGGAGATTTTGACCGGAGAAGTCTAAAGCCATGTTCCACTTTACAGAGGTGAGCAAATTTTACTACACGCTCACCCCTGTAAATTCAGGAATGGTTAGATATATTTGTTAGTTGAGCTTCAAAGGTGCAACTTCGAGGCTCAAAGGCGCAACTTCGAGGCTCAGAAGGTCAACGTTGAGGATAAAAGGCGCAACTTTGAGGATCAAAGGTGCAATTTCGAGGGTTAAAGGCGCAACTTCGAGCCTCAGAAAGTCAACGTTGAGGATCAAAGGTGCAACTTCGAGGCTCAAAGGCGCAACTTCGAGGATAAAAGGCGCAACTTCGAGGCTCAGAAGGTCAACGTCGAGGTTCAGAAGGTCAATATCGAGGTTTTGAGGCTCATTGTTGAAGTACAACCAATACGGTTTGGTTAGGTAATAGTAATTGAGAGTTCACTTCCGTCCTGCTAAGACTTGTTCGGCACTCAAATCCAACTGTGGAAAAGTAAAAGAGATGATGCGTTCTTGTCCTCGGAATGCAACAGCATCATAGAACCCTTCTACTAGGGTGCATATTGTTACTATCTCTTGAATCGGGTCAACAATCCAATATTCGGGAATTTCCAGAACAGCATATTCAGAACGTTTGCTGCGATAGTCTGTGGTTTGTGTAGATTCGCTGACGACTTCTACCACTAATATGGGGGGAGTTTCGTTGAGTTCGATTACAGCCTCTCGATTAGAAAGTGCTTCCCACTGCTGTGTTGGTAATACTACTACATCTGGAATTCGTGAGGTGTCCCAGTGTCCCCCTCGTGGCGAACGCACTCCGACAGAAAACTTTTGTGCTGTCCAATTCTGGCCCATTTTGGCACTTTCATCATCAAAGCTTCGTTCTAAAAACTTGGAGATGCCACCGTGCTTGCCAGTGCCAAGGCTCATGAGAATTAATTCTCCATCTACCAATTCATATTGGGTATCCGTGCCATCGTTATACTTAAGATACTCTGCAAAAGTAAATTTTTTTGTGGTTGCAGTCATAGCGATACCTACGGCGGGCTGCGCCTACACAATTCTCATCGATGACTCAATACAGTTATTCTACTTGCATTACAGGAAATACTGATGGAACGCTCGAAAATAATTGCTATTCTTACAGGTGCGATTTCGATCATTTTAGCGATCGCCAACTCTAGGGCGATATCTAACGACAAGCTGCCCTTAGCATAAAAAGGAGGGAGTAAATCGATGGTAAAAAACATTTGGTATAGAAATAATTATGGAATCAAAGCAAGATGACATTACTATTCTTCAGGAAGCTGAGAAGCGTTTACGGCGACTGTCTCCAGAAAGGCTGCGGGTAGTGAGTGATTTTCTGGCTGATCTAGAAGAAAGAGAAGAAAATGAGGCGACAACGGAACTTTTGAATGTCCCCGGTTTTGAGCAAGCTTTGCGTGAAGCTATGCAGGAAGCTGAGGCTGGGGAAGTGGTGTCATTTGACAGTATTCGTCGTCATGTATGAACTGGTACTGACTCGCAAAGCACAGAAGTTTTATCAAGAAGTAGATGTATCACTAGCCCAACGACTAAACCGTTGCTTTGACCAACTGTGACAGAATGCTTACGAAGATCCAAACATCAAACGGCTCAAAGGTGATTTCGCAGGTCTTTTTCGCTATCGAGTTGGCGACTGGCGAGTTATTTATCAGGTAGATGAAGAACAGCAATTGATTACTATTTTATTAGTAGCTCATCGGAGCGATGTATATAAGTAAGTGTTATGGTGTGTCTCAAGTATTAATGTGGATATAGGGACACCACAATAACTTGCATTACAGGAAATACTAATGGAACGCTCGAAAATAATTGCTATTCTTACAGGTGCGATTTCGATCATTTTAGCGATCGCCTACCTCATCGTAGTCCAACTCTTGGACTACCGGGACATGAAACCCGCCCCCATCAGCCAAGTTGACTCACCACCTGCTATTACTATCTCTCACTGGCAGGTTGACAAAATCACCCAAATATAAATTATCTTTAGTTGATTTGTAGAGACGCAATCAATCGCGTCTCTTGTCATTTATATGAATTGATAAAACTAATGATAACTATTGATTCATCCCTCATTCGATGCATAGATAAGAATAAATACCTATTATTTCTTGCTGAAGTAGTTGATTATATAAGAAATAATTAGAGTTACTATCTTAAATTTATTTAATTAACTAATTCCATTTTGACAGATATAACGGTAAGCTGTTTCTAACAAAATTAAATAAACATAAATTTGCATTATCTGCGGCAGCTACGCCCGTCGTAGACATTGCTGGGTTAACTGGGATCAACGCCAGTTGATTTAAAACCCATAATTTTTGATAACAATAATAGAGGTGAGTTAATGGCTCAGTTTCTACTAGAGACTGTTTGGCTAGTTCCGTGCTATGCCTTAATAGGTGGCTTGTTAGCCGTGCCTTGGTCGCCAGGGATCATTCGGAAAACGGGGCCAAGACCGGCGGGTTATGTAAACTTGGTGATGACATTTTTGGCATTTGTACATAGTGCGATCGCCTTACAAGCAACTTGGAATCATCCAGCCCAAGAAGTATTTATTCCTTGGTTATCTACAGCTGGTTTAAACCTGACAATTGCTTTGGAAATTTCCTCGGTGAGTGTCGGCGCTTTGGTTGTGATTACCGGCTTGAATTTGCTGGCGCAGATTTATGCGATCGGCTACATGGAAATGGATTGGGGTTGGGGACGCTTCTATTCTTTGTTGGGATTATTTGAAGCAGGATTATGTGCCCTTGCTTTGTGTAATAACTTGTTTTTCAGCTATGTAATTTTGGAAGTCCTGACGCTGGGAACCTACTTACTAGTTGGCTTATGGTTTAGTCAGCCGTTGGTAGTTTCAGGTGCAAGAGACGCTTTCTTAACCAAACGGGTGGGAGACTTATTCTTGCTGATAGGCGTGTTGGCATTATGGCCTTTAGCTGGAACTTGGAATTATACAGAATTAGCTGAATGGGCGGCTACTGCTAACGTCAACCCGACAACTATGGCACTGGTAAGTTTAGCTTTAATTGCTGGGCCGATGGGTAAATGTGCCCAATTTCCCCTGCATTTATGGCTAGATGAAGCGATGGAAGGCCCGGTTCCCAGTACGATTTTGCGGAACTCGGTAGTAGTAGCTAGTGGTGCATGGGTGCTAATTAAATTGCAACCTGTATTAAGCTTGTCGCCTATAGCTTCCTCGGCAATGGTGGCGATTGGTGCGGTGACAGCCGTGGGTGCTTCTTTGATTGCGATCGCTCAAATCGATCTCAAACGCTGTCAATCCTATTCTGTCAGTGCATACATGGGTTTAGTATTCATCGCTGTGGGAGTGCAACAAGACGAAGCAGCGCTGTCGTTAGTCCTTAGCAACGCCATATCCGCAGCATTGATGGTGATGAGTACTGGCGGAATTATCTGGAATAGCATCACCCAAGATGTCACCCAATTAGGGGGATTGTGGACACGTCGTCCGATTTCTGCGATCGCCTTTATCGTTGGAAGTTTGGGGTTAATTGCTTTTCCACCATTGGGTGGCTTTTGGGCGCTGATGGAATTAGCAGATGGGTTGTGGGAAACCCAACCTTGGTTAGTGGGAGTATTAATAGCTGTAAATGCTTTGACAGCTGTGAGTTTGACGAGAGAATTCGCTTTAGTTTTTGGTGGTAAAGCTAGACAAATGGCCCAGCGATCGCCTGAAGCTCACTGGCCGATGATTCTGCCGATGATAACCTTACTTGGCTTTAACCTACATCTTCCTTTAATGTTGCAAAGCTTATCACTTTTACCCAATTGGGCAACTCTAAATAAAGATGTCGCACTACTTTTAGTTTGGTCGAGTATTTTCAGTTGCAGCATCACTGGCGTGATTTATTTAAGCAATATTCCTAAACCGATTCGTCTCCCTTGGAAAGGTTTACAAGACTTAATCGCATACGATTTTTACACCCCTAAACTCTATCGAATTACGATAATTTTTGGAGTTGCCAAAATTTCGCAACTTACCGATATGATTGACCGCTTCGTAGTTGATGGCATCGTTAATTTCGTTGGTTTATTTTCCCTATTAGGTGGCGAAGGTCTTAAATACAGCACCTCTGGGCAAACGCAGTTTTATGCATTCACTGTTCTTCTAGGGGTGAGTCTTTTAGGAATGTGGGTAACTTGGCCATTTTGGGGAATGCAATTTTTAAATATGGTTTTTCAAATCTCGACAGTTGGGTAGTAGCAACAAAATAATTCGTAATTGATAATTCGTAATTCGTAATTGAAGAGTTGGAAATTAAAATTTCAACAGTTAACGTATACCAAAAACGAAAATTATCAGTAAATGTTTCACCAAAAATTACGAATTACGAATTACGAATTAGTTAATATTGTGAGGATAATTCCATGAGCAGACAACATCCGCAGTTCAATTTTTCCAGAAGAAGTTTATTCAAGTTTGGTGCAGGTGCGATCGGTACAGGTGTATTGACAGCCGGACTTGGTTCAAACTTACTTGCATCTGAAAAAAAACCAGTAGAAGAAGATATTACTCCCGATAAGGCACTGCAAGAGTTATTAGATGGAAATGAAAGATTTGCCAAAAGAAAACGTCGTAATCCTGACCAAAGCTATTCACGTTTAGTTGAAGTTGCCAAAGGTCAAAAGCCTTTCGCTTCTATTCTCGGTTGTGCAGATTCACGAGTCCCTTCAGAAATTGTTTTTGACCAAGGGCTTGGAGATTTATTTGTCTGCCGGATAGCTGGTAATATTGCCACAACACAGCAAATTGGTAGCTTAGAATTTGGCAGTTTAGTATTAGGCTCCAAAGTCATCATGGTAGTGGGGCATGAAAGATGTGGTGCGGTACAAGCGGCGATCAAAGGCGATCCAGTACCTGGACAAATTGGAAGTTTGCTTGAAGCAATTAAACCAAGTGTAGAAAGTTCAAAAGATCAACCAGGAGATAAGTTAGAAAATGCTTGTAAAGCGAATGTTTTGGCACAAATTAAAAAATTGAAATCATCGTCAGTTTTATCTGAGTTAATCAAAGCAGAAAAGCTGAAAATAGTCGGTGGTTATTACGATTTAGATACTGGAGAAATTAATATAGTAAGTTAGCTTTTTTGCCCTTTGTCATTAGTCATTAGTCATTGGCTAAGAGTTAAGTCATAAAGGACAAAAGACAAAGGACGAAGACGTAAGTTTGGTTGAGGAAAAAAAACCGACATTATCGAGACTTTGTTGGGTTACACTATCGCTCAACCCAACCTACTATTCTCTTAACCCAAGCGTATTGAGTCATAAAAGACAAAAGACAAAGGACAAAATTCTCATGTTAAGTGTTTTGATTTGGCTGCCAATTTTCGTTGCTATTTTCATAGCAGTATTACCTGTAAGTATTCCTAAATATCGCATTCGTTTAATAGCATTAATTTTTTCAGGGATAGTTCTTTTATGGAACATTTTTATCCTGCTAAAATTTGATATCAGTAATCCTGGAATGCAATTTCAAGAGTATTTACCCTGGAATGAAACCCTTGGTTTGAGCTATCAACTAGGTGTTGACGGGCTTTCTATCTTGATGTTGGTGTTAAATAGTCTGCTCACCTGGATTGCTATTTACAGCAGTAGTCAAGAAACTGAACGCCCCCGGCTGTTTTACTCGATGATTTTATTAGTGAGTGGAGGAGTCGCAGGTGCTTTTCTCGCAGAGAATTTGCTGCTATTCTTCCTATTCTACGAACTAGAATTAATCCCCTTCTACTTACTAATTTCCATTTGGGGAGGAGCAAAACGGGGTTATGCTGGGATTAAATTCCTGATTTATACTGCGGTTTCGGGAGCATTAATTCTGGCGACATTCTTGGGTATGGTGTGGCTGAGTGGTTCTACCAATTTTGCTTTTGATGCAGTCTCTACAGAAAACCTGTCAACAGCAAAGCAAATCCTTTTACTAGCAGGAATAGTCTTAGGTTTTGGGATTAAAATTCCCTTGGTTCCCTTCCATACTTGGCTACCCGATGCTTATGTTGAGGCTTCAGCACCAATTGCCATTCTTCTCGGTGGGGTGTTAGCAAAGCTAGGAACTTATGGACTACTGCGATTTGGGTTGGGTATGTTTCCCCATGCTTGGAGCATTATTGCACCGACTTTGGCAATTTGGGGAGCAGTTAGCGCCATCTATGGGGCAGTAATTGCGATCGCTCAAAAAGATATCAAGCGCATGGTAGCATACAGTTCCGTTGGCCACATGGGCTATATCTTGCTGGCTGGTGCCGCCAGTACTCCCTTAGCACTCGTGGGTGCAGTCGCCCAAATGTTCAGCCACGGCATTATTTTAGCCATTCTCTTCCACTTGGTGGGAGTTGTAGAAGCCAAAGTCGGTACACGTGAGTTAGATAAACTCAATGGTTTAATGAGTCCCATACGTGGTTTACCCTTAATTAGCGCTTTACTAGTTTTAAGTGGAATGGCCAGCGCAGGTATTCCCGGTTTAACAGGATTCATCGCGGAATTTATCGTCTTTCAAGGCAGTTTCTCTATCTTTCCCATCTCGACAATTTTGTGTGTAGTCGCTAGTGGATTAACCGCAGTTTATTTTGTCATCCTCCTCAACCGCACTTGTTTTGGCAGACTCGATAACTTTGCCTACTACCCTAAAGTTCTTTGGTCTGAGAAAATCCCAGCTTTAATTTTGGCAGCTTTTATCATCTTTTTGGGAGTACAACCCACTTGGTTAGTGCGTTGGAGTGAATCCACAACTACAACAATGGTGGCTGCAATTCCCTCCTTAGAAAAAACCGTAATCTCTGAAGTCGCACTGAAATAAGTTACAAATTACGATTTCTTCCCTATTCCCCATTTCCAATTCTCCACTACCATGACAGCAATTAAAACAGCAATTAAATTACCTCCTTCTAATCACGAATTTGCCGAAGTAATTCACCGCTTAGAAGCGGGCGGTGCAATGTTACCCGATACCCCAGAAAATTTGATGCAAATCATCGGTTTGTACAAAGCTTATGCTGTACCGATGGATTTTTACTGGCGTGACCTACTTTATATTGCCGAACGCGAATTTTTAAACCCACTTCCCTTCTTTAAATACTTCTTACCCAAAGAGTATTTAGAACGGCATAATCATTACGCTGGCGATGATGCCGATTTACGAATTTGGCGCGGTGAAGCTACTGCACATCCAGAACTTTTGGCATTTATTAAGAAAGGTGAAACTTTCAAAATGCCTAAGTTGTTGCATCACTTGTTGCACGATCGCATTAACATGGAATTTGCAGAAGCTTGTATGCGGGCGATGTTGTGGCACAGAGGGATGGGTGGACAATTTGACCCTTACCTAGATTCAGCAGAATACAAAGCCAACGCTGACCGAGCAATTAAAGCTTACTTCCAAGGCAACCCCGTAATGCTGGGAATGTACAAGCTGTTCCCCGATATGTTTTTGGAACAGTGCCGCCAGATGTCATACTACGCTAATCTGGGCTTATTCTGGGAAGTCATGGCCCCGGTATTCTTTGAAATGTCCGACCGCTATGACGAAGGTACGATTAGCAGTGTCCCAGAGGCGATGAGCTTCTTAGTTAATGGTATATTTGCGATCGCAGGTCGTCCCATTTACCATCACGTTTATATTCGTGGTAAATGCTACGAAATTGTCCCCAAATCTAAGGGTTTCATGTGGCTATACGAAGCTGCATTACCTTATGTAGAAGCAGTTTTCTACCGCACTGCACCCTTCCGAGGAACAAAATCTTATAATGCTCAAGCGCGTCAAGTACCGGAAGACCAGAAAGACTTTCACTATGGGATTCTTTACGCTGATGTATTTCCAGTAGGTACTGCTGGCATTCCCCCAACATTGTTAATGCAAGATATGCTGCATTTTTTACCACCATATCTTGTTGATTATTACAGCCAACATTGCCGGGGTGAAGAAGATATGTTGATTCAGTTAGGAGTTAGTTTTCAACGCTCAATGTACTGTGTTACTTCTGCGGTAATTCAAGCCTTGCGAACTGCACTTTTATATCCATTAGATGACCAAAATCCCAAGCATTTACAAGCCAACCGAGATTTCTTTGAAATGCAGCTAAATCGCTTTACCCGTAATGACTACAATATTCGTGATGCTGCTCGTTTAGGAAGCATTCAAAGTCAAGATTATCGATAATATCATGTCTGTTTGATTACTTACTAAACCCGAAGAACCACACCCCGCATTTGCTTTACTCAAATGCGGGGTGAGGTTCTTTTTTTTTGATTTATGCAAGAGGTCTATTGTAGAAAGAGCGATTCATTGCGTCTGTTACCTTAATCGAACCGTATTGATTGTCAACTCTATAAGACAATACAGTTCAGTTAAGCTTCATAATAATTTTTTGTCAAAAGTGCGCTTGCACTTACTCTCTTGGGCTTGCTTCCTGTGTAACAGAAATGTCGTTTAAGGCTCATTTTCCTACACATAACAACGGCGATCGCTCCGCCTGTGACAAGTGTGCAAACCATCCACTGCAACGTCAACATTGACTGGACTGTGAAAGAGAGGGGTAGCACAGCTGTGCGCCCTTACGAGGATCTATTTTTTTATACCTAATTCATGCGGAAACCGCTATAAGACATCTCCAAAAAACAATATAAAAGACTTGTGCAGTCAGGGTTGATACCTCATTCTGGAGATATCTATAGATATGAACTTAATGCGATCGCGAACTTAATTCCGAAATTCACCTGAACGAAACTGTAGCATTTCAAAGAGAACCAATAGAGTAATTGCACCATGAAAAACTTCAAAATTATTACATTAGGGGCATCAGGCGCAGGAAAAACTGTATTCCTCGCTAGTATGTTTAAGGCATTATCAACTCAGAAAAACTCTAGTTTTAAGCTTGATGTTGAAGAGCCAGACAAACGAAAATTACTAAACTCCACCTATACACAAATACTGACTGGCGATACTTGGCCTCCTGGAACAAAAAATATTTCCGAATGGACGTTTACTTGTAAAGTTCAAACAGAAGATTTTGATAAATACAATGCTTGTCAATTCACTTACTTTGACTACGCTGGAGGTCGCCTAACTGATATAGAGAAAGATGAGGACTTGGAAAACGTCGTACAGCAAGCTGATACGATTTTAGGATTATTAGATGGTCAGAAAATATATGCTTGGCTGAATGGTAGCGATCAAGTACGAGCCAATGTATTTTTAAGTACGGATTTACCCAATATTCTCAACCGGATGCAGAAGCTTACAGTTCCAGTTCACTTTGTTATTACTAAGTGGGATGTTCTGGATCAGAAGTTTACCCTATCTCAGATACGTGAAAAACTTCTCACTATTCCTGCTTTTGCACAATTAATCAAAAGTCGAGGTGAAGCAGGTTCTATTGTCCGAATTATTCCAGTTAGTGCTATCGGTTTAGAATTTGCTACTCTGCAACTAGATGGAAGTATGAAAAAGAATCCAGGTAAGATTCCATTTCCCTTTTTGCTGGAAGCGCCTATATCCTGTGTTTTGCCAGATAGACTACAACAATTGCATAATCAAAAACAAGCACAAGAAAAACAACTTGAACAACAAATTCAGAAGATAGATGATGGCAATATTGTGGTTGGCGCATTAGTTGGTGGTCTAGATTTTTTAGGGGTTGGATTAGAGGGATTGGGACTACTGCTAGAGTTAAACGATACGCCTGAAATCAAAATGGCTAGATTGTTCACTAAAGCAACTTCAATGGTTACTTCTTTGGTGAAAGGAGGAATAAAAGGAATTAATGAAAAAATAAGTAAAGGTTCTCGAAAAAAGAAAGAAACTACGCTCAAATCCGTTAAAGACGAACAGTCTGCTCTAATACACGCAATGAACGTCTTTTATGATTTTGAGAAAGATTTAATAGATAGTTTTCCAGAGTCTAAATTAGTTTAGCCCTATATTAATAAATTCCCTAAAAGTGCAATGAAGAACTACAGTATTATTACTCTGGGAGCATCTGGCTCTGGCAAAACCATTTTCTTGGCTAGTCTTTTCAAAGTATTTTCAACACAAGGAAAGTTTGGCTTTTCTCTAGATGTTCAAGACAGTTCTAAAAGAATGGCTTTGAATAAGATATTTGCAGATTTGACTACAGGAGAACAATGGCCTTTAGGCACTAGAAATATTTCTGAATGGGCATTAACTGCCTATGTAAATAACTCAGGTATATCTAAGGTTCCAGCCTGTAAAATCACCTATGTTGATTATAAAGGAGGTCTAATCACAGACGTATCAACAAAAGATGAAGAAAATTACGGCGGTTACAATAATTTAGAAACCTACGTTAAAGAAGCTGATGCAGTTTTAGTAATCTTGGATGGTCAAAAGCTACTTTCTTTGATGCAGGATCGTGACTTAACTAATAAGGTTGTTTTCAGATGGCTAAATGAAGACCTATCGGCCCTCATGCAAATGGTCGATAAATGTAATAAATATATTCCCGTTCATTTCATTATTAGCAAGTGGGACTTACTTGAAGGTAGCTACTCTCTACCAGATGTAAAAAAACGCTTGCTGAATAATGTTCCTGAATTTTATAACGTAGTTGACAATAGGAGGAAAGTAAGTTGTCCGGTACGTTTGATTCCTGTCAGTTCTTTAGGTAAGGGTTTTGCAGCCCTACAACCTGATGGACAGATGAAGAAGCTTTCAGTCAATCCACATCCAATGAATGTAGAGTGTCCCCTAGCTTTTGCTTTGACGGATAAGCTACCAAATCCAGGCAGCTCGAAACAAAAGCCTTTCAAACCCACACTATGGGATTGGATTGTCATTGGATTTTGTATTGCTCTCATTCAACCTAGCAATGGGTTTGTACTGATTATTGCCATTGTTTATTTTGGGTTTCGTCTATTGAAAAACAAGAAGCAAAGATTAGATGAAATTTCATCGAGCGAAGAGGCATTTGAACAAATTCTGAGTAAATGTCAGGAAATTAGGAAACAATTCAATACTGACTTTCCTGACTCTGATCTTGCTAAAATACCCTCTTTTAAATCTAGGTAATAAGTATTATGACAATTCAAGCTTGGACTTTTCTCATTAGCCGAAATCAGTCAATTGACTACAAAACTGTAGTCGCACCTGATTTCATTTCTGAAGCTAAAATTCGCAGTTTGCTCACTAAAGTTACAGAAGAAGATTTTACTGAAAGCGGGCAAATAAGTATTCGTGAGGTAAATGGATCTGAAGTTGGCAACTTTACTGTTATTTTTCGTTCTGTTAAAGCCAGAAACAACGACATAGGAGAGGAAGGAAATAAAGTATTAAAAGATGCAGTTGGGAGAGAAATTTATTGGGTAGAGGGACTCGTTTTTCAGAAAAATTTGCCCGAAATGCAATATAAAATTGGAGAAAGTCATCTCGATCAAGCACATCGATATCTACAAGAGAAGTATCGTGAGTTTTGGTATGAGGATAAGCTCAGTATTTCCTATGTGATTGATTTGGTAAAAGTTACATCTGAGCCAGACAACAACTTCAGAGTGCTAGAACCATTGGTGATTACACTAAGGCCTCAATTACCAGAGTATCAATTACCAAAAAAAAAAGAACTTAAAAACTATAAATATCCTCCCGGCAAACCTGTGAAAAACAAAACAAGTTTATTTAGACTTGTTTTGATTGCAATTACAGCACTATTATTGACTGGGATAGTTTGGAAAGTGTGGTCGGACTCGCAGCCAAAGATATGCCTGTATGTTACTCGAGATGTACCAATTGAATTTCATCTGCCAAATCAAACTCCCTCATCACCAAAGGTATTATCTGGAATTGAGGAGCTTAAAAAATTAAAAAAAGAAAACAAAGCAGCTTGGATATTGCTAAACGGTTCTTTGGAGGTAGAAAAATCTCTTGCCAAGCAGATTAAAACTGAAGTAGACAAACAAAAAGAAAGAACAATAAAAGCCGGGAGTATTACAATAGTTCCAGATGAAAAGACCCCATTAAAATTAAACATCAAGAATCACCCGATTGACTTAGCGATCGCTCTAATTCAAAATAAAACAGTTACTAGCGGCAAACTTCAGGCAACAATAATTGAACCAATTTCGCAAAAAGCATCGTCCTGTAATGCTTTACAAATGTAATTATTCAAATTTTTGTAGGCTCTTATTTTGGCAAAGGTATTGCTTTGATAAAGAGTTTTAGCCTTAACCCAAGCGTATTGCTCTATAAGACTTGTGTGTATACCGTAGCTCTACAAAGAAAGAGGTTTTTTAGACAATAAGTGGTTATATAATGTCCGGCAAATTACCCCTAATATATACATTGCGAGTGGAACGAAGTGAAGCAATTGCAGAGTCCTTGTGATTGCTTCACTTCGTACCTTACGGGAACGCCAAGGGCGAACGCAATGACGGGTATTTGAACGGACATGATATTACACAAAATTATTTATGTCATTGCGAACGCTTCATTCGCAATGACAAATGTATATTTAATTTTGCACTACTACTTAGTGAACAGTCAGATTAATAATAGCTGCCAGATTTCCGATGTTCCAAAGCCGTGACACCATCATTTTCCAACACTTCACCGCCATCGATGACAGCATAAATTAACCATCGATCGCCACATTCCAGCTGATTTTGCACTGTACATTCTAAATAGGCTAATGCTTCATTCAGAATCAAACAACCATTCAGAGCAGTTTTTGTGTCAAGATTTGCAAAGGGATTATCCCCTAAAGTGCTGTGACGAGAAAAATAGCGTCGGACATTTCTTCCTTCTCTAAGGATATTCAGTACAAATTTATCACCAGGATGATGCATTAAATCTGCATTTTGCTCGTTAGCGATCGCAATCATAATTCCTGGCGGGTTAAAAGTTGCCTGCGATACCCAAGAAGTTAAAACCCCTTTGTGAGTTTCTTCATCACGAGTTGTCACAACACACAGAGAACCAACAATTCGCCCCACCGCTTGTTCGGTACGATCTACATGGGTTTCTGTGACAACCTGGCGGGAAGTCCGCAGTTTCTTGGTTTTCTTCAAGTTTTGGGCAAAGGAAGCACCGGCTTGTTGACATTGCTGGAGAATCTCAGGAGTCGGACTGAAACACACCCGAATGGTTTCAAATCCTAGTTGATAATTAGCATCTTTGAGCTTGCTTTCGATTAAATCAATTGCCTCGCCACTCCAACCATAAGAACCAAACACCCCTGCTAACTTAGTTTTAGCTGCCACCGAGAGAACTATTCCTAAAGCAGTTTGAATTTGAGTCGGTGCATGGCCGCCTAAAGTGGGTGAGCCAATAATCAAGCCATCGCAAGTTTCTACAATGCGGTTAATTTCTGCCGAATCGGCTAGTTCGCAGTTGATTGATTCTACATTAACTCCATTTTGAATCAAACCTTGAGCGATCGCATTCGCCATAATTGCTGTATTTCCATAAGCAGAAGCATAGAGCAAAGCGACACTCAACTCTTGAGATTTTTGCCCTTGACACCATTGACGGTAATCATAGCTAAAACGACTGAGGCTGTAACGGACAACCGGGCCGTGTGCTGGGGCGTAACATCTAGCTCCCAAAGCTGACAATTTATCTAAAGCTACTTCGACTTGTTTAGCTTGGGGTGCATGGAGACATTCAAAATAGTAACGACGTTCCGCATCTAATCCCTTCCAATCTTCATCAAACAAAGTATCTTCGCAAATATGAGCGCCGAAAAGTTTGTCTGTGTAGAGAATTTTTGTAGCGGCATCATAAGTACAAAGTCCATCGGCCCAACGAGGAGTTGGTACGGTGATAAATGATAGAAGATGTCCTTGTCCTAAATTTAGAGTATCCTGCGATCGCATCGCTTGGATAGATGATTCAAATTCGGGAAAGGCAGTTTTTAGAGCATTGGCGGCGGGGCGAGAACAAATGAGAGTAGCTTGAGGAACCAGAGAGAGCAATACTTGCAAGGTTGCTCTACGGTTCGGGTTGACATGACTCAGAACAATGTAATCGAGGGAGATGAAATCTAGATGTTGTGCTAGTTGCTCAAGGTAAATATCGGTAAAAGATTCGCCGGGAGGGTCAATTAAAACCTTTTTATCAGCTTGAATCAGATAAGAATTCGCTGTAGTTCCCCGTTGGCGGGAATACTCCACCTCAAATTTTAGTCTGTCCCAAGTCCGCGATCGCATAATTAGAGTATTTTTACCAATTTCAGCAACTTGTACATCTCTACTATGGTTGGACGTTAATGTGGCAGTAGACATAATAACCTCTCTTATGGGGATTGGGAATGGGGCATGGGGCATTGGGCATGGGTTATTCTCCTTCTCTTCTCTCTCCCTATTCCCTATTCCCCACTCCCTATTTTTAATGACCATTGGTTTGTGTTAATTCAGACTTGGCTCGGCTTCTATAGCGTTTAGATGCTTCTTGTTCCGGGTCTATACCTTCAAAGGTCGGGGGTAGCCAAACTCTGAGAAACAGTAGTATTCCCAGCACTAATAAAAAGGCACAAGTTGCTAAAACTTGACTCCAACTTGTTTCTAGAACACCTTTAACAATGACTTCTCGCAAAGCAGAAACAATGGAAACTTCAACAGCTACCCCAATAGATACTCGATGTTCCTGTAGGTAAATAATCAGCAGTCGGAATAACTCAACTAAGATAAGTAAAAAGAGAATATCGGCAGTAACAGCATGAAAATCTAGAGGCGGAAGTAAGGAGAGAAACATATCTCTCACCTGAAGCACCATGAAGCTAAATAAACCGATACACAAAGAAATTACAATTATGTCTTGGATAAATTCCAAGGTTCGCACAACGCGCCCCCGATTGATTTCGTACATTGTAATCGGGATATTTTCAACAGATTTATACATAGTTTTTTGAGAGACGCGATTCATCGCGTCTGTACAAGGGTGGGTAGAGACGCGATTCATCGCGTCTGTAAAAAGCAAGGTAAATAAAGGAGAATAACAAATGACAAATGACAAATGACAAATGACAAATTAGTAATGATTGCCAATTTTGCGGTGATGGGCGGCGGTAAGTGCATCTAGTTTGGCAACTCTTCCAGTTTGGACTGTGCTATAAATTACCCAATGATCTCCACAATCCATACGGCTAGTAATTTCGCATTCCATGTAAGCTAGAGCTTCAGCTAAAACGGGCGATTCATTTTTAGCTGGATATGTTTTCACTCCAGCAAATCTATCTGCACCAGGAGCAAAACGCTTAATAAAGTGTTTCATTAATCCTTGATATTTGCCTTCTTCTAAAACATTTAAAACAAAGCGATCGCCAACGTGCATCAAGGATTCAATTGCCCGATCTTTGGATACTGCGATCGCTACTCCCAAAGGCTCAAGACTCGCTTGTGTCACCCAAGAAGCCAACATCGCACTCTGAACTTCTCCTTTTTTGGCGGTGATAATATACAATCCTGTACTAATCCGCCCTAAAGCTTTTTCTAGCTCAGTATTGATAGATTTAATTTGTTTTATGGTGCGATCGCGGGTCAGCCATTGACCCATATCTATCCCCGCTTCATCACAAAGTTGTTCCGTTGCTTGAGTAGGAACTTCCTTAACTAAAATAGGTGGAAAAGCTTCAGTTAATCCCAGTTCTTGAAACTTATTACGTAAAGGATAAACAGGTTCATCTTCTCCCCCTCCTGACTCTAATAAACCAATTGCCTGTTTCTTGTGAATAGCAGCTAAAATTGTACTTAAAGCAGCTTGAATCATCACCGAAGATTGGGGTGGCATTGCAATTACTAAACCAGAAGCTTGTGCAACTAATTCTCGAACTTCTTGAGGCTCGGCACTATTGAGGTCTACTAATTCTACTGCTACGCCTGTTTTCGCGCATCCATGCGCTATGGTACGGACTAAATGCTCGCTATGCCCGTAATCTTCAACATAAAATAGAGCCACTAATGTCTCTGTTTTTGCTTGTTCTGAACTCCAGTTTTGATAGCGTCCGAGCCATTCTGAGATATAGTGTCGTAATAAAGGCCCATGTCCTGTAGCAACTGTTCCTATTTCTAACTTTTCAATCCGCTTTAAAGCTGCTAAGACAGATCGGGCATTGGGGCCCATGAGACAATCATAGTAATAGTGAAAATCTTCTTCTATTGAAGTAATATTTTCATCATAAGTGTGGTCATCACAGTAGTGCATCCCAAACACATCGCAAGTGTAGAGAGTGCAAGTTTTGTGGTCATAAGTCAAGATTGTGTCAGGCCAGTGTAAGTTAGGTGCAGAGATAAATTCTAATTCGTGTCCGTTGCCTAAATCTAATCGCTGTCCACTTTTCACCTGCATTGATTTAAAAGGCTGGTGAACCATATTTTCTAAAAATTGAATAGCTACCTTTGCACCAACAACAGTAATGGAGGGAGCTAATTCCAAAATATTTTTTACTAATCCACTGTGGTCTGGTTCCGTGTGGCTGATAATTAAGTAATCTATCTTGGCCGGATCAATTAATCCCGCCACTACCTCAAGATATAATTCCTCAAACTTGCGGTGAGATGTGTCAACTAAAGCAACTTTTTCTCCTTGAATTAAAAAAGAATTATAAGTTGTACCATTCCGTAAACCAAACTCGATATCAAAACGTTCTCTATCCCAGTCGAGACAACGTATAGCAGTCGTTTGAGGAGCAATTTCAACAGTTTCAATTGTCAAACGTCCAGGATTGGAAATAACTTGAGTAAGCTGTGTGAGTGCAACCATTTCTTTTCTCCAAAAAGAATATTATCTGGAGCGAGTGTTATGTTTCTATATTTACCTGAAACACTCAATTAGTAAAATGCCAATTTCTAAAGCTAATCATCAGAAAGTTTTATTCATCATTTAGCTTGATTTATCATTGAATTACTCAATGTTTATCATTACTTTTATGTTCAATAATAAGCGTGAGAGAATGTAAATTCTAAGTTAGAATGTTTACGTATGTCGTTAACCTTTTTTCCTCCTCCTCTACAACAAATCAACAGCGAAATCGCCCATTACGCAGGTGTCGATGTGTATGTGTTGCGCCTCGATCTCATGCACCCTTTAGTTAACGGCAACAAGTGGTTTAAGCTGAAATACAATCTTTTGGAAGCTAAGGAGAAAAATTTCACGACGCTGCTAACCTTTGGCGGCGCTTATTCCAATCACATCTATGCAACTGCGGCGGCTGGTAATCTTTTTGGTTTTCGCACCATCGGGGTAATTCGTGGGGAGGAGAGGCTACCATTAAACCCTACACTGAGTTTTGCTGTACAACAGGGTATGCAGCTTGTCTATCTGAACCGCGAGATGTATCGACAGCGCAACACACCAGCACTACAGGAATATCTGCGACAACGTTTCGGCGAGGTGTTTATCATTCCCGAAGGTGGGAGTAATTTAAATGGTGTGCGCGGCTGTACAGAGATAATTGGTAATGCGATGCCTACGGCTGGCTACGCCTACGTATTCAATCGTATCTGCGTAGCCTGCGGTACAGCTACCACACTAGCAGGGATTGCACTTTCACTGCATGAAGGACAAAGAGCGATCGCTTTTCCCGTATTGAAAAATGGCGCATTTCTTGCACAAGAAATTGAAACTTTGTTGACAAATTACCTCGCCTCTGGTTTACCCGCACCATATAGCTCTCCCGCTTCCTGGGAATTGGTATGTGATTACCACTTTGGCGGCTATGCAAAGGTGAAGAACGAGTTGCTACTGTTCAGCCAGCAGTTCACACAGGAACATGGCGTACCCCTTGATTACGTATATACCGCTAAAATGTTTTACGGAGTGATGGATTTACTAAAGCAAGGATTTTTTTGTAGAGGCGATTCCTTACTGCTGGTACACACAGGCGGCTTACAAGGCAACGTTGGCATGGAGAAAAGTTTGCAGAGATTTTCTAAAATCTGAGTTGCCACTTAATTAAATATCAGTTAGCTTTGTATGGAATTTTACTACAACCAGTGAAATTCAGACGCCAATCTTGATATTTACTCAAAGTTAGGTAAGGTTAATTCTATGTTTACATCTACTGAACGTATTAAACCGGATGCTCAGAGTATTCCTCTCTATTTGGAAAGTCTTCTCTCACACAAGTATCAAATTCCAACTTTTCAAAGAGATGTTGTTTGGGAGAAAGAGAATGTTAAAAAACTTTGGGATAGTATTTATAAATTTTACCCTTTAGGAAGTATTCTAATTTGGAAAACTAATACCAAGTTAGAAAGTCATAGGGAAATAGGTGGTATAAAATTTGCTGATAATTTTTACTCTAATGAGTATTAGTACATTTTAGATGGACAACAAAGAACAACTTCTCTCTTAACATCAATCTATGGGGGTAAGATTGCTAATAACGAAAATTTTGATCCAACACTATATATAGATTTGACTATTGAACTTACTGATGCAACTGATGACACAAGCTATGCAAAAAGGTTTTTGTTTTGGGACGAAATAGATGATAGAGATGGTCAACTAAAAGCAAATATTGGAAAAAAACAACGTTATCAAGATAAACTAATTGTCAGCTTAATAGATATAATTAAAAACCGTGGCGAAATAGAAAGAAATATTTATGTAAGAGTTAATGGAGAATTCGAGCATCCTTATATGCAACAATTTAGGAGAATTAGGGAAGTTTTGGCTAATTACAAAATTTCCTTTATTGAGTTAAGAGGTATTGAAGTTGCAGAAGTATGCCAAATATTTGAGCGGATTAATCAAGCTGGTAAACCCTTAGATATCTTTGATATTGTAGTTGCTAAGACTTTTCGTTCCGAAAATAAGACAAATAATATCTCTGGGTTCTATCTTCGGGAATTATTTGATAAATTTAAAAAAACTATTTATAGTACTAGTAGTCAATATGCCAGTATTGATAATTGGACATTGCTCCAAATGCTAGCTGTAGTAGTAAAATCTGAATTTCCCGAAGCTGGGATACAAAATATTACTGATATGTATCTTAATAAGCTAAAAACAGACCATATTGAAGCTGTATGGTCTGATTTTAAAATAGCTGTTGCTAAAACTTTTGATTTCTTTGATAATATTTTGCATATAAAGGGTGGAAGATTAATTCCTTACCGATATTTCTACCTGACTATAACCGCATATTTTTATCGTAATCATAAACCAGATTATAGTTTTTTAGATAAGTATTTTTGGTATTATAGTTTTCATAATGCAGACTTACTAACAAACACTACTCACCTCTGGGAACATATATACTTTGTTAATCAACAAAAGGCTAATAGTATTTACTCATTCAATCAATTTGATATTGATAAGAATTCTTTAAGAAAATCTTTCTACAGTTATAGAGGTCGGTTATCCAGAGCAATACTATCACTTTATGCAAACCACAAGCCGCAAGATTGGGCAAAACCTCATAGAGATATTTTGTCTGATGTTTATTATCTGCTAACAGATAAGCCTAACTTGCACCACATATTTCCAGTTAACTTTATTAAGCAGAGCGGTATTGCTAGCCAAATAGAATCTGACAGCTTGATGAATATTGCCTATCTGTCTCAAATAACTAATTTGAAAATTAGCGATAAAAATCCATTATATTATATCAAAGAGTATGACGACCCTGGTTTAGAGGCAGTGCTACGCTCTCATCTTATACCAACGATCATTCTTGAATGGTCAAGAGACGATGCACTTCCAGAAAATGCCCTAACCATTTTTATTGAAAAAAGGGTAAACCTCTTATTAGAGGCTTTAAGGCTGAAGTTAAACGGGATTGAATTTAATGTTTTTGATATGGGCAATCGTATAGATAATATCTATTCTTAAATAAGCGATTGTCCACAAAAGAGGCATTGCTGGTTTTCATGCTTACCGTTTATTTTGTAAACTTTGAATGGTAGCGATCGCGTGTTTCGCCACAATATCAATCTCTTCTTCTGTAGTAAACCGTCCAATACCAAACCGCACTGAGGCATAAGCTAGCTTTTCTGAATGTCCCAGTGCTGTAAGAACATAGGAAGGTGCAGTAGTTGCTGACGAACAAGCAGATCCAGAAGAAACTGCCATTACTGGCTGCAATCCTAGCAAAAGTGCGGCTCCATCCACTCCCTCAACACTGATATTCAAGTTTCCCGCCAATCGCTGTTGAGGATGTCCGTTGAGATGAATTCCTTCAACTTGCGAAAGCTGTTCCCACAATCTTTGTCTTAATTGGGTGAGGCGTTGGGTTTCTGTCGCTTGTTCAACCAAAGCGATTTCTACAGCTTTGCCAAAGCCGACAATTTGCGGTGTATACAATGTACCAGAGCGCATCCCCCGCTCGTGTCCGCCGCCGTGCTGCTGGGGAGCTAGTTGCACTCTGGGGTTGCGCCTGCGGACGTACAGCGCTCCAATACCTTTGGGCCCATATACTTTATGTACTGTGAGCGACATCAAGTCAATTTTCATCGCTTGCACATCTAAAGGAATTTTACCAATAGCTTGGGCAGCATCGGTATGGAATAGGATTTGGTGTTCATGGCACATTTCCCCAATTTCTGCCAAAGGCTGTAACACGCCAATTTCGTTATTTGCAGCCATTACCGATACTAAAATCGTCTCAGGAAGGAAAGCGTTTTTTAACTCAGTCAAATCAATCAATCCATCTTTTTGGACAGGGAGAATAGTAATTTCAAAACCGAGACTTTTTAAATAATTACAAGGATCGATTACTGCACTATGTTCAGTGGCAATAGTAATAATATGCTGACCTTTTTTAAAATAAGCTTCGGCAACACCTTTAATAGCTAGATTATTTGCTTCTGTTGCCCCACTCGTAAAGACAATTTCTTCTGGTGTGGCGTTGATTGCTGCTGCTAAAATTTCTCGCGTTTGCTTCACAGCAGCTTCTGCTTCCCAACCGTAAACATGACTAATACTAGCTGGGTTGCCAAAGTTTTCTGTAAAATAAGGAAGCATTGCTGCTAATACACGTTCATCTACAGATGTGGTAGCGTGACAATCAAGGTAGATAGGGCGAATAGACATAAATTAACTCAAAATTTGACTCAAATTTTTTAATACACTTAGAACCTGATACAGTTCACTTTTTCGTTTCAAAAGTGTAAATTGGTCAGATATAGCATACTTTTGCTGATTTTCTTTGGTCAGTTTCAAGAAAATAAAATTACTACCATTTGTTACCAATCCAAAAGTAGGTTTATCTTGATTAGGATTAGCTAGCATATAAACCAGTGCTTGAGATATGGCTTCTAAAAGAGAAAAGCTAGACCTTTTAGATTCAATTACTAACAACCATAACTGTTCTTGAATAACTAAAATATCAATTCTACCTCTAATAATTTCGCCTTTATCTTCCGCAGAAAGTTCTATTGATTGTTCACCTCTGATATAAAAAGGCTCATCATAAAATCCAGCTAGATTGAGTAGAGGAGATAAAACTACTAATTTTACTGTTTCTTCTGACAAAGGAGGATGCTTGACTAAACGGAGAAAATGAAGTTTTACTCTGTCTAAATCTTGCTTTTCTAAATCTGTAATTTCCAATAAATTTTCAAACCATTCTGTGAAAAATGCCTCATCTTCGGCTAGCTGTAGACTAAATCTTTCTTCCAAATAGGCAAGCCCGACATTTTGTGCTTGGATAAATTGAGCCATAATTTCTTGAAAAAATGCAATATAACTATTATGACACTGTTCCTGTATTAACCTGGAAGATAGGAATAACAAAAAGAATTAGCTTAAAAGTTGACCTATTTTTTTTAATATATTTAAAATTTTATATAATTCATTTTCGCGTCTATATAAAGTGAATCGATCGGATAAAGCATAAATTGGTTTATCTTGTTTTATCAACTTAATAAATTGGAAATCTTCTCCATTAATTACTAAGGAATATGCAGGATGCTCAGGCTGAGGATTTGCCAACATATAAGTCAAAGCTTGAGGAATCGCCTTTGCCAAGGAAAAACTAGACATTTGAGATTCAATTATAAGTAACCATAGCCGTTCTTGAAGAACCAAGACATCAATTTTACCTTTAATAATTTCTTTAGTGTCTTCGGTATTTAATTCATTATCAATGATGGCTTGTTCGCTAATTTCTATACTTTCTTCTGTCGCAATATAAAAAGGAGGACGATAAAAACCAGCTAAATCTAACAATGGAGATAATACTACCAGTTTTACTGCTTCTTCTAAAAGAGGAGCATTTTCAAGGACGTTGAGATAGTTATTTTTAACTTTGTCTAAATATTGCTTTTCTAATTCAGTTATTTCAGGGATGTAGTCAAGCCACTCTGTAAAAAATTGCTCATCTTCAGATTTATATAAAGCAAATTTTTTCTTTAAGTAGGCAAGAGTGATATTTTGGGCTTGGATGACTTGAATCATGTTTATTTCAACTTGCGAAAAGTCTAATTCCTGACTTCAATTATCACGCTAGCAGTTTCTAGTATCCAGTTGTGTTACGTGGCTGCTAACTCCTGTAATTTAGTTAAAACTGCCTGAGCATGACCTTTGGTTTTTACGTTCGGCCAAACATAGACAATAATTCTATCAGGTGAAATGAGAAAAGTTGACCGAACAACACCCATATATTCTTTGCCCATAAATTTTTTTAAGCGCCAAGCGCCGTAGGCTTCTGTCAAAATATGTTCTGGGTCACTCAAAAGGGTGACTGACAAGTTATGTTTGCTGATAAATTTACAATGAGACTTAGCCAAATCTGGACTTACGCCTAAGATTTTTGCTCCTAGTGCGCTGAAGTCTTGATACAACTCGGTGAAATCTTTCGCTTCGGTGGTACAACCGGGTGTGTCATCTTTGGGATAGAAGTAAAGGACAACCCACTGACTGCTAAGCTCGTCGAGAGTAACTGCATTACCATTTTGGTCAGGTGTAGAGAAATCTGGCGCTGGTTGTCCAACTTGGGGAATGTTGCTCATAATGGGTGTGAGAGATTGCGTAAGCGTAGCTCGTAGACATCGCCTTAGAATTGTACATAAGTTGAGCGATATTGCATATTTACCAGCGTCACCAATTCATCAGCAGCAAGGCGATTTGCATAAAATAGGTCTGTTTTCTAAATTTCGAGTTAATTGATTCTCCACATTTTAATTGTTGAATCCTGACTACCACTGAAAATGGTTTGTCCGTCTGGACTAAATACTAAAGAATTAACAGCATCTAAATGTTTCATTACAGAGTTAATTTCTTCCCCCGTCCTTAAGTTCCACAATTTGATAGTCTTGTCTTGACTACCACTAACTAAAGTCTGTCCATCAGGGCTAATTGCCACAGATAATACAGAATATAAATGACCAGTCAGAGTACTTATAAGTTCTCCACTAATTAAGTTCCATACCTTGATTTCTTTGTCATCACTGCCACTAACTAGAGTATGCCCATCTGGGCTAATTGCCATAGACCGAACAACTCCTTTATGCCCAATGAGGGTATAATTTGTCCATACAATTATTGTGTGATCATAACTACCACTAGCTATGCTTTGCCCATTGGGGCTAACTGCTAAAGAGGTAACACCCTTTAAATGCCTAGCATGAGTATGAGTTATTTTTTCTGTTTTTAAGTCCCATTGCTTGATAATGTTGTCCAAGCTAGCAGTAAACAGAATCTGCTTAGTTGGATGAAATGCAACAGACGTAACACCCTTTGAGTGCCCACCAAACCTTTGAATAAATTCCCCAGTTTTAAGATTCCATATAATGCTTGTCGCATCCTCACTACCACTAACTAAAGTTTTGCAATCTGGGCTGATTGCAACGCAGTTAACAGAGGCAGAGTGTTCAATAAGGGTGTAAATTTCTTCTTTTGTTTCCAAGTTCCACACTTTGAGTGTTCCATCTGTACTACCACTAGCTAATATTTGTCCGTCAGGGCTAATAGCTACAGAGTTAACTGGGCTTGAATGCCAAGATGATAAATCGCCGATGGTGCTTTCTAATGTGATTTTTTGCGACTTGAGTGCTGCTTGTAGATTACTCAGCTTCGGGTTGGCTTGTTTTGGCTGATATAAAATCTTGTTAATTTCTACCAATCTTTCCAAAATTACCTGAGTATTGACTGGACGATCCTTTACTGGTTGCATCATCAGATGATCAATAAAATCTGCTAACAAAGGAGAGATATGATTAGCCTCAACACGCCAATTTATATCAGTAGTATATGGATCTCCATAGGGATCATCCATTAGTTCAAGAGGACACTTTCCTGTCAGCAAATGCACAAAAGTACGACCCAAGGCAAAGAAATCTGATTGCGGAACAGCATGACCAGTGATTTGTTCTAACGGAGCATAGCCATTAGAAACAAATGTTGTGATTTGACCTGCTGCTTGTTTTTTCTCGTAGGTTTTAGTAATTTCCCGCGCTATGCCAAAATCTATTAATACCAATTGTCCATCGGCAGTTAGCATAATATTTGAAGGCTTAATATCCCGATGGAAAAACTGCTGCTGATGTACTTCGTGTAAAATATTTGCCAACTGTGTTAACCAAAAGACTGCTTGCTTTTCACTGATGGGACGATTACCACGTTTTTCTAGCCATTGGTCTAAATTTTCTCCATCAATTTTATCCATTACCAAACAGTGAACTGGCTCTTGGCTATTTTGAGGAAAAAACTGAAAATATTCTTCAGCATTAGGAATTCCTGGATGATTTAGTCGCTTTAAAACTTCAGCTTCTTGCTGAAAAAGTGAAACTACTTTAGTTTGATTGAGTGTAAGAACCTTCAAAATTTTTAGCTTTTCTCTGTCACTTACCTCAAATGTTTTAGCAAAGCCACCTTGGCCTATAGGTCGTGTTACTCGATAACATCCTTCTAGCAGCAATTCAGAGCCACAGCTTTGACAGCGCAGTAGATTATCAGGGTTGTTAGTATTTTGGCAGTTAGGATTGATGCACAGGCTCATCGTCTCGAAAAGTGACAGATTTATCTGATATCTTAGCTTTACTTACTGATAAGCTGGAGAAAATAGGCATCAATGCGATCGCACTCATTCATCTTTGCTTAAGTTCTCTCATCAGGATGAGAGCGATCGCTTGTATTTATTCGCGATAATAATGACTTAACCTACAGATATTTTTGTTTATCTATTCTTATTCTTCAAAGTTCACATGACTAAAGATATGCAACGCCAATTTACCAACCGCGATGAGTTGGTAGTCTACCTGCGCGAACAATTCCCTGGTGCAGCAGAACGCGATGAACATATTAGCGAAACTGTGGGGGGACACAAAGCAGCACAAGAAGCGCTGCAAAAAATCGACCCCCTTCGCTACGCTCAAACACGTAATTTCTTCACAGGTGCAGTCACGCGTCTTTCGCCTTATATCCGTTATGGCGTTTTGAGTTTGCGAGAAATTCGAGATTACGTCCTTGACCAGGTACAAAACCAAGATGAAGCTACGAAACTAATTAATGAGTTAGGTTGGCGCGACTATTGGCAACGGCTGTATATGAAGTTAGGGGATGGAATCTGGAAAGACCAGGAAGAGTACAAAACTGGTTACACTGTGGATGAATATGCACCCGAATTGCCGCAAGATATCAGACAAGGAACTACAGACAGAGTTTGCATTGACAGTTTCAGTCGTGATTTGAGAGAAACTGGTTATCTACATAACCACGCACGAATGTGGCTAGCGGCTTATATTGTCCATTGGCGGCGTATTCGTTGGCAAGCAGGAGCCAAATGGTTTCTGGAACATCTTTTAGATGGAGATCCTGCTAGTAATAATATGTCATGGCAGTGGGTTACTAGCACTTTTAGTCAGAAACCGTATTTTTTCAACCGTGAAAACTTAGAACGCTATACCAAAAACATTTATTGCCATAAATGTCCCCTTTATGGTCATTGTGATTTTGAAGGCAGCTATGAGGAATTAGAACAGCGACTTTTTCCCAAAGGCGAATTTAGCAAACAAGCCAATAGCCAAAGTTGGCAACGTGGAAAGAAAGGTAAAAAATGAATAAACCAATTGTTTGGGTACATGGAGATTGCCTCAGTCCAAATAATCCCACATTGCAAAAATATCCTGATGCCCCAGCTATCTGGGTTTGGGACGAGGCGTTGATAGAGGAATGGCAATTGAGTCTTAAACGTCTGACTTTTATCTACGAATGTTTGCTAGAGTTACCTGTTGTTATTCGTCGTGGCAATGTAGCACAAGAAATTTTAGCTTTTGCTCAAGAACATGATGCCAATTTAGTTGTTACAGCCGATAGTCCCAGCCCCCGATTTGATGATATCTGTAATAAAATGGAGCGTTCTATAGCAGTGGAAGTGTTACAGGTAGAACCATTTTTTGACTATGACGGCTATATTGACTTGAAACGGTTCTCGCGCTATTGGAAAGTGGCTCAGAATTATGTTTATCAAAAACCCTCACCCTAAATCCCTCTCCCAAATTGGGCTACGGTGTACACACATCGTGGTAATGAAGCCCAAACCCTGGATTTATCCCCTTAATCCCCCTGATGCATTGAGGGAAGATGAGGGCAGTTAATTTTACTTAAAAGATTTTGATTTTTTAAGTAAGATTAACTCATAAGTTAATTACAACAATTGCTGCAATCATTTAAAGGTTTCTTATACATCAACAAGCAATTGTTGCAAAGTATTAAGCCTTTCCAGCAATTAGTTATATATTTATTAGAAATACTTAAACGTTTCTTATACATGAATGAACAATTGTTGCAAAGTATTAAGCCTTTCCAGCAATTGGTTATACATTTCTGGGAAATACTTAAACGTTTCTTATACATAAAGGAGCAATTGTTGCAAATGCTTCAATTTTGGCAACTAGTCTTGCAGGTTAATGGAGTTAAGAGCGCTGAGTTGCAAGTGAGATTTTTCACTCAGCAGTATTGAATCTATTGAGGTTTGTAAATAATTTGTATCTCTGCAAGGAATATTCCTTTAGACTGAGTTTCAACTGAAAAAATGTGGGGATAAACACAAATGCATTCGTTAAATATATTTTGTCACGAATTTGTAGTTGCTGTTTCCTTTGTAGCTTGCATGATTGGACTGTTGTTACTGTGGAACAGTAAGGAGCAAACAAATGATATGGAAGAAACAGAGCGGATTCTGTTTAGAATGAGTTTTAGTTACTGGCTAGTTTATTGTGTAGCTTTTGGCATAGAAAAAATAGTTTTACCCGATTGGGAATCTGTAGTCATGACTTTGAAAATAACTACGGCTTTGTCATATTTCTTAACTTTTTCTTGTATTGTTAGTCTGCCGCTACACAAGTTTGCAGTGCATCGGGTTGAGGAATAGTTATTGGGCATTGGTCATGGGGGAGGCAGTGCGGTCTTGGAGTTTCCCCAAGTAGAGTAACTGCCGTCATTGAGTACAATTAACATCTCATGGCGATCGCTAATGCTGTTTCTAGTTGATCCTGGGGTAAAGTTGTCAAAATAAATACCTCTTGTACCGTTTTCCCCTGCCGTGCAATGACTTTATAGCCCCCACGAATGGGTACTGAGACGCGCAGTTGCATTTTTGGACAGTGACCTTTTGAGCGCCCAATCACTCCCGGCGTCACAGTTTGGATGCCATCGTGCTGACAAAGACGTTCTAAAATGGGGATAAGACCAGAAAGGTGTGTTGAGTGATTCCAAACCAGTCTGGCGGCTTTTTGGGAAGCCGTGCGGAGGGGATCTACGGAGGGTTTGCCCATGATGATTAAGCTGCTTCTAGAGGTGCCATTGTCAAACCTGCTCGGCGCAGCTGCTGATGATAGAGTTCCGCAGGTTCTTGGGGCCCGACCCAGACGATCGCTTGACCTTCATAGTGTACCTGATTAGTCAGATCCCACGCGCGATCGCCACTCATCCCCGGAATATATTTCATCAAACATTCAGACACGTGTTGGAATGTATTAAAATCATCGTTTAATACAATCACTTTGTAATTCGGATAAGTCTTACGGATAACTTGATTAGACCGTTCAGGAGCTATAGTTGGTGCTGTGGACATCCCGTAAACGTCTGCTGAAAGTGTCATAACCATAAAACAATTGGTCAAGATAATTTTACAAAACTACACTATAAGTAATTAGTTTAGTTCATTGTTTAGTTGTTCGTTGTCATTTGTCCGTTGTCATTTGTCCTTAACCAATGACCAATGATATTGTGTCCGGCTAAAAACTTATCATTTAGACCGCACTTCTCTACGAGACGCTGCGCGTAGCTTGCTTCCACGAAGTGGTACGGCTACGCTCAGTGACCGAGGAGCTGGGGGCAGGGGTAAAGAGGCTTTTGGGATTTTTGCACAGATTCGGTAATCATAAGTGATTAACCGGACTTGATATGACCAATGACAAATGACAAATGACAAATGACAAATGACTATCTATTTCCAATTATCCCAGTTTTCGTTAAAAATAGATGTATCTGGGAAAGCAGTAGGGTTGCCATTTTGTTGCAAAAGCCGTTTAAGTGCTTCTAATTGTGGCTCTTGTTTAGGTAAGTCATCAACTAGTTGGTAAGGTGCGATCGCATTTTTGAGTGCAAAACTAGCAACTGTTCCTGCAGCTGCGCCAGATGACCATTCAAAGGAGTGTACTCGATAGGCAGCAGCAGCAATATGACTAGTCGCAATACTTTTACCACCTACCAGCAAATTATCAATTTTCTGGGGAATCATCGCCCTCAGAGCAATTTGGAAGGGATAAGCTTGACCAGCACCACGTCTTTCGCCTGGACGTTCTGTGTTCCCAGGAGCTTCTGGGGGACTATTTACCATGCAAGGATGGAAATCTATGGCGTAGTGACCAATACCCACAGCATCGGGAAAAATGGTAGAACGAGTCCGTCGCATTGCTTTATCTGGTGGAACTTTACCGTCAATTACTGATATTGCTTCTAAACCTGCAACTGCTGCTCGTAGCCGACGATACATATCTGCTGGCAGAGTCTTTGAGTAATACTCATCATTATAATCTCGGCGGGAAATATCAATTTCCCCAATACTAAAGCCTTCGGCTTGTCCCCAACTGGGGCGGCCAATGATCCGCCGTCCTTCTCGCATATAGGGATATTTTGATAAGCCGTGTATTGTCCCCATTGGAGAATTTAAACCGGAAACAAAGCGATTATTGGGTTGCTGCTGCTTGACACCATCCCCTAGTTGAGAATCTGTAGTCCCAGCTACCAACCAGTAATAGAAAGATAAAGCGTTTTCCTCAGCCTTGCGCAGGGTTTCTGTCCGTAATCCTCCCATCCAACCCCCTGGCTCTAACTGTCCAGTTGCTTGTAACTGTTGGCGAGTATAAATTAGGTTATCCTGGGCTGTTCCGGGGCGGTAGTCGTTACCCCAAGTCCAGTTTTGCATCGAGATATCCCCTGGTGTCGCCGCAGTAAAACTGACACCGCCAAATTTTGCTGGTTTGCCTTTGTTTGGACTCCAAATGCGACGATAGGTAAAAACCAAATCAAAGTTAGCCAGTCGCTTCAATTCATAGCTGAAATATGGCGCATATTGTGAATAAAATGCTGGCATTGTCTGCGGTTGCGGTTCCTTGGTGGACTCCATTGCAAAGGTGTAGGTAAAGCCTTGAGGACAATATGGGTCGTTGTTGGCGCTAAAAGCAGAAGGTTCTAAGTAGGAACGGGCATCAATACCTAATCGGTAAGGGACATCAGCAAGGGCGATAATTTCTCCAGTTTCGCTAGCGTCTACGACATACCATTTAGGAGCATCCTCTTTCGTTGCTTTGGGGATGAAACGGACAATCGTTTTAGTAAACCGAGACGAGTTTTCGTAGTGATAAGCATCTTCAATGCTTTGAGATAACGTAAAAGTATTGAGAGGTGGTGCGCCTTTTGGTGGTTGATGTTGAATTGCGATCGCACTATTAATTATTTTGCCATCAGCAGTGATTTCCAAATCCTTAATTACCGTGTTGGGAAACCATTGCAATTTCCCTTTGCCCTGCTTTTCGGCATCTTTAAGCATCTGGGTCAAAATAGTGTGAGCATCGCGGGGAAGAAAACACGATTCACTTACCCAGCAGTCACCAGGGTTAAGCTTACCGTATTTACGTCCAATGCGGTTTCGCAATTCCAGATAGCCACGAGAATAGAATTTCAAAGCTCGTTGAGTTGGGCGTTCGTCTAACGCAGATGTCCCTTGAGCAGAAATTTGTCCTCCCAGCCAGTCAGTAATTTCTGTCAGACAAACTGTTCGCCCTGCTAGCAACCCCTCATAAGCTGTGGCGACACCAGAAAGTCCACCACCCACAACTAAAATCTCGCAATTTACACTTTTGTCTGGGGTTCTTGGTGGTGCGGCGATGGCCCGATCAAATGCGACTAAGCTAGAGATTAGATTTAGACCGATCGGCAATGTTAAGCTAAAAGCTACTTTGTGTCTATGTTTCATAGTTAAAAAAAACCACTCCAAATCCTGTGTCACCTTGTAGACGTTAGCATTGAAATGTCTAATTCAAGCAATTTTTCCAGAGCAACAGAAACGAAAGTTAGCGGAAAAATTGGCATAATAAAATCCCCCCTTCCTATACTCCCTAAAAAGGGAAAATTGCGTTAGAGGGGATAACTCAAGATAATGTTAGCTTTCGGAAGTTTCCTGAGAGAACTTCTTATGGATAGTTCTTGGGGATTCCCCATCAGCAGCTACCGTTATCAGATAGTCCATTAAACCATCTGAAAAGGGAAGACGTAGGTGGAAAGTACCATCGGGTTTAATTTTGATGGCATGTCCACCAATGTTTACGCTGGTATTTGGTTGAGTTGCTCCGTGAATAATCAACTCAGCATCAGCCACAAACCAGAAATCTCCGTAGGAACGACTGAATACCCGGACGTTAGCGGAACGGGCGATGAGTAACCAACGTAGTTTACCGCCGTAGGCATCGCCATCAGCAATATAGCCAATTTCAACCATGTAATCGCGATCGCTGACGGGAATAGCCACAAAGCGATCGCGTGCTACTTCTTCAGATTCATACTGCTGGACAAGCTGGGGACTTTGATAACTCAAGTCAATGCCAGTTACATCATAGAGCCGCACTGCTAATTGGGAACCGCCCTGTTGATGCAGTGCTTCAGATTGAGCTTTGGAAATGTGCCAAGAAACATAAGCCCACTTGGGAGTGCGGGGTGTGAGGACAATACTACTCTCTTCTGGGGCAGTTTCTTTTTCTACATTTGCCAAGCCAACAGCTGTTTCGCTTACTAACGCTACATTTTCAACTGTAGGATCTGTTGTCGAATCTGGATTCACAGGATTGAAGATACGAACGATCGCAGAACGGGCAATGAATAACCAGCGTAGTTTACCGCCGTAGGCATCGCCATCAGCGACATAGCCAATTTCAGCTATGTAATCGCGTTCGCTGATGGGAATTTCCACAAAGCGATCGTGTGCTGTCTCTTCACATTCATACTGCTGTACCAGCTGCGGATTTTGATAACTCAAATCAATGCCAGTCACATCATATAGCCGCACTACCAATTGAGAGCCGCCTTGTTGTTGCAGTGCTGCTTTCTTAGCTTCAGAAATCTCCCAAGAGACTTCAGCCCATTGGAAAGTGCGGGGTGTGAGGACAATACTGCTCTCTTCTTGGACATCTACCAAATCAACATCTGTTTGATCCGCGATTGCGACATCATCAACTATGGGATCTGGATTTACAGGATTGAAGACATGAACGATCGCAGAACGGGCAATGAATAACCAGCGTAGTTTACCGCCGTAGGCATCGCCATCAGCGATATAGCCAATTTCGGCTATGTAGTCGCGATCGCCCAGAGGAATTTCTATCAATCCGTCGTTTGCTGTTTCCTCAGATTCATACTGCTTTACCAGCTGCGGAGTTTGATAACTCAAGTCAATGCCAGTCACATCATACAGTCGCACTACCAATTGAGAGCCGCCTTGTTGCCGCAGTGCTGCTTTCTTGGCTTCGGAAATCTCCCAAGAGACATGAGCCGATGTATGAGTATCTGGTGTGAGTACAATACTGCTTTCTTCATCTGCATCTACCAAACCAATAGCTGTTTCGGCTGCGATTGCCACATCATCAACTATGGGATCTGGATTCACAGGACTGAAGACACGAACAATTGCAGAACGGGCGATGAATAACCAGTGTTCGCCATAAGCGATATAGCCAATTTCAGCTATATAGTCGCGATCGCCCTGGGGAATCTCTACAAAGCGATCGTGTGCTGTCTCTGCACATTCATACTGCTGTACCAACTGCGGACTTTGATAGCTCAAATCAATACCAGTCACATCATACAGGCGCACTACCAATTGAGTACCGCCTTGTTGCCAAAGTTCTGCTTTCTTGGCTGCGGAAATCTCCCAAGAGACATGAGCCGATGTATAAGTATCTGGTGCGAGCACAATACTACTTTCTTCATCTGCATCTACCAAATTGGCTGCAATCGTCTCATTTTGAGCATCCGCTCCGAAAGTGCTACCCCAAGCACCAACTCCTGCGCCTGCTGCTAAAGCCGCCGCAGCCAAATCTGTAGAGTTAGCTTCAGCAACACCTTCCCCTACAGTCGGCTCGGCGGGAAGTTCTGACTCTGGCAAATTTAAAGTGGGTTCGGCTGCGTCCGCTACCACATTCAATGCATCTTTACTCAATAAATCTTCTGGAAATTCAGGTAAATCGAGCAGTGGGGATGTTTCTGTCGCTGATGCTTCCAGATCATCTGTCACTTCGTTAGATTCCGCTAAGGGCCATTCATCTACTGAGGCTGTATCTTCAGTTGAGGTAATACTCTCTAGCCAGTTCAATTCTGCTTGAAGTTCCTCATCTACCTCATCTTCACTAATTGCTGTGTCCCAATATCCAAAATCAGATGTTACTTCTGGCACATCTGGTAATTCCGGGAGTGGGGCTGTCACTTCAGATGAAGACAGTTCCACATCAGATATCTCTTCTGGAATATTACCCAGGTGAGGATATGAAGTATTGACTACAGCCGCTGGGGCTTCTATATCCCATGCAACTTCATCAGACTCAGGAATGTTTGTCTCCGTATAATTATTTAACTCAACTGTCTCATCAATTGCGTTTGTTTCTGTTTCTTTGTTGCTAAAGGTAGACCAAGTAGCCGCCCCGATGCCTGTTGCTATAGCCGTACCACCTAAAGCTGCGGCTCCTAAGTTGTTATTTTCCGAGCCATTAGCTACACCTGATGTCGCGCCTTCATAGAGGTTAGAAGTACCATTACTTGTCTCTTGCACTAAATTTGCTGTCCCCTGACTAGCATTTTGGTTCAGCTCGGATTGTGTTTGAGCGTAGATGTTGAAAGAAGTGCGATCGGGGGTTTCTTGCTCTGGGAAGTGCGGTACTGCCTCCTCCTCCAGCGTCGCTCCATTCAGGGAGGAACCCGTGCTAGCGTCGAGCGCCGCCGTTTCTCCATTAGGTAGATGAGGATTTGATTCTGGTAAATTGTCTGTTGTTTCAGCGGGCAATGGACGTTTTCTCAGAATCCAATATAGTGCAGATCCACTTACAGCGAGCAAAAAGATAGGTAGCAGCAACCACAATGGTGTTTCTTTATTTACAATTGGAGTGCTTTGTGTAGGAGCAGCCACAAAGGGCTGTTCGCCAAATGCAGAACTAGTGGCACTAGGGGAAGGCGTAGCCGCTGGTGTCGTCTGGGCACTGGGGGAAGCCGCAACAGCAGGTTGTAAGACGCTGGCTGCGATCGCCTCGGCTTCGACAGTTCTACCTTTTTCTATAGCCTGCTGTCCTGGAGGTGCTAGGGTAAAGCCAAGAAAATCTACTGTGGTTAAACTCTGATTTTTTTTGTAAACGTAAACTAAAGGTTGCGAAAAAGGATATTTAGCATCATCTGGTAAGGCTTGATGTAATTGCAGAACTCGCACCCCTTTCAACTTCGACACCTGATTAGCTAACACATAGCTGATGCCGTCTTTGCCCAGTTGTTTGATGATTTCTGCGGTATTATCGTCAGTTACTTGGGTAGCATTGGACCCTGTAGCAAATTCAGCAGTTTTGAAAGCTGGATAAGTACGAAAAGTATTGCGAGTTTCACTCGCGATCGGGCGATCGATGAACCGAATCTTCCCTGAAGGCCCTCCCAGTTGCGACCAATTTGTAATTTGTCCGCGGAAAATCCGGGCAAATTGCTTACTAGTCAAGCTTCCTTTGAAAGGATTGTCTGCACCAACCACGATCGCAATCTTCTCACGCTGCAACCGAATTTGCTCTAGTCCTTGGGCTTTTTCTGCCGGCGTCAACCCGCGCCCCATTGCGACTATATCGATTTTGCCATCTTGCAAATTTTTCAGCGCCGTCTCAGTGCCGTTAGCAGCAACTTCAACCTTTTTACCGACAAACTGTTTTTCAAAACTTTCTTTCAGGCTTTGGTTGATTGCACTCAAGCTACTGGAACCGTCAATCCGCACTATCGATTCATTCTGCCCTGTTTGTGGCAGTGGCGAAGAGGTAGCTTCAGGTGTAGATTGTGCCAGCATCGGTGCTGATACCACTAGAGATGCTGCCATCGGGGTTGTAGCTAAGGCAACCCATAGTATCAGCCTGACTATCGAAGTATCTTTTTTTTCTTGTTGCCACATAAGCCCCTTAATTAAAGTAAAAAATAGAAAGCCTGCCAGTCCTAAATCGCGATCTTTATAAAGATTATGGAGGAGACGGGCTAATTATACATCTGAGTTATCTTTAGTTCTAATTACTTCAAATTACTTATGCTGATTTATACTTCGCGGTAGCTTGGATAGCATGATAATTTATACTCTAATTGCCAAAGTCTGTTTACTATAAATTTTTCTAAGTTAGATTGCAACTTAGTACCAAGTTGGTAGTTATGGCCACAATTATGAATTATTGAATTACTAAAACTGGTAAAGTGTAGCAAATTCAATATTATTTAACAATATTATTTTCAGTAGTGCTGAGTGCTGAGTACTGAGTGCTGAGTAAAAATTCCAGTTTTTAGAACATTTTCATGCAAGACTTTTGAAACTCGTTTCATTGAGAGTGTCTTAAGTGAATACTTATTGTTCGGCACTTATTTGAGATAACAATGACAATCTGGCTTATCAATCAGTGACTCAACCAAAGCATTTAAGGCAGTTGCAGCTAATGCGCCACCTCCCAAAGTCCCTTCAACTGTAATATAAGGTATCCCTTGTTGCATCAGTTGTCGCTTGGCTGCGGGAGCATGGCTAAAGCCAATGGGCATTCCAATAACTAATGCAGGCTGAATTTTTTGGTTAGCGATCGCTTCACAAGCTTCCAGAAGTACTGAGGGAGCATAACCAACTACCAGCACACAACCATTACTTACTTGCAGCAATTTTGTTCGCCATTCTTGATGTTGCCAAAAGGCGAGCTCTGCTTCAGTGGCGGTAGTAATATGAGGGTTATCAATCAAGGTTTCGGTGTGACATCCCAAGTGAAGTAATCGGGTTTGATCTAAAGCCGCAGCAACCGTTTGAGTATCGACAACAATTTGACAACTTGAAGATAAAGCTTCTCGACTAGCTGCAATCGCATCTTGACTCAATTTAACAAAAGACACTAAACTAACATCGCCACAAGCCAAAACCAACTGAGAAATTAAATGCTGTTCAATTTCCGAACGCTGAGACAAATCAGGAAGTAAGCGTTGTAGCGATTCTGTAAAAGCTTCTGAATGATTATGAATTTCGGCATCCAAACCACTCCAAAGATTTTCTAATCCTCCCAATCCGGCTTGAGTTTCGACATCGAGTAACTTCAGTTGTGCCAAAACTTCCGCTTGGATAATTTGACAATGGCGATCGCGCCCCAATAATCCTTCTAATGCTGATGCAGTTTGTCGCAGTTGAGAAATTTGTTGCATCACCGCGCGATATTGCTGTTGGAGTTGTCCCATCAGGTTAACAGTTGTATCGGCTTCTGGTTCGACTTCCAAAATATTGCGGATATGGTTTAGCTGAAACCCCTGCTGCTTAAGCGCTACAATCCGTTGTAACTGGAGGACATCTTTTTGGGTGTAGAGACGGTAATTGCTGCGCGATCGCACTGGTTGCGGTAGCAGTCCTAATTGATGGTAATGTCGCACCATCCGCGGAGTCAAACCGCCGCCAACTGCATCTGTGAGTTCTTTAATAGTTAAGCTACCAGCATTCATGATTTACTCCAACAACGGCAAAATTCTTTGTAATTCTCCACAAGCCACCTGAAGAAATGGCGGTGCATTTTCATCTAAACTCCCTTGAGAACGTAATTTTAAAGCTAATAGTTAAATCGTCGCATTTACCCACATCCCGCTTTTAAAAAACGCTCCAAGAACACGACAAAGATTTAACTTTGCGTACCTCTGCGCTTCCCTCAGCGCCCCTTTGCGTTTCAAAATCATTATAAACCTTGACATTAACATTAATGTCAAGGTTTAGCCTAAGAGAGTCCCTGTTAATTCACCTCTCATGCTCTACCCACAGCGTTTTAACCAATTCACCAGAGAACACCCAGATACCGTAGCCGCCCTTTTGTGTGGCTTGCTGTTACTTTTCGGATGGTTCGCCTTGCATCTTGGCGCTTTGGGATTTGCATTCCTGCTGCTACCTGCTGCTTATGTAATTGGTGGTTACGAAAGTGCGCGAGAAGGATTGACTACCCTGTTCAAAGAAAAAGAACTTGATGTAGATTTGCTGATGATTGTCGCCGCCATTGGTGCTGCTAGCCTTGGCTTATGGCGAGGAGAATATCATCTAATTATTGATGGGGCAATTTTGATTCTGATCTTTGCCATCAGTGGTGCATTAGAAGGCCATGCAATGCAGCGAACTGAGCGGAGTATCCGCAGTTTGATGAACCTGACACCAGATACAGCAAGGGTTTTACTTCAAGAAAGGGAACAGGAAATTCCGATCAGTCAGCTAAAAGTGGGTGATGAAATTGTCGTCAAACCTGGAGAGTTAATTCCTACAGATGGAATTATTGTATCTGGTTACAGCACCCTCAATCAAGCTGCAATCACAGGCGAGTCTTTACCTGTAGAGAAAACAGTGGGCGAAGAAGTATTTGCCGGCACACTCAACGGCTATGGTGCATTGCGAATTAAAGTACACAAACCAGCCCAAAGCAGTTTAATCCAGCGTGTAATTCGTTTGGTAGAACAAGCAAAGACTCAAGCACCTCCTTCACAAGAGTTTATTGATCGCTTTGAGAAAGGATATGCCAAAGTCATTGTAGTAGCTGGGATATTGCTAGCAACTTTACCGCCATTTCTTTGGGGATGGGATTGGGAAACGACGATTTACCGCGCTCTTACTTTTTTAGTGGTGGCTTCTCCCTGTGCGCTGATGGCTGCAATTATGCCCACCCTGCTTTCAGGAATCGCCAATGGTGCAAGACAGGGGATTTTGTTTAAAAATGGGGCACAGTTGCAGAAGATTGGCAAAGTCCGAGCGATCGCATTTGATAAAACTGGTACTCTAACAACAGGACAGGTGCAGGTTTTTCAGGTAATTTCAGTTAGTGAATACACCCAAGCAGATGTATTAAAAACCGCAGCAGCAGTAGAATCATCTTCCGAACATCCCATCGGTAAAGCAATTGTACAGGCAGCTAGTGATTTAAATTGGGTTGCTGCAATCGAAGTGCAAGCCTTACCTGGACAGGGAATTGTCGGAATTGCTCAAGAACAACAAATAATTGTCGGGAATGCCGTTTTTGTACGACAGTATGTGACAAATTTACCTGAAGATTTCCAAGAAACAGTTCAATCTTGGGAGCAAGAAGGTAAAACTGTGGTTTGGGTAGCACAGGGAGCAGAGGTGATGGGTGTAATTGCGATCGCAGATGAGGTGAGAGTCGAAGCAGCCGCAACCATCAGCCGATTAAAAAAACTGGGAGTTGAACAAATTGTCATGCTAACCGGGGATAATCAGGAAACTGCTTACAGTGTCGCCAAAGCAGTCGGAATTGATCGGGTATATGCCCAACTTCTACCAGAAGATAAGCTAAATGTTATCTGCCGTCTACAGCAACAATATCAAACAGTTGCAATGGTGGGCGATGGAATCAATGATGCACCAGCCTTAGCGCAAGCATCTGTGGGTATAGCGATGGGAGTATCTGGTAGTGATGTGGCATTGGAAACCGCAGATATCGTACTGATGGCAGACAAGTTAGAAAAAATTGCTGTAGCGATACATTTGGGCAGGCGATCGCAACTCATAGTAAAACAAAATATAGTTGTAGCGTTGAGTTTCATTATGTTGCTTTTAGTCGGCAACTTTCTCGGAAATATTAACTTACCCATCGGCGTCATTGGCCATGAAGGTTCCACAGTATTAGTTACCCTAAGTGGACTAAGATTATTGAAATAAGATAGGACGCAATACAGTTCAGAATGAGCAACAAAACCCAGATATAGAGATGCGATTTATCGCGTCTTAAAAGACCAAAAATACCCGAAATCAGTGAAATTGATGAATTAGAAACTTTCGTCGGGTCAAAAAAAACAAAATTTGGGTATGGAGTGTGGTCAATACTCAATTCGCATTAGACGTAAATTATTATTTTGAACTCTTAACTCCTAACTCTTAACTCTTGCTCATGCAAACCGATCCAAAACCAGGAACACTTTACATTGTCGGCACACCAATTGGCAACCTTGAAGATATTACCTTTCGGGCGGTACGAATTTTGCAAACTGTCGATATCATTGCTGCAGAAGACACGCGTCATACTGGGAAACTGCTACAGCATTTTCAAGTTAAAACACCCCAGCTGAGTTACCACGAACACAATCGTACCAGCCGTATTCCAGAATTATTAGAGCATTTAGTTAATAATAAAGCGATCGCTCTGGTGAGCGATGCTGGGATGCCAGGTATTTCCGATCCTGGATATGAACTGGTGAAAGCCTGTATTCAAGCGGGAATTCCAGTAGTTCCGATTCCTGGCGCTAGTGCAGCAATTACCGCTTTGAGTGCAGCTGGACTACCAACAGATCGATTTGTCTTTGAAGGCTTTCTCCCAGCTAAAACTCAACACAGACAAGAACATTTAGAATCTCTGCAAACAGAATCTCGCACATTGATTTTCTACGAATCGCCGCACCGTTTGCGAGATACTTTGCAAGACTTAGCTCTTGTTTGGGGAAGCGATCGCCAAATTGTGCTAGGACGGGAGTTAACTAAATTGTATGAGGAATTTTGGCGGGGGACAATTGCCCAAGCGATCGCCTACTACACCCAACGAGAACCCCAAGGTGAATATACATTAGTAGTAGCGGGAATTCCACCAAGTCAGCCCCAACTGACAGAAGAAGAATTGAAAGCCGAATTGAAACAGTTAATTAGTCAAGGAATATCGCGATCGCAAGCTAGCCGTCAGTTAGCAAAATTTACTTCCCTTCCCCGTCGCCAACTATATCAACTAGCTCTTTCTATAGTCTCCAGTCCTGAGCCTTGAACGGCTGATATCGCTTTTTTAAAAATCAAAAATCTAGATGTGAAATGTATATATTTCTTTATTCTTTCTTCTTTTTGTGTCTTTCTCTACGAGATACTACACTTACCCATACAGGGAAGCTAGCTACACGTCGGGTCTCATATAGAATGCGGTTAGCTTCCTTATCTACATCTTGTATGATGTCAAATAGGACTGCTATACAAATACTTAAATGTACACAATATAACTAATTTGTATATTCATCCTCAAAGATGACTTGGCAAATATTCAAATGATATCTAAAGATTTCTGATATTAGTTCTCTAGATAGATCGGAAATTTTGGAGACAAACTTTAATATGAAAGAGTCAAAGGCAAACAAAGCAGATTTTCAGTGAAGGAGAAATTCTATGACTAACATTATTGCTTGGTTGGTTTTGGGTTTAATTGCAGGTGCGTTAGCTAAGTTATTTTATCCTGGAACCCAAGGTGGCGGTATTATATCTACCATTATATTAGGAATCCTTGGAGCCGTATTAGGTGGTTATTTAGGTCAAGTATTGTTAGGAAGTAGTTCGGCAGCAGCTGCATCTGTAGGAGCTTTATCTCTGGGAAGCATTTTATTTGCTGTTATTGGTGCAATGATACTAATTTTCCTTTGGGGTTTACTGACTCGTCGAGCTGTGTAATTACCTCAAATTTAGGTAACAATCTTGGGAATCACTTCTAACTGCAATAAACCGATAAAATGACATTAGAAAAAGAGCGAAGAACTATAGGAGTTTTCGCTGGGTATTCCGATGCACAATTGGTACTTCAGGAACTAAAAGCTTCTAATTTTCCAATGGACAAAGTTTCTGTTATTGCACGGAATACAGAAGAACAAAGTGATATTGCTGGTGTTGAAATTATAGAAAACACTGGCAATATATCCTCAAAAGATACTGCTGGAGCCGTTGCTAGTGATGCTTTCGCGGGTATAACTGAATTATCAGTCAGTGTAGCCCTCTTAGTCATTCCTCGTACAGGCTCAGTCATCTTAGCTGGATCGGAAATAACTGCGATCGCTACCACCTTAGCAGGTGGTTTGCCCGCTTTGTTCCTAAGTTTAGGAATTTCTGAAAAGCAAGCACAGAGTTATAGCGATCTTGTCTCTAAAGGTTACTATTTGGTGATAGTGACCGGTATAGACATAGAAATTCGTCTTGCCAAGAGGATTTTTAATCGCCGTGATATTCAACAATGGGGGGTTTATGAGCCATACTCGACCCCAAATAATCGCTATAGACACGCACTTGGTATTTTTTATCGGCGTCAAGACGCAGAAGGAGCACTTACTGAATTGAGAACCGCTGGCTTCCCAATGAGTCAGGTTTCAATAGTTGTTAAAAACACAAGCAGTCTAAATGATATTTCAGAGGTAGACATCAGCAGTTCTCAAAATAACTATACTAATTTAGGAATTTCTGATGAGCTAGCTAGACATTATGAACATCATCTGAATCTTGGTCATTACTTATTAATATTAAAAGGCACTGACATCTACGTAGCAGGTGCAAGAGCTATTTTAGAGAGTAACAAGATTCAACATTTTAGTATTTATAGTCAATCTGAACTTGATGTGGCTAGAAGCGATCGTCAGGTTATTAGCAACTTATAGTTAATATCAATAGCTTTTACAACACACCATAATTGTGCATATTCCTAATAATTTATAGTCTAAGTAATACTTTTGTACTATAAATAGATACTTCTATGGGTATAGGTTGTCTTTTGAAACCTTACATTTCCTATGGAATTATACCGCTTGCGATCGCTAAGGTTAAGGTTGCTGTGTAGATTTATGTACAATAATGGCATAGATATCATATCCTACAGCAAGAGCGAATATATTTGGTGTTTATATAAATTGTGTTTTTAGGAATTTAATTTTTAATATCCGGCTGTTTAATTTTACTATCAGCCTTTTTCTTAATGCCAAAGTTATTTAACCATTACAATATAACTTTAAGAAACACCATTTTTTATTTAAAAATAATATTAAGTTGATAATTTAAGCACAAGTGTTTAATTATCTACCGCCAGATTCAATTACAAAATCAGGTAGTTGCTTCTTTTAAAAGAAGTTATGCTACGAATAATTTATTGTGAATAAAATTGTTAAAAGGTTAGATAAAATATTCTAATTTAGATGTAGAATTATTAAAATAGCGTTACATTTGTAAAAAATGAGGATAAAAATGATAATTGGCGTACAAAAAACTAGAGATATCCTACATAAACTAGATTTAATATAATATGCCTCATGTATTTTGGATAGCTAAAACATAATCAAAATAGTTTTAAAAACAGAAATAATTTAAATACCTGTTTGGAATAATGTTGAACCGTTTGAAGATTGGAACCAAGATTGGAGCAAGTTTTGCCTTAAGTTTGGCAACTCTGACCACCATTGGTCTAATCTCCTACCAAAGCACCAATCAGCTAATTGAAACTTCGCGCCAAGAAAGCCATACTTACCGGGTGTTAAGTCAGCTTGAAGAACTCAACTTGCAACTGACAAATGCTGAGACTGGGCAACGCGGTTACGTTCTTACTGGAGAACAGCGCTATTTAGAACCTTATAATGCAGCCATTCAAGTACTGGATCAAAAATTTAAGGATCTTCAGAATTTAACAGCAGATAATCCCAAGCAGCAACAGCAGCTGGATATTTTACAGCCATTAATCACTCAGAAGTTGGACGAACTTAAAGAAACTATCGATTTGCGCCAGAACCAAGGTTTTGAAGCTTCTCAAAAGGTCGTTCTCACAGACCGAGGAAAGCAGCTAATGAGTGAAATCCGCAAAGTTATCCAGACGATGGAACATGAGGAGAATACACTGCTGAAACAGCGTTCTGAGAAGGCACAAACTGCTGCTCGGCAAACACTTGCCAGTATTGTTTATAGTATTCCCTTATTCTCATTGCTCTTAGCTTTGATCGGATTCACCTTGACCAGACATATCTCAGTACCGCTGAAGCGAGTTTCTGATTTGGCTCAAAAGGTGGCGGATGGGGATTTATTAGTCAGTTTACCAGATAGCGATCGCCAGGATGAAATTGGTGTGTTGACGCGCACCTTCAACCAAATGATCGTTAATCTGCGAAACATAACTCAAAAAAATGAGGAGCAAAACTGGCTCAAATCTAACTTAGCTGAATTTACCCAGATGCTCCAAGGGCAGCGAAATCTGGAAAGCGTGTCTCGAACGATCTTGTCAAATTTAGCACCACTTGTTGGGGCATCACAGGGCGTTTTTTATGTGATGGACTCTATAGACGACCAGCCTGTGCTGAAGCTGTTGAGTAGTTATGCTTACAAAGAGCGGAAAAACCTAGCAAATCAGTTTCACTTGGGCGAGGGATTAGTAGGACAATGCGCCCTAGAAAAACAAAGAATCCTCCTCACGGAAGTTCCCAGTGACTATATTCGTATCACTTCCGGCTTGGGAGAAGCACCACCGCTAAATATTATTGTGTTACCCATATTATTTGAGGCGCAGGTAAATGCTGTAATTGAACTTGCCTCTTTTGGGCCTTTTAACCAGTTACACCTGACATTTCTAGAGCAACTGAGTGAAAATCTGGGTGTATTTTTAAATAACATCGCCTCACAAGTGCAAACTCAGCAACTACTTGAAGAATCTGTTGCATTAACAGAGGAACTGCAAACCCAGCAAGAAGAACTACAGCAAAGCAATCAACGCCTGGAAGAACAGACGCAAGACTTAGAGGAATCACAATTTCTTGTCAAGCAGTCTAACGAGGAATTACAACAATTAAATGAGGAGCTAGAAGAAAAGGCAGAATTATTAGAAGTTCAAAATCGGGAAGTTGCCCGCAAGAACCAGGAAGTTGAGCAAGCAAGGCAGTCTTTTGAAGAAAAAGCTGAACAACTGGCGTTGTCTTCTAAATATAAATCGGAATTTCTCGCTAACATGTCCCACGAGCTGCGGACACCGTTAAATAGCCTATTAATTTTAGCAAGGCTGCTAGCAGATAACTCTCTTAACAACTTGACTGACAAACAGGTAGAGTACAGTCGGACTATTTACTCGGCTGGGACTGATTTGCTGGAATTGATCAATGACATTCTAGATTTAGCAAAAATTGAGTCGGGTACTATGTCGCTCGATATTGAGCAAATTGCTCTTGCAGATTTAGAGACATCTCTAGAGCAGACTTTCCGGCAAGTTGCCCACAATAAAGAACTCAGTTTTACTATTGAACGGGATGAGAAGTTACCCCCAACAATTTATAACGACTCCAAACGTCTGCAACAAGTGCTGAAAAATCTCCTAGCTAACGCTTTTAAATTTACACAACAGGGAGGTGTGAAATTACAAATATTCCAAGTTGATAATTCCACGATCGCTTTTGCCGTCAGCGACACGGGCATAGGCATTCCAGCCGAAAAACAGAAGATTATTTTTGAGGCATTTCAGCAAGCAGATGGCACTACCAGCCGCAAGTACGGGGGGACTGGCTTGGGCTTGTCCATCAGCCGTGAATTAGCTCAACTGTTGGGAGGGAGAATTGAACTACTCAGCCAACCAGGACAGGGAAGCACCTTCACCCTTTACTTGCCCAGACAACAGGAAAAGAATGGTCAAAATATCACCACACCTCCCTTTGAGCCAACCACCTCTATCCCTACAGCATCGACCATCAAAGAACTGCCAATCGTGGAAAGCAGACCCACAACTGTGGACATCTCTCCATCAGTGAAAGTGCTTCCCAGCTTACCCAACGATATTCCAGATGACCGGGAAATAATTCAACCAGGCGATCGCATTTTGCTAATTATCGAGGATGACGATAAGTTCGCCCGCATCTTACTAGATATGGCACGTCAGCAGGGCTTTAAAACTATTGTTGCTTTAGAGAGCAAACAAGGTTTAGCACTAGCAGAACAGTTTAAACCCAATGCGATTATGCTAGATATCCACATGCCAGAGATGGATGGTTGGACGGTGCTGGATCGTCTGAAGCATAAACCAGATACCAGACATATACCAGTACACATACTTTCTGTTGATGAAAGACAACAACGGGGATTACAGCTAGGAGCGATTACCTATTTACAAAAACCCGTGTCTCCAGAAGCGCTAACTCAGGTATTGACTGAGATTAAAGGTTTTATTGAGCGTCAAGTAAAAAATCTCCTAGTTGTAGAAGATGACCCCGTACAAGCCCAAAGTATTATCGAACTGATTGGTAACGGCGATGTCCAGAGTACAGCAGTCGGTACGGGGGCAGAAGCCCTCTCGATTTTGCGATCGCATCACTTTGATTGTATGGTACTGGATCTCGGTCTGCCCGATATGAGCGGGTTTGCCCTAATTGAGCAGATAAAACTTGAACCCAAGCTTTTGAAACTGCCGATAATTGTTTACACCGGGAAAGAACTCAGCCGACAAGAAGAAACCCAACTGCGGGGACTTGCAGAGACGATTATTATTAAAAATGTGCGATCGCCAGAGCGGTTGTTAGACGAAACTGCCCTCTTTTTGCATCGGGTGCAAGCAAATTTGCCCCAACCAAAGCGGCAAATGCTAGAGCAACTACATCAAACTGACCCGGTGCTGGCTAATCGGAAAATTTTAATTGTAGATGATGACCTCAGAAATATTTTTGCCCTAACCAGCTTTTTAGAAAGCTATCAGATGCAAGTGTTGTTTGCCGAAAACGGCAAAGATGGCATAGAGAGACTGCAAGCTAATCCTGAGATTAATATAGTATTGATGGATATCATGATGCCGGAAATGGATGGTTACGAAACCACCCGCGCCATCCGCCAGCTACAACAGGTTCGCTCACTACCAATCATTGCTTTAACTGCCAAAGCCATGCCAGGCGACAAGGAAAAGTGCATTGAAGCTGGGGCTTCTGACTACATCACCAAACCTGTAGATACTGAGCAACTGCTTTCACTACTCCGGGTTTGGCTGTATCGTTAAGGAGTCAACCCCTTTGGGGAATTCAAAATTTAAAATTCAAAATTCAAAATTATTATCCCCATAAATAAATTTAGGGGCTTGAAATAAGGATACATTATTTCTCGTGCTTCGTATCTCGAAATAAATCTTTTTTCTTGTCTATAAATTAATTTAGGGGCTTGTATCATGAGTCTGTTTTGGTTATCTTTTTTATTAGCCTTTTCCAAGAGGGCTTTTCTATACTTATTACATTCTTTAAAAAAAACTCAGTACATATCTATTTCCCATTTCCGATAGTCTCATTCAACTTTTGCATAAATTCTTGATGTTCAATGGCAGCTAAACCTGCTTGTAACACAGATAACACCGTTGCCATTTCTCCTGAAAGTAAGGCAGATACGGCCAACCACAACCCCGGAAACACCTGACTGCGAATAATTCCCTGCTCATCGGTTGGTAGCGAAACATACTCGTCCGCTTGCAACCTAAACCAATCCAACTGATTATCTAATGTTCGCCAGACAATATACTCCTGTACTCCATTCCGTCGATAGGTGCGTTTTTTGTCATGTAAATCGATGGCTGCACTGCTTGCTGCCACTTCTATCACCAGTTCGGGTGCGCCTTGGATATAATCATCCTCACTAATCAATGCCTGTCTGCCCGGAATGAATAGTACCGCGTCAGGCTGTGGTTCATTATCCGGATCTAAACGCACTGTGGGTTCAATCCCCAGAACAACGCCAGGGGTTGCAGTTTTATAGTTCCACAACCAGCCGATCAGGTCTCCATGTGGTTCACCATGACTTTTAATTCTCAGTGGCGATGCCATGATATATACAACTCCCTCAACCAGTTCAGCTTTTCTTAGATGCGGCATTGCCTGATAGCGCCGCTCAAATTCGCAGCGAGATAAGCGATCGCCATTTTCCAGAGGTAAAACTGAAATCCCTTTTTTAGGAGTTGTAACCATCCTTTTCTCCTCTTTACCCAAATTGTCCAAACTGAATCAAAATATTCTAATTTGCCAGTGCTGCATCCATTTTACTACCGCATATCAAAAAGCTCTTGTGCAGCGATTAGGGGTGCTTTCGCCCACAAGGGACGTTAGTGTTGGCGTAATAATCTAAAAGCAATAAGCCCACACTGCACCCGATCAAGGGGTCAATGTGGGTAATTTATCCCTGTAACGGGAATGTAATTAGCGGAACATGCTACTGACTGAAGTATCTTCATGAATTCGCCAGATAGTTTCTCCCAACAGATTTGCTACTGACAGCACCACTAGTTGTGAAAAACGATTGTTTTCTGGTATAGGAATGGTATTGGTGACAATGACTTCCTCAAACAAGCCACTGGACAACCGCTCCATCGCTGGTGGAGAGAATACCGCATGAGTTGCACAGGCATATACCTGACGCGCTCCTTCTTCACGCAGTAATCGCGCTCCTTCTGCGATTGTTCCTCCAGTATCAATCATGTCATCCACTAACACTGCCGTTTTGCCTTTAACATCGCCAATGACATTTAACACTTCAGCAACATTATGGGCTTGACGACGTTTGTCAATAATCGCCAGTGGAGCATCATTCAGTTTTTTCGCAAATGCCCTAGCTCGTGCTACACCACCAACATCGGGAGAAACAACTACCACGTCTGGCAGTTGTTTGCTGGCTAGATAATCTAGCAATACTGGTGAACCGTAAACATGGTCAAAGGGTATATCGAAATAGCCTTGAATCTGAGCCGAATGTAAATCCATTGCTAGTACGCGATTGGCACCTGCTTCGGTGATCAAGTTAGCAACTAGCTTGGCGGTGATTGACTCTCGTCCTGCTGTTTTGCGATCGGCACGGGCATAGCCATAGTAGGGAATTACTGCCGTCACCTGTCGCGCAGAAGCTCGACGACAAGCATCAACCATAATCAATAATTCCATCAAATTATCGTTTACAGGTTGACAACATGGCTGGATTAAATAGACATCACAACCCCGAATCGATTCTTGGATTTGAACGTAAAGTTCTCCATCCGCAAATCTTTTGCGAATCATTGGCCCCAAGTCCATGCCCAGATAACGAGCAACTTCTTGAGACAATTGTAAATTGGCAGAGCCAGAAAACAGCCGCAGGCGATGATTATCGTTCAGTCCTGTTGCAGATGGTTGCACTTTGAAAGTTGCAGAACTGAGCACAGCAGATCCTCTATGTGCGTTCATAGCAATATTATCATTAGAGATTTAATAGATTTAACCAAGAAATAGTCTAAAAAAACATCTGTAAGCTTTGTTGAAGCTTCCATACAAAATTTCAACATTTTTGCATAAATTTATTATTCGCTAATTATCTAGTATTCTTGGCAAACAAGCTATTGATAGCTTAACTGACATCAAGTGCATCCACTAGGTCTATAGTTCAATTTTTTGGTTGAGGTAAATAACCCTAATTGCTTAAACATTATTTGGTGTGGTAGGTTCTTCTAATTACCTCATTGATAGCTGAAAGTAAAGGATTGACAACTTTAGTGATATTAAAGAGTTTGTCCTCACACAGTATAGCACCTCTTTCTAAGTAGTCAAATAGTAACTTATTACTCTATTGCCTACGCATTGACAAAAACGACAATTATAGAGCCTATAAAACGCTAGCTGTGGACAAAATTTATCCACGCACCAGCAAGTTTTTAGATAAAGTTTAAATAAATATTAAATAAAGATATTTTTTTGATACTAAAACATTACTCAATAAAAATAATCCCATCTAAGTAACTACATGTAAATATTTTTACTTATAAGCTAGAAAAATTGTTCAATATTAATAACTTGTAAATTTTGAACCTGAACCTGAGCATCCTGTCAAGTGTAAGTTAGCAAATTGCTGCTGAATTAGTTAGCATACGTATTGCTGCCGGGATAAAATTAGTACTGTTGGGTGTGCTGTAATCTTTGGGTGGTTGCGATCGCTCCACTTGGGTGCAGCGATAACTGCATCCGTCCTGCGACTCAAACGGATGATAATTTTGGATGTTGGGGCGATCGCCACTCGAATAAATTTGGGAAATAGCCCAATGGCAGAATTTTTGGAATTTTACAGTAGAATATTGCCGCAGGTAACTGTACGTCGCCTCTTGAACTTAATCTTTGTGGGTGACTTCCTCCTCAGTTGCTACTACACTCAATCAATCGATCATGCAACCACCAATTACAGTTGGCACTGTCTTGCAAAACCGTTACCGCATAATTCAAATTCTCGGACAAGGAGGATTTGGTAGAACCTATCTGGCAGAAGACCAGAGGCGCTTTAACGAACTTTGCGCGATCAAGGAATTGAATTCAACAGCAAGGTCGGCTTTGGATTGGGAGAGGGCACAAGAGCTTTTTCATCGAGAAGCTGCCATTTTATATCAAATCGAACACCCACAAGTGCCGAAATTCCGGGAAAGATTTGAGCAAGATCAACGCTTATTTTTGGTGGAGGACTACGTTGCAGGTCAGACGTACCGAACCCTGCTGGCTGAACGTCAAGCTGTGGGTCAAACTTTCACACAGGCTGAAGTATTGCAGCTGATACAAATGTTGTTGCCTGTTTTAGAGCATATTCACAGTCGAGGAATTATTCATCGGGATATCTCGCCAGAAAATATTATTTTGCGAGATAGTGACGCTAAACCTGTGTTAATTGACTTTGGAGTGGTGAAGGAATTGGCAACGCGTTTACAATCGCCAGATAGTCCGCTACCAGGAACCACCGTAGGAAAACTAGGCTACTCTCCCAGCGAACAAATGCAAACAGGGGGAGCTTATCCTAGTAGTGATTTGTATGCATTAGCGGTAAGCGCAATTGTTTTGCTGACTGGTAAAGAACCAAAGGATCTATTCGATCAAAACCAACTAACTTGGAATTGGCAACGGTGGGTAAAAGTGAACCCACGATTTGCCCAGGTTTTGAATCGAATGTTGAATCATATACCGAGCGAGCGCTATCAAAGTGCTGCTAGTGTATCTCAAGCACTACAACCTTTACAGGAAGTCCGTCTTCCTAATGTAAATGTGTCTAACTTGCAGACAATGGCAGTTGGTCGCCGTCCTGACTTAGTAGCACCAGCAGCTTCGCCCAAGAAAACCGATCCTGTGATTCCACCAAGTCCCAGTAGCTCAATTTTGGATAATCCGTTAGCGATCGCTGCAATTGCCATTATTGTAGTGATCGTAGCAGGATTTGGTTCTTGGGCACTAGTCAGTTCCATCCGCAGTCAGTCGAAAACAGCAGATGAGACGCTTCCACAAAATTTCCCTTCACCAGTAATTTCTGGTGGTACTACATTCACACCCACACCAACACCCACACCAACATCCACACCCACGCTAACACCCACGCAAACACCCACACCTACTAACGATCTACCTGTTATATTTACTAAGCGCCTCAAGCTTTCAGCGTCTAAGCCAACCACGGTTGAAGGTACTCTCAAAGCAAATCAAATCATCCAGTACAGCTTTTTTGGGCGAGAAGGTGCTAAATTAAACACCTTTATTGACCCAGGAAGCAGCATTCTACTAACAGTCTTAAGTCCGAATGGACAAGCAATTGAGAATACTGCTCAACAAGTCACATTTTATCAAGGCACATTGTTGGTTACTGGTAGATACACTATAGAGTTAACTCTGCTTTCAGGAGTTGCCGAAAGCAATTACAACCTCAATATTGCATTAGAAAAACCAGTCAAACCAACACCGACAGAAACACCTTTGCCAATTCCTACAGAAACACCTTTGCCAATTCCCACAGAGACACCCTTGCCAATTCCCACAGAGACACCCTTGCCAATTCCTACAGAAACACCCTTGCCAATTCCCACAGAAACACCTTTGCCAATTCCGACCATTACTGAAGCGCCAACTTTGCCGCCGACTGATGGAACACAACCATTTTCTGGCCAAAGAAATTAATGTTAAACACACTACTGATTACTGGAACTGATACCGAAGCTGGTAAAACTGTTTTAACAACAGCGTTAGCAGCCTATTGGCAAAAATATTACCCGCAACGTCGCTGGGGAATCATGAAACCGATTCAATCGGGGGTTGGCGATCGCGAGTGGTATCAAAAGCTATTTGTGCTAGAACAATCTGCTGAAGAAATTACACCTTTGTACTTTCAAGCACCTCTTGCTCCGCCGATCGCCGCAGCACGGGAAAATCGCCGAGTAGATTTAGCACTTGTGTGGCAAGCTTTGTCTAAGTTGCGATCGCAGCGTGATTTTGTACTTGTAGAAGCCTTGGGAGGGTTAGGTTCGCCAATAACTGAGGAATTAACGGTAGCTGATTTAGCGGGGGAATGGCGTTTACCAACAGTATTGGTAGTACCAGTAAGATTGGGTGCGATCGCTCAAGCAGTGGCGAATGTGGCATTAGCTAGACAATCCCGCGTCAATCTCAAAGGCATTGTTTTGAACTGCGTACAACCCCGAACGGATACAGAAATAGCTGACTGGACACCATTTCAATTGATTCAATCACTCACTAACACGCCAGTTTTAGGCTGCTTACCCTATTTAGATAACCTGACTGATTTAGATAAACTTGCTCAAATAGCATCAGATTTAGATTGGGAAACACTAACACTTGAGAATGATTTAAATTGACATTATCGAACTCAATTACGATACAGCAACATTTTTGAGGATAGTCATCGGCCCTTGGGTTTTAAGAATCTCCATTTCTGCCGCGTTACGCACCAGCAGCGCACCAGCGAATCCTAATGAATTCACAGAGATAGATTGGAAATGCTCCTGCGATCGCGGTACGATCAACATCCATTCTCGTGTCGCTAGCAGATTGTAAGCACCAGATTGCTTTGCATCTAAACCTACAGCGTGACGCAAAGTGTGATAAATTTCCAGTGTTGCTTGGGCCCCTGCGAATGGCGATCGCACCCAATTAGAATTTAGTGATGCAAAAGCGTGTACAAAAGGAAGCTTTGCTAAAGTTGCGTTCGAGTTCTGAAATTGTGCTGATGTTAGTAAAGGTTCAATCGGTATTTGTAACCCTGAAGGGGCAAGTGGTAGGGGTACTAATTGTAAGTGCTTATGTCGCTGACTAGCACCTGCGGTTTTGCTACTGTTGTAAAATGCTAAACCATCGAAATCAGCCAAACACGCCCACATAGCCGTAAAATCTTTCAGGGTGAGTAAGCTTTCTTGTTCCTCGAAACCACGGGTGATAATTAGCAGATGATAATCAACAACATTGAATTTATTTAAAATACATACATGGGTATCAGAGATATCCGCCACAAATAAATCCTCTTCGTAGGGCAAAAAAGGATTAAACTCTTCACCAGAAGTAACAGATTGTTTTTCCTGTTTCTTCTTAGCTGCTTTTTTGCGATTCAGGTTAGACAAAATCCGTACTAAAAAGCGCACGCCATCCTGTTCAACAAATTCAAATTCTGTCGGAATCGACAGTAGCGCCCCGGATTGCAAAGCATATTCAGTCCGTTCTTTAACACTTGTCCATAAAGTGCCAGGTTTAAGTAAGATTTTCCCCTGTGCCATTTTTATTCCTTTAGGCATGATGAAGAGTGCTGAGTTCTGAGTTGAAAGACCGCCCACAAGGGGTCTTGCTCAAACCCAAGTACATAAATTACTGAGTAATTCTGAATTTACTCAGCACTCAGCACTCAGCACTAAGTTTGGTAAAGAGTACGCAGCGATGTACGTCTCTACGAATGACTATATTCCAATACGGTTCAATAAAATACCAAAGCTTTCACAACAACGCAATACCTCCGCAACAAAACTGTCACAAATCATATCTACATTAGTAATACATCTAAATATCTTTCCAGACAGCAATGCAAAACGAATCTCGCGACAGAGAACACCCATTAAATAGCATTTCACATAACACTGCTGATGCCAAATATCATAAACCCTGGAGAAAGGCTGCCGCCTCTCTATCGCTGGTGCTGCTGGGATCGGGTATGACATTGGCAGGCGGTTATATGGCTGGACACTCTCAGCAAGTGTCTGAAAGTGCATCTAATTTGGCAGTAAGTCGAGTAAATGCCGCTCCTCCAATACCAGCAGGCACAGATCCTAATTTTGTTATCCAGGTGGTGCAAAAGGTCGGGCCAGCTGTGGTGCGAATTGACTCTTCCCGAACCGTAAAAACCCAGATACCAGATGAATTTAACGATCCACTTTTCCAACGCTTTTTCGGCTCTCAAATGCCAGAACAACAGGATCGCGTAGAACGGGGTACTGGTTCAGGTTTTATTATTAGTGCTGATGGTCGTATTCTTACCAACGCCCACGTAGTTGATGGTGCTGATACCGTAACAGTAACACTCAAGGATGGGCGGAGCTTTAAAGGTAAGGTGCTAGGAAAAGACGAGTTGACCGATGTTGCTGTTGTGAAGATTCAAGCAGACAATCTCCCGTTAGTAGCCTTGGGTAACTCAGATAAACTACAACCCGGAGAATGGGCGATCGCGATCGGCAACCCCCTTGGATTAGATAATACAGTAACTACCGGAATCATCAGTGCTACTGGACGCAGTAGCAATCTAATCGGCGCTCCTGATAAGCGAGTAGAGTATATTCAAACCGATGCAGCAATTAATCCCGGTAACTCCGGCGGGCCTTTGCTAAATTCCCGTGGCGAGGTAATTGCCATGAATACAGCCATTATTCAAGGGGCACAAGGATTAGGCTTTGCTATTCCTATCAACACAGCACAACGCATTTCCAGTCAATTAATAGCTACAGGTAAAGTAGAACATCCTTACCTGGGAATTCAGATGGTGGGGTTAACACCTCAGCTAAAACAAAATATCAACTCAGATCCCAATAGCGGTTTGAGTGTGAATGAAGATAAAGGTGTATTAGTTGTAAAAGTTATACCAAATTCACCAGCTGCCAAAGCAGGGATACGTGCTGGTGATGTAATTCAAAAGCTTGGCAATCAAGCAGTCACAGATGCCAGCAGTGTCCAAAAGGCAGTAGAAAATAGTCAAGTCGGAAGCGACTTACGTATGGAATTACGTCGCAATGGGCAGAATCTTAATATAGCTGTGCAACCTGGTGCTTTCCCTGCACAAGTACAGTAATCGCTGTGGTGAGACGTTTTGAGGAATTTTTGAGTAGTAATATCAACTTCTAACTAAATTCAAGATAACAAAGAAAGCTCAAAATAAAGCCGTCCTACTAATGACAGGACGGCTTTATTTATAGGTATATATGCACCAGAGGCGATCGCGGGGTCTACGTGCATCATGGATGAGCATGAAACAAATACAGGGATTTTTCTGATGTCTTCACCTCGATATTCCCCGTATTTGTAGAGTTGTACGACCAACTTAAAATTCATTATGCAGCTTACACTCATCCTTCAGCTACAGATTGCTTTATTTATTGTATTCCTCTTACTAGTTATATCCATCATCAAAATTTTGCTTCAGAGGAAAGCTTTGTATATCTACCAACAATCCACAGAACTGTTTAAGCAGTCCGTACACCAATACCAAAAATCTGTAGAGCTTTTTAGACAAGCTATAGATGAGTACGAATTCCTACTTCAGGAACATGGGATAGATACATCAAAACTAAAAGCTAAAGCTCCTCAGCAACCAATATCCCCACTACCGTTCCAATTCAAAGTAACTCAGGAAGAAATAGACATTAACAACAAGTATTTGCACAGCGAATTAATTGCTTTAACGAATAACGTAAACACAGCTAATCAATTACTGGCAAAACACAGGCAATTGTACCCCGGTAAATCTGAGAACTGGGTTTTAAAACAAGTTATCAGTAACTTGAAGCTCAAAAACTCACAGGAACAACTACGTTCAAAAACAATACAAATACAAACCGAAGTTTCTCTATCTCAAACGTCAGATACGCCATTACCAGACCTGAAAAAAATGAAGAGGCAAACTAGTAAACCAAAAGTAGTGCCTAAGAATAATCCATTGTACAAAGAACTTCTGAATTTACTCAATGGTAATGAAGAAATTGCCAATCGATTGATTACACATCAGCAACAATTAAATCCAGATAAATTAGAAAACTGGATTTTGGAAAAAGTTATTGGCGATATAAAACGTGATCGGCGTGTTTGAAGAACGTAAGCGATATTTTTAGTAAGCGATTCATCGCTCATAGTAAAGTCTATCAGGACTAAAGTCCTGACTACAAACTTGGAGTTATGCTGAGATACCTGATTATGAAGTTGCAACTGAATTTTAAGCTAGAGCCACTGCTGGTTGCTGCCAGCGTCCTACTGCCTTACCAATTACTGCCAATTCTTGCATCAAGTTATCGAAACGGTCTGGTGTCAGAGATTGGGGCCCATCCGATAAAGCTTTGGCAGGATTAGGGTGAACCTCTATCATCAGGGAATCTGTGCCAGCTGCGATCGCAGCCATTGCCATTGAAGGCACAAACTCAGACCAACCTACGCCGTGGCTGGGGTCAATCATGATTGGCAGGTGAGTCAGTTTTCGTAACACAGGCACTACCGATAAATCCAGTGTATTTCGCGTATATTGACGGTCAAAGGTGCGTATTCCCCTTTCACACAAAATTACATTGGGATTGCCAGATGCCAGAATATACTCGGCTGCCATTAACCAATCTTCAATAGTAGCTGCCATTCCCCGCTTCAACAGAACTGGTTTCGGCTGCGCTCCCACTTTTTTGAGCAAGGAGAAATTTTGCATATTTCTTGCTCCCACCTGAATCACGTCAGCAACTTCGGCAATTTTATCCAGGTCTACGGCATCCATCACTTCTGTAATAATACCTAGTCCGCTAACTTCCCGCGCCCTTGCCAACAAATCCAAAGCACTCTCGCCGTGTCCTTGGAAGGCATAAGGTGAAGTCCGGGGTTTGTATGCCCCTCCGCGCAAAAATGTGGCTCCAGCCGCCTTGACGCGCCGCGCCGTCTCCACAATCATTTCTTCATTTTCTACGGAGCAGGGGCCAGCAACGACTACCAAAGGCTGATGTTCGCCAAATACTACTGCTCCATCAGGAGTATTAACCACCACTTCCGAAGCTTCGCCGTGGCGGTACTGACGGCTAGCTCGTTTGTAAGGCTGCTCTACCCGTAACACCTGTTCAATCCAGGGGCTAAGTTCCTGAATTTGTAATGGATCTAAGCTGGCAGTTTCACCTACTAAACCAATAACTACTTTGTGTTGACCTACAATTTTTTCTGGAGTTAGCCCCCAGCTAGTTAGTTCCTCATCAATGCGGTTTATTTCCGCCTCTGGAGAACCACATTTCATTACTATAATCATCTGAAAGTTCCTGATTAATTAATTGAGTAAAATTTTCTGTAAATAGGCTAACTTTATTGTTGCCTATTGGCCTAATTACAAATAGTTAAAAACAAAATTTGTTTACAAAATATAGCAAGGAACTGGGGACTAGGGACTAGGTGAAAAGTCTTTATTGTGTCTAAGTTTTATCATCTATCAATGTCCTAATCACCAAGGCTTTTGCTATAAATAGATAAAATCTAGCGCTCAGTCAGTAGTTTTACTGCTGAATAACTAAGTATGGAGTATAAAAAATTGCATAATTTTAATTAGCAATGTTGAAGTTATAAAATTTCAACTTCAACATTCACTTCTTCATTTACCCAATACCACAGTTACTTAATACCTGAGCGCCGTTCATTATAAGTTTTTTTGCCGAGTTTCGCGCCAAGCTGCCACCATTCGTCCCCAATTGATGTTGAACTCACCTAAACCTAGCAAACTTCCGACTTTTTCTTCATCCCAAGAGGCAGAGAGAACGCCATAAGTTATCCCTAAAACCCCCAAACCAAATAATCCCATGTTCACCAATAACACGGCGATGGGAGGTAGTCGGATATCGGAGTAGGTAGCAAGCAGATAGCTCACAACCAAGGCGCTAATACCCAAAGCTGTTGGTACACCAGAGAACCCAGCTACCCGTCGGATCATCCGCTGGCTGACTACTTGGGGAATTGCCATCTCTTGTTTGCTGTAAACCACTTTTTTATCAGCCTGTTTGGCAGATTCTTGGGGCTGTGCTGCTGGTTTACTTGGAGTTTTTGCGGGTTTTTGGCGCTTTTTGTTCGGTTCAAAGGGCAAACGACTGCGTTCAGATTCTTCAGCAGACATAAGCGGTAGTCCTATCCACGAATACCGAGACGAGCAATCAAAGCTTGATATTTTTCCCGGCTTTCCTGCGATATATAAGCTAGAAGACGCTTGCGCTGGCCAATTAGCTTCAACAGTCCCCGCCGGGAAGAATGGTCTTTTTTATTTGCCTGGAGATGTTCGCTGAGGCGGTTAATGCGCTCAGTTAGCATGGCTACTTGGACATCGGCCGAGCCAGTGTCAGTTTCGTGAACTTGGTAGTTGGAAATTATTTCTTGTTTCCGCAGTTGCGTGAGGGCCATGGTCGATTCAGTTTCTAGTTTTTCTAAAATGTATGCAGCAGTCTCCTATAATATCACAGCCCTCAAGCTGGATGTAGAATGACCCTTGAAGTAATATTTGTACTTTTTGATACTATTTTTTAAAGTTAAGTTTCGGTATAATTCGTTCCAATCCCTGATAGGGATTTTAATTGATTACGATCTGATTTAATCGAAGAACTGGCTAGAGGGAAGGCAGTTTCAATCTCTGATAGGGATTTTAGTTGATTGGGATGAGAAAATCATAGCCTGTGAGTTTTTCTAATTCGTCGTTTCAATCCCTAATAGGGATTTTAGTTGATTGCGATTCAACGATCGCAAATTCCTCATCATCAACATCCCTGTTTCAATCCCTAATAGGGATTTTAGTTGATTGCGATGCTACACCGTGATTAATTACACCAACGTTACCTAAGTTTCAATCCCTAATAGGGATTTTAGTTGATTGCGATCGCCTACACGCTAGCTGGCTTTGCGACATCGTTTCAATCCCTAATAGGGATTTTAGTTGATTGCGATTGTCAGGTAGCCCGCGCAGAAGTGCGCGATCGCGTTTCAATCCCTAATAGGGATTTTAGTTGATTGCGATATTGCCAGCATTGACCAAGTGGTAAGCGGTGAATTGTTTCAATCCCTAATAGGGATTTTAGTTGATTGCGATCTAAATGTGAGAAAGAAGTCGTTGAGGAAGTAATTAGGTTTCAATCCCTAATAGGGATTTTAGTTGATTGCGATATTGATTGGGTTACGGAAGAATCAGTGTTTGAGGGTGTTTCAATCCCTAATAGGGATTTTAGTTGATTGCGATAATTTGGATCGAGAATCAATCATTACTGAGGCGGTAGGTTTCAATCCCTAATAGGGATTTTAGTTGATTGCGATCTTCAAAAAAATCTATAGCATTTGGATTGCAGTTTCAATCCCTAATAGGGATTTTAGTTGATTGCGATTAGCCAAGTCTAAATTCGATGCTGCCCAGAAAGTAGTTTCAATCCCTAATAGGGATTTTAGTTGATTGCGATCGCAGGCGTCTGAAAGGCTTGTATTATTTGATTTTCAAGGTTCAATAGTGCGAATGCAAAAATCATAACATAAGAAGTGACAATTGTGCTAACTGTAAATAGCTGAAAGTCAGTCTACATAAGGTGCGCGGATGGGTTCAAGGTGCTACAGTCCTCAAAGCCTTGTATATACAGCAATTTAGCCATTTTTGTATTCTCCCTTCCTCAACACCTACCCATCCGCGCATTTAGCAAAAAACTAATCAGATGGGAAAGCTGTTTACTTATAGATATCCTACTCGATTAAGTCATCGGACTTTAGGGTGATGCCTACGCCTACGCAATTCCAGCATCCCCATGACTAACCTTATTTGGCAACGTCTTCAAAATCTGTTATCGCACAAGCAAATTCTCTAAAAGCTGTTTTAATCAGAACCTCTTTCGTTCCTCTTTCTAGGGAAGAGTTGCGTATGAGGTCTGTTAATTCTATAAACAATAGAGAAAACATAAAACGATCTTGGCGGTCAACTTGTTTCAAGCAAGACAAGATAAACTGATAAAGCTCTGTTTTTCTGGGTTTGGTCTGTTCATCCCATATTTGCAACCCAAGCCGAAAAGTTCTCAAGCGGATTTCATTGGTGTTGAATGACGCGTCTTTGTAGCGGACTAATACGCGTTGAGGTATATCCATGAGTTTTAGCTATACATATTCAATGTAAAGTCATTATTCACTTATATTTTGGCTCAACCGGAAAAATTTGAAATTTTGCACCAATGGCAACAGCCACTATCAGCTAGAAACGAATGATTTGTGTGGAATATAAAGAGTTACATAGGGTAGTACAGCCGTTCTACCCTACTATTATCAATTTAGAGAATACCCCAGAAATGGAGTACCCCTTGACCAGAAAAAGCTTCAATCAAAATTGCAGATACAAAACCAATCATTGCAAGACGACCGTTCCAATTTTCACTCTGAGGAGTGAAGCCAAAACGCACAGCATTAGGATCTTCTGAAATAATAGGCGCAGTATTCTTAAAATCTGACATAAGCATAACTCCAAAGTTCAAGTTTTGTAGCAGTTGTAACTCTCTGTAAAGTAATGTAACAGATGTTTAAAAAAATGCAAGATTGAGTTAGTTAGGACTTAAGCACTCTCTACGAATTATTATCTATCAGACGCTGCGCGATGCTGATGATGACAGCGAATTGCTGCAAGAAGATTGAATTATTAGCTTGAGTATAAATAATGATTTTGACGATTTTTGATGGTTAAAGCGCTTTTCAAATAAAAGGCTACGGTGTACACATAAGTTATCCGATTACCCAAAAGCCCTTCAAAACCTCACCCTGTCCTATCGGACATCCCTCTCTTTAGTAAGGAGAGGGACAGGTTTTGTTGATAGCAAAACTTTTCTTGAGATATCTCAGGGGCTATGAGACTAACCGTAATTGCCTTGACAAAGACTTGTGTGTACACCGTAGTTATGCTGTTAGGAGAGACAAAGCTACGCTTTGGCTCTTTAGTGGGTTCTTAAAGTTACGCTGGATAAATCCGTAATCTTCTATTTGGTTCTTCGCCAAAACTATGCGACTTGAGGCGATAATGTTCTACCAACTCATGTTGCATTTTGCGGACTTGGGGAGAACGCGGCAATAACTCGACTGGCTGTCCTTTAGGAATCACAATTTGCTCAACGGCAAGTCTAGCTTCTTCTAAAGCATCCATTTCATCATCGCTACCATTGTGCAAAAACAATTGTAGTTCTCTATCATCGGCCATTTCTGGATCGTCGATGTTCAGCAAGCGCCGTAAACCACGGGTAATTTGCGGAATGGTGCTGGACTTAATCATGTGGATGGGTACATGACGAGCTTTGGCCATTTGGCGTAATTTGGCGTGGTTTTTGACGTGCGATCGCAGTGCTAAAATTGCATCAGCACTATCTATATCTTTTGTCAATACCACGGGCAAAGTTAGCACGCTAATCACCTGTTCGAGTTGGTGGCGGCTAACCCCATAAGGGTAAACGTGCAATGGCAAATCTTCACCATTCGGCCCTGGCTGTCTAGTAGCAGCATCAAAATCAATGCTCTCAGAATAATTGAAAGATTCATCCAGCAAACGGTCAAACTCACTGCGCCCAGTTACCCGCTCTACAGGCAGTTGCGGTAGTGCGACCATTTGTCCAGATGAACGCCAGCCATTAGACGGTCGTGCTGGTGGGAAAGAATCCTCCACTGTTCCTAGCTGTCCACCCCGACCGTTGACAACAGCTAACTGCCTTGTAACCGCAATTTTGCCGTGGTCATCAACGGTTCTCGTTTGTGGAGTAGGCTGACGCCCCCGCAGCAAATTATCTACGGTGTCAGCAACACTTTCGTGTACTGTCCAACGTTGGCGTTCCAACATTTCCACAGCAATTTCAAAGGTAGGTGGGGCTTTCCGCTCCAAAACAGTCTTTTGAGAGCCTCGCCGTCTGGCTTCATCGTCTCCCAGCGTCACAGCTTGGATACCCCCAACTAAATCGGCTAGGGTGGGGTTTTTAATCAGATTTTCGATCTGATTACCGTGGGCAGTACCTACCAACTGTACACCCCGTTCCGCAATGGTACGAGCCGCTAAAGCTTCCAGTTCTGTGCCAATTTCATCAATCACAATGACTTCTGGCATGTGGTTTTCCACTGCCTCAATCATCACCTGATGCTGTTCATTTGGATGAGCCACTTGCATCCGCCGGGCGCGACCAATGGCGGGGTGAGCAACATCACCATCCCCAGCGATTTCGTTGGAGGTGTCAATAATCACCACTCGCTTATGCAAATCGTCAGCTAAAACACGGGCTATTTCCCGTAAGGCGGTAGTTTTACCCACGCCTGGACGCCCCAGCATGAGAATCGATTTACCAGTTTCTACCAAATCGCGGATCATGCCAATGGTTCCGAATACGGCTCGACCAACGCGACAGGTCAAGCCAATAATCTTACCAGTGCGGTTGCGGATGGCGCTGATCCGATGCAAAGTTTGCTCAATTCCTGCCCGATTATCTCCGCCAAAGATTCCAACTCGTTGAACGCAATCATCTATTTGTTCTTGAGTAACGGGTACTTCGCTCAAATACTCAGCTTGATTAGGAAAGCGAGCCTCTGGGCGACGACCCAAATCCAAGACCACTTCTACTAAACTATCTCGTTTGGGATGACTCTCTAGTACTTGTTGCAGGTCTTGGGGCAAAATGTCTAATAACTTTTGGAGATCGTCTGTAATCGTCATGCTTTCTATGGTGACGTTTTTAGAGATAGCGAGGACATTTGCGTGCAGGAGAACCCGCCCTAGGTATTGAGCGATTAACGCTCCTGCTGTGACTTTATCTGGGAAACGAGAGAATGGGCAAGTTCTACAGCTTGCCAAAGTAATACTTCATCTTCTTCTAGGCGAACAGTCGCCTTCACATTGGTGTTACTTACCTCCTTATTCTCTAACTGTTCGAGAATTGGTGACAGCAGTACACGGGCGTAGCTACCGTATGCGACCCCGGCAATGTGGGAGGGCTGAGTGCTGTTAGCGGTAGCGGGGCGTTTAGCCCGTGCTGTTAGCGGATAGCTAGGGTTTAGCCCGTACTGAGTAATATAGTCTTTCTCAACACTCATAACTCGGAACTCAGCACTGTTTAACAGTCCCATTGCCTTTAACTTAGCAACGGTATAGCGATTAGTGCCGCCTGCTAACTGCACATATCCCGGTAACTTAGCTGCCAAAACTTTTTGCCCTAATTTCACCGTGGCTATTGTGGTGCCATCGCCAATATCACCACTCATGGGACGACCGTCGGTTTGCCAAATTAAAGCACCCTTAATTGGGGCAATCAGGTCATACAGCGCTCTCAAGTAGTCAATCATCCCCTCACCATCAGGACAGCTGATGGCTAGTAACTTTAATCGATCGGCCCACGGTGAAATTGCTTGCCATAATCGCTCAAATTCTGCCAACCGCCCAACTTTTGTATGGATTTCTATGGCATCTACTCCCGTTGACATTATCAAGGGCGCGATCGCTCCCGGCGTTGTCACGTATGAAGCTGTATAAATTATATTATAAGGGCAAATTGGTATGCAACGACCGCAGCCATAACACTTTTCGGATACTACTCCTGAAAAGTCTTCTTTGATACTGTCAAACACGATCGCTTGTGCCGGACAAATCCGTTCGCAGGGTCTAGGGCAGTCTGTAGGACACTCATTAGGATTGAATTCTGCTTTGCGAAAATGGGGGTCTTCTCCATCGTTTAGGCTGACCATCAAAAAGGGTAAATTGCCTTTGTAGTCAAAGCCTCGCTTTTGGGCATCCTTAGCCAGAGATTTGGCTACTTGTAACCCTGATTGCGCTGCTGCAATCACTGCTGGATCAGCTGCAACATCTATGCAGTCAGCGCCCGCCAAAGTATAGGCTAACGTTAAACTTCTGACTGCCGGCAAATGCTGGAAGCTGGCTCCGCAGATCAGCTTGAACCAGTCACCTTGTTTGAGAGATTGTAAAGGGGCGAACAGATCAGTCACTATTCTATTATGCGTTTATACGACTAAAAATAGTAGTCCGCGATCGAGAAAAAGTCCGAATTTGCTAATTTAGGGTTTATTGAATTGGGCATGGGGCACAAGAAAGAGGCGGAGGGGCAGAGGGGCAAAAGGGATAAAACTTACTACAACTTCTCTTCTCCCCTGCTCCTCTGCCCCCCGCTCCCCACTCCCGCAGCTGTCTTAGGAGGCCACAACATACATGACAACTGTATTTTTTGTAGAAGACTCTGCTGAAGATAGAGCTTTGTATCGACGCTTTTTAGAGCAAGACGATCGCTACACTTATGATATTTACGAATTTGAGTCTGGAAATAAGGCGCTACAAGCTTGTCAAGAGAAAATACCAGATGTGATTTTGTTAGACTTTCAATTACCAGATTTAGGCGGGCTGGAATTTCTCACTCAGCTACAGAGGCAAACTTCCAACAGCCAAGTATCAGTAATTATGCTGGCTAGACAGAGAGACGAAACGATCGCAGTCCAAGCGATCAAAAATGGAGCGGATGATTATCTAGTCAAGGGAAAACTGACTTGTGAAAATTTCTGCCGCACGATTCATGGGGCGATCAAGCATAAGCAGTTGATGCAGCAGCTAGAACAGCAACAGGAACACCAACGCCTAGTCGGAGCGATCGCTCTTAATATTCGTCAATCCTTGAAGCTTCAAGATATCCTTGCCACGAGTGTCAAAAAAGTCTGCCAGTTATTCAAGGCTGACCGCGTATTGGTGTATCAATTTACCCATAAAATGCATGGTAGTGTTGTGGCGGAGTCGATACTACCCCAATGGGCACCAATTTTCGGATTGGAGATTGAAGCTACCTGTTTTCAGGAAAATCATCAGGAAGAATACCGCCAAGGAAAAATCTGGGCGGCGACGAACATCTACGAAGCGGGTTTAAGTAATAGCCATATTCAACTTTTGGAACAGTTTCAGGTGAAGGCGAATTTAGTTGTCCCCATTTTGTTAGAAAATAAGGGGACTCAAGCACTTGAATGGGGGCTATTTATCGTACATCAATGTTCTGCCCCCCGACAATGGCAGACATTTGAGGTGGAGTTGCTCAACCAACTGACGGTACAACTAGCGATCGCTATCCAACAAGCCCAACTCTACCACAACCTCCAAACCCTCAACACGGAGTTAGAAGCCAAAGTAGAAGAACGCACTGCCAAATTGCACCAAAGCGATCGCCGATTCCGCGCTATCTTTAATAACACTTTCCAATTCACAGGACTGCTAACGCCATCTGGCATTTTACTGGAGGCGAACCAGACGGCGCTAAGTTTTGGCGGACTGAAACTGGAAGATGTCATCGATCGCCCTTTTTGGGAGGCACACTGGTGGACAATTTCACCGCAAACTCAAGCAGAATTAAAACGAGCGATCGCTCGTGCAGCTAAAGGGGAGTTTATCCGCTATGAAGTTGATGTTCTCGGTGCAAATAACCGAGTAGCAACAATCGATTTTTCACTCCGTCCGCTTTTATACGAGACAGGTAAAGTTGTTTTGTTGATTCCAGAAGGGCGAGATATTACCGAACTCAAACAGGCTAAAGAAAAACTTCAACAAAGTGAAGCACTGCTAGCCACTACTCAAAAAATCGCCCATATAGGCAGTTGGGAATTTAACTTAGAAACGAAAAAGCGCTACTGGTCAATGGAAACCTTTCGCATCTCTGGTCTAAATCCTACTCAAGGCGAACCCACCCAGGCGGAACTTCTCGAAATAATTCACCCAGACGATCGCGCCTGGATGGAGGCTCAACTGGAACAGGCGATTTCTACGACAGACTACGCCTACGCTCAAGAAGCCCCTTTCAATCTTGAGTATCGAATTATCCGACCTGATGGTTCAGTGCGCTACGTTGAGTCGAAAGCAGAAATAGCTTATGACGCTCAAGGGCAGCCAGTTAAGCTGTTGGGAGGGGTTCTAGATATTACAGAACGCAAACAAACTGAGTTAGAAATCATTCGTAGTCGTGATCTGCTAGAAGCTGTTTATAATGAATCCGCTGATGCACTCTTTTTGGTAAATGTCGAAACATTACTGATCGCTGACTGTAACGAGCGAGCAGTGAAGCTATTTGCAGCCTCTAGCAAAGCTGAATTAATTAACATTCAAGGTAACACTCTGCAAAAACAACCATTCACTTCCGATGAGATTGCCACCTTTATGGAAGAAATTAACCAGCAAGGGTTTTGGAGTCGAGAAGTTGAATACATTACCAAGCAAGGCAAACCCTTTTGGGGAAATATCGCCGCCAAACAAATCACAGTCGCTGGTACTGTGATGCAACTAGTACGAATCACGGATATTACTGCGCGGAAGTATGATGAAGAAGATCGCAAACGATCAGAATTTGCTCTTCGAGAAAGTGAGGAACGACTACAATTAGCCCTTGAGGCTTCTGGAGATGCTTTGTGGGACTGGAATATTTTGACTAGACAGGTTTATTACAGCCCTCGCTATTTAGAAATGCTTGGATACCGCTTTGATGAACTCCCACAGGATTTTAGTACTTGGGAGCGATTAGTTCATCCAGACGATCTACCTTGGGTGGAGAAAATCTTGGCAGATCACCTCAAGGATAGTTCAACACAGTACAAATTTGACTATCGACTCCGAACTAAGTCGGGCGAATACAAATGGATTGCCAACTACGGTAAGGTTGTGATGCGAGATGCAGATGGTAATCCTCTGCGAATGACTGGTACTCATCGGGATATCAGCGATCGACAAGCCGCGCTACGCGAACGCAAACAAACTGAAGCAGCCTTAGCCAAAAGTGAAGAACAACTGAGACTAACGTTGGAATTTAACCACATCGGTCTTTGGGATTGGAATGTTCAAACAGGCGAAGTTATCTGGAACGACAACCATTATCGTTTGTTAGGTTTAGATCCAGAAATATCAGCAGCCAGCTATCAACTATGGCGCGATCGCGTGCATCCAGAGGATGTTGACCGAATTGAACAGGCTGTATCAAATGCACTGGCACAACATATTAATTTTCAAGGTGAATATCGAGTAATTTTTCCTGATGGCAGGGTTCACTGGCTCACGGGGAAAGGGCGTGGTGTTTACAACGAAGCAGGCAAGCCTGTACGGATGTTAGGGGTAATTATTGATATAAATGAGCGCAAGATTCTAGAGCGAGAACTAGCTCACAAGCAAAAGTTATTGGATACCTTCATCAATAGTGCACCCGTTGGTATAACCATTCTTGATCGGGAACTACGTTATTCATTAATTAATGAAGCATTAGCAGAAATTAATGGTATTCCCGCAGCGGCGCATTTTGGCAAAACACCGTGGGAGATTGTTCCTGATATAGCACCCAAGCAAGAGCAAGTCTTTCGACATATCTTAACAACGGGTGAACCGATTCTGGATTTGGAAATCAGTGGAGAAACCCCAAAATTTCCAGGTGTAATCAGGACTTGGCTAGCTTCCTATTTTCCAATTCAATCTGAAGCCGATCAACCCATTAGCATCGGCGTTGTGGTAGTTGAAATCAGCGATCGCAAACGCGCTGAACAAATGTTAGAGTTGCAAGCAGTCATCACCCGCAACATGGCAGAAGGAATTTGCCTAGTTCGCGCCATAGATGGCGTATTTGTCTACGCCAATCCTAAATTCGAGCAGATGTTTGGCTATCACCCTGGTGAATTAATTGGTCAGCATGTGTCAATTGTCAACTACGGTAATGAAAATAATACACCTGAAGATGTTAGTCAGGGGATTTGCACTGCTATTTTGGAACATGGTGAAGCAACCTATGAAGTCCATAATATTAAAAAAGATGGTACTCCATTCTGGTGTAGCGCTACCGCTTCCGTTTTTGAACATCCTGAGTATGGAAACGTCCTTGTCGCCATCCAACAAGATATCACCGAACAAAAGCAAGCGGAAGAAAAAATCAAAGCCTCTCTAAAAGAAAAGGAAGTATTACTCAAAGAAATTCATCATCGTGTTAAGAACAATTTAGGAATTGTCAGCAGTTTGCTGCAAATGCAATGCAGACGAACACAAGATCCTGTGGTGACAGCTATTTTGCGCGATAGCCAAAACCGCATTGCTTCCATTGCCCTAGTTCATGAAAAACTATACCGTTCTCAAGACCTCGCTGATCTTGATTTCGCTCAATACATTCCAGATTTAACAACTCATTTATTTGATTCCTATAATGTCAGTTCCAGCCAAATTCAACTAAATATTCAAGTTGATAATGCTAGCCTCGACATTGAAACCGCCATTCCTTGTGGCTTGATTATCAACGAACTGGTTTCCAATGCTTTAAAATACGCTTTTGCTGGTAATCGTGAAGGGAAAATTGAGGTTAAGTTTTATCAAGAATTTGAATCTGCTTTGACACTCATTATTAGAGATAATGGTGTTGGCTTACCTGAAAATTTTGATAGCAAAAAAACTAAAACGCTGGGCATAACCCTTGTCCAGGGTTTAGTCAAGCAGCTAAAAGGAAAGCTTGAAATTGACTCTCAACAGGGAACAGAGTTCAAAATTACTTTTACAAACAGCCGATCATGAACATAATTGGCATACCATCAAAGATGCAGACAAAGGAGACTGTTCGAGTTCTTGTTGTTGAAGATGAATATATCCTTGCTATCAACTTACAAGAAACTTTAGAGTCTCTAGGATATGTTGTTTTAGATATAGCCGATTCTGCCGAAGGGGCAATTACAAAAGCAATTGAATTACGCCCAAACTTGATTTTAATGGATATCAGGTTACGGGGTGAAATGGACGGCATCCAGGCAGCAGAGCAAATTTGGTATCTTTTGCAAATTCCTATTATCTACGTCACAGGTCACTCTGATAAAAGTACTGTCGAGCGGGCAACGCTGACATCTCCCTTTGGATATATTCTCAAGCCCATTAAGGAGCAAGAACTTTATGTTGCCATTCAAACCGCTCTTAATCGCTACAATCGCGAGCAATTTTTGAGTTCTGTGCTTCGAGAAATGGGTGATGGGGTAATTGTAGTAGATACTGAGTTGCATGTTAAGTACATCAATCAGGTAGCTGAAGCTCTGACAGGGTGGCGATGGGATGAAGCTAAAGACAAGATGTTAACTGAAGTTATTAAACTCATTGATGAAAAAACTCAGCTGCCGGCAAAAAATCCAATTATCGCAGCCCTCAAACAAGAAACTACTATATATCTAGGCAGTAGCGTCCTACTAGTTGCTAGAGACGGCACAACTATACCAATAGCCGATAGCGCTACACCTCTGAAAAAGAACAGCGGTGTAATTACAGGAGCCGTATTGGTTTTCCGGGATGACACACAACGACGGTTAACTGAAGAACGTAATCTCGCAGCTGAACGTGCCCAACAACTAGAAATTCGCGTGGCAGAACTTCAACGCGTGAACCAATTAAAAGAGGATTTTCTAGCAACCACTTCTCATGAAATGCGAACGCCCTTGTCAAACATCAAAATGGCAATCTCTGTGCTAGAAAATATTCTCGATCGGCAGGGTATCTTAAATTCAAACACACTTTCTCCATCTGAATCTGTAGCCCGCTATTTAGGTATTCTGCGTGAACAGTGCGAACAAGAACTGGATTTGGTAGATAATTTGCTGCATCTACGAATGATTGATGCAGATGTCTATCCATTGGAATTAACTTCAATTCAACTCCAAAACTGGCTGCCTCACGTTGCCGAGTATTTTCAGGAACGCGCTCAAGCTAGAGAACAGTCTTTTCAACTTAGTGTTTCTCCAAATTTACCACCTTTAGTTTCAGACTTGGCTAGCCTGACTGAAATTGTTTCAGAATTACTCAACAATGCTTGTAAATACACTCCGCCTGATGGACAGATTGCGTTGAATGTTCAGGTAATTTACACCACAAAAAGTCTGAGAAATGAGGATGCTAAATTTGGTGCATTACATAATTTTCAAGTTCCTTATTTTCAAATCACAATTAGCAATTCTGGGGTGATAATTCCGAAAAAAGAACAATCTCGAATTTTTGAGCCGTTTTACCGGATTCCTGAAAGCGATGCCTACGGCAACCCGAAACGGGAACGCTGGCAACAGAACGGCACAGGATTAGGTTTAACATTGGTTAAGAAATTAGTGGAATATCTCCAAGGCACGATTGAAGTTACCAGTTCTCATGGCTGGACAACGTTTACAGTTCAGCTGCCTTTGAGTTTGTGATAACATTTGTCATTTGTCCTTTGTCATTAGGCGTTGGTTATTAATTCTTCTCCTCCTGCCTCACTCACCGGAAGAGTTCAAACTACGTCAAAATCTAAATAAACGCGATCGCATCTTACCGACAATGCAGATTACCCAAAGTCTCCATACAGCGATTCTTGTGACTGACTTAGAACGCTCTGAACATTTTTATGAGAAAGTATTGGGATTATCTAAAATAGATCGTTCCCTAAACTATCCTGGTGCATGGTATCAAGTCGGCGACTATCAAATTCACCTGATAGTTGCAACCACTGTCCCCACGGAAAACCCAAACGAAAAATGGGGACGTAATCCCCACGTCGCCTTCACAGTAGCTGACTTAGACGCCGCCAAACAAGAATTCCTCAATCATAATTATCCCATTCAAGCCAGCGCCTCCGGTCGCGCTGCCCTGTTCACTCAAGACCCTGATGGGAATATTATCGAGTTGAGTCAGCAGTAAGGAGAAATGGGGAATGGAGGGTGGGGAAAAGGGGACAAGGGAGAATTATTAAACAAGTTTTTTCCTTGTCTTCCCCCTCTCCCTTGTCTTCCCTGTCTCTTCCCAATGCCCAATGCCCAATGCCCCAGTCCCTCTTCTATTCTGGTAATTTATATTGCCCAACAATACGTTTGGCAAACTCTGGAACGTGCGCTTCTAATTTCTCTGGATGATTTCGCTTCACATATAAATAATTCCGAGTAAAGTGAGAATCAATGGAAAATCGTGCATATTCTAGGCCCTTGGGGCCGATTTTTTCGATTACCACACCCATCAGTTTTGCTGCCCACATCGGGAGAGTAACGCCTTTATCATAAGCGGGAATACTTTGCTGTACGGCTTCTTTCCGGTTGCCTTTAGACGTTACTGGTTGGGTGTCTAACTGGTCTTTCACTAAATCCAGCATTTCTTTACCAGTGTCATTTCTAACTACAATCCATTGCCAACCGAAGGGTGCGCCCATGTAGCCAACAACTAAGTCGGCTAGGGAGTTGACGTAATCAAAGCAACTCATACAAGATGGGGCAAAGACATCTTTGAGTTTGTTGGTCTTCAAGCCAAAGAAAGGCACGGTTTCTGATGAGCCATCTTCATGTTTGAAATGAACCCGGAAGTCTTGCATGAATTCGTAATGCACAACTGTATCAGGCGAACGGCTGGTGGTTTCTAAGAATTTTTGCAGTCCAGCGCGGTTAACGTTATCTACGCAGGGCGTACCCAAAACATACAGCTTTTCTAAACCAAGTTGTTTTTCTACGGCTCGTAATGCCTGGATTTGGCAACCAACACCAATTACCAACAGCCGCTTCATCCCGGATTTTTCCACCTGTTCTAATATGGAAAGGTTCGGAGAAAGGGTTGGTTTATTTACTCGTGCTGCTAGTATTTCTTCTGGAGTACGGGCGATGACGGGCATGGGTTGAAAGCGGTCTTCTTTGGTGTTTTGCACGCAGACTACACCTTCAACTAAGCCGCGATTAAGCATTTCAATAGCAATGCTACTAACAATACCCGTCCATTGTGCGCCTTCGATGGGCTGATGTTTCTTCGCTGCTATCATGTCTTGATGAACACCAAAGTAGAGTTCATCGGGGTTTTCGAGATGGCGCGATCGCGTGTGTGTTTCTTCTTCAAGTTCGCCTATTTGCTGATTAATAAAAGCGCAGGCTTCCTTGACATAGTGAATATAGTATGTATCACATAGTCCGCACTCGCTACAGAGTTCTTTCGCAGGGCGGCGGCTGGTAGGTTTTAAGGCTCTGGCTTTTTTGTGAGGAAAAACTGAGGTCATATAAACTTTTTGTTTTATCCAGGAATCGCTTTTATTACAATACCTTCACTGGCTATGAACTTGACGATAGAGATTGAACAAGACATTGTAATGTTTTGAAACGCAGAGGGACGCAAAGTAACGTAGAGTTTTGCTTAATTTATTTTGCTACGAATTAATCAAATATTGTACTGAGGCTTTGATGAGGAAGTATAGAAATGCAATCGCACTCAGCGATGAGTTGGGGAAATGGAATTTGATTTTTGATACACAGATAAAAGCAGACATTCCCAAACTAGTCGTGGTTGAGCATAAGAAAGCAAGTGTTTTCGAGATTCTTCCAGCTGGTTAATAATACTAGGTTGATGCCACTGCTGCCAGTAGAATTGCTGAAGATAATCAACTAACCACAGTTGTGCTTCTGTATCTAAATCCTTATCAATTGTCTTAGCTAACTCTAAGGCGTTACGGTAAGATTTAGGCGCTTTTTTCAAGTCTTCAAGTAATTTATCGGGAATAGCTTGTAATTGCTCATAAGATGCGATCGCACTTCCAGCACTACCAGATGCTATGCTCAATACTGCCTGATTTGACAAAATTTCCTGATGACCTGTTTGTGTGAGTACAACAGCTAAAGACTGTGCATCTAAGCGATAAAAAGGAATGCGTTGACAGCGTGATACCAAAGTCGGCAACACAGATTCAGGTGTAGGTGCAATTAAAATTAATGTCGCCTGTCCCGGTTCTTCCAAAGTTTTAAGTAAAGCATTAGCTGCGGCTTCTGCCATTGTTTGAGCTTCTTCCAGCACTACCACATTTCTCGGCGCTTCCAAGGGCGGACGACTCAGAAACTCGGTAATTTCCCGAATTTGCTCTAGTCGAATTACCGGAGGTGCTTTACGCTTGAGTCCTTTCTCGGCTGCTTCTGTTGCTGTTAATCGTTGTCCCTGGTATTGGTATGTTGGTTGCACCCACAACAAAGCTGGGTGGTTCCCCTGACGCAAACGGTTTTGTAAAGATGCAGTAACTCCCATCCCACTAGAAAATAGCAATTCCACAAAGCATCTGGCTGCTAAACTCCTGCCTACACCATCTGGCCCCACAAATAAATAAGCTGGAGGAACCCGGTTTTGTCTAACAGCTTGAGTAAGTAATTCTATAGCTTGCTGTTGTCCAATAACTGGTGCAAATGGGTCATTAGTCATTAATTATATGTTGTAGAACTGCTGACAGGTCAACATAATTCGTAGTTGATAATTCGTAATTCGTAGTTGCAATTCCTTTGGGGCTTGAACTCTCCACTGTCTTGTTGACCACCCTTCAGCAGAGATTATGGTGAAAGCTTGAACCTCTTTTAATTAGGAATTACGAATTACGAATTAGTAATTATTTGGTCAATCGGTATGGCATAAAGCTGAAAGACCTCAGCCTTTGATAGCAGTTAGTTGATGAGTACTGAGTACGATTGTTACTTTTTTACTCAGCACTGTTTGGGTAAATTAGCGATCGCTTATAAAAATCTTACCTTTAGGGACTTCCAGTTAAAAAAACATCCCATCCCTGCGGGACGCTTTGCGAACGTAGGGGCACGGTATGCCCATTGGTATCAACTTAAGCCGAAAACTATATCGGACAGGCGTTTTGCAAATCCCTGACGCCCTCATCCCCTAACCCCTTCTCCCAAGGGAGAAGGGGAATTGAATGTCTAGCTTCCCTCTCACTTGCGGAGAGGGGCTGGGGGTGAGGGCAAAACGTTGTCACCAAGCGGGTTTAGCGTTAAGTTTACACCAATGGGTATGCCGTGCCCCTACTACTTAAACCTTAGACGTGAGAAATTTGGATATCTCTGCATGTGCCAACACAGCACCAGGTTCGCGCTGGAGAGCGTTGTAATACTTTCTCTCGAAGGTATTGCCCGTCTCTAACGGTACAATGAGTGTACGGACATCAGCAATCAATTTTTGGAAATCCTCCAGCAATATCGGTTCATCTGCTTGGAGCATTTCATCAACTTGCACAACCATCTCAGAAATCCGATGTAGCCAAGCAAATTGTTCGTGAGCGATGACTAGCTGAAGAAGTTCTCCACTTGATACTCGTCCACTAATCTGTTCGTAGGCAATGCGTTCTGTCTCCAGCAACATCTTGTGAAGGTAAAGTAATTTGTTTCGTAAATCACGCAGATATTGATGCTGACGTATTCTTTGTGTAAGTGTGTTAGAAGTCAATGTTACTTATCCTCTTGTTACAATAGTCTTCAATGGCTTAAATAATTTCTAAGCATTGAGAATTGGGCATTGGGGAGCCAGTGCGTTGGGCGGGCAATGCCCGACTTGTATCCCCTTCGGGGAAGCAAGCTACGCGCAGCGTCTCCCCTTGGGAGAAACAACTGGCGTCATTGGGCGAGAAGTGATAGGAGATAGGTAACAAGTGATAGGGAATAATATGTACCCTGTAACCTGTTACCTAATTCCCTTCTTCTTCCCTACTCAGCACTGGCTAAACCCTAGCTATCCGTAAACAGCACTCCTGAAGGGAGTTGGTAACTCTTCCCCATGCCCTTGTGAATGGAGTTTTTTATGTATTTGGTTTCCTTGCTAAGAAGCATTATAATTAACATATTTTTTTATAACCGTTATATCTTATATTTGATTAATCATATATTAGCATAAAATTAGTGAGAAGTACATAGTACTGAGCGAGAAAATATCAATTATGGGAAAACCATCTTCATGTCGCTAGCAAATGTAATTTTAGGTCTTCTTCAGCAGCAAGAAATGACGGGCTACGACCTCAAAACGAGCTGCTTCGATCAATGCATTGCCCATTTATGGCCAGCAGATCAGGCACAAATTTACAGAACTCTCGATAAGCTAGTTGAGCAAGGCTGGATTACCTGTAACATTGAGATTCAACACGATCGCCCCAACCGCAAAGTCTACAGTGTGACGGAGCTAGGGAAAGCCGAATTTAGCCGATGGCTAGGGATTCATCAGCCCTTACCGACTTTAAGAGAACCTTTACTCGTCCAGTTGCATTTTGCAGATCAGTTGTCGAATGAAACTATCATTCACTTACTGGAGCAACAATTGGCGGCTCGAAGCAAAAAACTGACTGAATGTGAAACCATCGATTTGCCATCACTCGGTGATGAATCTGCCAACCGCAAGCAGGTGATGCAAAGGCTGGTGCTGGAGTTGGTAATCCGCAGAGAAGAGACTTATATTGATTGGTTGAAGACAGCAATCGATGTTGTCAGTCGCCAAGAGCCATACCCATTTACCAAGAAAGAATTCAGGAGTCAGGAGCCAGAATTCAGAATTGAATTTTGAACGAAAGAGCAGATGAATCGTGGATTATTTGTAGGTTTAGTAACTTTAGATTTGATTTACCTTGCTGACTCTGCCCCTAAGAATAATCAGAAGATTGTCGCTACTGACTATACTGTAGCGGCAGGGGGCCCGGCAACCAACGCGGCTATAACTTTTAGCCATTTAGGTAATCAAGCTACAATCTTGGGTGTGTTGGGTTCTCACCCAATGACGCAGCTAATTCGAGGTGACTTGGCAAATTACAAAGTTGCGATCGCAGACCTTGAGCCTACCACTGATTTAGTACCGCCTGTATCTTCGATTGTTGTCACTCAAGCCACAGGTGAACGCGCTGTGGTTTCGATCAATGCTGTCAAAACTCAAGCTAGCAGCGCATCTATCCCGCCAGATATTTTGCAAAATGTCGATATCGTACTGATTGATGGACATCAGATGGCGGTTGGTGATTCCATAGTTCAAATGGCTAAAGCCAATAACATCCCAGTAGCGATCGATGCTGGTAGTTGGAAGCCTGGATTTGAGCAAATTCTGTCATTTGTCGATTACGCTATCTGTTCAGCTAACTTTTATCCTCCCAACTGCCAGACTGGAGAAGACGTTTTTAGCTATCTCAGTGGATTTGATATTCCTCACATTGCCATTACCCACGGGCAAGAACCAATTGAATACTTGAGTGGCACTAAAACTGGTATCGTAGATGTGCCGCAGATTCAAGCAGTTGATACGTTAGGGGCTGGAGATATTTTCCACGGTGCTTTCTGTCATTACATTTTAAGGCAAAACTTTACTGATGCACTGGCACTGGCAGCTAATATTGCTACTGATTCCTGTAAATTTTTTGGTACTCGGTGCTGGATGAATTTAAAATAATTCGTAATTCGTAATTCGTTAAACTAAGTATCACTGTGCCTCCCGAACCACGTTATACATATTTTTAATTCAGGTCAAATTAATGAAAGATTTACAAGAAATATTAGCGATCGCTCGTGAGGTAGGTTGGGGCGCAGCAGATATACTGCGATCGTATTACCACGGCACAGCAAAAGACCCTAACTTAGAAGTCCAATATAAGCAGAATGAGCCTGTCACTGTTGCCGATGTAGCTGTGAGTCAATACATTTTGCAGAGGCTACAAGCAACTTTAGGTAACGAAGATTTTACTTACATCAGCGAAGAAACTTATCAATCGCCAAGTACAGGTACACAGTCTTCTGCACCCTGGGTATGGATAATTGATCCTTTAGATGGCACACGAGACTTTATCGAAAAAACTGGCGACTATGCAGTTCACATTGCTTTAGTTAAGGAAACACGCCCAGTGTTGGCAGTGGTGGCAGTACCAGAGGCTCAAAAGTTATATTACGCTACCAAAGGCGGGGGTACATTTGTAGAAACCCGTAACGGATCTGTTCCTTTACAAGTATCAGCAGGTAAACGAGTTGAAGATTTAACCTTAGTCGTTAGTCGCTCTCACCGCAACCAACGGTTAGATCGCTTACTACAAAATTTACCCTGTCAAAACCAGAAATCTGTGGGTAGTGTAGGCTGTAAAATTGCCACCATTGTCGAGCAACAGGCAGATATCTACATTTCACTTTCCGGTAAGTCTGCGCCCAAAGACTGGGATATAGCTGCTCCAGAATTGATTTTAACAGAAGCTGGTGGTAAATTTACTCACTTCGACGGCACTCCGTTGCAGTATAACACTGGTGATATCAATCAATGGGGAGGTTTGCTTGCTAGTAATGGTGAATATCACGAAGTACTATGTAAGCAAGCAGAAGGTATTCTATCCCAGTTTGAGCATAGCTAATGGGGCACTTGAGGATGAATATTTTTTAATTTGGTTTAATTTATTTTTAAGACAGTTAATCATGGTATGATTGCCCTTATTAGTCATGCGCTAATAATGTTTATCTCTTAGTTCACAGCTTAATTTTAAAAACACTAAATATCGAGGCGATCGCGAGTTAATTACGATCTCCTATTAAAAGTGTAACTTTTATAGTACAAGTACAAGCAACAAAAGCCAGTCTTTAGAAAGTCCGCAAACCGTCCTTAAAGCTTTGATTTGTGAATAAAATTCACTATCAGACAATATTCAAAGGCTGAATGCTGTGCTACACTCATGGACATAAAGATTATTTTCGGTTGAGTAACTCGTTTTGATTTCTAAAAACCGTCTCTCCGAATTTAACTCTCTACACTCCCTGAATTCGGAGATTTCTATGTCAATTTACGTCGGAAACCTGTCCTATCAGGTTACAGAAGATGACCTAAAGCAGGCTTTTGCAGAATACGGAACAGTAAATCGTGTTCAACTACCCACAGATCGGGAAACAGGCCGGCCGCGTGGGTTCGCTTTTGTAGAAATGGAATCAGACACACAAGAACAAGCTGCCATTGATGCACTTGATGGTGCTGAGTGGATGGGACGTGATTTGAAAGTGAACAAAGCTAAACCTCGTGAGGAAAGAAGCAGCTCCTCTCGCGGTAGCTGGGGTGGCGGTAATAATGCCCGCCGCAACAATAATCGCTACTAAGTCAATTCCTGAGAATTTCACATTTAGAGTCTCCAGCAGATAAAGCCAAAGGCTCAATTCTGCTGGAATATTTTATTTGGTATCTAGTCTTGAACTATTCATCCAAATTAAGGAGGAATGAGAATGACACAAGTAGTTTTAGGGGAGAATGAAGGTATTGAATCAGCTTTGAGAAGATTTAAGCGGGAAGTTTCTAAAGCAGGAATTTTCCAAGATATGAGAAAAAAGCGTCACTTTGAAACGCCGATAGAAAAAGAGAAGCGTAAAGCAATTGCTAGGCACAAGCAACGTCGTCAACAACGTTCTCGCTTCAATTAAAAAGTCCAAGCAAATTTGCTCTTCGATTTAATATCCAGCCAGCATCTCTTTATTATTACCATATTTTTAGGCAAGCCACAAGTAATTAGGCATACATGAATAAATAACACTGTTCGTAGTAGCGCTGTATTGACTTTCAGCGCTATTAGCCGTACCTATTTTCAATTGCGTAAGGATTATTATGTTAAACAGCAGCCAAAACAGAGCAAATACCACCTTGCTTGAATGTAAACGCTTTGCTTAACTTTTTTGTATTCAAAATCACATCTGCATTTAGCAGTAGTTTATTCCATTACAAGAACTTAAGTATTACTAACCAATGCTAGAGGCAAGATTAGTTTCTAGCTTTTTAAGATTAATACTGATGAAATACTTTAATAAGGTTAAGTAAGTCTCTTCAATGCCATCCAGAAGTAAGCTTACTGCGATCTGAGCCACTTATAACAGGCTAATAATCCAGTGCTTAAGATAAATGATGTCGTTAGCGATGTCTACGACGGGCTATTCGGCGTCGCGTCAAATTGGATGGAAAACCTAGTCAGACTTAGGTTGAACTTCTGCTGTGATGCTTTTTGGAGGAGTTTGTGAATCAGAAAATATCGAGAAGAGAGTTTGCCACCCTGGCAGGATCGGGTGTGGTAGCGATCGCATTAGGTAGCCCACTTCTGGCAACGTCAGCAGGGGCTGTATCCACACCTGATGCTCAGATGAAAGCTGTGTTAGATGAACTTGCCTCTTTTAACGCACCGCCCATTGAGAAATTGTCGCCCATGAATGCTCGCAATAACCCGACTGTAGCAGATGCAGTTATGGGCGTGCTTGCTAAACGTCGCAAATCTGCGGTGGAAATGGTCGGGGATGTGAATCATCAACTTATACCAGGGCCGGGGGGCGATCTTCTAGCGCGTATTTATCTACCAAAGGGAAAAGGGCCCTTCCCCGTGCTGGTCTACTTCCACGGTGGCGGTTGGGTAATCGCCAATTTAGATACCTATGATTCATCGTGCCGCGCTTTGACTAATGCAGCTAACTGCATGGTTGTATCTGTCGCCTATCGCCAAGCCACAGAACATAAATTTCCGGCAGCGGTGGAAGATGCTTATGCAGCAACTCAATGGGTTATGGCGAATGCTGCCCGAATTAACGGCGACCCCAAGCGGGTTGCAGTCGGCGGCGAGAGCGCAGGTGGCAACTTGGCAGCTGTCACCTGCTTAATGGCGCGTGACAGAGGCGGCAAGATACCTGTACATCAGATGCTAATCTACCCCGTAACCAATTACGCTTTTGACACACCCTCCTACCAGGAGAATGCTAACGCCAAACCTCTTAACAAAGCGATGATGATGTGGTTCTGGAGGCAATATCTAAACAGTGAATCTGATGGGAGTAATCCCTATGCTTCACCACTGCGAGCAGAAAATCTGCGCGGTTTGCCACCTGCAACCGTAATTACGGCAGAAATTGACCCACTGCGTAGTGAAGGAGAAGCCTATGCCAAGCGTTTACGTGAGGCGGGTTCCTCTGTAAAGGCAACCAACTATAACGGCGTGACTCATGAATTCTTTGGCACCGGAGCAGTGGTAGATAAAGCGAAGCAGGCGGTTAAGGAAGCAGCAGCCGGACTGCGCTCTGGATTTATGAGTAACACTACTAAAAGCTAGTAAATCAGACAGCGCAAGTAGCCATTGCGATCGCCAAGTTTTGGCTTTGCAGTATGGTTTGAGGTTGGCAAAGACAGCGCAAGTAGCCATTGCGATCGCCCTGTCTAGGGCTAAACCAAATCCATAAGCCACGCTAATTAATTAAACTGTTGAATAGCACTAGAAAGCATCTAATTATGAGTGAACACAATCCGATCAACGAGCAAAGCAAACAGAAGGCTCTAGACTCCTTTCGTCAAGAAGCCGGAGAATATCTGACCACTAATCAAGGAATTCCGGTTAACAACACAAATGATTCGCTCAAAGCTGGATCGCGTGGCCCCACATTGATAGAAGACTTTCACTTCCGCGAGAAACTAGCACACTTTGACCGAGAGCGCATTCCAGAGCGGGTGGTTCATGCGCGAGGAGCAGGTGTTCATGGGTACTTCCAGCCTTATGAATCCCTGGCAGAGTATACAAAGGCAAAATTTCTCCAAGATCCCTCCGTTAAAACTCCGGTCTTCGTTCGATTTTCCACGGTTGCCGGGTTCCGGGGTTCAGCTGATACGGCGCGCGATGTACGCGGATTTGCTGTGAGGTTCTACACAGAAGATGGCAACTACGATATAGTCGGCAACAATATTCCGGTGTTTTTTATCCAAGATGCCATCAAGTTTCCTGACTTGATTCATGCCGTGAAACCCGAACCGCACAACGAGATACCCCAAGCGGGAACTGCTCATGATAACTTCTGGGACTTCATCTCGCTGATGCCGGAATCAATGCACATGATTATGTGGATACTGTCTGATCGCACCCTTCCCAGAAGTTACCGGATGATGCAAGGGTTTGGTATTCACACTTTCCGCTTTGTCAACGAACAAGGCAAAGCCAGGTTTGTGAAATTTCACTGGAAGCCGATTCTAGGCGTTCATTCAATAGTGTGGGATGAGGCGCAGAAAGCAGGCGGAAAAGACCCTGATTTTCATCGCCGCGATTTAGGGGACGCGATCGAAATGGGCGACTATCCTGAATTTGAACTTGGTGTGCAGATTATCGAGGAAGAGGACGAATTTAAGTTTGATTTTGATATCCTTGATTCCACCAAGCTGATTCCCGAAGAACTGGTTCCGGTGAAGCCAATTGGCAAGATGGTACTCAACCGCAACCCAGACAATTACTTTGCCGAAACAGAACAAGTTGCTTTTCAACCTGCCAATATTGTACCGGGCATCGACTTCTCGGATGACCCACTGCTGCAAGGTCGGATCTTCTCCTACGCTGATACGCAAGTACACCGTTTGGGAAGCGCAAATTATACCGATTTACCGATTAATCGCCCCGTTTGTCCGTTCCATAATAACCAACGGGACGGCGTTATGCAGTACAACATTCCCACTTCAAAGGTGAACTACTACCCCAATTCCCTCGGTAATGGTTGCCCGATGACAACTCCGGAAAATCTCGGCGGCTTTGTCAGCTATAAAGAGCGGATGGAAGGTAATAAAATCCGAGAACGCAGCCCTAGTTTCCAAGACCACTTCAGTCAGGCAACTTTATTCTGGAACAGTTTGTCTGAGACTGAGAAAGAACACTTAGTCAAAGCTGCACATTTTGAGCTGGGCAAAGTGATGAACCCCGCCATCAAAGAGCGGATGCTAGAGTTATTTAACTCTGTCGATCATCAACTGGTAACTCGCATTGCTGAGGGACTGGGCTTACCTGCTCCTACAGAAGTCAAACCAAATCATGGGCAGAAATCTCCGGCGCTCAGTATCCAAACTATGTTGGAAAAGATGCCAGAAAAAACGATTAAGAGTCGCAAGATTGCAATTTTAGCGGCGGATGGTGTAAATGCTCAGGAGCTGGGCACACTCCAGCAGGCATTAATGCAACAGGGCGCTCATGCGAAAATTGTTGCGACTCATGGCGGTAAAATCAAAGGCGATGATGGTCAGGAAATCCCGGTTGAGATGACCTTTGTGACAGCTGCTTCTGTGATGTTTGATGCGGTGTATGTACCTGGTGGAGCGCAGAGCATCAAGATGCTCAAGCAACAGGGAGAAGCGATTCACTTTATCAACGAGGCATTCAAACACTGTAAAGCGATCGCCGCGACCGGCGAAGGGGTTGAACTACTATCGATGGCTAATATTGAGGGCGTGAAGTTGTCGCAAGATGGCGCGCGCTCTGAAATGGGTGTGGTGACTTCTAGTGAATCTGACTTGAAGTCTGTAGCTGATGATTTTATCAGTGCGATCGCGCAACATCGCCATTGGATGAGATATCAAAAGGAAATGGTGCCTGCATAGCCACTTGCTTAACTTTGTGAACGATAACTAATCCTAAATGGGACAGAAGCAGGGTAAACTTAACTTCTGTCCTTTCCATTTTTACAGCCGACAATATATATTCTCATTTAGAGAAGTTTATCTATATTAAGTCAAATAGCCGTGTGTTTAATGCACCCCTGTGCGCCCTACCTTGTACCTCATCCCATAAACAAGCGCTATAGTTTATAGTTTATTGAGTTCCATTTGCGGAACTGAACTAATTAGGAATTACGAATTACAAATTACTTACTTAGTCTGCAATCCTTGGCTCTGGATTTTCAGCAAAATGTTACGACTTTATCATTTATTACTAGGATCTATTTTACTGGTGTCAATATCGGTGGGAGCCAAATTTGTTTTACCCCAATTTTCTTCACCCAAAATAGTAAAAACTTCTACCGTTACAAAATTTCCCAACTCTAATCAGGGAAATATCTGGCAGAAAATTCTGGGAAATGCTGCTGCTCCAACTAACTGGCAAGTTGCTCCCTGTGAAGGAAATGCACCCCTGTTGTGTGTCTCTTCCAAAGGAACACGTTTGGGTACAGTTGAGATTAACATTTACCCACTAGCAAATAATGAAGATTTCCGAAAGAAACTCTTAGCAGCTGGTATTCCAACTGCTTCTCTAATAGACTACCAAAGTTCCAAGTACCAAACCCAGTTATTACCAGTACTTAAGACTTGGATTATAGACCACTACGCTGCGTTTGTCAAAGATCGTCAGGGTGAATATGGAAAAGAGATTATTTTCTCAGCCTACCCACTGCAACCAGTACCCCTTGGTAAGCTTCAGGGAATCCGTTATGGGTTCGTCGGACTTAAGCAACAAGGTGGAGTACAAGAGCAACATATCGGTCATGTTGCCTTTGATGGCAGTAAACTTTACGTAATTACTACTGCATTTGACATAGGTACGCAAACAGGGAAGTTTGATAAACTAGAAAACCTGGCTATTTTTCAACCTTACTTATATGCGATCGCAGCAGATTTGCATTTACCATAATAATGGGCATGGGGCATGGGGCATGGGAAAAAACTTATTTTATTCCTAGTCCCCACTCCCCCAATCAAGCTAAATCTCAGCTACCGCGCGTTCAATCAAGCGATGTGCTAAAGTTTGCGTACCTGTGTGTTCGTAATAATTTGTTGCTACATCCAGGAACGCCGCCAGGTAATCTAACTTGTCATCAGCAATATCGGTAAAACTTTGCAAGTTGTGGACAACCTTTTGTGGCGTTAAATTATTGGCGCTAACTAGCTCACTCATCCAACCTTTAACTGAGTCAAAGCTTTCGCCGATAAAGTTGAGTTTTCCAGCAGAATTGTTACCTGGAATCACATCTTTGATGTTTTGGAAAGTCGAGTTTTTTTCTAACTCCTGTGGATTTGTTTGATTCAGACCAGATATCGCTTTGCTGATAAAATCTGGGCCCAAAGGTATCAAACCATCAACGCAAACTAATGCTACCATGCGGATCAATGACTCACTACTATACTCACCTAAAGAAGCGACAAAATCTCCAATACTGTCTCCAGGAATGCCGTTAATTTGACAGAAGGCTACTAACTCAGCCACTAATTTTAATGTTAGATCGATAGTTTGGGCTTTATCCGGTTTGGGAGTGACAGAGTTTAAAAAACCCAACAAAGGAATTTTTTCGCCGACTTTGTTGGCTAAAGCTGCTGCACCAAGCGCTTTATCTGTACCATCAACAGTTTGATATAACCATAAGGCTGTTTGGTATCCTTGGGATTTATCGTTGAATAGATAAATCGCTCTTTCGCCAATTTGCTGAATTAAATCTTCGTCGTCTTCGCCGGTGACTTTCTTAATAGTGTTGACAAAGCCGACGGTATTTTGCCACTCACCAGGAGCGGCAAAATCGAGGGACTTTAACAGAGAAACAGTCAAGCCGCTAGTTGGTAATCGATCGACCAACTCAAAAATTGATTTGCTCACAAAAATCTCCTGATTTAGGTTTTGTTATCTAAATGTTCGTAGTTACAAATCATTTCAGATTAGCTAAACGATTAAGATTAAACTTCTCTAACCAATCTGCGCGATCGCTAGCTGTAAATGACGGATCGCGAGAAAGTGCTTTTACTTGGTACTTACCTACTAAAATTGCAGTTTGCGTCTTACCAACTTCTATTGCGGGATAACCGCCAATTTTTTTGGTGCTTTTCGAGAACTTTGCTACTGCATTAGGTGTACTAGTAGTATCAGAAATAGACAGCAATGCTATATCTTTACCGCCTTTTTTCAACTTCGCTTCCGCAAAGCCTTTTTTCTCTTGGGTATAGACGCGCTGGTAGCCATCACCTGCATCAGGGAAAAGCTGATTAAATTCGCTACCTTGAGTTGCAGTCTTAGCGACTGATTGACCCTTTTTTTGTTGAGTGCTTTCTTTTTGCACCTGGTCAAAACGTCCAGGTGTTTTTGGGCTACAAGCTGTTGTCAGTAGTACTACCGACAGCAACAAGGCGGCTACTACCCTACGCCCACGGTGTAAAATCATTCTTGGCTTCTCCTTGAACTTGAGCTTTGAGGCAATTATCTGCGCTGCTAGCAATTATTACCCGTAAAATTTACTTTTTGATAATTATTTCCTAAGTTCTCAACTATAAAGGTCATTTTTGCACTGCTTAACGTAGCAATTAACCCAATGCAAAAACGCCCTCCCTTTCGGGAGAGCGTCTTCTATTTATAGAAAACCGTCAAGAGCGGATCTCAGATTATGATTAACCGTTAATAGCAGGAGCGGTAAGAGCTACAGGAGCAAGATCGCCAGCAGCC
>NZ_CAXTTT010000012.1:0-82892 GCF_964247315.1 uncultured Nostoc sp.
TACGAACTCACCTCTATTTACCACTTTGCCAACATTTAGATGCGTTTGCCCTGGGATTTCTCGCTTGTGAAAAATCCGGGTGTTTTGTTTCCGAAAAAAAGCGTGTCAACCTCTTCAGGGAAGTCAAAAATCAAAGGTTGGTTATTTAGTTTCTACTAACAACAATTTTAACAATGTAGTCTTGAAGTGCGATCGTCTGTCCGCTCTTTGGGTACGGGGAAACCTGTGTCAATCTCACCGAATATTTATCTGAAAGTTGAATTGGTAAAGGATCGCGACCTGGGATCAGGGTTAGCATTAATGTTGAAAGTTGCTTTCCATTTTTTATGATGTCTAATCCAATAATAACTTGCCCTTGCCAAATACAAGTGACATTAGAAGGACACCGAGAATCTTGGATAACTTTTGAAAATTTGATTTCAATATTTTCAGTGGGGAGGTAAGCTGTCTTTCCATATTTAAGATAAAATGGAGTATCTAAAGTAGTTCCTACTCTAGCCATCAATTGTTGATGATTACCTTGAGCAATTGATTGGACTTCGATTTTTGAAGGCTTGATATTTGATAACATTCCATAGCTAGGAAGACAATTTCCTCCACTAAGAAATGTTAAGATAACTGCTGCGCTCACTACACTTTTCATTTTTATACTCCATAGTCAGGAATTTTATTATTAATTGAGCTAGAAAGCAAGCTTATAAATTGTTCTGTCTCTGCTAGAATGAAGCTTCAAAACACAAAACGCAATTAGCTAACTTTTGTACGTAGGCACAGCCTGTCGTAGACATCGCTTCTTGCATAACCATTAAGATTGAGAGCCGTTTGCTTTCTCACGCTTGAGTTAAAATACCATAAAACCAGCAATCTAAATACACAAGCTTTTTTCTGATTTCAAAAACTTCAACAGCGCTTTTCAAAGAATTTATTCCTTGATTTATCTTGAAGATTCACTCTAGTTTTACTTTCTAGCATTATTACTGCATAGTTGAGCAATTATTACATTATGTAAAAGGGACATTATTTTTTCTCTGTTCTCAACAAGCCCAGTTTTTTGCGACGATGAGCAATGACCACGATTTCACAAGGCGTAGCCCGTCGTAGACATGGCTTTGAGACTTGGAAAATAAATCAAATGAGAAATGCTGATTTTTTCGTTGGTTCTTAACACTTGGTTGCGATCGAGGGTAATTTAGATGTGTTTGCTTTAGCGATCGCAGAACTTAAATCTTTAAAACTCGATAAAATCTCACAAGTAATATTTTGCCACTCAACAGACTACAAAAATCAAGCTTCACTCTTTTTTGTAGTGTAATTGCATTGGTTTGTAGTACTCAACAGAGGTAAATTTCCCCTGTTTGAGCCGAAAAATCACTACTAAAACTGCCTCTAAAGCATTCACCATAAAGAATTATTGGGCAATTTTGCTGAAATCTGCCTGAACAATATCAAAAGAATGGCCAATCCAATCTAAATTTTGTTCATTTGAAATGTAAATCTGATTTTGTATACTTTTGATAAGTGTGCTACTTGCTGTTTTATTGAGAGCATCCCTATTTGGCAAGAAGATAAAAGCATTTTTTGGCTTTCATTCATGTCGTTAATCTTCCTGTTGATGGAGGAATTTCAGTTTGAGTTAATAGGAGTTTAATTCTAATGGCAACTTCTGACAATAGCAATCAAACTGCTGAACCACAAGGTACTAGCAATAATTCAACTGGTAATGGCAATTTTTCTTTCAGTGATGGCAGCAGTTTAGATGGTGGCGGTGGCTTCAGTGGGGCTACTACTGGTAGTAATAACTTCGCTTCCTTCAGTGGTGGTAGCAACCCCTTTGCTGGCAGTAGCGCATCTAGTGCTAACAATGCCACTGCTAGCGGAAACCTCCCCGGTAACTTACCATTTGGCAGCACTCCCCCCTCCAAGGAGAGTGGTAGCAACCTACCTAAAACTAGCAACGGTCTACCTGTACCTTATAACAGTGATAACTGGATATCTGATCTTAAAAACTTAGATAGTGCAAATGCCACTAGCAACGGTGGTCAAGGTAATGGTAACTGGTTATATGGTAGTAACAATACAACTGACGGTAATGGTAACTGGAATTTTGCTATAGGACTCCGATTTGATTTCTGAAAACATACTGAGACTGAAAAGCCCGTTTTATCAGGGTTTTATCTGAAATCTTGTTCAGAAATCAGATATGAGTCCTATAGTAGCAACACAACCAACGGTAACGGTAACTGGAACTACAGTGATGGCGGCAAAACCAAAAGGTAATGGCAACTGGAGCTTTGCTAAAGATAATACAACCTCCGGTAACGGTAACTGGAACTTAGGCAATAACAACGACATATTTGGTAATGCCAATACACTCGCTGGTAGTAACAACGACATCCTTGGTAGTGGCAACACAGGCAGTGTAAGTAACAGCAATCTCCTTGTAAATCGGATTGAAGCCAGTGGTGATGGCAAAACACTCGTTGGTAATGAAAACTAGAATTTTTCTGTTAGTGACGAACTGATATCGCTAGGTAGTACTACGCCCAGCAAAGCTATCGGCACTGATATCATCAGTTTAATCAGCAGTGCTGACCTTGTAACATCTGCCACATTAAATCCAGCCTACAACAACCCGAATTATGATTTCTCTGCCATATACTAAAACTTTGTAGCAGACAGAAGCTAGTTTTTGCATTTGGCGGCAGAATTCAAAACCGCTAATTTCTGGGATTATCACATTAGTAATAATTGCATCCAAACGATAGATTATTGCCTTGCTCATTCCATCTTTGGCATCATAAGCTTTAATTACCGTATGTCCCCTGTCTCTTAAAAAGCTATTGATTAACTCCAACTGAGAAGGAGCATCTTCAACAACTAAAATTGTTGCCATATTTATCTTCACTAGCTCAAATTAGTTAGATTTTATGGTTAATTTAAGTCAAATGCATAAAGACTATTTTCAGCAATTCGGCACGAGTAAATGGTTTGGTTAAGTAACCAGAGGCCCCGACTAATTTTGCTTTTACTTTGTCTACAATTCCTTTACTACCAGTGACAAAAATAATAGGAGTTTTTTGAAATAGGGAATTATTTCGTATAATTCGGCACAATTCATAGCCATCAATTCCTAGCATATTTAAATCCAACAAAATTAAGTCTGGTTTGTGCCTTATAATTGACAAAACGGCTTTTATTGGATCGTTAATAGTCACTACAGAAAAATTTTCATTTTCTAAGAAATAACTAATTTCTTTAAGAATTGTGGGACTATCATCTACAGAAACAATTTTGTGGAATTTTTGTACTGTTACAGTAGCAGCCGTTACTCTTTGGGAAGCAAGATTTATGTTATTTGATATTGTTGGTTCCTGAAAGTTTTCTTTTGAAGGAGTAGTAATCTGTGGTAATCCCTGAATAGGAACTATTTTCTCTTCAAGAATATTTGGGTAAGAATTTACAGTGGTACTTAGTTCTTGTTTGGTGTCAACTAACCCTGAAATCAATTTTGAGAAAAGCGGTCGCTCCTCGAAAAGCTTTGGTAATTTATCAAATGGTGGATCGGGTTCATGGAGGATAATCGCACCCTTAAGGATATAAGGGTATAAATTGCGAGCTAGTTGAATTTCATCTTGATTCAAAATTGCAGCCAGATGACAGAGGCTAAAACCCTTCATCCAGTTAGTTAAATCTGGCTGGAGGTCTGGCAAATCTTGGTTATCAAACTTGGTGTTAATCAACAGATATGGACGTTGATATGGAGAAGAAATTTTGGGTACAAAAGCCTGCCAATTCTGTAATCTTACTTGGCAACGGTCAAGAACTTTTTCTACATCTAGCCTGCAAATTTTTGGCATTTTATCAACTGGTTCTGTTAATTCATAAGTACCTTCTTGGATGAGCAAAAATGATTCAATTACCTCTTTAACTAATTCTTGAACCAGCACTGCTGCTTGTGTAGAATGTAGATGTTGTTGACTAACAAGCCAGGATATAGCCTGATACTCAAGAGGGTGGCTTCTCGAATTAGTGTCATCTTTGATTAGCTGACTGTGTGAGTCAAGTTCAAACATCAGCCGTACTTGCACACGAACCTCATTAGTAAGGAGTAGAATTTGCTGGCTGAGGCGTCGCAAATGGCGTTCTAGTCGATCAAAAGGTTCCACGGAATGGGTAGCGTAAGTTATTTTGCCCTGTTCTAAGTAAATCGACCAAGAAACTGAGTTACTCAATACTTGTAAACAAGTACTGTCGGAACAATTGGATAATTGCCTTAACAAACTTAGAGGACGTAGTTTGGTAAATGTACCTGAGTAATTCATATTTTTCAAGTTTTTTTGCGGAATCAACAACTGAACATTTGTAGATTGAAAATATGAGCTATAAAGTATTCTTTTCTTTCTAATATTTTTCTACCCACAAACTATTTATTTGAAAGTATGTACATATATTAAAAATTGTAAGTATTTTAAGTTTTTTGTTACATTTAGCACATTTAACTTAATCTATCTCAAAAAATAAGTAGGTATGAATAAAGGTAAACATCTATCATAGCTAGATTATCAGTCGATGTTGCTTAATTCTGGATTTTACCTCCTACTGACAACTCTTGAGTGAAGACCTTAATAATGACGTTTATTTATACCCATTCACTTAAAGAGGCAAATTTGATTCCAAGTTCGCGCAGTTACGCTGGTATAATTCTAGAGTTAACAAGCTTAATTATGGTTAATTACTTTTCCTTAAAGAAACGATTCTTCTACATAAAATCTTTAAAAATTTATCTAGGAAAGTTTACGTATTTATTGTACTGTAGGTTTAATGGATATAACTTTTTGGTAGATACATTACAACAGGTAATGCTGGGTTTTGATAAACTCTTTTTTGCTAAACTAAGCTGTGCTCAAGTTCATCTTAAATATATAGAGTATATAGAGAACTTCATGAAAATAATTTGTTTAATAAAGATTAGAGCATCTACCACTAGATACTATATTCTGTAGTCGCCTCGGCGATTAAAATTATATACTTTGAGCAAAGGAAAATAAAGCTTTGGACTTTAACATAACACAAAAAGTTATGCATGATACATTAAGACTTGATGAAGTAGTAGAATTTGCTGAGAACCCAGAACCACGTTGTCCTTGTGTACTTTTATTAGACACATCTGGGTCGATGCAAGGAGAGCCAATTGAGGCTTTAAATCAAGGTTTACTAAGCCTAAAGGATGAATTAGTCAAAAATTCTTTAGCCGCTAGACGGGTGGAAGTGGCGATCGTCACTTTTGATAGTAATATCAATGTATTACAAGACTTTGTGACTGCCGATCAATTCAATCCGCCTATTTTGACAGCACAGGGCTTGACTACAATGGGTGCGGGAATTCATAAAGCTTTGGACATAATTCAAGAGCGGAAATCTCAGTATCGTGCCAATGGGATTGCTTACTATCGTCCTTGGGTATTTATGATTACCGATGGAGAACCCCAAGGTGAGTTAGAGCATATAGTAGAACAAGCATCCCAGCGGCTACAGGGAGACGAGGCAAACAAGCGGGTAGCATTTTTTACAGTTGGAGTAGAAAATGCGAATATGACGCGTTTAAATCAAATAACTGTACGTACTCCCTTAAAGCTTAAAGGATTAAATTTTATCGAGATGTTTGTCTGGCTGTCAACTAGTATGTCAGCTGTTTCTCATTCCCAAGTAGACGAACAGGTAGCACTACCGCCAATTGGTTGGGGGACTGTTTAATTAAAAATTGCAGCTTGATGTTTACACAGCTAGCTGCTTGAAAAAAATTTATGAACATATCAAAACAGATTGCTCAATGGCGGATTGTGGCTGCGTCTGTATGTGGTACAAGTCACTTAAAAAACAATCAATTATGTCAGGATGCTCATCACTGGCAGATATTGTCAGATAATGTTTTAGTGGCGGCCGCAGCAGATGGTGCGGGTTCTGCTAGCCTTGGGAAAGTGGGAGCGATGGTTGCTGTGGAGACAGCAATAGAAAACATTTCTACCAAAGGGCTGACCCGAAAAAGTTTGACTGATGATACATTGGTGCGATCGCTCTTAAATGATGCTATATTAGCCGCCAAAAAAGCTGTGGATGATGAGGCAGCTACTTGTGAAAAACAGCCTCAAGATTTAGCAACTACCTTAATTATGCTGGTTGCCACACCAGAAGTTGTAGCTGTGGTACAGATAGGTGATGGTTTGGCAGTGGCAAAAGATCGTATGGGCAACCTGTTAGCACTGACTATGCCTGACAGCGGTGAATACATCAACGAAACCACTTTTTTAACTTCGCCTAATGCCTTAGATACAGCACAGATGAGACTATGGCGCACAGAGATAGTAAACGTTGGTATCATCACCGACGGATTACAAATGCTGGCTTTGAATATGGTTGTTGGCGAACCTCACAAACCATTCTTTTTTCCACTGTTTGAATTTGTCGCCAATACCGAGGATAAGACAGAAGCGAAGGAGCAGTTAGTAAAATTTTTACACTCAGAGCGGATTACGCAACGCACTGATGATGATTTGACACTCATTATAGCCGCATTCAACGACTTGTGAGCAATCAATCTACAGGTTTCACATCTTACAATAACTCCCGTTAGCGGTAATTTCATTATGCAGGTACTACGTTGTTCCCCTAAAAAAGAAATCCTCAGCCTCAATGTCAGTTTGGGGCGTGGGGGTGAAGCTTGCGTTTATGCAGTACCATCCGATAGCAATTTGGTAGCGAAGATTTACCACAAGCCAACCACTGCTCATGCTGATAAACTCCAAGCGATGCTTGCCAACCCGCCAGAAAACCCTACCGCTAGTTTAGGGCATATCTCTATCGCTTGGCCAGAGGATTTATTACGGGCGGCAGATGGTAAAAATAGCATCATGGGCTTTTTGATGCCACGTATTCAGGGGATGCGTCCAATCATCGACTTTTACAACCCCAGAACCCGTCGGCAACACTGCCCTTTATTCAACTATCAGTACCTGCTCCGCACGGCTCGTAACCTGGCGGCGGCTTTTGCAGCTTTGCACGCTAGTGGATATTGCATTGGTGATGTGAACGAATCCAATATTCTCGTCAGCGATACGGCATTGGTGACTTTGATAGACACAGACTCTTTCCAAGTAACCGACCCAAACAAGAAAGTTGTTTATCGCTGTCCAGTGGGTAAACCAGAGTTTACTCCACCAGAATTACAGAATAAAACTTTTGCCCAGCACGATCGCGAAATCTCTCACGATTTATTTGGGTTGGCGGTGCTAGTATTTCAACTCTTAATGGAAGGCACCCACCCATTTTCGGGGATTTTTCAAGGTGCGATTGAGCCACCACCTTACGAAGCACGCATTGCATCGGGTCATTTCACTTACAGCGAAAAGCGTTACGTACCCTACCTGCCGACACCGATTGCCCCCCCTTGGGAAATACTTCATCCCAGCTTACAAGAACTATTTGTCCGTTGTTTTGAAGAGGGTCACAACAATCCACAACTGCGCCCCAGTGCTCAGACTTGGCTCTCGGCAATGGCTGAAGCCGAAGATTCCCTGATTACCTGCACAACAAATCCCCAGCATCGCTACAACAACCACATGCGTAGCTGTCCGTGGTGCGAACGTACCGTGCGATTAGGCGGACGCGACCCCTTTCCATCACATCGGGCTATAGAAGCTAGAGAACATCTCCAACCGCGAATCAAAGCGAGAAAGCGCTACACTCAGACACCGCATTTTCCCCAGCGAGCCATGTCACCGCAGCAGCTAGTTAATTACTGGCAGCCAATAATGACTCCCAGCGGTTCATATAAACCTTCCAAAAAGTCAAAGTTGTACCCGATTATTTTTTGTTTGCTAGGTTTTGGTTTATTGGGATATGCAGACGTAATGATTAAATTTACTCAGCCGTTGGTTTCCCAAAATGCTTACACCCAACAAACAATCAAATCTCCCCATTCAAATAACAAACTCAGCTTCGCTGATTCTTATCAGCAAGGTTATATTGCTTATAAAGAGCGAGACTATGATAAAGCAATTGTCAACTTTAGCCAAGCAATTGAACAAGAACCGACACATGCTAGAGCAATTGTAAATCGTGGTAATGCTCGCTATAACCTGAAAGACTACGAAGGAGCAGTTACAGATTATAGCCAAGCTCTGAAAATCAATCCCAATCAAATCAAAGCTCTGGTAAATCGGGGCAATGCCCGCTATATGCTTGCCGAATATAGCAACGATCCTGATAAAGAATATAATCTAGCGATCGCTGATTATAATCGAGCCATCGGTCTGGATAATAATGAAATTGAAGCTTATGTCAGACGGGGGATTGTCCGCGCTCAAATGGCTAAATATAGCGGGGAATCTCAACAAGCTTACAAAAAAGCGATCGCAGATTTTACTCAGGCAATAAAACTTAATGTTTCCAAAGCCGAAGCTTACTTCCAGCGGGGTGTTGTCTATTATCAAATTGCTCAATATAGCAGCAATTATCAGCAAGAATATAATCAAGCGATCGCTGACTTTAACCAAGCATTAACTCTAAGCCCCAAACTAGCAAAAGCATATCTCAAACGAGGTATGGTTCGCTATGAACTGGCACAATATGGCGGTAGTGAAGCTAACAAAAACCAGACAAAAGCTGTCGAAGATATACAGGCATCTGCCAAAATATTTCTTGAGCAAGGTGACATGGATAATTATCAGCAAGCACTCAGTAATATGTGCGTAGTTGTAGAAAACAAATGTGACCCTTTATTCCAAGGTTCAATTAATGGCGAGAAAACTAACTAGAAACAAGTAACTTTTCTGACTAGCATATTATTGGTTTTGACTTCAAAAATCAAGCTTGACTAGGGTTAGCTGGCGCTAACCCTAGTTATTTTATAGGTGATATTTTTATTTATTTCATTGAGTAATTTATTTTTGTATTTATAGATATTCATAGAGCTTTTATATAGAAAAGATTTTAATTTATCTTACCTTTATAATTTCATCGAAAATTACAGTTAGATTATTGACGGAGAAACAGAAATCAGAAATACATTTTTCTCCCTTTAAGTGCATCCTCTTCATCTCGAAAAAGTCAAATAATCATATCCCTACAAATCTCCAAGGTAATTGCATGAAAGCGGTGATTTTGGCTGGAGGTCTTGGTACACGCCTCAGTGAAGAAACCAGTATTAGACCCAAGCCGATGGTTGAGATTGGTGGTAAGCCAATTCTCTGGCATATAATGAAAACATACTCTGCCCATAGCATTAATGATTTCATTATTTGTTGCGGTTATAAAGGTTACATCATTAAAGAGTATTTTGCTAACTACTTCTTACACATGTCAGATGTTACTTTTGACATGCGCTTTAACCAGATGAACGTGCATTCTGGTTATGCAGAACCCTGGCGTGTCACCTTAGTAAATACGGGTGATAATACAATGACAGGCGGACGTTTAAAGCGAATCAGCGAACATCTTGGTAACGAGACTTTTTGCTTTACTTATGGTGATGGTGTCAGTAATATTAATATCACCGAGCTAATTAAGTTTCACAAAGAACAAAATAGCTTAGGAACACTTACTGCTGTTCAACCAGCCGGACGTTTTGGTGCTATTTCTTTAGGATATGAGCAAACCAAAATCACCAGCTTTCGGGAAAAACCGGAAGGTGATGGAGCTTGGATTAATGGTGGTTATTTTGTGTTAGAACCAGAAGTAATCAACTTAATTGCTGATGACTCTACAGTATGGGAGCAAGAGCCATTAGAAAAGCTAGCTGATATGGAACAGCTATCTGCTTTTAAACATGATGGGTTCTGGCAACCGATGGATACTTTACGTGATAAAAACTATCTCGAAGGGCTGTGGAAAAACAATCAGGCTCCTTGGAAGGTATGGTAGCCGCTAGGCGGAAGTCAAAAGGTGCCAGTGCGTTGGGCGGCTCTGCCGACTTGTTCGCGCAGCGTCTCCCCTTGGGAGAAGCAACTGGCGTTCAAAAGTCAAAAGTCAAAAGAACTTTATTTCGGGCTTTTCTTTTGATATTTTATGATAGGGCATGTTGGCTTCCGTCTTAATGTACTAGATTGTAACTCCAAAAAACACTTATTTACTCTGGCTCTTAGCTACAATAATACTAATGTATGATTTTGCGATTATAGGTGGGGGAATAGTTGGACTTTCGACAGCGTTGGCTTTAGGAAAACGCTATCCCAATGCGCGTATTTTAGTACTAGAAAAAGAGAGCCAATGGGCATTTCACCAAACTGGCAATAATAGCGGGGTGATTCATTCTGGTATTTACTACAAGCCAGGGAGTTTCAAAGCTAAATTTTGTCGTGATGGTTCTCGTTCAATGGTAGAATTCTGCCAAGAGCATGGAATTGACCATGAAGTTTGTGGTAAGGTAATTGTTGCAACAGAAAAACAAGAACTACCACGCTTAGAAAATCTCTACCAACGCGGCTTAGACAATGGCATAAATGTCCAGAGAATTAGCCCCGAAGAAGTCAAGGAAATTGAACCTCACGTAAGATGTGTAGGTGGAATTCGCGTATCTTCAACTGGTATTGTTAATTACAAGCAAGTTTGTTTGAAATATGCCCAGATAATTCGACAGCAGGGTGGAGATTTACACCTGAATACAAAAGTCCTGAAAATCTCTCCAAGTGGTAAAAATCAGGTACTGCAAACAAACAACGGCAACTTTGCAACCCGCTTTGTAATTAATTGTACTGGATTGCATAGCGATCGCACCGCCAAACTAGGTCAAGTTGAACCCCAAGCCAAAATTGTCCCATTCCGGGGAGAATACTACGAACTCACCCCAGAAAAACGCTATCTAGTCAAAACACTAATTTACCCAGTTCCCAATCCAGATTTTCCCTTCCTGGGTGTCCACTTTACCCGGATGATTGATGGTAGCGTCCATGCAGGGCCAAATGCGGTTCTATCCCTCAAACGCGAAGGTTACAAAAAAACCGATTTTGACTTGCGGGATTTTTTGGAAGTCATCACCTATCCCGGTTTCTGGAAGTTAGCAGCTAAACACGCTGATGAAGGCATTCAAGAAATCATTCGTTCTTTTAGTAAAGCAGCCTTTACCAGAAGTTTGCAAAAACTAATTCCCGAAGTGCAAGCAGAAGACTTAGTTCCCACCCATGCAGGAGTTCGCGCTCAAGCCTTAATGAACGATGGCAAGCTTGTGGACGACTTTTTGATTGTTTCTGGTCAAAACTCCATTCATGTTTGCAATGCTCCTTCTCCTGCTGCCACATCTTCTCTAGAAATCGGCAAAGCGCTTGTGGCAGAAATTCCCCAACTTTCGCATCTAGAGAGTGTAGTAACTGCATAGATAGCATAGTTATTATTTCCGGGACTGCTGAATTAAGGGATGAATCTTGTATAGCGGGCATCTTTCCCTGCCTGAAAATACAACAAACAGGTAAGACACCCATCCCACAAGAAATAAAGTGTCATGCATCTATTAAGAACCACTATAGAGTGCTGCGGTAAGCCTGCAAAGGTTTTATTAACTACATAATGACTGTTAGCCAAGTCATATATAGTGCTTCTGGGTTCAGTCCAATGACATAAGAAAAGGGAGTAAGATTCAAAGCCTCTCTCCTCTTAAGAGAGAGGTTTGGAAAGAGGTTAAGTGATTGCATACAAACGAAAAATATAGCGGTTCCCTTCTAGATGCAACACACTCTAGGGCGTACATCTATGCGTCCAGATAAACGAAGAATTTAACTCATCAACACAATACAAAGGAATTAACCACAATGAAAATATTAGTAACTGGAACAGAAGGTTATCTAGGTTCATTATTACCGCCTCTGTTAATCGAACGAGGACATGAAGTTATTGGTCTAGATACCGGTTTTTATAAAGTTGGTTGGCTATACAACCCTAGTGGGGTGACACCCAAAACTCTCAACAAAGATATCCGCAACATCACCCCTGATGATTTAGAAGGTATTGAAGCCATAGTTCACATGGCTGAACTCTCCAACGACCCAGCCGGACAATTAGCACCCAATATTACCTATGAAATTAATCATGTAGGTTCAGTTCGTCTAGCTAGTCTGGCTAAGGCTATGGGTGTGCGTCGCTTCGTATATATGTCTTCGTGCAGTGTCTACGGTGTTGCTACCACAGGTGATGTTACAGAAAAATCCGCAGTTAATCCCCAAACAGCCTACGCAGAATGTAAAACTCTCGTAGAAAGAGATGTCGCACCACTCGCTGACGATGACTTCTCTCCCACCTTTATGCGGAATGCAACAGCCTTTGGTGCTTCTCCTAGAATGCGCTTTGATATTGTTTTAAATAACTTAGCAGGGTTGGCATGGACAAGTAAAGAAATCAAAATGATTAGTGATGGCACACCCTGGCGGCCATTAGTCCACGCATTGGATATTTGCAAAGCAATAGTCTGCACCTTAGAAGCACCACGAGACATTGTACATAACCAAATCTTCAATGTGGGAGATACAGCGAATAACTATCGCGTTAAAGAAATCGCGGAAATTATTGCTGATGTTTTTCCAGATTGTAAATTATCCTTTGGTGACAACGGCGCAGATAACCGTAGCTATCGCGTATCTTTCGAGAAAATTAACACAATCCTACCCGGATTTAAATGTGATTGGAATGCCCGACTTGGTGCCCAGCAGTTATTTGATTTATTCAGTCAAATACACATGGCTGAAGATACTTTCTTATTTAGAGGATTTACTCGTTTAAAACAGCTAGAGTATCTAATTCGGACAGAGCAAATTGACAAAGATTTTTTCTGGAATAAAAAGTAGCTAAACTCGTCTAGCAGTAACGGACAAATAATCTCAGCTTCCGAATCAACAGTATTTGATTCGGACTTATTTCATCCATAAAATTATTTGCAGGTCGCTATATGAATAAATTACTGACTATCGCAATTCCTACATTCAATCGTGCCCATATTTTAGATAAACAACTTACATGGTTAGCCAAATCTATTAAACGGTTTGAGTCTGACTGTGAAATCTTTATTTCTGATAATTGTTCTACAGATAATACCCAAGAAATTATTAAAAAATGGCAGTTGATTCTTAGTAATGTTACATTTAAATCAAACAGGAATAGTGAAAATATCGGGGTTATGGGTAATATTGCTTGTTGCTTAAAAGCCCCAAATAGTAAATATGTTTGGACAATTGGTGATGACGATCCAATTCAAGAGAGAACCCTAGATTATGTGTTAACAACACTAAAAAAAAATTCAGACTTAGCATTAATGTTTTTAAATTTTTCTGGTCGTCAAAAACAAACAGGTCAACTTGTTGTCGAACGCTGGTTGAATAGTGAGAACGATGAATTAAGAGTTGATGGTAAAAATGTCTTTCAAAGTTATCTGAATGAAAATTTTGGTGGTGTACTTTTTATATCAGCAGCAATTTATCGCACAAATTTAGTACAACGCGCTTTACAAAAATGGCCGTCTGCTACTAATAATTGGGCCTCTCAAGCATATTGGACTGCATTTTGCGCTGCTCATGGAAGTGTCATCGTCACTAAAGACACTTATTTAGAATGTACTATGGGCGCTAGTCTTTTGGATCTTGACCCAACATGGAACCTTAGAATGCGATATGCATACATACCTGAAGTTTATATAAAACTACTAAAGGTAGGATATCCTCATAAATTTTGTCAGGAAATGATTTGGCAGAATTTCCATCAAAAAACTGACTTGAAAATCCTATTAGGTGCTTTAAAACGTTGGCCTTTCTTGACAATCAAGATATTTATTCCTTACCTACGTTTGTTAAGTATATCAGCTTGGGCAATTCTTTTTCCACCAAAACAGCTAGAGACTAGTCTGTAACTATTCATATATCAATTTATTAACTACTATTTATTACCATGCACAAATTACTGACCATTGCTATACCAACTTATAATCGTGCTGAATTGCTGGATAAACAGTTAGCATGGCTAGCTCAAGCTATTAAAGGTTTTGAAGATGATTGTGAAATTTTAGTTTCTGATAATTGTTCAACAGACAATACTCAGGATGTGATTAAAAAATGGCAAATAATACTCAGCAGTATTCCATTTAAATCAAATAAAAATCCTCAAAATTTAGGCGTTGTCAAAAATATTATGTATTGCCTGAATTCGACGACAACAAAATATGTTTGGACAATTGGTGACGATGACCCAATTCAAGATAGAGCCATCGCTTATGTGATTAGCAAACTTAAGCAATATGAAGATTTATCATTATTGTTTCTCAACTTTTCCGGTCGAAACCAAATTACTGGTGAACCAGTTCATCCACCAACAATTGTTGGTAATCGCTGGTTTGATATAGATAGTGAAGATGGTGATGGTGATGGTAAAGCTATATTTGAGCATTGTTTCTCAAAAAGTGTCGGTGCAGTCATTTTTCTGACTGCTACAATCTACCGCACTGATTTAGTGAAATGCGCTCTACAAAATTGGCAAGATGCTGAGAATAATTGGATATCTTTAGCATATTTAGCCGGGTATTGTGCTTCTAATGGTCGTGTAATTGTCACGAAAGAGACTTATTTGGAATGTGTTGTTGGTGTGAGTTATTGGCAGAAAGAACCAAAATCTGCACTGTTAATGCAATACAAACACATACCCGAAGTAATTTTGAAATTGGAGCAGAGTGGATATTCTAAGCAGTTTTGTCGGCGGATGCTTTTACAAAACGGTAAAGAAGTCAACTTGAAAGTTTTCTTAGGTGCTTTAAGAAGATGGCCTATGTCTGCCATTAAGACAGTAGTCCCATTTTTAGCTTTAGTCAGTTTATGTGCTTTTGATGTGATGGTTTCTAAAGATTTTAGTTTAGCTGAATCAAGTGAAATACCTACTCAAGAAATGCGGAGCTATAAGCCATAAGCTACTCAATTACCGAACAATTGACATTGAAACTAGAAAGTATTTACTACATGTTTAGTGTAATTAAACGCAAAATATCTACGTTATCTTCTGACTTTCGATATTATGTAGCTCTTTGGAAGCATAGCAGAAATCTGCCAGCATTGGAAGGGTGCGATCGCAACATCCTGAAGGCTCTCAAAAAAGAGGGTGTTTATGTTACAACATTAGCAGATTTAGGCTTCAACTCTAGCTCTGAACTGCTCAAAGCTGCTTACCAGCAATTGTCTCAGATGGAAAATTCCAACAACGACCATCTAGATGAAAAGTTACCACAAATTTACACAGTTACAGGTTTACTAGAATTTTATGCCTGGGGAATGGAGAAAAGACTTCTCAATCTGATCGAAAACTATATTGGTCTTCCTATTGCTTTTCATGGTGTACATTTACGTAAAGATTTCCCTAGCAAACATCAGTTTGGCACACTACTATGGCATGGCGATTCTGAAGACCGTCGCATTATCAAAATCTTTATTTACTTGAATGATGTCGAAGAAAAAACTGGGCCTTTTGAATATATTCCCCGCTCTTTAACTTCCTTATTTAGTTGGAATTATTTTCGGCTTTACTACAAACTTTGGAAGTCAGGCTATAGGGGTATCGATGATGAAGAAGTGAAAACAGTCATCCCCAAATCAACTTGGAAATCCTGCCCAGGTCCAGCAGGTACTGTCTTGATTGTAGATGCAAAAAATACTTTGCATCACGGCACAGTCCGCACAGAAGAACGCTCAACACTATTCTTTTGTTACACCGCCAACCCTCCTGAAAGACCAGAACTCTGCACCCAATACTGGGATGATACTTATCCAAGAGCAGAGTTAAGGCAACAAATAGAGAATAGCCGATAGTGTATTAAAGGTAGTCATGCCATGCTGCTCAAGATTAAACGCAAAATTTCTTCACTGGGATCTGAGTTAGTTTACAGATTAGCACTTTTGAAACACGCTGCTAATTTACCTGCACTAGAAGAAGGCGATCGCCAAATTCTTGACAATCTTAAATGTGATGGTATTCATATCACCACACTTAATGAATTGGGATTCGATTCAACATCAGAATTGCTCAAGGCAGCTTATACTTATTCGTCCCAGATGGCATCTATCAATAATGACGATTCAAATGAAAAAATTCCCCAAATTTACACAGTTACATATTTACCTGAATTTGCTACTTGGGGAAGTGAAAAAAGGCTTCTAAACATCATTGAAAACTACATTGGTCTACCGATCATTTTTCATGGTGTACATCTCCGCAAGGATTTACCGAATAAAAATCAGTTTGGTACACAACTATGGCACAAAGATGCAGAAGACCGTCGCATGATCAAAATCATTATTTACTTGAATGATGTGGAAGAAAAGCACGGCCCCTTTGAATATATTCCAGCCTCTTTAACCTCTTTATTGAGATTAAATTATTACCGTACTTACTACAAGCTTTGGCAATCTGGTCATTTAGGCATCACAGATGATGAACTAAATAAAATTATCCCGAAACAGGCTTGGAAATCTTGTACGGGATCGGCAGGAACAGTCATTATTGTAGATCCCAAAAAAGTCATACATCACGGGACATTACGCACAGAAGATAGGTTAACTCTATTCTCTTGCTACACTTCTACTTCTCCCGATCGTCCAGAAGTTTGTACTCAATATCGAGACAATACTTTTCCCCAACCAAAGTTAGCGCCATATAGTTCAGTCTAAGCAAGCTAATTGTTAATCTAAAAACCCACTCAAGACTATTTTGGATGAGGTTTGTAACAAGTTAATTTTTCAAACTTGCCAAGTTTTGTTGTTCTCAATATTCCTCTCAAGGTTATTTATTCATGATCTTCACTCAAACTGCACTAAAAGACGCATTCATCATTGATTTAGAAGAAAAACCAGATCGCCGTGGTTTTTTCGCTCGGTCTTTCTGCGCTCAAGAATTTGAAGCACACGGATTAAAGCCAACAGTTGCCCAATGTAACCTATCTTTTAATTACAAAAAAGGCACTATTCGGGGAATGCACTATCAAATTCTGCCAGCAGCAGAAACAAAATTAATTCGCTGTACTAAAGGCGCAATCTACGACGTAATTATTGATATGCGTCCTGAATCTCCTAGCTTTTTATCACACATTGGTGTAGAACTAACACCAGAAAATCGCCGCGCTTTGTATGTTCCAGAAATGTTTGCTCATGGCTATCAAGCACTCACCGATGAGACTGAAGTTGTATATCAAGTGGGTGAATTTTACACCCTAGGATATGAAAGAGGTTTACGCTATGACGACCCATTCTTTAACATTGATTGGCCTCTAGATGTGACTGAAATCTCTGAGAAAGATTTAAATTGGCCTTTGTTGAGAATGATGACTGTTGGCGGTACAGCTTCCAGATAACTATAGACTATTTCTCTGTGCCAGGTGTTTCCCGTACAACACACTGGCTCCTCTACATGAGGTAATACAATAGACCTCTTGCAAAAATCCTTGAATTACCCCTCCCCAACCCTCCCCTTGTGAAGGGGAGGGGGCAAGATTTCAAGTTTCCCCCCTTTATAAGGGGGGATTAAGGGGGGTCTATTCGACTTATGCAAGAGGTCTAATAATGCGAAAGTCATAAGTATTGCCAATTTGTCTGCTAAAGACTTAAAGCTGATGTCTCGTCAGGTATGGGAATATGCAAGAGCAAATCATACCAAAGAAAAGTTTGCCCAAACATACAGAAATGCTGTGGAGCAAATTATCAAAAATCACAGCCAGAAAAAACAGACTACTACTATAACATCTAGCAAAAAACTAGTTAGTAGCTGTCATTAATGAAAATGTACTTAATATTTAGCCGTAACAAATTATTAAGTGCAAAATTATCGAGAATTTGTAACACAACAAACAGTTCCAAAAAGGAGTATAGTTCATGATTATTATCGATCGCGCCTTACAAGCCCGTGCAGCAGCAGGAAATCCTATCAAGGTGGGAATGATTGGTGCTGGTTTTATGGGTCGAGGAATTGCCAACCAAATTGTCAATTCAGTGCCAGGAATGGAGTTAGTTGCTATCTCCAATCGCCAGATTGGTGCAGCTAAACAAGCTTATTCGGAAGCAGGAATTGAAGATATTCAAGTTGTTGCAACTGTCAGCGAATTAGAAGATGCGATCGCTAACGGTAAATATGCAGTCACAGAAGACGCTAAGTTACTGTGTCGGGCTGAAGGCATTGATGCATTAATCGAAGTCACGGGTGCAGTGGAATTTGGCGCTGGGATCGTTATGGAAGCGATCGCCCACCGCAAACATGTGATTATGATGAATGCCGAACTCGATGGCACCATTGGCCCCATCCTGAAAGTGTATGCCGACAAAGCAGGCGTGATTCTCAGCGCTTGTGATGGCGATCAGCCAGGGGTGCAAATGAACCTTTATCGCTTTGTAAAAAGCATTGGTTTAACTCCCTTATTGTGCGGTAACATTAAAGGACTCCAAGACCCCTATCGCAATCCCACCACCCAGGAAGGATTTGCTAAACGTTGGGGTCAAAAGCCCCACATGGTGGCTAGCTTCGCTGACGGAAGCAAAATTTCCTTCGAGCAAGCGATCGTTGCCAATGCCACAGGCATGAAAGTCGCCAAACGGGGAATGTTGGGATATGACTTCAGCGGTCATGTCGATGAAATGACCCAGTTATATGATGTTGAACAACTTAAAGAACTGGGCGGTATTGTCGATTATGTAGTTGGAGCAAAACCAGGCCCAGGTATATATGTATTTGCCACTCACGACGACCCCAAGCAACGCCACTATCTCAACTTATACAAATTAGGCGAAGGCCCACTTTATAGCTTCTATACTCCTTATCACCTCTGTCATTTTGAAGTTCCCTTGTCCGTAGCGCGTGCTGTTTTATTTGGTGATGCTGTAATGTCTCCACTAGCAGGCCCGCTAGTAGATGTTGTCACCACCGCCAAAATCGACCTGAAAGCAGGAGAAACTTTAGATGGCATCGGTTACTACATGACCTACGGACAATGTGAAAATTCCGATATCGTCCAACAGCAAAATCTTCTACCAATGGGTTTAGCTGAAGGGTGCCGCCTCAAACGAGATATTTCTAAAGATCGAGTCCTCACTTATGAGGATGTAGAATTACCTGAAGGCAGACTCTGCGATCGACTACGAACTGAGCAAAACACCTATTTCGCTCCAGAAAAAATCTTAGTAGCAGTTGGATAATATCGGTTCTAAAAATATTTGCCACAAATGAATTAGCTGTAGGGGCGTACAGCTGTACGCCCCTATATATTTGTCGCCAGAATTTCATCAAGAGGATAGAAAGCTATACTGCGGGACACTAAAGTTGTTGATAGTAACTTGCTGGGGAGCGTTTCAACAAACTCGATCGAAACTTTAGGTCAAATTTCATGAAAATTGCTCTCGTCCATGATTATTTAACCCAGCGAGGTGGGGCAGAGCGTGTGTTTGAACTGCTTTGTAAGCGCTATCCCGAAGCAGATATTTTCACATCTTTGTACGATCCCCAAAAAACGATTGATCTAGGCGATCGCATAGTTAATACAACCTTCTTACAAAAGATTCCTGGTGCAGCAAAGTATTTCAGGTCGATGGCTCCTTTATATTTTCCTGCCTTTCGTGCCTTGGATCTACAAGAATACGATTTAATTATTAGCAGTAGCACCAGCTTCGCCAAAGCAGTGCGAAAAAATCCCAATGCCCACCATATTTGTTTTTGCCATAACGTCACCCGTTTCTTATGGGATACAGCAACTTATTTAAGAGAGTACGGAGACTATAGATATTTTGCTCCTTTAATCGAACAAGTATTTCAAGAAATGAGAAAGGTAGACCTGAAATATGCACAGGAGCCTGACCTTTACATTGCTAATTCTAGTGTTGTTGCCCGCCGGATTGAAAAGATTTATGGCAAAAAGGCAATGATGGTGAACTATCCAATTGATACTAGTAAATTTGTTTTTTCAGATATAAAAGATGAATATTATCTGGCCTCTGCCCGGATGATCGGTTATAAGCGACTTGATATAATAGTCGAAGCTTTTAATTGGTTAGGGTGGCGGCTATTAATATCTGGTGACGGGCCAGAACTAGCACGGTTAAAATCCAAAGCATTACAAAATATTGTGTTCTTGGGACACGTAAGTGATAGAACCCGCAAAGACTTGTTTTCCAAAGCCAAGTCTATTATTGTCGCAGCCTTAGAAGACTACGGATTAGTTCCAGTAGAGGCTAATGCTAGCGGCACACCAGTCATCGCCTATGGTGCAGGTGGAGTATTAGATACTCAAATTCCAGGTGAAACAGGAGTCTTTTTCAAAAGACAAACACCCGAATCTCTCCAAATTGCCTTATTAGAAGCGAATGGTATTTCTTGGAATTACGATCGCATCCGCAATCATGCTGTAGCAAACTTTTCAGAAAATGCATTCTTTAGCAAGGTTGAGCAAATTATTCATCAAGCTTGTGGCGTGCATCAATTATTCATTTAATTTCTGAATCTTTTTTCACTATCAGATTACCTATTTATTCGCTCACTCCTCATTGGTGATTCGTCAAAAAATAGATATTCTTCGGAGAATCTCTTAGCGTAAGTCTTGAAGACAAGGATAATAAAAGTGGTTCAAACTAGTCTAAATCCTCATCTAGCTCCAGCTTCTGAAAGTGAACCAAGTTACGGACAAATGTTTGCCGTATTTGTGCGGAGATTTCCTTGGTTCTTAGCAGTATTAATTAGTTCTCTTGTCATTGCTAGCATAGTAACTGTAAAGACAAAGCCTACTTATAAAAGTTCTATGCAACTGCTAGTAGAACCTAACTATCAAGGTAAAACAGAAGGTGGTGCGGGGGTAGACAATCAGTTTACTGACTCTAATGTGGTCATAGATACTGCCACCCAGCTTAACTTGATGCAAGGTTCAGGACTCATCCAAAAAGCAGTTGATAAACTTCAGTCTAATTATCCAGATATAACTTCAGCTGAAATTAAAGCTTCTTTGGTCTTAACTCAAATCAGGAGCAAAGAAGATAATGTTGCTACTAAAATATTTCAAGTTGAATACACTGCTGGAGATCCTGAAAAAACCCAAAAAGTTCTAGATGCAATTCGACAAGTTTATCTAGAATATAACAAACAACAACAGAGTTCGCGTTTACAAAAAGGTCTGCAAATCATCAGGGAACAGTTAAGTAAAGCCAGTGAAGAAGTAAACGCCGCTGAGACAAATTTACAAAGATTTCGCAGAAATCAGAACTTAATCGATCCAGAATCACAGGCCAAAGCGATTGAAACAGCTTTGAACAATCTTTCCCAAGAAAGACAGACAACTCGCGCTCAGTATGGGGAAGCTTTAGCACGCCAAAAATCTTTAGAAGAACAACTTAACCGTTCTCCTCAAAATGCTCTAGTTGCTTCTCGTTTGAGTCAGTCTACTCGCTATCAAGGCTTACTAAACGAAATCCAAAAAAGCGAATTGGCATTAGCACAGGAACGCTTACGCTTTACAGATCAAACTCCGAGCGTGCAAAAGCTCAAAGAACAGCTTCAGGGCCAGAAGGAATTATTGCAACAAGAGGTAGGAAGAACTTTAGGCGAAAAATCTGCTGGTGCATTCACTTCTGGAGACTCTCTTCTCGAAAAAGGGCAGCTGGGTCAAATCGATCTTAGCCTTGCTGGTCAGTTAGTAGAAACGCAGACAACTATAGTTGCTTTAACTGCTCGCGATCAAACTTTGGCCCAGAAAGAAAACGAGCTACGTTTTGAAATCAAACGCTTCCCGCCTCTGTTGGCTTATTACAATCGAATGTTACCGCAGTTGCAATTTAGTCGTGAAAGATTAGAGCAGCTTTTAAGAGCAGAACAACAATTACGGCAAGAACTTTCCAAGGGTGGATTTAATTGGGAAGTGGTAGAAGATCCTCAAAAAGGTGCAAAATTAGGCCCCAATCTCCAGCAGAATTTGCTGTTAGGTGCTGTGGTTGGCTTAATGTTAGGAGGTATTGCTGCCTTTATTCGCGAATCGGCTGATGATGCAGTTCACACCACTGCTGAGTTAGAGAAGCAAATGGCCATGCCGTTGTTGGGAACAACTCCCAAGTTACCGCCAGCCAAACCCAGAGAATCAATGATCAAGTTGCCTTTTGGCAAGCCAGAAGTTCTCGCTCCTTGGACGATTCAGGTATTGCAATCTCCACCGCGTTGGGAATCGCTGGATCTGATTTACAAAAACATCGAACTTTTAAATACTGTTACTAATTTAAAATCTTTGATGATTACCTCGGCTTTAGCCGATGAGGGTAAATCAGCTTTGGCGTTGGGTTTGGCAATGAGTGCTGCTCGTTTACACAAAAGGGTACTGCTGATTGATGCCAACTTACGCGACCCCAGTTTACACCATCAACTGAATCTTCCTAATGAGCAGGGGCTTTCAACTTTATTGGCGAGTGATACAACTCTACCCAACCAAATTAGTCTTCAATACTCAGGCTCTTCCTACATCGATATTTTGACTGCTGGCCCCAAACCTACCGACCCAGCTAATCTGTTGAGTTCCCCTCGGATGATCCAATTAATGACAGCATTTGAGGAAAATTATGATTTAGTACTCATAGATGCTCCCCCAGTTCTCGGCTTGGTGGATGCCATGCTTACCGCATCATCTTGTCGTAGTGTGATTATGGTGGCAAGCATTGGTATTGTGACGCGAAGTCAGCTTAATCAAGCGACAGCTATGCTGAGTAAGTTAAATCTAATTGGGGTTGTAGCTAATGGGGTATCAAACTCTAATAGTAATTACGTACCTAATATCAAACAACAGCAATTAGCTCTACGTCAAGCTGTAGAAAAGTAATTCGTAATTCGTAATTACTGTTCCGTAAGGGTTTTAGGCATTTAAAATGTTTGGCTTATTTAAGCTGCGCTGTACTAATACCGCTAGATGATAAATCCCCGACTTCTCTAAGGAAGTCGGGGATTTTGGGTTTCATATTTATAACCAAAATTGAATTTTGTTGCTATCGGGAAGAATTCAGTATATTTATGCTATCTTTATGAGTTTTCAGAGAAATCACTGACTCTTTAAAGAATAAATAAAGAAGTTATTTAAGCGATCGCTATTTCTACATAGTCTTATATTCTAGAGATTAAAGCACCTTCATAAAGGCTAGAAGACAAGAGCAGACTGGTTTTTTTAATCTATTGAGACAATGAACACCTCAGCGTAATTAGAGGTAGATATAGATTCATGGGTAATTTCTCTCTACACTTCTCTACTGTCAGTAGTTTCCGGAAAATCATAATTTGCCCATGAATGTTAATAGTAGCGGTGATTACTACCTATGTAATTAGTATCTGTCTAATTTATAAATTTCTACACCAGCAGCATTCTACGCAATACGTGCCTGGCTGAGTGGCAAATACTATAGCATATTTTTGGACTTACAACAAGATTCGGATTTGGGTCTTTGGCATTAATAGCCTTTGATAACGCCTCAGTAATTCACTCCTGTATAAACCCAAAGACATTATGACAACTTCAATAATTCCAACTCTAGATAATTTATATGATGTAACCCAGTCACACCAAGATAATCGTGGGTACTGCACACTTCAGTGGCGACGGGGTAAGCTTTTGGTGAAAGTGCCTGGACGAATTAAACAACCATATCTGGCTTCATTAAATAATAAGCGATCGCTAGTAGAATGCTTACAACATTCTCCAGTAAGTTTGGTCAGTATAGATCCAAAATTGGGTGAGGCTTTGCTCAAATTTTGGGCAGATGCATGTGAAGCAGCTCAAAAACCAATATTCCTAAGCATACCTGCTGGCAAAAAACTTCCTAACCAACCCTTGAGACAATTGCAGCGAGTAATTGATTGGATTGCTGCTTTCGTATTGCTGCTATTAGTAAGTCCAGTCATGTTGGGATTGATTGTATTGATGCAGGTTTACTCGCCAGGGTCAGTTTTTTGTCATGAATGGCGTGTTGGGGAACGGGGTAAACTATTTCAAGCGATGAGCTTTTGCACCCACAATACCACACTGCTAGCGCGTTGGATGGGTAAATACAATCTCGACAATCTGCCACAGTTATTTAACGTGCTACGGGGTGACATGAGTTTAACCGGATTTCGTTGTTGGACTTTGGAAGATGCAGTACAGCTAAATAAATTACCAGAAATTACAGCTTCCTGGGAAGTAGAGGCACAGTCTCATCTATTACATCTGGATAGCCAAACCCTGTAATTTATCTGTGCGGTAATTGATGATTTCATTTACCGTACTGAGGCTCAAACAAAAATTGTTTACATAGCATCTATAGAGTAATCCGGTTCTAGAGAATTGGTTTTTCAAGACGTAATAAATCACATCTCTACATTAAGGTTTTGTTACTCACTCTGAACCGGATCGATCTATAGATGTCTATCTACCTTGCCAAAATATTATGATCAAATCCATGAATTTACAGCTTCCTCAACCACTCAGTAATCTGCTTAAAGCTAGCAGTTTTTGGCAGGAAAACTATTTGATATTGCGAGAATTTAAACACTTTCGTAAAATTGCAATTTTAGCTTTAGTTTTCTCAATTTTGGCAGCAACCTTTGAAGGTGTAAGTATCGGTTTCTTACTTTCATTTTTACAAAGCTTAACTAGCCCCAATGCTCAACCTGTCCAAACAGGAATAGAATGGTTTGATCTTTGGATTTTGGGAGCCAAGACATCAGCAATTAATCGTTTATATCGCGTATCTTTGCTGATTCTATTAAGTACTTGGTTACGTGCCACTTTCAATTATTTTTCTCAAGTTTATACTGAATTATCTCAACTGCATCTTGCCGATCGCTTACGCAAGCAAATTTTTGAACAGTTACAATCTTTATCTCTAAGTTACTTTAGTAAAACTCGTTCTGGCGAACTAATTAACACAATTACCACAGAGATTGAAAGAATCAGACAAGGTTTTAGTGGCGGAGCTTTTTTAGTAACTAGAGGAATAACAACCTTTGTCTACTTAATATCAATGTTTTTGATATCATGGCAATTGACTATAATATCAGCATTGCTATTTACACTTTTAGGAGTGGGGTTGTCAAATCTGAATGCTAGAGTCAGAGAATCAAGTTTTGGGATGACAACTGCTAATGCTAATTTTACATCAACAGCCGTAGAATTTATTAATGGCATTCGCACTGTTCATTCTTGTGGTACTCAAGAATTTGAGCGTCAACGTTATTATAAAGCTAGCGATAAGGTAATAAGTAGCACAACAAAAGTTGTATTTACCTGGACACTTGTGAAGCCAATTGCTGAAGGGGTGGCGACTACAGTATTGATCGGCATGATTATTTTAGCATTTACTAGTCTTGTCACTAATGGAACGCTACAAGTTGCTTCTTTACTAACCTTTTTCTTTGTACTATTTCGTTTTATCCCATTTGTTCAAGATATTAATGGTACGAGAGCATATCTTAGCACTTTACATGGTTCAGCAGACAATATTAAAAATCTGTTGACAAGTGATGAAAAATATTACTTTCAAAATGGCAGAGTTAAGTTTAAGGGATTAAACAGATCGATAGATTTAGTATCTGTGGATTTTGGCTATGATGATGAAAATCTAGTCCTGCATAATATTACCCTGACGATTGAAAAGGGAAAGATGACAGCGTTAGTCGGAGCATCTGGCGCTGGTAAAACAACTCTTGCTGATTTGATTCCCCGATTTTATAATGCAACAGATGGATATATTTACATCGATGAAATCGATATCCGTCAGTTTGAAATTAACTCTCTACGTCGCAAAATAGCTGTTGTCAGTCAGGATACTTTTATCTTCAATACTAATGTTTGGCAGAATATTTCTTACGGGACTCCAGAAGCGACGACTGAGGAAATTCAAGAAGCCGCCAAACTAGCCAATGCACTAGAATTTATTTTGGAAATGCCTGAAGGTTTTGATACCCAATTAGGAGATCGGGGTGTTAGATTATCTGGAGGACAAAGACAGCGAATTGCTATTGCACGAGCTTTACTGCGGAACCCAGAAATTTTGATTTTGGATGAAGCAACTAGCGCCTTAGATTCGCTATCTGAACGCTTAATTCAAGATTCATTAGAAAAGCTATCTGTTGGTAAAACAGTAATTGCGATCGCTCACCGTCTTTCTACTATTTCTAAAGCAGATAAAGTTGTAGTTTTAGAACAGGGACGGATAGTAGAACAAGGTAAATATCAAGAACTATTGGAACTAAAAGGCAAGCTTTGGAAATATCATCAAATGCAATATGAAGTAAGACAACAAGATTAGAAAAAACAACCAATTTCCAAAGTACTTACAACATATTCATCGGCTGTAAATCTCTACAGCCGTAAACCACTAAATTCGCAAAATAGTAAATTAATAAAATTTTAAACACTTATTATACCGATAAATAAGTTATTAAAATTAGTCCTATATACTTAAAATTCATAGAAAATATGTCCCAAGAAATCTTTGAAAAAGACCTAATTTATCAATGCTCAAGTTTCGGTGTCGGTGGGAGCGGAGGTGTTGAAACTTATTTAGCTTCTCTGTTTGAACATCGACCATCTGATGTTAGCGATCGCGTGATAAAATCACTTAAAAATATCGATCAAAGTCAGTTCAAACTGCTGCACATCCACAGTCCAGATTTGCTATTGCAACTTACAGGGGAATGTCCTGCTATCTTCAGCGTTCATAATCACTCATTTTACTGCCCTAGTGGCACAAAGTATTTAGCAGAGCAACGGACAATCTGCGATCGCAACTTCTCTTACTTAGGATGTACCTGGGGTAAATTAGTAGATAAATGTGGTAGCCGTAGACCTTTAAGAACTCTTAGAGAACTTCAAACCACTCATCAGTTTTTAGATGTCTTGAAAAGGCTAAAAATTACTTTCATTGCTAATAGCGAATATGTGCGGCAAGAGTTAATTCAAAACGGTGTACCCCCAGAACAAACTATAACGCTACACTGTGGAATCTCTATACCAGAAATAGCAACTTCCCCTCTAAGTTTGGAAGTACATCAAAATCAAAGAATTTTGTTCGCTGGACGAATTGTTTCTGATAAAGGTCTGGAATGGTTACTCAAAACCTTAATACATACAGACCCGAAAATTCAACTTGATATTGCAGGTGAAGGTTGGGAACGACCACGGTTAGAAAAGTTAGCAAGTACACTCGGATTGAATCAGCGAATCACTTGGCATGGTTGGTGCGATTCGGATAAATTAGATAAACTTTATCAACAGTGTTTTGCAGTTATATTTCCTAGTGTTTGGCCTGAACCTGCTGGTCTTGTAACTCTGGAAGCATACTCTCGTTGTCGCCCTGTAATTGGTAGTGCAGTCGGAGGGATTCCAGAACATTTACGAGATGGAGAAACGGGTATTCTTGTTCCAAGCAATAATATCCAAAAGCTGGCTGATGCTATTAATGAATTGTATAGAGATTATCAAAAAAGCCGATACATGGGTGAGCAAGGTCATACTTTATTGATGAAAGAATTTACAATGGCTGCTCATGTAACTAATCTCCGAACAATTTATGCAAAAACAATAGCTGAATTTCCTTCTCAAGCCAACAAACTATATAGTATCTCTCCAGCTAAATAAGCTAAATTTGCTAAAAAATCAAATAGTACATCTTTTACTTAGAAAATATCAAGGGAGAAAAATATGTCATTACATCAAGAATGTCAACAACCTTTAGTCAGCGTTGTTATCCCCACCTATAATCGACCAGACTATCTCAAGCAAGCGATCGCCAGTGCGGTAAAACAAACTTATCAAAATCTTGAAATTATTATTTCTGATAATTGTAGTTCAGAAAATCCCCAAGCCATTGTCGCATCTTTTGGTGATTCACGCATCAAATTTTGGCAGCATCAGCAAAATGTAGGTATGTTAGCTAATCAGCAGTATGGCTTTAAAATGGCGCAAGGTAAGTATGTTGCTAGTCTACATGACGATGATATTTGGAATGAAGACTTTTTAGCAAAGCTTGTACCACCACTAGAAGCAAATTCTGATTTAATTCTCGCTTTTTGCGACCAATATATTATAGATGCTAATAGTATAATTAATCATGCTGGTACCGAAGAAAATACCCGTGCTTACAAGCGAGACAAACTAGCAAAAGGAATTCATCAACCTTTTTATAAAATTGGATTGATAGATAAAAGTATACCTACTGCTGCATCTTGCGTGATTCGGAATAATTTGGTGGATTGGTATAGTATTCCCTCAGAAGTTGGTGGGATGTGGGATTTATATTTAACCTATCTATTCTGTATATCTGGTTATGGCGCTTACTATTGTCCAGAAAGATTGACGCGATATCGCGCCCATGAGCAAACTGATACTATGCTCAGTGGGAGTCGAGATGTGCAAGCAAAAATTCGCAAAGCTAAAAGCGAAATGTTTTGTTATCAAGTATTTATGGAAGACCCTCGTTTACAGGAATTTAGAACTCATTTTCAACAGAAATGGTTAGAAGCTAATACTACTTTAGGAATTGGTTTGCTACGAAGCGAACAGATAGCCGCCGCACGTCCTTATTTTTTACAGGCGCTGAATCAACAAAAATTTAATGTGCGAACTATGGCAGCACTTAGTCTTAGTTTTACTCCGCGATTTTTAGCAAGTAAGTTAATCGGAGTATCGAAATAATCAGGCAATCATATCTGAGTTGTGGTTCTAGTTTTTTTTACGAACCGCAAAGTACGCATTCGCGCAGCGTCTCGTCAGAGAAGATCGCAAAGAGAATAGAAGAAAATTATTTAAAGTTTTTATTAGCGTCTCTGTGTGAGCTTGTTAAGGAAGATAGTGGATGAAACTTTGTATTGTTACTCATAAAATCAAAAAAGGTGATGGTCAAGGGCGGGTAAACTATGAGGTTGCGAATGAAGCAATTCGTCGCGGTCATCACTTGACATTATTAGCTAGTGAAGTCGCACCAGAACTAGAAGAAAATAGCCAAGTTAATTGGATTAAAATTCCAGTCAAAGGCTATCCTACAGAATTTGTACGTAATTTCATCTTTGCCCAAAAAAGTGCAGATTGGTTACGTAAACATCGCTCTGACATTGATTTAGTTAAAGTCAATGGAGCAATTAATCTGGCTGCGGCTGATGTGAATGCTGTACATTTTGTCCACAGTTCATGGTTGCGATCGCCTGTTCATATTTCTCGCAACCGCCGCGATTTATATGGTTTTTACCAGTGGCTATTTACGGCTTTTAATGCCCGTTGGGAAAAACAGGCTTTCCAAAAAGCGCAGGTTGTGGTGGCTGTATCTGAAAAAGTAGCTCAAGAATTAGTCAACATTGGTGTACCGCGTTCTCGAATTCGGGTAATTGTCAATGGCGTTGACTTAGAAGAGTTTACCCCTGGCCAAAGCGACCGCCAAAAATTAGGTTTACCGCAGAATGTCACCCTAGCCTTGTTTGCTGGAGACATCCGCACACCCAGAAAGAATTTAGATACAGTACTACACGCCTTGGTGAAAGTACCCAATTTACATTTGGCGGTAGTAGGTCATATCGAAGGTAGTCCCTTCCCTGAACTAGCAGCATCCTTGAGGTTAAGCGATCGCGTGCATTTTGTCGGATTTCGTCGTGATATCCCCGAAATTATGCGGTCAGTAGATTTATTTATTTTTCCTTCCCGATATGAAGCTTGTAGCCTCGTATTGTTAGAAGCACTTTCTTCAGGACTACCAGTAATTACTGCCACAGCTACGGGGGGTGCAGAGTTAGTGACACCAGAATGTGGCATTGTCTTACCCGACTCAAATGATATCGATGCTTTAGCTGTGGCGATGATGTCCTTGGTAAGTGTAGATATGCTAATGCAGCAAATGAGTCAAGCTGCTCGTTCTGTGGCAGAACAACATAGCTGGATTGCTATGGCACAAACTTATGTGGATCTATTCGAGGAGTTAAGCAAGAATGCGGAACACCGTTCTGATACCGACTTATCGCCGTCCACAAGACCTCTCACGCTGCCTTTTGGCGCTACAGGAGCAAACTAAACCAGTCGATCAAGTGATAGTGGTTGTCCGCGATACGGATGCACAAACTTGGCAATTTCTGGCGCAATACACAGCGCACAACTTGCCACTGCATACCGTGAAAGTGACACAATCGGGGGTAGTAGCAGCTCTCAACGTCGGACTAGCAGCAGTGGAGGGCGATATTGTTTCCATTACTGATGATGATGCCGCACCCCACCCGGATTGGTTAGAGCGGATTGCGGATTACTTTACCTGCGATCGTCGCCTTGGCGGACTGGGAGGGCGTGATTGGATATATCACGGCAGCAAATTAGAAGACGAATCCCGCCCAGTAGTGGGACAGTTGCAGTGGTTTGGGCGAGTCATTGGCAACCATCACCTGGGAGTGGGAGAACCCCGCGAAGTCGATATTCTCAAGGGTGTGAACATGAGTTTTCGCACCCAAGCAATCGGACAACTGCGCTTTGACGAGCGGATGCGCGGTACTGGAGCGCAGGTACACTTTGAAATGGCATTCACCCTGACATTAAAGCGGGCTGGTTGGAAGATAATTTACGATCCTCACGTTGCTGTAGATCATTATCCAGCACAACGTTTTGACGAAGATCAGCGAAATAACTTTAATGAAATTGCCTTTATTAATTTAGTCCATAATGAAACCTTAGTTTTACTAGAGCATTTACCATTTATCCGCCGAATTGCATTTTTGTTCTGGGCAGTATTCGTGGGTACTTGCGATAGTTTGGGCTTAGTACAATGGCTGAGATTTTTACCTAGTCAAGGGCCGTTGGCGGGGAAAAAGTTATTAGCATCTTGGCGTGGACGTTGGCAGGGATATAAACAATTCGTAATTCGTAATTCGTAATTGAAGAACTAAATTGTGAATTACTTTCAATTTGCCAAATTGATTTATATGTATATCTAAAATTGAATGAATTCTAAGCAGATACTTTTCAATAGTTTTTTACAAGAAAACTATTCTCCTGAAGAGCGATCGCTACAGGGTTGGATGGCGATCGCAGGCTTTATATTACTAACTGTAGTTTGCTATTTTGGTGGTGTTACTGCCGGATTACGCCTAATTTTCCCGGTGACAGCTTTAATAGTAGCCGTATTTTTATACTTGCGGCATCCTATTCTCTACATTGGCTTTACCTGGTGGATTTGGTTTCTCACACCCTTAGCAACTCGCTTAGTTGACTATCGGGTGGGCTGGGATCCTAGCCGCCAAATGCTTATAGCACCCTACTTAGTGGTGTTTATAACTATAGCAACATTTTTACGACACTTTCCCCGTGCCTCTCGCCAGGGAGCTTTGCCGTTTGTTTTGGCTTTTATCGGAGTGTTCTATGGCTTTCTTGTCGGTCTAATTTACAACCCACCTATTCCTGTAGCACGCGGATTGATGGATTGGCTCAGTCCTGTGATTTTCGCTTTTCACTTATTTATCAACTGGCGAGATTATCCCAGCTATCGCCAGAATATTCAGCGAACATTTCTCTGGTGTGTGTTGATTTTAGGAACTTATGGCGTATATCAATTTGTGGTAGCTCCTGAATGGGATAGGTACTGGCTCATACAATCAAAATTATTCATGAGTTCTGGAAACCCTGTACCTTTCGGGATGCGCGTCTGGAGTACATTACACTCAGTCGGCCCCTTTGGTTCTGTTATGCAGGCTGGGTTACTGTTGTTATTGACCGGTTCAGGAAACTTAATTTTTCCGGCTTCAGCTGTTGGTTACTTATCTTTTTTATTAACTCAAGCACGTACTAATTGGGGAGGCTGGTTATTTGGAATAATTATGATTATGGGTTCAGTCAAAGCCAGAATTCAAATGCGCTTAGTTACAATAATTTTGGTCATGGCTATTTGTGTTGTGCCATTGACAACTATCGAACCAATTGCTGGGGTGGTAGCAGCGCGTTTTGAAACTTTTTCTAATATTCAAGAAGATGGCAGCTTTAAAGATAGATCGGGAACTTACGACAGAAATCTTGGTTTAGCCCTTTCTAATGGTCTAGGTAATGGCTTAGGAAATATTTGGAAGGTCAACGAAAAAACTGGTCAAATTGAAGTAGTGGTAATTGATAGTGGCATTTTAGATATGTTTTTCACCCTTGGTTGGTTTGGAGGCATATTTTATATGGGTGGATTAATCTTCTTAATTATTAGTGTTAGCAGCTATGGTGAAGGTCGTTTCGATAGTTTTGTCAGTGCTGCCCGCGCCATTGGGATCAGTTCTGCTTCACAGTTAGTTATCGGTAGCGGGATGTTGAGCGTGTCAGGGATGATTCTTTGGGGATTTTTAGCTATGGCTATGGCAGGACACAAGTACTATAGCAATCCTCAGATGCTCTCCAACATTCCTAACTTCTCTAATAAATCGAGAATCTCATAAATATTACAACTTAAATAGGACTTTTATAGATTATGAAAGTAATTATAGTCATGCCACTGGCCGAGCAACGAGGCGGTGGTGAAATGATGCTTTGGGATTTGGTGCAGCAGGGACGTAATGCTGGTGTTGAGTGGCTGGTGATATTTTTAGAAGACGGCCCGATGGTCGAACAAGTAAAGTCTCTGGGTATTGATGCGCGAGTTGTAGAAAGTGGACGTTTACGCCAAATCCACCGTTTTATTGGCGCTGTTTTACGGATAGCTGCGATCGCTCGCCGCGAACGTGCAGATATAATTGTTAATTGGATGTGGATCACGCATATATCTGGAGGTTTGGCGGCAATGTTGGCGGGGTTGCCTGCTGTGTGGTATCAACTAGAAGTGCCTAGTGATAAAACTTGGTTGGTACGAATCGCAACTTTCATTCCAGCACGGGCAATTATTACCCTCTCGCAAGATGGTAAGCAAGCACAGGCAGAGATTTGGCCTCACAGGCCAACACCTTTGGTTTATCCTGGTGTCGCATTAGACCGATTTGAGCCTAATGCTTTACCAACTCCAGAAGAAGCACGGCGAAAATTAGGCTTACCTTTACACGGGCCGTTGATTGGAATTGTGGGGCGATTGCAACGATGGAAGGGAATGCACGTATTGGTGCAAGCGATGCCCAAAATTTTACAGAAGTATCCCGATGCCCATTGTGTGGTGGTTGGCGGTAAGCACGATTTAGAACCGGATTATGATAACTTTTTAAAAGCCGAAATTGCTGCTTTGGGCTTGAAAGAGCAGGTAATTATGGCTGGACTACAGCGTAATATCCCGGAATGGGTGCAGGCAATGGATGTATTCGTTCATGCATCAGATAAAGAACCTTTTGGGATTGTGATTATTGAGGCGATGGCGCTGGGTAAACCTGTAATTGCTGGCAGTGCAGGCGGCCCGACAGAGATTATTACCGATGGCATGAATGGATTATTAACACCTTACGGCGATGCGGATAAACTAGCGATCGCAATTCTCCGCTATCTTGACGAGCAAGAATTTGCCCAGAGTGCCGGAGTAGCTGCCAGACAACGCGCCCTCGATTTTTCAACGCAGAATTATGCCCAAAATTTTATTAATGCAATTCGTTCTGCAATACCGAGTGTTTCATCGGCTGAATGAAACAGTAAACTTCTTACAAAAGCCAATTTTATGAAAATAAAACTACAGATTTACATCAATTAATTTTCTATGTCAATCTGTGGTTAAAAATAATAAATTAGATTCAAAGGAATTAATTAATGTTGATTGATAGCCGCAAATTGCCGATAGATGAAGTTATCAATACTGAAGTTTGTATAGTTGGTGCTGGCCCAGCAGGAATTACACTCGCACGAGAATTAATTGGGCAAGACTTTCAAGTGTGCTTACTAGAAAGTGGTGATTTGGAATTTAATCAAGAAACTGCATCTCTTGGTGAAGGAGAAACTGTTGGAGATCCTTTTCCACCACTGCAAGATATGCGTCATCGTCAATTTGGTGGATTGGCTAATGTCTGGAATATTGAAATTAATAAAAATCAACTTGGTCTGAGGCACGTGCCGTTAGACGAAATAGATTTTGAAAAACGAGATTGGGTGCCATACAGTGGCTGGCCTTTTAGTAAATCTCACCTCAATCCATTTTATGAGCGCGCTCAAGCAGTTTGTAAACTCGGTTCTTTTGCTTATGAAGCTGAGGCTTGGGAAAATGCTCAATCTCCTCGGACACATTTCACAAGTGACCGAGTTACTACCAGTATGTTTCAGTTTGGCCCACGCGATATTTTCACCAATGAATATCGCCACCAAATCAATCAATCTCCTAATATAACTACATTCCTCAACGCCAATGTGGTAGAAATTGAGGCAGATGACACAGCCCAGACGGTGAAACGCGTGCAAGTTGCGTGTTTATCTGGTAATAAATTTTGGGTAGCTGCAAAAGTATTTATTTTAACCGCAGGTGGTATTGAAAACGCACGTTTATTGTTATTGTCAAACCGAATTCAAAAGAATGGATTAGGCAATCAACATGATTTGGTGGGTAGGTTCTTTATGGATCATCCTTTTATTCGTTGTGGTATGCTTGTTCCCCAAAACTGTAAAATCTTTAATTCGATGGCTTTGTATGACTTACGTCGGGTGAATAATGTCACAGTCATGGGAAAATTTGCCCTAACAGAACAAGTTATGCGCCGCGAAAAATTACTAAATATGACTGCGTTGTTATATCCCAGAGATGAAAGATTTAGATCGGCAGCAAAGGCTTCTGCAAAAATTTTGTTTTCTTCGGTTCGACAAAGACAGTTACCTAAAAATGTTTTTCAGCATTTGCAAAATGTGATTACGAATATTGATGATTTAGTAGCTGATTGGTATAAATATAATGTCAAAAAAGAATATTTATTCCCTGATTTGAGTCATGGAGGATGGTCTTACCATGAAAATAATGAACAGAAATATACAAAGTTTGAAGTTCTCAGCCAAACTGAACAAACCCCAAATCCAGATAATCGGGTAACACTCAGTAATCAATTAGATAAGCTTGGCTGTCCGCAAGCAAAATTAACTAATTATTGGAGCGAAATAGATATTTGCAGTGTGAAGCGATCGCAGCTAGTACTTGCAGAAGAGTTTGCTAATGCAGGACTGGGCCAGTTGCAGATTGAATTAGATGGAGATCGTCCAGTCGCTTCGCTGAGTACCCATCATAATATGGGAACAACACGTATGCATCACGACTCCAAACAAGGAGTAGTCGATGCAAATTGTCAAGTTCATGGCATCTCTAATTTATTCATGGCAGGTAGCTCTGTTTTCCCTACAGGAGGCTATGCTAATCCTACGCTCACCATTGTTGCCTTAGCAATTCGATTGGCAGACCATCTGAAAGCACAATTGTGTCACTAAGTACAACTTTGCATCAAATCATCACAATTTTAAACATAGCGATCGCCTGAGCTTTTCTTTGTGCCATTCAGTGCGCAAACTTGTATCATAATCCGGCTAATTAGTTATAATTCCCAAATCTATGCAGAAAGCCTAAAACCTCTCATGCTGTGGGTCTAGTTGCTGTGTACTATCTTCTGATAGTCCATTTTCTTTGAGAGGAATAGCAATTTTAATATCGATAGGACTTACGCACACTCTACGAAAACAAAGCAATGATTGTACGGAATACCTTTTAGACTCATTTCCTGTACCCATGTGCGATAATATTCGGATATTTAATGTTAAGTGAATCAAGTCAGAGGAATACAGAGGTTACATAGCATCTAAAAAACGATATTTCTATGGGGTTAGAGTCCAATTATTAACTACTAAAAGCGGTATACGAGCGTGAATTTGTGTTTTTACCAAGTAGTGCTTCTGATGTACGTGCGTTAAATGCTTTACCGTTAAATCTACCACCTCAAAGCGTTGTATATGGCGATTCGGCGTACACCGATTATACTGCTGAAGACGACCTCGAACACAGCAGCCAAATATTCTTAAAAGTCTTGCAAAAAAAGAATTCTAAGCGTCAAGATGAACCGTGGAATCAGTATATTAAGCAGCATACCAGGCATTACATTGAAACAGTGTTTAGTAGCATCACTTGTGTTTTCCCAAAGTCGATTCATGCGGGTACATATTAAGTGTTTTTACTGAAGGTGCAAGAATTTATTTTTACATTTATCATTCAAGAAGCATTCATTAAATGAGTTAAATGTAATACTAAAACCTGGTTCGGCACTTATACTTTCGATTTCGCTAAAGTGGTAGAAGCGCGTCGCGCTTCCACCACTTTGAAGTGCGCGATCGCATTCAGTAGTAAATTTGTATTCCATAACCCGCAACTTGGGTTAATTACTAATTCTCATGCAGTTGCGATCGCTCAACGCTTAACAATTCCTCTCTATCGTCAAGGTATTCCCATTTTTGACCGTTTAGATGTCAATCAGTTTACTAAAGTTGGCTATCGAGGTACTATGCAGCTTTTAGAGCAGTTGATAGGCATATTGATTATCTTGTTTTTCTCGGGTTTAAGTCTAATTTTTGCACCTTTACTCATCAAACTACTGATTGCAATAGTTTTGCTGCTCAGTAAACAACCAAAGCTTGGAATCAAGGCCTGCTTCACTAAGTCCTCAATTAGTCAGAAATAGAAATATTATTACCAATAAAATTGGTAGAATGTAGCACTAGATACAATACCATAGAACAATTTTAGCTTTGATAGTTACTATCAAGCCGTATACGCCATCTGTGAATATACCAACCAATGTCAGCAAGCTAGGCGCGAGCTTCTGCATGAACTCAAAATTAAGTCTTCCACTCTCATGAATCCAGCACAGCTAAGGCAAACAACTATGAAGGCGAGTCGTGTTACAAGAAAACTTCGCCGCCGTTTTGATATTACACAATCTGCGATGCCTGCGGCGGGCTACGCCTACGCACCATCTTTGCTTACTTGGTTCGAGGTGATTGGCTACACAGTTTTATTAGAGCCAGATGTTGCTTTGGGTAAGCATCACATAAAGCGCAGTAGTTATAAAGAAGTGGTTTTGCGCGATCGCCTTCATAGGGCTTTACAAAAGATTAACCCAACAAAACCGCCTGAAGCGATCGCTAAGGTTATCTATCAAGTTACCTCCACAGAGAGTTCTGACTTGTTGGAAAATAACCGCCGCTTTCACAAACTTCTAACCGATGGTGTTGAAGTTGAATATTTCTTTAACGAAGAAATAGTTCATGACAAAGTGTGGCTCATCGATCCATTTAATTTGCTAAATAATGATTGGCTAGTTATTCATCCTTTGACTATAGTTGAAGGGAATCATGCTCACTGTCCTGATGTAGTTGTCTTTATCAACGGTTTACCATTGGCAGTTATTGTCTCGATTTATCCAGGTGATGAACATGCCACATTCAAAGCAGGTTATCGACGAATCCAAACTTACCTTCAACAGATACCGAAGCTGTTTGTTTATAATTCATTCCTATTTATTACTTGCAAAAATCAAGCACGAGTCGGTACATTAACCTCAGACTTGCAGGAGTTTTTACCCTGGCACACTATTGATGATGAAGATTTTTCTCTCAAAGGTGCAACTGAACTAGAGGTGCTGATTCAAGGCATTTTTGATAAACGGCGTTTCCTAGAGCAAGTATTGCACTTGATAGTATTTGAGTCCAACGGAACCGACATCAGTAAAAAATTGCTTCGCCAACCTTTTTGCACAGAACCAAACTCTAATAAAACGTTTCGCTCCCCACCTGTTTGTGGCTAAAACTGCGACGGCTTGCAACACAAAAATAAGAACACTTGTTATGAAAACCGGACTTTTCTGCAATTACGAAAATCATCACCAAGATGCTCGTCGTGCCATCGAGGAGCAAGTTGCGTTGGTAAAACGTGCAGAAAGCTTGGATTTTGAAGAAGCTTGGGTAACAGAGCATCATTTTAACGATTTCAGTGTTAGCCCAGCGACTTTAATGTTGATGGCACACTTAGCAGGCGTAACTGTCAAAATCCGATTAGGTTCAGCAGCATTATTGCTGGCATTTCATAACCCGATCGCTATTGCTGAAAGCATTGCTACACTGGATAATCTATGCAACGGGCGACTTTCCATTGGAATTGCAAAGGGTGGGCCGTTCCCCGAACAAAACAAGCACTTTGGCACTCCCATGAGTGAATCTCGCTCTAAAACTCTAGAGGCAATGGCATTGATTCATAAACTACTATATGATACTAACGTGTCATTTAGCGGTAAATACTATCAGTGCGAAGGAGTGACTATTTATCCAAAACCTTTGCAGAAACCGATTTCAGTATATGTAGCAACCAGCGATGATGAAGCGCTCAAGTTTACCGCAATTAATTCCCTTGGCTTAATGGGAGGAGCGCCGTTTTCTCTGGATACTCTTAAGAGCAATGTTACTAAATATCGTGCGATTAATTCCAGTGGTTGCGATCGGTTGATGCTAGCGCGGTTCTTTTTTGTTGCTCGCACAAATGAAGAAGCAGTAAGTGAGGCATTGCCTTTTCTTCGCACTTTTAGCCAAAGAATGAAAGCTTTTAAAGATAGAGCCAAAAGTTGTGGTAATGACAGTAAAAATCTGATACCGATTAGCGATCAAAAAAGCTCTTTTGATGAAGACTATTTGCTGGAAAACTCAATTATTGGTGATGTAATTACCTGTCGTGACAAAATCAAACGATTTCAGGATGAACTTAATTTAGAGACTTTAGCACTCAATCCTTGCTCGTTAAACCTGCAAAAAAAACTAGAAAGTTTGACATTTTATAACCAGGAAGTGCAAAGTTACGTCTGAAGAGACTGCGATCGCTAATTATTTAATGGTCTTAATTCTAATCGTTTAACATTACACAAGCTTGTTTATAAACTGTTATTGCATATAATAAAACATGATTACGCCATGTGAGATCGGAGGGCGAAAAGACCTCTAGTAATCGCTGCTTAGAGGGGGCAAACAAGTTTCTTTGTGCATAGTGATGCAGTCGATTCTCGTTGCGTAACGCAGCCAAAACACGAAGCATATTATAAGTGCCAAACTCGCACGTAATCCCGTCGTAGCGGACACCCCAAAGGCGTTGAGCCAAAGCGCGGGTAAAGCCACCACGGACAAGGTAGCCACCTTTGCGATCCGATCATCGTAACGGCTTTTCAACCTAGAGCCAAACGCACACTGCGCTTGTGCAACTTGCTCTGGATTAGACTCTCCTTCAAATAGCAAAGATATCTCGCCAAACTTACCGAGACCACTGTGCAGGTCAACGTGTACAATTCTTTCTCGGTGACTCAACGTTTTGTCGAGAAATAATAATAGTCGAGACAACCCAAGCTGTAACGATTTACCACCAAAGAATAAACCTTGGGGATATTCATATTGCCTAGTCACCACAGCATTTTTCACGTTCTCGTAACCATATTGAAGCACTGCTCCTATAACTTGCAATAAAAAGAAATCTCTTGTTGGTGGCGAAGGTGGATTCAGCAGAGGATCGAGGAGACTATAAGTGGGATGTGCGCCTTGATACTCCTTAAACGAGTTTTCTACCCTTAAGCAACTTCGTCAGCGATGCCTACGCCTACGTACTAACTAAAAAACAGCGATCGCATACTGAACAATAAGGGTGTTAGGATATTTTTCACCAGCTGAATCTGACTTATGAAATTAGTTTGCTCCCAAAGCGATCTTAGTACAAACCTCTCACTCGTTAGTCGTGCAGTACCTTCACGACCAACTCATCCAGTACTTGCCAATGTGCTGTTACAAGCGGATGCTGAAACTAACCAAGTAAGCTTAACAGCCTTCGATCTCAGCTTAGGAATCCGCACCAGCTTTAACGCAGAGGTATGGGAAAGTGGTGCGATCGCACTTCCTGCTAAATTACTTTTAGACATCACTTCTCGTCTTCCAGAAGGTGAAATCACTCTCGATGATGAATCAGCCTTGACAGGTGCAACATCTGCTGGAGAAGGTTTAATTGTCACACTCACACCCAAGAGTGGACATTACCAAGTCCGAGCAATGGGGCCGGAAGAATTTCCCGAACTCCCTGTAATTGAAAATACAGAAGTAATTCATCTCACCACCACTGCATTAATTGAGGGATTACGCGGTTCATTGTTTGCTACCAGTGCTGATGAAACCAAACAAGTACTCACCGGTGTGCATTTAACAGTTAAACAAGATACTCTAGAATTTGCAGCTACCGACGGACATCGCCTTGCAGTCGTAGAAACTAGCAACGAGCGTCCTCTAGAAGGAACCAGTCAACTAGAAGTAACAGTACCAGCTAGAGCATTACGCGAACTCCAACGAATGCTAGCTCATAGCGCCTCATCAGATGAACCTGTAGCTTTATATTTCGATCGAGGTCAAGTTGTGTTTGCATGGCAAAATCAACACTTGACTAGTCGCACATTAGAAGGGCAATATCCTGCTTATCGACAATTAATTCCGCGCCAATTTGAGCGACAAGTAACAATTGAACGGCGACAATTTGTTAGCACTTTGGAGCGGATTGCTGTGTTAGCCGATCAAAAAAATAATATTGTCAAGCTCAGTATTGATAGCGAAGCTCAAGAAATTACCTTATCTTGTGAAGCTCAAGATGTAGGCAATGGTAGAGAGTCAATGCCAGCACAAATTTCTGGTGAAAATATTGAAATTGCTTTTAACATTAAATATTTGATGGAAGGCTTAAAAGAGTTACCATCTACCGAAATTCAAATGCATTTAAATCAAAGCCTAACTCCAGTAATTTTTACACCATTAGGTAGTTTGAAAATGACCTATTTAGCTATGCCTGTGCAACTTAGAAGTTAGAGGTGATTTATCAACTAAAAATCTAATTACTGTAAGATTAAATGTTATTTAATCCTGATTTAGATCCCCAACTTCTTCAAAAAGTTGGAGATCGGCAATATGCTTCAGTTAAAGGTAAAAGTCTTTGCCAATGACAAATGACTAATGACTAATTTGTTTAATCGGAATTTCAATCCAAAATTCTGTACCTAACCCCGACTGAGAATCACATCTAAACACACCACCATGTTTATCTACGACAATCTGGTAACTAATTGACAACCCTAAGCCAGTGCCTTTTCCCACTGGCTTAGTTGTAAAAAATGGATCGCAAATTCTTACTTTCAGGGATTCGGGTATTCCTGGGCCATTGTCTGCAATGCGAATTACTACGCTTTTGATATTACCTTCAAGCTCTCCAAGGGCAGTACGGATAGTAATTTGATTGCTATGAGGTTTTAATTGAGATTTCGTGTAATCTTCTAAAGCATCGATCGCATTGCTTAAAACATTCATAAATACCTGATTTAGCGGGCCAGCATAGCACTCTACTAAAGGAAGGTTACTATATTCTTTGACTACTTTAATTGCTGGACTTTCCGGTTGTGCTTTCAAGCGATGCTGCAAAATTAGTAAGGTGCTATCAATGCCCTCATGAATATCAACTGGTTTTTTTTCTGCCTCGTCAAGGCGAGAGAAGTTCCGTAAACCCAAGACAATCTGCCGGATGCGATCGACCCCAATTTTCATGGAAGATAGAGTTTTGGGCAAATCTTCTATGATAAATTCTAAGTCGATCTCGAAGGCGCGATCGCTAATCTCACTACTAGGGTTGGGAGTATTTTGGAAATAGAGGTCTAGGATACTGAGTAAATCTTGGGTGTAATCATTGACATGATTGATGTTGCCATAAATGAAGTTTACGGGGTTATTAATTTCGTGAGCAACACCAGCTACTAGTTGACCTAATGAGGACATTTTCTCAGTTTGGATCAGTTGGGTTTGAGTTTGCTTTAAATCATGCAAAGCTTGAGCTAGCTTTTGGGTCTGCTCTTTGGTTTGATTATGTAATTGAGCTTGTTGGAGTGCAACCCCAAGTTGATTGGCAATTTGAGTAATAAATTTAATTTCTGAGGCTTCCCAATGGCGGGGTGCCGAATTCTGGTAAGCTGCTAGCAAGCCCCATAGCTGTTGCCCGATAAATATAGGTGCGATCGCATAAGCTCTTGCCTGAATTTGCTCTAAAGCCGTAACATGGCATTGAGAGTGGCCAACTTCATATATGTCATCGACTACAAAGGTTTCATTGTGACGATATCGCCCACCTTGGGTTTCCTGTAAATAGCTATCTTGCCAAACTGTATTGGTATCAGAACTTACTAGCTTTAACCAGTTATCACCCACAAACTCGGCGATATATTCACCACTCCAATCAGCCTCGAAGCGGTAGACTGCAACTCGATCTGCTTGTAATGATTTACAAATTTCTTGGGTGGTTGTCTGAAAAATCGCATCTAAATCGAGAGATTCCCTAACTTTCGCCACAACTTCAAACAATACCCGTTGTTGTTCTGTTGCTTGTTGCAAATCTAATGTCTGTTGTTGTGTCTGAGATAGTAAATCAGCTTGCTGGAGTGCTACGCCCATTTGGGCGGCAATCTGACTGAGAAAGTTAACTTCAGAAGTTTTCCATTGCCGGGGGCCAGTGTGTTGATAAGTTGCTAGTAAACCCCAAAGTTTTTGCCCAACAAAAATTGGCGCAAGCACAAAAGCATGAATTTGAAACTGCTCTAGATTGTCGATATGACACTGAGCAAACCCCATATTGTAGATGTCATCAACTGCAAATGTTTCATTGTGGCGATAACGTCCTCCTTGTGTGTCTTGTAAGTAAGTGTCATTCCAAATTGTATTAATACCTAGTTCGGACTCATTCGACCAATATGGACTAGCAGCCTCGAAATCTCCGACAAATTCACCACCCCAATTAGAATCGAAACGATAAACAGAAACGCGATCGGCTTTGATTAATTGACTAACTTCTTTAGTAGTGGTTTGAAAAATCGTATTTGTATCCAGAGATTCCCGAATTTCGGCAATAACTTTAAACACAGCCTGTTCTTGTTCAGCTGTCCGTTGTAACTCAATTGTGCGTCTTTTAACTTGTTTTTCTAAATTTTCATTGAAGACTTGTATTTGTTGGTATAATTCATACTGCTGAATTGCAGAAGCAAAGTGTTTACTCAGGTTTCTAGCCAGTTCAATTTCTTCAACCGTCCATTTTTGAGCTTGTGCTTTTTTAGATTCGCGCCAAACCTCAAAGGATCGCCGGGGATACTGTTGCCTTTGATCGCTGTCATACTGCCCCGCCCATAGAGTTTCTGTATCTATTTCGTCGCGGAAAATACTTAAGTAGCCCAGTAACTGCTGACGATACTGGAGTGGGATCATCAACACGCTGCGAATTTTAGTTGGTTGAAAAGCAATTTGCAAAGTTCGCAAGCCAGGAGTGTTATATATATCTGAAATCGCCCAAACATCGTATTTACTAGACTTGTAGTGTTCTTGCCAGATACTATACTGTTCTATGAGTGGATATATAGTTTGTTCTGGCATTACAGGTTGCTCTCCACAGATATAAAGCTTGATACAAGTATTTCCTGGTATTAAGCATTCTGTTAAGCTAGTGACGTTGCCGTTGTGGAAATCAAAAGCTTCATTTCTAATGCAAAGCCTGCCACCAACACCATTAAAGGCAGCAACACCCTCTTCTAGGGCTGGCTGTAATACAATTGTTGGTAGTGAATGTAGTAGCGTAGCAATGCGATTAACGATCGCTTCTCGTTCGGCTGTTTTGCGGACTTGAGTGAGCAGGGTACTTTGAGCGATCGCCATTGATACCTGCTCGACTACCATTTGTATTGCTTCTAGTTCATATTCTGAAATCAAACGCGCTTCAGAGTTATGAGACACTAGCAGCCCCCAAAGTTGATCTTGATAGAGAATAGGCGCTACTACAGAAGATTTTACCCCCATTGCCGTCAAATATTCAATATGGCAGGGATCTACAGTGCGGTAATGGATCTCCTCTGATATAGTTTCTCCATTATCCAAGTCATGCAAGTGAATTTGACCAATTTCCTTAGTATCAACGTTTATAACAGAACGCACCCGTGATTTAATAAATAGTTCACGAGCGGTGGGTGGAATATCATCAGCAGGGAAATTCAATCCTAGTAGTGATGGCAAACGATTTTCGTAAATTGACTCAGCAATCACTTGACCACTACCATCGGGATGAAATTTGTAAATCATCACTCGGTCAGTTTTTAATAGCGATCGCACCTCTACCGTTGTGACTGTGATAATTTCTTCCAACTCTAAGCTTCGTCGGATACGGTTTGTAATGCGGCGTAGTAAACTTTCTTCATGGCGACATAAGGGCAAATCTTGTTCAGGATTATAGGTCATTGCTTATAGAAAAATAAATTAATATTTTGAAAATTGACATAATTAAATCTAAAAACATTTTGAATTTTTTTTCATCAATTTGTCTTCAGTAAAACTACGGTCAAATTACTAGTGAAAATATTTATTTGCCTTTTATAAAAATTTATAAAAAAATCATAAAAACAGACGCTAAAATAATTGCGTCTGTAGTAGCTACAAGAGAAAGTTCTTGCTTTTCAGTTTTAACTTTTTGTTGACAGAGGAACGTTCAATCAAATTAAACTCTTGTATTGTCAGCAAAGCGGATTTTTAGATAGTCATCCTCCATCTTTGCTCCGCCTGGTTGTAGTGCTGCTAAAGCTTGTGGCAAAACTAAGTTACGACGATGGTTGCCAATAGTAATGTTTAATTCGTCTCCAGTTTTACTGAGTTGAACTTGGTCTTTAGGAATACCAGGTAAGTAAAGTTCTAAGCTGTATTGGTTTTCCTCTTGTACTACTCTAAGAGTTGTTTCTTTGTAATAAACCTGAGTCGGATCTTCATCTTTATAAAGAGTTTCTTTCAGGCGTTCTAATGAAGCTAATCCACACATTTCCTCAGAAAATAGGGGAACCTCTTTCACAGGCAAAGGGTGAAAATCATCATGAATTTCTTGACGATATTGCTCCTGACTTTCTTTCCAACGTTGGAAAAATGGATCTTGAACTTCATTGGGAATAATCCGATTAGCCACAACTAAATCTGTTGCAACATTATACAAACTCAGATAAGCATGGGCGCGGAGTGACTCTTTAATCACCATTTTTTCGGGATTAGTGACAAGACGCACTGAGGTTTGAGTATTATCTGTTAATACTTTTTCCAGAGCTTCAATTTGTTCATAAAACTCATAAGGTGCATCCATTACCTCTTTATCAGGTAGCGAAAAACCAGCAATTGGTCTAAAAAAAGGTTCAACCAAGGGTCGAAGTGCCACCGAGATGTTTTGAAATGGTTTGTAAAAACGGCGCATATACCAGCCACCGACTTCAGGTAAACTCAACAAGCGGAGTGCTGTGCCGGTGGGGGCTGAGTCGATAATTAAGACATCAAACTCACCTTCATCGTAATGGCGTTTCATCCTTACCAAGCCAAAAATCTCATCCATGCCTGGTAAAATTGCCAATTCTTCCGCTTGTACGCCATCTAAACCCCTTGCCTGTAAAACTTGGGTAATATAACGTTTCACAGCACCCCAGTTTCCCTCCAGTTCTTGCAGCGCATCCAGTTCAGCACCCCACAGATTTGGGCGAATTTTTCGGGGTGTATGTCCCATTTCCATGTCAAAACTGTCTGCTAGGGAGTGGGCGGGATCTGTACTTAAAACCAATGTCTGATAGCCGAGTTCTGCACAACGGAGTCCAGTTGCAGCAGCGACGGAAGTTTTGCCCACACCGCCTTTACCAGTCATCAAAATTACACGCATAGATGCTTCTGTCCTGCCTGAGGATTTTTTACATTTATTTACATTATCGACTGTTTAAGGAAAATAAATGTTGTTTCAATATGTATAGCAATCCTAAATGAGTCGTGAAAAATATAGATAAGGAAACGAACCGCCAACTCTTGGAGAGGCTGACGCCAACGCGCAGCGTCTCGTTAAAGAAGGACGCAAAGGGAAGAAAGAAGAAAGAGATATAGAATTTTCATGATTTAGGACTGCTATATAAAAATTATTACCAGTATTTACCCTAACTCATCTGTTGGGTTTTGCTGCAATAGCCGATCGAGTTTAGTTTCCAATGCTGAGAGTTTTTTAAGAATTGTGGGGCGATCGCCATCAAGAGAAATTAGTAAATTGGTTATTCTCTCTTGTATGTTTGTTAATTGTGTTACTGCATTCTGGATTTGAAGCATTCCTTCTCGGAGTTCTTGGCGTTCCTGACGTGCGTCCGCCATTTCATCTAACATAGCTTGGACTGTTTTAGCATTACTCTCAAGTAAATGTTTGAGTTCTTTATCAGTCATTGCGATCGCGCTTTCGAGTTGAGTTTATTATTCACTCTAAAGTATTGGGGGATTTTGTTTCAATCCCCCGTAGATCAGCACAACTGTGCTACCCTGCACTATTGTTTAATTACCTAAAAATTGCGATAAAGGCTGTTTACTGGCTCAACATGGCAAAAGCTTGCTCAACAAGCATCTTAGCCTTGTGCAAGTTCAACAGTTTTTCCTGTTCAAATCTATCTGGGTAAGCCATTTTCCTACCTTCCAGCGTTAGCCGAATCAGTGCTATTTGCTCATCTGTAGGTGAACCCATCTCATCTATCGCTGCGCCAATATACTGAAAAGTCGTGAAAGTGGGAGGCTTTAACCCTCTTCCCTCGTGCATCTGATGTAGGGCTAGTTGTGGGAATACCATCAGAGAAGTGATGTAAGAAACTTTGTATCCTGGGTTTCCTGTCGGCTTGATACCGTAGCGTCGGCATAAGTCGCGTAACTCTAAGATGGTTTTGATTTCAAGTTCGGAACGCGTGAACATAAAATAGAAGTGTCTCGTTTCTAATGGGATATTTAGTGGGTATCTAGTTTCTCAGGCGAAATACCCACTAATAAATCATTATTCAATATGTATATCAATTAATCCAGATATATTAAGTAACGTAAAGTGTCTAAAGATAATCGTGGAAATCCAGAAATTAAAAATCATGGTTTTAAAACTGACAGAGATAAACCATTGACTGAATACATACACTTGCGAGTCACTAAGGAAATGAAGGAAGAGGTAAAAGCTAAAGACGATCCTCCAGAATTTTGCCGTCGTGCTATTCAAAAAGCACTAGATGAAGAGAAAGAAAAGTAGTGCTTATTTTTCCTACTCTAACTCTTCTGGATTAACCCCCAATTCCTTCAATCTAGCCTTCAGTTCTTCTACTTGCTGGTGTGCTATTTCAGTTTCTCGTTCTGCTGCTTGTGCCCTTTCTTCTGGAGTCGCTACCAACTGATTATCTACGTTAAAAAACCGTAATTTTGACTCATACACTCCCAAAAATAATTCTAACTGCTGACTCCACAGCCACCCTTGAGCATTTGGTTCCAAAGGTTGATATTTACCACCTACTAAACGAAATCCTTGAAACTCCAAAGTATTGGGGTGAAACCAAAAATATTCCGGCGTGCGAAAAGTCTCCTGGTAAAGTTCAAACTTCAGACCTTTATCAACCTTGGCAGTACTGTTAGAAAGTAATTCAATAATCGCATTCGGATACTTTCCTTGTTCTGCCCATAATACCCAACTTTTGCGGGGGCGATTTTCACAATCCTTGACGACAAAAAAATCTGGGCCTCTAAAGTCTCGCGTGGTAATCTGTTCTGGGCTAAAATAAATCGTTAAATTTCCAGTAGCATAAAAATCAGTACGCTGACGCCACCACCATTTCAGACACGCCAACAGTAGTTCAATTTGCTCGCGATGTAGATCGCTTTCCAAAGGAGGCTCATCACTCCATAAATCACTAGGGGGAATGATAATATCTTCTGCTTCTGTATGTATAGTTAATTCACCAGGGATTTCAGGATTTTTGGCAGCCGTCACGTCGCTTTGCTCCGAATTCAAAATTCAAAATTCAAAATTAACAATCCCCATAAGGAAATTTACTTGCTCTGTATCCTTTTATTTCTCGTTCATAAAGATTAATGGCTTTTGTTGTTACGTTTAGTGTAATAGCAATCATCTGTTCAGATATATCAATTATTAACTTTTTCAAGAGGAAAAATGCTGTTTCACTACATCTAGGCGTGAACAGTTCCAATAATCGATATGAGAGACAATCAAACCATCAGAGTTAAGACCTAATTCACTCCAACCAGGAATAGAAATCCGTGGCTTCCAGGGGAGAGGAGTATTCCAACTTAGTGTCCACTCAGTTTTTATTGTGTCTCCTAAACGTTGAATATTATGTAAGTCCATCTTGGGATCTAAAAAGCAAGTTTGGATAAAATTAATCATTGCTTTGTAACGTTTAACACCACGAAATTTATTCAGTGGGTCTTGAAAATAAACGTTTGGAGTGTAAATGCTGTAAGTTTGATTGACTGGGAATCTTTGATAGTCTTCTTTGAGGATTTCAATGATATCCATGATAGATAAATATATCTGTAAATTGGTTTAATATGGAAACTGAAAAATGGAAATTAACCCTCATTCCATAAACGTTCTAACTGACGCCGCCAAGCAGTTAGGACTTCTTCTCGCCCTTGTGAAGTTTGATTCATTTCGCCCATCATTCCTTCGGCATAAAAGCGATCTAAGCTTTGCATAGTAGCTTGCAGAGATTGTCCTTGCTGTTTTGCTGCCTGAATAATTTGTCGGATGCGGCTTTTAACTAGTTGATTAAAGACATTATCTAATTTAGCCTGATGGAGAGATAAAAGCCGGTTGATTGCATTGGACAAATCTGCACTCACTAAAGTTCCACTGTGATGTTGAAATACCCCCCAAATTACCCTTTCATACAAAGCGTAACGTACTTCCTGAGTGTCATCAAAGTTGGCTTCTAGGAACTGTTCTAAAAATGGTTGGGCTTCTTGAATGGGCAGAATAGGCAGTAAAACTCGCAGCCAAGTATTATCTTCGGAAAGCAGCACCAACAGCCGAAAAGTAGGAGTGTCTACTTGCCACGAGCCAGGAGCAGTCGTAGCAATAGCCGATGTGTCAAATAATTCTGTGAGCGTAGCCGCAATTTCTTCAGGTGTCATAACTTTTTATTTATATATATAGCCTCTAGATTAGCGCAGAGGTGCATCAACTTATTCACGAGAATGCTTGCTTGTCCAGTCTGAAAACGCAGCAGTGGGGGCGCACAGCTAGATGTACGCCCCCACAAATGATCCACCGAATTGAAATATCTGATTTAAATAAGCGAATTGCTCAAAAACACAATACCGATCGCACAAAAAGCGAAGCCAGCAAGGCTGATTTTCCAGGGTAAAATTCGGTTTATTTCTCCCATACCCATCGCAACACCAATTTCTCTAGCACTCATGGCAACGGTAAACAGAGTTAAGGTAATACCTAGTATATAGGCAATTACTGGTATTATTCCGGCCGCAACAATAGATTCAGCATTAGCGTAACCCTGAAATAAACCAGCACTGATGCCCACTAGAGCAAACACCAGAAAGTTTAGTTGATTTGGCATCATCAGCATAGTACCAAAAACAATGGTATAAATGGCGATGGCTGCGCCAACGCTTTCAGCGATCGCTATTTCTGTCCCTGGTAAATTTAGCTGAAATATATGAATTACAATGCCTAAAACTGTTGCGAAGATAAAACATCCAGCGATCGCAGCGCCACGAACAAATACAGATGAGAGTAAGCCAATAGCAACAATACCAACTAAACAATTCAAGCTAATTACTGGATCTGCCAATCCCCAGAGAAAAGCTTCCCAGCCGTTAGAGATGCTATGCTCAACTGATATACCACTCAATGAACTGAGTAAGCTAATTAAAATTAAAGCTGCGATCGCTCCAACATGGCGATCCATGAACTTTGAGGTATTAAGTTCCCCCCAAGTATGGGATTGTGATAATTTAGTCTTGAACATCGCTAGATACCAAATTAGTTTTTAGGTAATTTATACTACCCGCCTACCCCAAAAAACTAACGTGATAATTACGCTATATTGTACTAACTTCATAAAGTTATGTAAAGCCACAGTGGTAGAAAAAGTTATCTCATAAGCAAGTAGCGATCGGGCTATTGATGTTGAGATTCAAGGTGCGATCGCTCGCTAATCAAGAATCGATTCTAAAATAAAAAAATATTTTTATAAAACTGCTTCCATAATTTGAATAATTAACAATTACTTTATTTGCGATCGCATTATGTTAAAGCAGTATATATGTGTAGCACTGTTTTTACTTTTTAATTTTCGTTAATTGATTCTGACTCCTGAATACTAACTTCTGAATTATTTATGACGATATGCTCAACTAAATTTTGAATGATTTGGGCATCTGTTTCACTTAAACTTTCCAACTCAATTCTGTTATTTACTTGTAGGGTACTAGAATCGCTACTATATATACGACGACTCAAGCCGATGGGACTATTCTCATAAAATGTTGTATAGAATACACACGCTGCAACATACGATCCAATCGGACTAGGGTGGCTTCGATCTGAGCTGTAAAGGTTTAATTTCACATTCGCTTCTTGAACTTTTTGCCAAGCAATTCCCACAGGTGCAACTTTAGCATTGAGTTCTTTAGCAATGCTCATGTAAGCATCAGTCAATATCTGCTGCGTTTCTGGTAGATTTTGTTTTGCCCAAGTCAAATAAAACACTGTTTGGGAATTAACTCGTTTAATTTCGGCATCAAACAGACTAGCGTACTTGTACATTTCCTTGGGATTGGTAATTGGTAAAGTACTTTGCTCTTGCAGTACTACGTAATTCCAGCGTTTCGCTTTCAAAAGCCTGAGTGCTTCACCACGTTTCCAGTGGTTTTTAAGTGTAGCTCCACCAATCACAACCATTTCAGTTTCTAATTTTTTAGGTTCTTTCGCCGAAGCAGCCAACTGTTGTGTCAACCAAAGAAGATCGTTGAAATAGGTATAGCTGTTGCCAATAAATAAAACTCTGATTGCCTGCTGTTCACCTACTGGGAAGGAATTTGCCTGAATCTGCCTTCCTAACGTCTTAAACAAGACAATTATCAGAAAGAAGAATAAACATACATATACTATGTTGGTGTTGCTCATCATCCCTGAAATCTTTGCAGTATAATTTAATTCTTGGATGGGATTTTTTTGGAAATAGTTCTGACTTTTGATGAGTATATGAAAGTTTTCCCAACAAATTGCAAACTTTACCCAACCTAAAACTTTTCTTAACTGAACTGTATTAATAAGAAGACTAATCTAGAAAGTACTTCATTAGAAGAGACAATGAAATTTATCAAATTGCTACTACTTAGTATTACTTTTATCTTCTTTGGATGGATTAATCCACTACAAGCTAGTTCAATAGCTCAATTCCCAACTCCTTTACCTGTAGTTGCAGAACGTGAAACAACATCTCTGAAAAATTCACAGGATGTATTGACTGTTGCAACCTTTAATGTTGAGAATTTAGACCCGAAAGATCGACGCTTTGATAATATTGCCAAAATTATTGGCAATAATTTGAACGCACCAGATGTCATTAGTTTAATTGAAATTCAGGATAACAACGGCCCAACCAATGATAACGTTGTTAATGCAAATCAGACTTACCAAAAACTGATTGATGCGCTCAAAAATGTTGGTAGTCCAGCATACGAGTTTGTTGATATTCCACCCACTGACGATCGAGATGGTGGAGAACCTGGAGGCAATATTCGTGTCGGTTTATTGTTTAAACCCAGCCGGATAACTCTAGCAAAAGCGCCCAGAAGAGGCGGTTCATTAGATGCTGTGACTATAACTCAAAGTACAAATGGTCTCGATCTCTCGCTCAACCCAGGTCGGATTGACCCCACGAATGCTGCTTTCGATGAAAGCCGTAAGCCACTTGCAGCAGAATTTATTTTTAACGACCAAAAAGTGTTTATTATTGCGAATCACTTTGTTTCCAAACTTGGAGGTTCTCCCAGTGATGTAAAACGAGTCAAACAAGCCGAAATCGTGAATGAATTCGTGGCGCAACTACTACAAATCGATCCACAAGCCAAAGTAATTGTATTGGGTGATTTAAACGATTTACCAGATTCCCTAACTCTGAAGACCTTGAAGGGTAACATTCTTGAGAATCTAACAGATCGTTTACCTGTTGGCGATCGCTTTAGTTTTAAATTCAGGGGAAATCCTCAACTTATTGACCATTTGTTAGTCAGTGAAAATCTTTCCCGTGTTGCTCAACCAGAAATTGACATTGTGCATGTTAATGTTGGCTTTAGTAAGCCTGTCAGCGACCACGATCCTGTAATTGCAGCGTTTACATTACCTACTAATCAGTCCACCTCTGATACCATCCCTCCGGTTGTCCAGCCAATTCCCACTCCCATAAGTGATTCTGCGATTATATTCCCTACAATTCGGATAATTATCTTCAATAGTAATTGAACCGGAATGTGCCTTGATCGCCATTTTGCAGAAAGCCAATCCTAAACCAATTTGCGAAACTTCTGGTATCGCAATACTTCTTGGTTAAGGAGAAGGGAAAAGGAAACCTTTAACCGTTACCCTTTACCCAAAACCTGATTCGGAATTAAAAATGCCTAACCGAGAAGTATTGTCTTATGTATTATCTTCAGTTAGTTCTATAATTTCATCTTCAAATGCCAATCCTACATCAATTCCCTGGATTGACAATAAGTTTGACTGTCAATATAGTAGTAGAACCTAGCAGGATAACAAGTGTTGAGATTATGAACATAATCCGATGTTTTAAAGTTTAGTCCTTTGCTCAAACTTTATTTTTTACTTAGTTCTAATTACTTTGATTACGGTTAAGCTGCATCTACTTTAAAAATCGTTGGTAAGAATTCAGGAGTCAGAATTCAGGATTCAGAATAGTTAAAGAATCAAAAGAACATTTGATGAATAAATATACTAATTATTCTAGATTCCTTGTAAATTCTGACTCCTGACTGCTGGGTGCTGAATCCTTACAACCGTTGTTTTTTGAAATCAAGAAAAAGCTCAGAACTCAAGCCATGAACAAATAATATACTTCTACTAAAAAGCCAGTTTTTACAATAAATGAGATTTATTAAAAATAATCTAAAGTTTTTATAAAAATATAAAAAAATTAATCATAGAAAATACTGATGCTTTTTAATTAATTATGAGCAAAAATATTATTTACTTCTTTATTAAAGATAATTTTATACAGAATGTTCATTAACTCTCTCATCTCTGATAATTTACAACAGACTATCATTCGTCATCCACTCATTGTTAACTCTGAGATTACGCTTCCAGATGTGATTGCACTAATCAATGAGGCATCAGGTAATCATTATAGCTTGTCAATAAAAGATAGCAATTATTTGACCAAATCAAGTAAAGATATAGCTAGCAACACATCTCAAGCTACCAGTTGTGTTTTAGTTATAGAAAACTCACAGTTGGTGGGAATAATTACGCAACGAGATTTAATTAAGCTGACAGCACAAGGTAAAAATTTAGAGGGTATCAGTGTTGCCCAAGTAATGACCAGAGAGTTAATAACATTGAAGTTAAAAGATTTTAAAGATGTTTTTACTGCGTTACATTTGCTAAGGCAAAATCGGATTTGCCATCTGCCTATTATTGGGGATCGAGGAGAATTGATTGGATTGGTAACTCCTACCAGTTTGCTGGCAGTTTCTATTCTACAAGCCGAACTTTACAATCATACACGAGTCAAACTTGTAGAACGCCAAAAAATAGAGGCAGAATTGCGATTGGAGCGTAATTTTGTTTCTACCGTTTTGAATTTAGCAGACGCTCTAGTTATAGTACTAGATTTTCAGGGGAAAATTGTTCGCTTTAATCATACTTGCGAGCAAGCTACGGGTTACGCATTTGATGAAGTTAAAGGAAGATTTGTTTGGGATGTGCTGCTGTTACCTGAAATCACACAATGTATCAAAGATATTTTTCAAAATTTAGCTAAAAGAGAATTTCCTCAACGTTACGAAACTTCTTTAGTTACTAAAGATAGGGATCGCCGCTTAATTTCTTGGTCAAACAAAGTCTTACTTAATCGGGATAATCAAGTTGATTATATCGTCTGTACAGGCATTGACATTACTGAAAGCCGGAAAGCACAAGAGGAACTCCAACAGACTCGCAACTTTTTACAGTCGATGATTAATAATCTGCCTATAGCCGTCTTTGTTAAAGATGCCAAACCAGAAAGTTTTGGGACAGTCAAGCTATGGAATCATACCTGCGAAAATATTTTTGGTATTACAGCAGAGCAGGCTATTGGCAAAACAGATTACGAATTTTTCCCGAAAGAACAAGCAGACTTTTTCTGCCAAAAAGACCTAGAAAGTTTTGCTAGCGGTTTACCTCAAGATATTTCTGAAGAACCTATTGACAGTCCTAGTTTTGGTAGAAGAATTTTACACACGACTAAAATTCCTTTGTATGACAAAAACCAACAACCCGAATACCTATTGTGTATTTCTGAGGATATTACAGAATATAAACGAGCAGAAAAAAATCTGCAACAAGCAAAAGAGCAATTACAAACGGTTTTAGATGCAGTACCTGGGTTTGTTTCTTGGGTAAATGATGATGGATATTATTTAGGGGTTAATCGCCATTTAGCTGAAAGTTTTAACTTGACTCCCGATGCTTTTGTTGGTCAAGAATTGGGCTTTATGGAAAACAGCCCACAATTTACAGAATTTATGCATGAATTTTTAAATAGGCAAGATATAGCAGATTCTAAGGTTATTGATGTTAAAATTAATAGTAAAACATGCAATTATTTGCTCGTAGCTCAAAAATATCAACAAAACACAGCCGCCGTTGCAATTGGAATCGATATTACAAAACGCAAACAAGCTGAAATAGCCTTACAAAGTTTGATAGAAAGTACAGCTTCTACGACTGGACGTGACTTTTTCCCAGCATTAGTTGAGCATATTTCTTCTACTTTAGATGTCCGTAACACCTTAGTAAGTGAGTTAATTGATGGGCAAGCCCACACTTTAGGATTTTGGTCTGATGGGCAGTTACAACCGAATATTTGCTATGACCCAAAATCAACTCTATGTGAAATTTTGCTTGAGCAAGGATTTTACCACTGTAGTTCAAGAATTCAGCAGTTATTTCCTAATGCTAAAAGATTAGCTGCTATGGAAGCTGAAAGTTCTATGGGAGTTATTTTAAGTGATGATTTTGGTCAACCAATTGGCTCACTATGCATAGTAGATGACAAACCCATACCCGATCAACATAAATTTGAAGGAATTCTCAAAGTATTTGCAGCCAGAGCATCTGCTGAACTGCAAAGGCAACGAGCGCAAGAAGCTCTACAAAAACTCAATCAAGATTTAGAAGTCAGGGTTAAGCAACGCACTTTAGACTTACAACAAAGTGAGGCAGAACTTAGAGCTATTTTTAATCAAGCAGCTGTGGGAATTAAACTAGAAACTTTAGATGGTCATTTTCTTAAAGCTAATCAAAAGTTGTGTGAAATTTTAGGCTATAGCCAAGAAGAAATATTAAAGAAAAACTTTAGAGATATCACACATTCAGAGGATATAGAAATCCATCTAAATCATCTGCAAAAATTAATAGCAGGAAAGGTTGAAACATTCTCAATTGAGAAGCGCTATTTACATAAAAATGCTGATGTAATTTGGACAAATATAACGGTTTCGCTAATTCGAGATCCGATTGGTAAACCCATTTATGTGATCGGTGTAGTTAAAGATATACGCGAACGCAAACAAGCTGAAGAAAATATTTGTAAAGCTTTAGCAAAAGAAAAAGAACTCAGTGAATTGAAATCTCGCTTCATTTCTATGACCTCCCACGAGTTCCGAACTCCTTTAGCTGTGATTGCTTCCTCTGCTGGAATCTTAAAAAGTTTTAGCCATAAACTAGATGAACAACAAAAACATAAACATCTCCAGTGCATTCAGACTTATGTTCAACACACTACTCAACTATTAGATGATATTTTGCTAATTAATAAGGCTGAAGCTGGAAAATTGGCATTTGAACCAACTTATATTAATTTGATTAATTTCTGTCGTTCTTTGGTAGAGGAAATTCAACTCAGTTCTCCCAAACATACCCTAGCTTTTTCTCCCCAGTACTTGGGTAATTCCTCAACACACGATCATTTTATGGCTTATATAGACAAGAAACTTTTGCGACAAATTCTGAGCAATTTGCTTTCAAACGCTGTTAAATACTCACCAGATGGTAGCAATGTTCAAATTGATTTATTAGTTCGAGATGAAAGCGCAGTTTTTATGATTCAAGATGAGGGTATTGGTATTTTACCAGAGGAGCAACAGAAATTATTTGAAGCATTTTACCGAGCTAGTAATGTTGGTAATATGCCAGGAACTGGATTAGGTTTGGCAATAGTCAATAATTGTATAGAGCTTCATAGAGGAAGAATTACCTTTGCTAGCCAGATCAGAGCCGGTACGACATTTAGGGTAGAACTACCACTAATTATAAGTGACTTCCTCAATTGAAAATATCTTATGTGTTATTAGTAAATAGTTTTAGGAAACAATAAACTGCGAGATATTGTTTAAAATCTAATGTAAATTCCCAAGTAGTAAGCTGAATAATTAATTCTAGCAACTGCATTTACTGTGGCTATAGATATCACAAAAACTGCATTATTCAACACCTAGCATAAATATGCAACAAGGTTTTACAAAAACTTTTACAATACTTAGGCAACCCCCTTTCTAATATCAATATGGCAATTTATATGCTGAAAAAAGCTCAATCAGATGTTGAGTGCGATCGCAACTTGAGTATCCTACAACAAGAATATGCTAGAGAAATCATGTTTTTGAATGAAATGAAGAACTTACAAACACTACTAACCCCAGAAAATGCCAAAGTTCTGCAAAATTTTAATTTGCTTAACTATAGCAAATACTATAGTTTTACAAAAAACATATTTAAATATTTCAGCGTTTGTACTTAGGGCATAAATAGGATTATACGGTATTATTGACAATTAATTTTTATTGTTTAGCAAGATCAGCTTTCTATGGATATACCGTTTATTAAGCAACTGAAGTATATCCAAATCTTGTTTACTAAGGTTATTACCTTTGAAAACGTATCTCACTAGGTCGGAAATTGCTATAGCATATCATGCTAGACCAATAAAATAAAACTGATATTTTTATTTTTAATAATCATAGATGAACACAATTTTAATCATAGAAGACGAACCCCAAGTAAGAGGAAACATTCAAGAAATTTTACAACTTTCTGATTTTGAAACTTTGATAGCTGCAAATGGTAAGATTGGATTAGAAATTGCTCAATCAAAATTACCAGATTTAATTATCTGTGACATTATGATGCCTGAATTAGACGGCTATAGCGTGCTGTCTGCTTTACGCCAAAATGAAGCAACTATCAATATTCCTTTAATATTTGTTACTGCAAAATCAGAGCGTTCAGATTTTCGTCAGGGAATGGATTTTGGGGCTGATGATTATTTGACTAAACCATTTACTCCTGAAGAACTACTCAATGCGATCGCTTCTCGTCTTCATAAACACGCTTTGGTTGAGCGCCAAGCTCAAGCCAAACTAGACGAACTCAGAATGAATATTGCTCACTCATTACCTCACGAACTGAATACACCTTTAAATGGTATTCTTGGTATGTCACAGTTGTTAATAGAAAGTTGTGGCATCATACCTGACTCTGAAGAAGTCGAAATTGCGGAATTAATTTACAGATCCGCCAATCGCTTGAATGCACTCGTTCAAAGGTTTTTATTATATAGTAATCTGGAATTGATAACTAAAAGTCCCGAAAAAACTCGTCAAATCAAAGAAAAAAAAGATAGATGTTTTACTGGAAAAATTATTAGTGAAGTCGCTCTCAAAAAAGCTACAGAAAACTGTAGAAAAAAAGATTTAAAGCTCGATATCCAAGAATCTCCAGTACAATTACCACAAGAAAATTTGAGTATTCTTATTGAAGAATTAGTGGAGAATTCTTTTAAATTTTCTTTACCGAACAGCGAAATTAAAGTTATGAGTAAGATAGAAAGTAATAAATTTAATTTATATGTAATTGATAATGGCAAAGGGATGACAATAGAAGAGATTAATAAAATTGGAGCTTTTGTACAATTTAATCGAAAGTTATGGGAACAACAAGGCTCTGGCTTAGGGCTGGCAATTGTTCAGCATATAGTTAAATTATATAGTGGTGAATTTACAATTGCTAGCATTCCTGAAAAAGGAACTACTATAAGTGTTAGTTTGCCTTGCTAGGGGATGCTTACAAATATAACTACAGTAAAATATAAATTTACAAAATAGTAATTCAGAGGGTAAGGGAAATCTATCTTAATCTTTTAGGGGATGAGTTATATTCTGTAGTTTTAAGTATGCTTTTTCAACACCAAGTTTGCACAACATGACCCTTCAACTTTTGTCCTAACCAAGGTGTATTTTGTGAAAGTGTATAGAGACTTTTACGTTCGACTTTCCAGGTTTGCTGGGGATCGAATAAAGTAAGTTCTGCTGGTTGATGAGGTACGATCGCACTTACTTTTTGCCCCAAACACTCTGCTGGATTGGTACTCAATGCCCGCCATAATTCTAAAGCTGTAAATTCCTCAGTTTCAACGAGATATTGCCACAGCAAAGGTAATGCTAGCTCTAAACCAATTGCCCCAGCGGGTGCTTCGGCAAAGGCTTGGACTTTTTCTTCGTAGCTGTAGGGTGTATGATCGATAGCGATCACATCGATTACACCTGCACGTACCCCTGCACGCAATGCCGCCACATCACTGGGATTGCCTAAAGGCGGATCTAAATGCAAGCTGGTGTGATAACTCTTAACTGCTTTTGTATCAAGTAAAAGGTGCATCCAGGTGGTGCTGGCGGTAATGGGTAAACCAGCCGCTTTCGCTGAAGCAATTAATTCCACGCTGCGATCTGTAGAGACACGCATTATATGGACTGGTGTGCCGATGGCTGCAACCAATTCAAGCATGGCTGCGATCGCAGTAGTTTCAGCGCTGGCGGGTATTGGGGGTAAACCAAAACGGAGAGCATCTGTCCCTTCTCTCATGACACCATTGGCTGTTAACTGGCGATCGCTAGGCCAAAATGCTACTGGTTTGCCCAACGGCTGGAGATACTCTAACACTCTCTGCACCAGCGCCAAATTTTCTAAAGGCTTACCATCAGTAAAACCCACAACTCCAGCAGACGCTAAATCTGCCAATTCCGTCATCTGCTTTCCAGCAACATCTACGGTGATAGCACCCCATAGATGGAGCAAAGGAGCAGGGGAGCAGGGGAGCAGGGGAGATAAACTCTTCTCTGTTCCTCGGCTCCTGTGCACCTCTGCCCTCTTCTGCTGCAACTGTGCCACAAGTGCAGGGTTATCAATAACTGGGGATGTATCAGGTAAAATGCTAACTCTGGTAAAGCCGCCAGCAGCAGCAGCTTGTAAGAAAGACAAAAGGGTTTCCCGTTCTTCAAAGCCAGGTTCACCAGAGTGGCTGTACAAATCTACTAACCCAGGGCCGAGAACTAATCCCTGACAATCTCTGATTTGAGTATCGGAATTGATGTTAGAAATGTGCGAAGCCACTTCTCGGATATAACCATCAGTGATCAGCACATCAAAGAGTTCGTCGATTTCAGAAACTGGGTCAATCACTCGTACTTTTTGCAGCAGTTCAGTCATAAAAGTTTTTAGTTATGAGTTAGGAGTTTAAGTAGGTAGGCATAATTAAACATAAAGTAAAATCCTAGTTCGTAGTGAGCAATTCATCGCTCAAAGCAAGAATTATTAAGACTAAAGTCCTTAAATATCTTTAATTTTGAATTTTGAATTTTGAATTGTTAATTACGTCTAGCTACTTATGAGTTATTTGTTCTTCAGCCATTGCTTCTAACTTTATTCCTCACTCCTAACTCCTCACTCAGCACTCAGCACTCCTCACTCAGCACTCACAATGCCCCCGCTGCTGTTTTATCTAGTACGCCTCCACCCAAGTGAGTGGTGATGTTCATCGCTTGCAGTACTGGTAAACCATCGATGCCAGCAGTGTAGTCGACAACACTGACTGCACCATTACCCTGACGAAAACTCCAGAAATTTTCCAGCGATAAACCCAGAATGTGACAAAGCAAGGTTTTATTAGTGGCGTCATGAGCTACTACTAATACAGTTTTGAATTGATTATTTGATGCTGCTTGCAGAATTGATTGCCAAGCTGCAACACTGCGCTCCCACACCTGTTGCAAATTCTCCCCTTCAGGCATTTGCACTTGCGTTGGTATCATCCGCCATCGCTGCAATTCTCCCGGAAACTCTTGCTCTATCTCTGTTTCTAATTTTCCTTCCCAGAGACCATGACTGATTTCTCTTAAACCATCTTGCAATTCTAACTTTACATTAGGATGTTGTTTTAAAATAATCTCTGCTGTTTCTTTAGGGCGCAGCATTGTGCTACTGCAAGCATTATCAATTGCTACTTCTTGGAGAAATTTGCTTGCTTTTTGTGACTGTTGTCTACCGTTATCGTTGAGAGGGACATCAATTTGCCCTTGAAACCTGGTTTGGCGGTTCCAGTCGGTTTCACCGTGACGCACTAGTAACAATCGTACTCCTTGATGATCCGGTCGCAATGAAGGTAGAGTTTCTCCGATGTGTTGCGTCTGATTTAAAGATTCTAGCTGGACTGGTTCGCCCAATCCTCCAGCAAAATTTAATACGGTGATGCCACAGTTAGATTGCTGTATCGAGTGGTAGCGATTGGGAGGGATTCCTAGCGCTGTGCTAATCAGGGCGCGATTAATTCCGTTATGTCCCACGATGAGAATAGTTTCGCCTTGATGTTGGGACAAAATTTCTTGCCAAAACTGCCGTGCTTGTTCGTATAAAGCAAGAACGGGAAAATATTCTCTTGTTCCTTCTGCATCATTAAGCAGCATCCGCAGTTTGTCGGGGTGTTGATGCCAAGTGCGGTAATCTTCAGCAAATTTTTGCTTAACTTCAGCAGTCAGCAATCCTTCCCATAAAGGCAGGTCAATTTCTAGCAGCAAATCAGAAACTTGGAGTACATCAGATTGTTTAGCCTGAGTAGCTAACTCATTATGGATAATATCTGCTGTGTGTTTTGCTCGTTGTAAGGGACTGCTGTAAATCGTATTAAATAAGATATTGCTGAGGGCTTTGCCTACTTTACTGGCATCGTTACGACCTTTTTCGGTTAATGTTGACGCATCAGTGCGTCCTTGGATACGCCGCTCGGTGTTATAACCGCTTTGACCGTGGCGCACAATGATGACACGAGTCATCTCAAAGCCCTCCTCTATCTTGACGATTAATTTTACTGCAAAACGATTGCATAATTATCGACTCAGGAAGGCGGATTGAGTCAGGTGCAAAACTTTATTTTGCTAGAGGAGGCAGTACGATCGGCTAAAACTGCCGTTGTCTGAACAATGTTTTCTAATAAAGCTATTTTGATTTAAGTAAAAATATTCCCTTGAATACTATTACAGATAACAGTGACAAAGTACTAGGTACAATTTAGGAATTATGTCTAGTACAGCTTGGCAAAAGTAAGCAGACCATTAAAAGCTACGAAAATTCGGCAGACTGCAAGGCTTAAAAATGGTATGTGTATTTACGCCGCATGGTACTAGTACCGCAAGGTGGAAGTCAAAAGTCACGCATAATTGTATTTCGGGCTTTTACACCATTTGAAATGGTATGTTTATTTACGCCGTGCTGTACTAGTTCATTTATGGGCACTCCTGAAATACTGCTTTACAATAACAGGAATTGGCCTGATGATCAAAAAAGGAAATTAATGGTAACAAATAATTCATTATTACTGTTAATAATTGTGTGAAAACCCTGTAATGACAAAGCTTCAGTCAGTTTGAGTTTAACTCATAACCTTAGTTTAAGGTAACAAAATGGCAACGTTACATACTCCACACTTGCAATTAAATTCCGTAATTCCCACCTTATATACGCATAACCTGGTTTTCATTGATACGGCAGTTGAAGACTACCAGAGTTTAATTAACGGTGTTATCCCCAGCACCGAAGTATTCGTTATTGACCCGACACAGAACGGTATTGATCAAATTACGCAGATTTTGGCAACTCGCGCTGACCAGAATCTTAGCAATATTCATATTGTTTGCCACGGTGCCCCCGGTAGCTTGCAACTGGGTAACACTCACTTGGGACTTGATACCCTCAAATGCCATAACCAGCAACTGCAACAATGGCAGAAGATATTTTCCGCCTCATCTAAAACCGCTAAATCATCTATAACCAATTTACTCATCTATGGTTGCAACGTAGCTGACGGTGATCTGGGGTCAGAATTTATTGGCAAACTGCACCAACTTACAGGAGCGAATATTGCTGCTTCGCGTCAGCTGATAGGCAGTGTGGCATTAGGCGGCAATTGGGATCTGGAAGTTTGCATCGGTGATATGGAACTGACTCTAGCGTTTTCAGAAACGACGCGAGAAGCTTACGCGGGAGTACTGGCAACCTTTACGGTAAATAGTACCGGGGACGCAGATGATGGCGATCCGAATAATGGTATCACTACATTGCGGGAGGCAGTTAACTTAGCTAATGCTACTACCGGGGATGATGCGATCGCCTTTGGGGGAGTTTTTACTGATGCTACCCCAGATGTAATAACCCTCACCTCTGGAAAACTGACCATTACCGATGATGTGAGCATCTTGGGAACTGGCGCATCTCAGCTGACTGTGAGTGGTAATAATACTTCCAGAGTATTCGAGATATCGGGACTAGCGACAGGTGTTACTATTGATGGGCTGGCGATCGCTAGCGGCGGTATTCAAATCAATTCAAATTCCATCCTCAGCCTGACAGCAAGCAGTATTTCTGGCAATACAGAGGAAAGCGGCATCTCTAATAACGGCATCCTCAATCTAACGGGAAGTACTGTCTTTGGTAATACCAAAGGCGGAATCTATAACAGTAGCATCCTCAGCCTTACGGGAAGTAGTGTTTTTGGCAATACGAGTGACTTCGGCGGTGGCATCTATAATGACGGTTCCAACTTAAGAGTCAGTACTCTCAACATAACGGCAAGTACTGTCTCTGGCAATACGGCAAACTACGGTGGCGGCATATACAATAAAGGCGGTACTCTCAACATAACAGCAAGTACTGTCTCTGGCAATACGGCAAACTATAACGGCGGTGGTGTCGTTAATGGAGATGATGGTGGCTATTTTGGCGGTTCAGCTACTCTAACTAACAGCACTATCTCTGGCAATACAGCGAATGATGAAGGTGGTGGCATCTATGATTCTGGCAGCTACACAGGCGACAACCTCACTCTGATCGACACCACAATTACTAGCAACATAGCTGACTCAGATGGCAATGGTGTTGGCAACGGTGGGGGCGTTGCAAGTTATGGTAGCCCTATGAACGTTACTAACACCATTATTGCAGGCAACTTTGACAATTCCACCTCCGGTGATATACACCCTGACGTGTCCGGTGACGTCACTGACTTTGGCAATAATTTGATTGGCGATAATACTGGTAGTACTAACTTTACCACCAGCACTCTTGTTGGCACAATCGCCAGCCCCATTGATCCAAAAATCGGGCCACTGCAAAATAACGGTGGGGCAACCTTTACTCATGCCTTACTTGCAGATAGTTCCGCTATTAATGCTGGGAATAATTCCCTAGTTCCTGCTGGTGTCAGCACCGATCAAAGAGGAGCTGGATTTGACAGGATATCCGGCGTTGCAATTGATATTGGTTCTTATGAAGTCCACCCTATCATAATTACGCCACCTGATAATCCTGATCCCCTCGTACCCACCATCAGGATCATTGCAACTGATAACACTGCCGATGAAAACAGTGGCGATACTAGCATTTACCGCATCAGCCGCAGTAATAGCAGTGGGGCATTAACAGTCAACTTCTCTGCCAATGGTAATGCAAGTATCGCAGACTACAACTTAAGCGTGGGTGGCAACCCTGTCATTGGCAACAGTATCGTGATTGCTGATGGACAAAGCTATGTAGATATCACCCTGACGCCTGTCAATGATATTCAGGCAGAAGCGGCAGAAAATCTTACTCTCAGCTTGGCAGCAGATTCAGCTTACCAAATCGATAATGTGGATTATACTGCCACAGTAGCGATCGCAGCCAATGATTTAGTAGTGACTAACACCAACGATTCTGGAGACGGGTCGTTGCGGCAAGCTATCCTCAATGCCAATGCTACTGCTGGGGCAAATATTATTACCTTTGCGGGCGTATTTAGTGATGCCACTCCAGATATCATTACCCTTACCTCTGGTAAATTGACGATTACCGATGATATTACCCTTTTTGGGACTGGAGCATCAAACCTCACCGTCAGCGGAAATAATGCCTCAGGCGTATTCGAGATATCAGGGACAGGGACAGATGCCAGCATTGATGGCTTGAAGATTGCTAACGCTAACGATCCCTTTGGCGGTATTTTGCTTGATAACAATACTAGCCTCAACTTGACGCAAACCACTGTCTCTGATAGTAGAGGGACAGTAGGCGGCATCTTTAACAAAGGCACTCTCAGCTTGACAAGAAGCACTGTCTCTAGTAATAGGGGGTCATCGTTAGGCGGAGGTATATTTAACAAAGGCAACCTCAGCCTCACTAACAGCATTGTCTCTGGCAATAGTGCATCTACCAGTTACTCCTCTGCCAGCGGTGGTGGCATATTTAATATAGGTACTCTCAGCCTTACAGGAAGCACTATCTCTGGTAATGGGGTTTCCGCCAGTGGTCTTAATCGTTATGAGCCTGACCCTTACTCTTCATACGGTGGTGGTATCTTTAACTCTGGCAGTGTCAGCTTGAGTAATAGTACTATCTCTGGTAATTCAGCACTTTCTGGAGGCGGCATATCTAACTCAGGCATCCTTAACATCACCAACAGTACTGTCTCTGGCAATACGGCAAGTGGAGGAGACGGTGGCGGCATCTCTAGCTCAGGTATCCTCAATCTGAACAGCACCACGATTACCAATAACACCGCAGAAGACCTTTACAACTGGGGAGGCGGCACTGGTGGAGGTGTTTCTGGTGGCGGGACTGTGATTGTTGCGAACACCATCATTGCAAGCAACTTCAACAACAGGAATCTCTACGGCGGCGACATCAACCCCGACGTTTCCGGCGACTTCACCGACGGCGGTAATAACCTGATTGGAAATAACACTGGTAGCGCTGGTTTTACTACCAGCAGCATCGCTGGCAGTAGCGCCAACCCTATCGCTCCCAAACTTAGCCCACTGCAAAATAACGGTGGTGCAACCCTTACCCATGCCTTACTTAAGGATAGTCCTGCCATTAATGCTGGTAATAATGCCCTGATTCCAGCAGGTATCACCACTGACCAACGCAGCATCGGATTTGACAGAGTATCTGAGGGTACAGTTGATATTGGTGCATTAGAGTTCAACGGTTTGATTGGAACCAGTGGCGCTGATAATTTAGTGGGCAACAACTACGCTGACATAATTGATGCTGAAGGCGGGAACGATATCATCACAGGTAATCAAGACAATGACTTCCTAACTGGTGGCGGTGGTAAAGATAAATTTGTTTACAATTTAGGTGACGGTGTTGATACCATCAGCGATTTTGGTGAGTTAGGAAAAGGCTCAAATCCATCGGCAGCAATCGTTGGCGAATTGGATACACTCAAATTCCAAGGAACTGAATTGACTGCCCGAAATCTGCTACTTACCCAGAATAGTAACAATCTGGAAATCACTTTTGAAGGCGTAGCAGATGACAAAGTTATCCTGCAAAACTTTGCCCTGGAAAACTTAGACAACCTTTCCAGCATCGGCAATATCCTGTTTGATGGGCAAAGCAGCATTCGTGATAGTTTTGATGTCTTTAATGCCAACTCCACCCAAAGCACCATCTTCAACAAAAACACAGTTACCTTTGTCAATGACCTGAACAATAATGTCAATGGCTTTGATAACTCAGATGATGTCATTAATGGTCAGGGGGGTGATGACCGCATCGACGGCAAGAGTGGCAATGACCTATTACGCGGTGGTGCAGGTAACGATACCCTACTTGGTGGTGCTGGCGATGACATTCTTATTGGTGGTAGAGGTAAAGATATCCTAACTGGTGGTAGCGGTCATGACCAGTTTATCTACCAAACCTTGACCGTTCCCAGTGATACAATCACTGACTTTCATCAGAGCGAGGATAAGTTAGTCCTCACTAACCTGTTTAAGAGTCTGGGTTACACTGGCAGCAATCCCATCGGTGATGGCTACCTACATTTTGTGCAATTGGGTACTTCTACACAAGTTAGTTACGGTAAGGATTACACTGACACCTTTGTGACTTTGGATAATTTCACCGCGACAAATCTGGTAGTCGGTAGTAATGTCCTTGTCTAGCGTTTAGATTTAGCATGGTATGGCGGGAATACACTTTTGCCGGACATCATAACTAGTACAGCTTGGCAAAAGTAAGCAGACCATTAAAAGCTACGAAAATTCGGCAGACTGCAAGGCTTAAAAATGGTATGTGTATTTAAGCCGCATGGTATTGGGACAGACCACTAGTACCGCAAGGCGGAAGTCAAAAGTCACGCATAATTGTATTTCGGGCTTTTACACCATTTGAAATGGTATGTTTATTTACGCCCTGCTGTACTAGTACAATGTCTAACCTAGTTTTAAGGGTTTGTAGTAAGGACTTTAGTCCTTACTACAAACTTGCTTACCCATCAATTTCAAATTGACAGACTATTAGCAAGGATTTTGGGAAACGCATAATTAATTAAAACTATAGCGTCAGCCTTTATACCTAATTATTCTCTCCTTATATCTAACTGTACTTGCAGTCCATCATTGTCATTGCCTGACTGAGCCGGTGTTAAGAAAACTGAAGTGTCTGGCTGTGATAATGATTCGTTAAAGCGGATTTTGGCTGGAGCTTTATTGTCTCTTCTATTATTGTTGGAAATACTTGCTGGATTCGTTTGCTCAAAAAAACTTCTAAAGTCATCTTGGGCTGTTTTCCGATCGATTCCAACTAGAGAATCACCAGTTAATCTATATTGTCCAGGATTTGAGTTTGATGCTGGTGATTGGGCATAGACTTGGCTTCCTAAGCTTGCAAAGGCTGCTGTAATCCCCAAGAAAGCAATAATTTTGGCGTTCATTGTTTTATCAAAATTATGTTTAATATTGCTTGTCTATTATTCTCTGGGAAAAATCTTTTGATTAACTCTATCGTTAGGTTCAACTATAATAATTTTATTGCGTATATACTTATCGTGTCAATGATTTTTGCTATTTTAGGTATTAACAAGTTATCGCTTTGACATCTCTTTGGAAGTTGGATTATCTGGTTCAGTTTCTTTGCGATCGCAGTTAAGTTCGTTGAGATATGCCAGCATTAAATTAAGGATATTTAACCCGGATTTCTCACAAGACTTTAAAAAATAGGGGTCAAAAACTGCCATAATGTATATTGCAAAAAAATTCTAGCATGACCAGCACTACAATTTTTGTTACATTATTACAAATTTGTTACTAAAATAACGAGTTTAGTTACCATTACAACGATTTTTGTTGTAAACATCATAATTTTCGTTATAAGGTTACAAATTTAGTTAGTATCACTACGATTTTCGTTACAAACATCATAGTTTTAGTTGATATTACTGAGTATATTGTTATAATAAACACTAGAATTCAGGGGTTTTACCCAACCAAAATTAGGCTTTAGTAAGGCAAGCTAGCTCTAGAACACCATAAAAAAACATAATTATGCCTCGTCAAAAGCGTACATATCGCGTTCTAGAAAAAGCTGAATTAAGAATCGCCGGACTCAAAGCAATCGATCCCAGCATGGATTTTGGGGATGCTCGCAACTTGCAAAATGTCGCACAAGTAATTCAGCAGTACCGCAGTAAAATAGATGCTTATAATACCACTCTGGCTGTAATTGACTCTTATAAAAGTGAGATGAAAGAGTTAGAAAAAACTTTGAGCGATCTGAGTGAAAAAATGCTCCTGGGAGTTGCCTTTAAGTACGGTAAAGATAGTTATGAATATCAGATGGCGGGTGGTGTTCGCAAAAGCGATCGCATCCGTAAAAGCAGAGCAACACGCTTGAAAGCGACTTTAGAGGAAGTAACTACTAAGGATGCTATAACTGCATAAAAGCACCTCCGACTTAAGTCTGCACTATTGAAACAAAGCCTGTTTTTAGCAGGTTTTTAGGCACAAACAGGAATTATGCAGAGTAGAACAAGAACTGCTAATCGCTGTCGTACTTGAATTTTACATTGTTCTCTTGTCTAAAACACCAAATAAGGCAAAACTTAAGTAATTTTTTATGCTGTGTATTTTACTTTAGTCATCAGAAACTTTACGTAATTCTATTGATGTAACTATAAGTAAAGTCGGTAAAATTTGTGAGGTTTAACAGATATAAATTAACTAAAATTAGTTTTAAACAACAATCAATATCTGTTAAACTAAACAATTTTGTAATAACCAATCGATAGTTTATCAGCAATTATTGCTCAACATAACTTTATCTACTGATGAGCAACTTGAATAACCAAAGACTAAAAATTAAACTTCATCAGTTACGCTTAATTCCATATCTAGCAATTGGTTCTCTAATTTTTTATTTCAATTCCAATCTAGATTTAAACTACATAGTTAAAGGATATTTAGTCTTAATTGAATCTCAGCTATGTATAATCGTTATTTATTTTTTGACAGCAAGGTTTACTAGTAAACCACATAAATAATCAAAAAACGTCAAAAAGTTTTTTGTATTATATGCCAATAAATATTTATTAGATTTAATTAAGTAAAGAAATACTATGAAAACTAAATCTACAACAATTCTGCTTTGCTTTTTTGGCGGAGGGCTGGGAATTCACAAATTTTATTTAGGAGAAAATGTAGCAGGAATTTTGTACTTATTGTTTTGCTGGACTTGTATTCCAGCTTTAATAGCCTTTGTTGAATTCTTCGGGCTAATTATAATGTCAGATACCGAATTCAACACAAAATATAATAAAGGTCTAGCAAGCGCAGGTGGAGCAGTATCTGCTAAAGATGCAACTAGTGCCTTAGCTGATTTAAAAAACCTTTTTGATTCTGGGATAATTACCGCAGAAGAGTATGAAGAAAAGCGCCAAAAGCTTTTGAAATATTTGTAAATAAAAATTATCAGTCGATTTATGATGTCACAATCTAAATCTTGGTTTCAACAAACTCCTGCTTGGGTGTGGTTATCATTAATTCCAACATTGGGGGGATTTGCGATTGTCTATGCAGGTTATAAATCCCAGACTAAAAGTTGGATTGTCATAGGAATTAGCATCTCTACTTTAGCTTTAGCTTTATCTGCAAATAATTTAGCCTTTGCGATCTGGATAGCTCAAATTGGTGTTGCTTTCTATCTCAAGAAATCTTTTTTAGTCAAAACCTATCCAAAGAATTTACCAATTCCCGAAGAACAAGAATTAGCGAAGTTAGTTGCGAGTACTCGTGAAAAAGTAGATATTAATCAATGCTCAAAACATGAACTAGTTAATTATTTAGGTCTACCTATAGTTTATGCAAATAACATCGAATCATTGATGAATGAGGGATATGTTTTCACCCATGTAGAAGAGTTAATCGAAATAGCCGGAATTCCCGAAAAGCAGGTAACTCGAATTACACCACTGATTACTTTTAGCTACAACTACAAAAAAGAAGCTGATTTTTCTTGGAAACGATTAAACACATATTCAACTGATGAATTGATTACCTGTGGATTAGATGGAGCGATCGCAGAACAAATTGTTGCCGAAAGGCAGCAACGAGGTGAGTATAAATCATTGATTGATGTAAAGCAGCGTACTGGATTACCTTTTACTACTTATCGTCATATAGCTTAGTACAGGTCGTCATAAAAAAGGGTCAGCCCCTTCTCTGCGAGACGCTACGCGAACGGGGAAGTCAAAAGTCAAAATTAATAATCCCCATAAATAAATTTAGGGACAAGTAAACGGACGCCGTATTTCTCTCTACGAGACGCCAAGGGCGAACGCGCAACGCGTCTCGAAATACATTTTTTTCTTCTCCATAAATCAATTTAGGGGCTTGTATCATGAGTCTTTTTCGGTCAAAATTTTATCAAGGAGCCAAACTAAAATACTTAATGATTCCTCTTCACATAACCTGATAACTGCGGCTTGATTTCTGTCCCTTTTTAATCACGCTCTGTACTTAGTTCGTTGCCTTTGAACCTGACTTTACAAGGGAACTGTCTAAGCTGCGTTAATATCAATCTCTTTCTTTGGTAGAATTGAGAGTAGCGAGTAAAGATGACCAATGTTGATAAGTTTATTACCTTGTCTTGTATTCAGTTGATAAATATACCCACGTTCAACTAACGTCCTAGCGTCAGGACGCGGTTGAGGCGTTGTATCAGTTGTGAATAAGTAAAAAGTTCGTTATTTAAATTTTCCTCCTTTTTATTGAGTATATAATCACACAAAAGATAGAGGCATTAAACGACTTAATTTCATTATTATCAACAATGCATAAAAAAAGATTATACAAAGGAGTCGGTTATTAGCATCCAACTACCACAGAATGTCGTCATTCCTAAATGGCATGATTCCAACATTACTTTGGATCTCAAACGTGCCACAGAAATTGCTGATTATTGTGCAAATAATGCCAGTGTAATAGATTACAATGGTGCTTTTCCCAAGCACGAGTTTGAGTTAATTGCTAAGGCTGGGTTGTTGGCTGCACCATTGGCGAAAGAATTAGGCGGATGGGGTGCAGGAATAGATGCTAGTGTTACCTACGAGCTTCTAATACTATTAAAACAGATAGGGCATGGCAATCTAGCAGTTGGGCGAATTTATGAAGGACATATCAACGCTCTGCAACTGATTCAGACCTTTGGTACTGGAGAACAAGTCACAAGCTATGCTCGTGACGCCCGCGAGCATCACAAAATATTTGGCGTTTGGAATGCCGAAGCCTCAGATGGTGTTAAGGTAATTCCTTGTGAGAATGGACGTTATCGGTTGGAAGGTTCTAAAACGTTTTGTACTGGCGCAGGCTATGTGGAACGTCCTTTCGTTAATGGAGTATTGCCAGACGGGGGTTGGCAAATATGCATTGTGCCGATGGAGGAAGTGACAACAGTTAGCGATCCAGCTTGGTGGCAACCTTCTGGGATGCGAGCTACTGCTAGTTATAAAGTAGATTTTAGCGGTGTAGAGTTGGATCAAAGCGCTTTAATCGGACAGCCAGGAGATTACTATCGACAGCCTTGGTTATCTGTTGGGGTGATTCGGTTTGCGGCTGTGCAATTAGGTGGGGCAGAAGCACTGTTTAACCTGACTCGCCAGTATCTCCAGGACTTGGAATATACGAACGATCCATATCAAAAAGAACGGCTGGGCAGAATGGCGATCGCCATTGAAAGTGGTAATCTCTGGCTGCGGGGGGCTGCGGATAAGGTAGCAGCGTATGCACCTATATTTGGTGGTTATCCCACAGTTCCCCAGCCGCAAGCAGACCAACTCGTTGCCTATGCAAACATGGTGAGGACAGCAATTGAACAAATTTGCATTGATGTGATGCAGTTGTGCGAACGTTCTGTTGGGACTCGTGGCTTAATGCCACCAAATCCGATGGAACGCATCATCCGGGATTTGACTCTGTATCTGCGTCAACCTGCTTTTGATGCATCCTTGGCAAATGTCGGGCAGTATGTATTGGGTGAAAATAATCCTGCTGATTTGCTTTGGAATGATGAATAAATCTGGCTTGATTGGATTACCACTAAGCAATCCGAATGGTTTGCCTTGGCGTTCAATTAACGAGATCGCTTGTAGTTCTGCACTAATTGTCGCACCCCATCCTGATGATGAGACGTTAGGTTGTGGAGGTGCGATCGCGCTGTTACGCTCTTTAAATTGTCATGTACAAGTTTTAGTCATCAGTGATGGTACACTTTCACACCCTCGTTCTCTGAAATATCCCGCAGATAAACTCCGGGAATTGCGGGAAGCTGAAACGCTATCAGCAATGAAATTGCTAGGTGTAGAGGGAAATGCTGTCAGCTTTTGTAGAATACAGGATGGGTCAATTACAACACAGTATGAAAGTGCAGTAGCTAGCTGTTGTGCTTACATTACAGAAATCGCCCCAGAAATTATCTTTTTACCGTGGCGATATGACCCTCACGCAGACCATCGAGCAACGTGGAAGTTAATTAAAGCAGCGCTGGATGATTTGAGCTTATTCCCTCGATTGATTGAATATCCGATTTGGGATTGGGACTGGGAGCAACGGGGGAGTTTGCCAGCATCTCTGAAAGTGACAACCTGGCGGTTAAATATTAGCGCAGTAGTGGAGTTGAAACAACAAGCGATCGCTGCTTATCGTTCCCAAATTACAGACTTAATTGACGACGATCCAAAAGGCTTTCGCTTGACTCCTGAAATGTTAGCGAACTTCACTCATCCTTGGGAAGTTTATATAGAGGAAAACCTATGAACCCGTCACAATCTGATTCTTTACCACCCAGCTACTTCGATAAACTCTACAGCGAAAACCTCGACCCGTGGAGATTTGAGACAAGCGAATACGAAGCTAAGAAATATGCTACCACAATCGCAGCTTTACCCAAAGAGCGCTATCGGTCTGCCTTTGAAATCGGCGGTTCCATTGGCGTTTTAACTGAGAAATTGCAACAGCGTTGTGACTCACTCCTCTCGATTGATGTATCAAAACTGGCACAAGATAGAGCAATAGAGCGCTGTCAGCATCTCTCCAATGTCAAGTTCCAGATTATGCGTGTTCCAGAGCAATATCCTGATGAAATGTTTGATTTAACTCTAGTCTCGGAAGTTGGCTATTACTGGAGCTGGGAAGACCTGAAAAAATCGCAACAGTACATTTTAGAACACCTAGAACCTGGAGGACATCTACTTTTAGTTCATTGGACACTCTATGCTCGTGATTATCCATTGAGTGGAGATGAAGTTCATGACTCGTTTTTTGAGTTGATCCCAAATAAACTGCGGCATTTAAAAGGTCAACGGGAGGAAGAATATCGACTTGATTTATTCGAGCGAGTCTGAGAAATAAAATGAGTCTTATTTTTTGGTGTTTAGTTTTACCTTTTGGAAAAAACGGCTTTGGATCTCCCTAAGTGTTACTGTAGGCGAACTCCAAAAAATAAATTATCCAATTTATCGAATCAAAAGGACTTTTCCTCCCCCTGCTCTCTGCTGCCTAAAAAGCAATGGGATATTTTTTATTTGGAAGCGTTGCCCTACTTTCGGCTAACGCTTCCCCTTAGCAATTAGCAATTACTGACGTAAACTCTCAAGACACAAGCGCAAATCCCCAATTGCTTGTTTAATATCCACGTATTTCCAGCGCGAAGCCCAAGTTTGTTCTTCTTGCTGGCGTTCTTCGACTAGTTCAAACAACTGACCAAAGGAATAAGGTTGCGTTAATTTCTCGACAAGCCATTGGGCTGAAACTCCCAGCATCTCTGCCAAGGACGTGACACTGGGATAACATGGCTGATAGCCATTGAGAGCGCACCACCACATCAATCGTAATTGGCGACGTGCAACAAAACGAGTTTCGATAGCAGCTGCTGGCTCGACTACAAATGCTTGCTGTTGCCGTCCCATTTCTATCCATTGATTCAGTTGATTTGCTAAACCGACATTAGTACGTCCGATTTGTCTTGCCGAAGTTACTACCCGCACTAGCAAACTGTGGCGGAAACGGGCATTTATCCGTACCAAGGCACGGTAAAAAGCCACATCTTCAGGAGTCCGCACTGGCGGTAAGCCTCCTGCCAGTGCATACATTTCTGCTGTTACTGCTAAACTTGCTCCATAGTGTTGATAGTGACGGGGAAAGCTGTCATAGGGGTCGGGATCGAGATAAGTTTCTAATTCGCTAATTAAATAGCGGTAGCCCACTTCACGCAAAAAGCAAGCTCTGGCGTAAGGGTCTAAAGCCGCACGACCAGCACGCTCAGTGATAATTCGCCCACCGACAGCATCAGCACCACAGTTAATTTCGTACAGGTTGGCAGCAATCCAAGTTGGGCTTACTTGCGAGTCTCCATCAGTTGAAGCAATTACCCCCTTTGTACGTCCTAAACTAGACAAACGGCGGTATGCTTCATCCATCAAAATCTGTCGCACTCGACCAATATAGGCTTGTGCAGGTGGCAGAGTTTTTTCAACTACATGCAGTGCTATATCTGGATGTTGCCCCGCGAAACTCTGGGCTATAGCTGCTGAATCATCGCTACAATTATTTGCCAACAAAATTATTTCGTAGCGTCTGGGATCTAAAAGCTGTCCTTCTAGATCAACTTGATGTATCAAGGCAGTAAGGGTCGCTACCAATGTCTGAGCTTCATTGCAAACTGGAACAATTACACAAACTTCACAATGCGGTGAAGGCGGTACTTGGACTAAAGTTTGAGAAAAGTCTTTATCAAGTTGTACAGATGGAAAGTCAGCAACGAGGAGTGAGCGCTTACTTTCCATAAAAACCATTTTTCCATCTCCAGGAACAGCGACACAGGATATTCATCTACAATCGAAAATTATTAGTAATTTGTAATACTATTTTGAATGTTCTTTGATTTACTTGGAATCTACCTACAGTAAGTAGATCGAAAACTTTTGGAGTTTGACGAAATCAGAAAGGTTTGGGCAAATGCTTTTAGACTGACAAAAGCGTTGGTTTGCGATCGCCTACGGCGGGCGGGTACACCATCGCAGAATAGTCCATTTACAACAGAGTTACTCGAAAAGTAGATTCTAAGTACATTTGAATTAATATTAATTCTCAGGTAACTCCAAAAATTAAATTACTTAATTCCTCCATCCAAGACGACTATGCAGATATTTTCTTACCATGCTCAAGAACAGCTTAACAACAGCTCACTTTGCGATTAATTATTTTTTATTGGGAAGTCCTTAATCCCCCAATTCTCCCGCCTTTTTCCAAGGAAGTTTGACTGTAAATCGACTACCTTTACCTAACTGACTTTCGGCGTGGACAGTTCCACCATGCAACTCGACAATTTTTTGCACCATTACTAATCCTAAACCCGTGCCTGGAGAACGAGGGTTAGAGGCATTTTCAACTTGCACAAAAGGTTGAAATAATTTAAAAAGGTCATCGGAAAGCATCCCAATCCCCGTATCTACCACGCTGATAAAGATATATTCATTGGTGGAACTTGGCTGAACTTCAATCCAGACTTCGCCTCCTTCTTTAGTAAACTTGATCGCATTAGTCAATAAGTTGATAAATACTTGGCGGATGCGGGGTTCATCAACTTGAATGGGTTCGAGTTCTTCAGATACTTCTACCCTCAGCCGGATATTTTTTTGGAATGCCAGATGTTTGACAAAACTTAGGCTGGAGTCACATAATCCCTGAATCGAAGTAGCAGCTAGTTGTAGCTCTATCTTGCTGGATTCGGTGTCGGTAAAGTCAAGGATTTGGTTAATTAATTCTAGTAAGTTTTTACCGCTAGATTCGAGCATATTTAGAGACTGGCGCTGTTCTTCACTCACAGGGCCGTACATTTGATCTTTGAGTGCCTCTGTGATTCCTAGAATGGAGCTTAAGGGATTTCTCAGATCGTGGTTGATGTTTCCTAAAAAGGTGCTTTTGGCACGATTTGCCACTTTTGCAGCTTCTTTAGCCTCATGCAGTGCGGATTCTGCACGTTTGCGATCGCATACTTCTAAAGTCAGGGCGACAAATTCCGCAATTGAGCTAACAAAGTTTTGTTCGCTCAGTTCCCATTTTCGGGGAATATCAACCTGTTCAGATAATACTGTTCCCACCATTTGGCCTCCAACCCAAAGGCTGGTATCAAGTAGGGATACAATATTATTTGGTTCAAGCAATTTATCCCATAATTCTTGTACTCGTGAATCGCTACGAGTGTCAAAGACGGCAATGGTACGAGAAACCACCAGAGCTTTAAAGTAGATTAAATAATCTGCAAGGTTGCGTTCTAAACCTGCCGAATGTCTCTGATTGCTGCGTTCATAGAGACTTATGCATTGTAGCTTGGTGCGCTCGCTATTGAATAACCACACACTTACTCGCTCTACTTCTAAGGCATTGGCTGCTTTTTCTGCGATTACTTTGAATGCTGTTTCTAAATTTCCTTCAAAAACCGCTTTGTGATTTGCCAGTTCTGCTAGTACTTGATTATACTGACCCAGTTTTTGCTCCCTGTTGCTGCGTTCTTGAATCTCCTGCTGTAATTCTTGAGTTCGCTGCTTAACTTGCAGTTCTAACTCTTCATTTTTGGTAGTCAGTGCAGTAAAGCTTTTGCGTAACTCCTGTAACATCTCGTTAACAGATCCACCCAGCACCTCTAATTCTTTAATACCTTGTACTTTCACCACTGAGTCTGCGCTGTTGGAAAAATCGGCTAAATCTTTCGTCGCCGTGCTGAAGTACAAAATTGGCTGAGTTATCCACCTCGCAGTCACAATCCCCAATATAGTAGCTAGTCCCAACGTTCCCAAACAGAGAAAAATTATAGTTTGAATGTTGCGATTAATTTGTCCCATAAAGTCTGCTTCTGGAACAGTCACCACAATCAACCAGTTGACATTTGGTTCGCCCTGTAACGGTCTAACTTCTAAAAATTGCCGTTTGCCGTCAAAGGAAAAATCTAGTTGCTGTAAACTTTGAATTTGGTCAAAGTTACTAAATTTAGTTGTTAAGTATTTAGCGGTTGCTTGAGTCAAAGAATTCCCGCTTTGGGAAGCTGCTAACCTAATAGGTTTACCATTTTGGAAGCGGAATGGTTCTTCGCTTGTGGAACTTGCAACTAATAGCCCCGATCGCTCGATAATAAAAATTTGCCCAGACTTGCCAACTTTGATGTTTTGCAGCAAATCCCCAATTTGTGATAAGTGAGTGAGAGTGCTGTTGACTCCGAGTAATTCGCCTTGGGAGTTATAGATGGGTTGAGATGCACTAATCAGGAGTGTTGGTTCAGTACGGGATGTAAAAATCTGACTAAAGCTGAATTTTTTGACGGTAACTGCTGTTTGATAATCAGGACGCGATCGCGCATCATAGTTTTTAATCACCTCTGGTAATTGAGTACGTTGACCTTGAGAGTCAATTATGTAGGTGTAGAGATCGTACCCAGTTGACTTATCGGCTTTTCTAAGTAAAAATTGGCGATCGTTGAACTTCTCCACCGCTAAATATTCTTGCTCATTGCTTGCAGTTATTGCCAACGCATCTGGAAAAATCTTTAACTGCTCTATTAAGTATGACTCCCAGGTTGCCAGATTCTCTATCTTCAGCAACCCCATGTTAATGAGATTTTGATTACTGCGTAGTACCTGACGCGGAGTTGTCAAATAAGTTTGTAAATTCTGCTCGACTCGATTGCCAACTTCATGACGTAATTCGTTAGCTACCTCATTAACTGCTTTTTGCCCGTTTCCGATTGATAAGTATGCAGTCAATCCCACAGCTAGCAAGATTTGCAGCAGAAACAACGCTACCAAGATGCGACTTAGAGGTACGCCTTTAAACAGGGAAAAAACACTACCTTGCCCAGTATTTTTATTCATCTGCCCACTTCCCCTTCCTGTTCTGTAGTATTGAGTACAACACCTCTAGTTTGCTGTCCTGTGGGCTTATGCATAGTTTGTACTCGGTCGGATCAAGTGCCAATATACCACTTATGGTAAAAGAACAAAACGTTACTTAACTGCACCTGTAGATTTTACCAGTCAAAAATTGTCCATCATAAAGACAAAGACGCGATAAATTGCCGTCTTTACAATAATCAGTCCTTTGTAGAGACGGCGATTCATCGCGTCTTGCTTTAATTATAAATACGAAAGAAATTGATGAAAAGCTGAATCAATTCGTAGTTAGTTGAGATTTATGAGTTATAACTGGCATTTTTAAAGAAATCTAACTGTAGACAGATGAAATTTGAAACGCTACTCTTATCAGAAGCGTATTTTTTAGCGTTCAGACTATCTTTTAATCTACGCGCTAAAGAAAAGGAGTTAATCACTTAAAGATTGCTCCTAATTTTACTGCATCCTGCCCACAGCCACCCTAAGACATAGGTTTGATCGCTCATGCTCAACGTATCCACTCACGATTCTCAACAAAATCAGCAACTAATTGACAATACTGACTGGAACGTTATTGAAACGGAGTTTAATCCGACGCAGTTACATCACAAAGAAACTGTCTTCACTCTTGGTAATGGGTTGTTAGGAGTGCGGGGTACGTTTGAGGAAGGGTATTTCCAAGATTTTCCAGCCACACTCATCCACGGTGTTTATGATGATGTGGCAATTACTCATACTCAACTTGTAAACTGTCCCAACTGGCTGCCATTAGTGGTGAAAGTTGCAGGCGTTCGCTTTAGCATGGACAGTGGTGAGATTCTCAACTATGAACGTCGGCTCGATTTACGTTTAGGTTTAGTTAGCCGTGATGTCCGGTGGCGTAGTCCTAGTGGTCATACCCTAGATTTTCACTTCGAGCGTTTCACCAGTTTAGCAGACCAACACGTTTTGGCGATTCGCGCTCAAATCACATCGGTAGACTTTGAGGGTGAAATTACCGTTGAAGCCGGATTTGACAGCGAACCAGATACTCAAGGCATCAAACATTGGCGAACCTTAAACCAAGGTGGTATAGATCGGATTATCTGGTTAAACAGTCAAACTCTCCACTCAGATATTCAACTTGGGATGGCAGCTAAGTTAGTGGTAGATGGTGACGAGACTAGACTGGTGAGCATCGAAAATGCTTCTAGTTCTCCCACTTTGACAACCACCTTAGAGTTATATCCCGGAAAAACGGTAACTGTAGAAAAGATTGTCACCCTGTTTACCTCACGAGAAACAGAAATCCCCATTGCCGCCGCCTTACAAAGACTTGCTGATGAACCGAGATATACTACCCTATTGGCTGCTCACATTGCTGCATGGGAGCAAGTGTGGCAAGACAGTGACATTATTATAGAAGGCGATCGCTTGGCTCAATTGAGTGTCCGTTACAATCTCTTCCAATTACTAGCGGTGACACCGCGTCACGATAGTCGGGTGAGCATTCCTCCCAAAACTCTCTCCGGTTTTGCCTATAGCGGACATATCTTTTGGGATACAGAAATATTCATCCTGCCCTTCCTCACCTTAACTCAACCAGCCCTAGCGCGTAACTTGCTCACCTACCGCTACCATACCCTACCAGGAGCTAGACGCAAGGCTCAAGAAGCAGGTTATCAAGGAGCGATGTTTGCTTGGGAAAGTGCCACTACTGGCGATGAAGTCACTCCGCGCTGGGTTCCGGCTCCCAACGGTGAATTAATCCGCATCTGGTGCGGTGACATTGAAGTGCATATCACCGCAGATATTGCTTATGCAATTTTACACTACTGGCAGACTACCAACGATGATGACTGGATGCGCGATTATGGCGCAGAAATTATCCTTGATACATCTGTTTTCTGGGAAAGTCGGGTGCAGTGGAACCAAGAGCGCCACAGCTATGACATCCTAGATGTAATTGGCCCGGATGAAAATCACGATCGCGTCGATAATAATGCCTTCACCAATCTCATGGTACAGTGGCATTTGCAGTCAGCTTTGCGACTGTGGGATTGGCTCAAACGAGCTTATCCAGAAACCTCTGCACAACTAGAGCAAAAACTCAACTTAACTACAGAGCGTCTGCACCATTGGGCGGAAATTCAAGAGCGTCTATTTGTCAATGAAGATGCTCAAACGGGTTTAATTGAGCAATTTGAAGGCTTTTTCCAGCTAGAAGACGTTAACCTTGCTGATTACGAACCGCGCAGCAAATCTCTGCAAGGTTTGTTGGGAATTGAAGCCACCAGCCAAAAGCAGATTCTCAAGCAGCCAGATGTATTGATGCTCTTGTATTTATTGCGCGATCGCTACGACTATAACACCCTCGCCACCAACTGGGACTATTACAACCAACGCACCGACCACAGTTATGGTTCTTCACTAGGCCCAGCCATTAACGCTATCTTAGCTTGCGACCTCAATCAACCAACCGAAGCTTATACACACTTTCTGCGATCGGCCTTGGTAGACTTAGAGGATGTGAGACTCAACGCAGCCGAAGGAATTCACGCTGCTAGTGCTGGAGGAGTATGGCAAGCAGTAGTTTTCGGGTTTGCCGGCATTCGGATGACTCAATTTGGCCCCATTGCCTGTCCCAATCTACCACCTAACTGGACACGTTTGAAATTTCGTCTGCAATGGCGTAACGAGTGGTATGACTTCGACTTACAAACTGAAACAGAAGTTAAAATTCCCTCCTTGGCAGAATACACGCTCGGAAATTAGTCAGGTTATCTTCGACTTGGATGAAGTTTTAACCGATAGCTAAGAGTTTACCTACGTTCGTCGTTCGCGCAGCGTCTCGAAGAGAAGACGTTGGCGCAGCGATCGCTTTTACAAAAGAAACCTCTCCCTAGTTTTAGTAGGCAAAACCTTCCCTCTCCGATTCGGAGAAGGACAGACTTGAACTTTAGGTCAAGCCAGGGAGAGGTTCTTCTAGCGAGTAACTGCTGCTTTAATCTTCTTACAGATATCCACCCAAGCTTGATTCTCTTGTGCTGAGTTCAGACTGTCTAAAGGTTGATTTGGAGGGTGCGCTGACTGATACTTTTCAATTTCTGTTTCCTCGTAGCTGCTAAAACTCAACGGTATCCAAATAATCGTGAGTCCTTTGGCTTTAGCTGCATTTAACAATGGCGGTAACTCATTCTCGGCAATAAAGTCTGATGCTAAAAAATCGGGGCTAACCAACAATACTGCCACTTTTGCTGCTGCTAAAGCATTTTCAATTTCTTTGCGCCACTCAGCACCGGGTTGAATTTTGGTATCGTCCCATACGACTATATTTTGGTTACGAATCATTGGCTTGAGGTGTTTCTGGAGTTTGGTAAACCACTCCTGATCTTGATGACTATAGCTAATGAAAACTTGATTTCTGATTATGGGTTCAGACATAGGTATTTGCAGATTTGGTGACGGCGGTAAAACATCGTCAATTAGTCTACGGACATCTACCATATCACCGCTATCTTGGCACTGGATTTGGTCGCGATTATTTTCTTGGAATTTGTACAACACGTCTCGGCGGTAAAAATGAGGCGTTTGACTATCCTTACAGCTTTCACAGTTGCAGGGAACAAGTGTTTGATATTGCAGACGTTCGTAAGAGTTATGAATTTTTTCTAGTTCATGGATGATAACTGCTAGCCGTTCTTTCTTGTGTTTTCCTGCTACGCGGACTTTAATTTCTCGTTGATTGTAGTGTTCAATCACTTCAGCACGGGTTTGGTCTTTAGCAAGAACAACGCCTGTTTTCCAAACTAGGGTTTGTTGTTCAATATCAGAGTGCATTTCGACTATAAAGCGGGTGAGAATACCTTTCGGCATGAAGTCATATTTATAACGCAGGATTAGGTTATTGGATTCATCCCAATTGAAATCAGGTTGGTTAACAGAGAGTAATTGAGGTGCGATATAAGTGCCGGGACGACTAGGTATTTCGTAACACAGTTTAAATTTCATCATTAGCCGCAACAGTTCTGGTCGCATATTGGCATATTTATTTTCGTGCCAAATATTTTTTAAATCATTGCGATCAAATTTACCTAGTTTTTTAATGACTTGAGGATTATCTAACACTTTGTAAACGGCATCTGTACCCCAAGTGGGCTTGAGAATTACAGTTTTTATTAAAAAGTCATCATCTTGGAAGTGAAGGCATACACCTAAATCATGCAGATAGTCACTGAGTTGGAGTTTATCCTCCTGTTTAGTAAAACCATGTTGATCACAGATGTTTAGATATTCTTCCAAGCTAATATATTCGCGAGAGTCACCTTCTAAAACTTCTCGCACTTTCACCCAGGTTTTAGGGAGTTCTATCCCTACATGAGGTAGGTTAGTAATATAATGTTTAATTTTATTTAAGATTTCTGGCAGACCGCGATCAGTGGCCAAGTTTGTAGTAAGTATTTCCTGAAAATTAGTGAATTCACGCCGTAACTCCCGCTCGTTTATTTCTCGTTTGCGCTCCTGCTTTTCATTTTTGATAATTAACAAAGGACTATTACCGCTCAGTAATTCAACTACATTTAACCAGTAGTAAAAATCTGTGTCTTCTTTGCGAGTATCAGCAACTAAGGCATAAAGAGAGCGTTTTGTAAGGAAAAATTGGTGGGTAGCATGGTAAATTTCTTGACCACCAAAGTCCCAAATATTGACCTGAAATTCTCTGTTATTGTCAAGCAAGAACTTCCATTTAATAACATCAATGCCTTCGGTGGTATTTTCATCTTGTTGTAACGTATATTTATTGTCTTGAATTTTTTTGGCTAGCGTAGTTTTACCTGCACCACCTTCTCCCACAATGAGTAATTTGGCTTCGTAGAGGCGATCAGTTTCTTGTTCAAGTTGTTGTCTGCAAAAGTCAAGAATTGCTTTAAACCCTTTCGTGATAATTTCTGGTGGAGGTGATTCTAGAGAATTGTACATAAGGTCAAGCTGGCTGAGGTTGAAGAGTTGACTAATCTCTGCTGGCAGCCTTGTAAGTTGATTGGAACTGAGGTAAAGCTTTTTAAGATTAGAGAGTTGACCAATCTCTACTGGCAACGCCTTTAGTTGATTAGCACTGAGGTAAAGCTCTTTAAGATTAGAGAGTTGACCAATCTCTACTGGCAGCGTCTTCAGTTGATTGGAGTAAAGGTAAAGCGTGCTGAGATTAGAGAGTTGACCAATCTCTACTGGCAGCGTCACTAGTCGGTTGGAGTAAA
>NZ_CAXTTT010000013.1:0-32870 GCF_964247315.1 uncultured Nostoc sp.
TTCCCTATACCGTTCTTGTTTTTCGTAGAGTAGACCCAAGTTGTTGTAACTGGTGGCGACATCAAGATGCTCTTCTCCTAGCAGGTGTTGCCTTAGTTCCAATGCTTTTTTCAACAGTGGTTCCGCTTCCCTATACCGTTCTTGTTTTTCGTAGAGTAGACCCAAGTTGTTGTAACTGGTGACGACATCGGGATGATCTTCTCTTAGCAGGTGTTGTCTTAGTTCCAATGCCTTTTTCAACAGTGATTCTTTGACAGAATGCTGGTCTTTCTTATCAATAATTTCCTTAAGATTAGAACAATTATTAGGAGAAAAATAATATAAATCTGTCTTTAAATACCCATCTGGGTCATCTTTAATCAGTGTAATTCCTGTAACTTTTATACTATGCTTATGTTTAGTTTTACGCTCTTTATTACATTCTGAAAAACTACTTTTTTGATAATGAATAGTTAATTTTTCCTTAGCGTTAACATAAGCAGAAAAATTTTTATTTTCTTTTTCATGTATATCTTTTATTATTTCTGCAAGACTTTGGCAAATTATTCCTATATATTTAGGATTCTCCCAATCTTTCAAAACAAAATTCTTTATTTCAATATCTATATTAGAACAAAGCAAAAAATCATTATTTACTAATTGATAAATAATTTTATCCTCACTTAATTTTTTTAATGCTTGTTTAACTGTCTTTTTTGAGTAAAAAACAAATTTTTTCTGTAATTCATCTAAGCGAAATGAAATATTACTATTTTGAGCTAAATAATATTCAATATCTTCCATAGCTTTATCTTGATTTTCAGAGTTGTTTGAACGTAGAATCTTATTGAAAATCCCACCTAAAAAGACGACTATAAAACTCCAAAGTAAAACTATTAATAAATCCAATAAAAAGTTATCCCACCAAAAAAGATATGAAAGATATGATTGACTGCATATCCAGCGAATTATACTATGCTGCTTTATATAAATTGGAAAATATGAAATAATTTTATTAATCAATGGATCGCCTAAAAGCCAGGTGAGAATGATACTGTTGTAAATTCCGAGTATCCACCAAATAAATATTCGAGTCCCAACCCATAACTTATCCTGCCGAGGAGAAATTTCTGGAAAACAATCTTTGCTAAAAGTTGAACCATTTAATAGCCACTTACTAATTTGATTAATACAAATATTTTTTTGATTCTGAGAATAATTTAAGTAGGCTATATGACTAAGTAAATGGATATTCATACCATTTATTCTATAAGCAACATCTATTGGACATGGCGCTTTATACTCATTGTGACAAGTACTTGTGTCTTCGGGAGTAAAATACTCTTCAATAGGCGATGCCACAGGATCAGTTGGATCATAAATGTTTATCCATTCAAAATTACTACGGAAGACTTTCTCATCCTGGTTAAGATAAACAATTGCTGGCCATAAACGAGCAAATTTTTTTAGTGGAGAACCGTAAGTTATAAAACCTTTTAGTTTTACAAACAATTTTCTACGATCAATCATATCTTCCGGATCTAGCCAATAAGGTCGTTTTGGATACATGTAACCTGATGCTTCATCTTCGTCTTTAGTAGCTTTTTTATAAAGACTGCTAAGTTTGACCTCTTCCCATAATTCTTTTGAAAGGTAATTTGGAAGTATTTGCTGTGTCTCCATTAACCCATTGAAAGCAAGTACTGTTCCTTGACTATGTGAAAGAATATACCAATGTTCATATTCTTTGAGTGCCATTTTTATTAAAGCTTCTACCATACGTCGTCGAATAACGACTCTTGGTGGTTGGTCAAAATCTTCCAATGCCCCTGGAGAATTGCGAAATCTTTGTTCAAAAATTTGAACTCGACTAAGATACTGGGAAAGTGTGTCTAAGTGTAAAATACTAATATCAAATAGAGACAAAAACTTACTAATAGTTGCTAATATAGGTAAAATAAGAAAAGCAATTAAAGATAGTCCAAATAAAATTAGCCTTTCTCTAATTGTTATATCTTGTATGCTTTTTCCTTTTGGAAGTCGCCTCTGGGCTTGATTATTATCGACAATTTTATTCTCAAAATATCCACTAGTCGTCCACAAAGAAAACGCCCAAGCCCAGAAAGAGAATAGTGTCTTAAGAGTAGTTGGCTCTCCAAGATCTGCCCACCAGACTTCATGAAAATCTATCTGAGTAATCCTATTTATTTTATTTTTAACAAAAATCGATGCGAACGCCCCAGTATCACTAATACAATCTTTTTCTACTTTTTTAGTATTGGATTTGTTAGGAAAATTTGTTGTAATTTGGATTTCTAGAGCACCTTGAGAATTATCATCTTTTAGAGTTTTAGCAATATTTCTGACTACACTAGTTAAGTGTTCATTTTGTTTTTGCTTACCTATACCATGTACAACTAGTACTCCTACTTTTTTAACTGGTTTTTCTTCTTGCCGAATCTCATAAGCTAGTTTCTGTATCTCTTGAGCAAAATTTGAATCAAATTTCATTACCGACTGCAAGCAATTAGCAACTTTATCTAAATCTCGCTTAAACCCTTTTTCAGCTAGAACAAATGCTACTTCATCCTCTTGGTTTACACACATCTTGTCCCTAATAAAATCGTATAGTCGCTTTATCTTAATAAGGGTTGTCTTCTCAAAACCTTTAGTGAAAGCGAGAGTTATGATCTCCTGAGCAGTCAATGGCTCCATATGTACCTCGTAAGCACGGCATCCTATTGTATTTATTACCACATAATTGTTGTTATCAATTCCGGAATCGAAATAAAAAACTCATAGTTTAAGTTTTGGATCTTGATGCGCCAGTCTACAATTGAGCATTTAAGTGGAACACACGCCTAAAGTGGGATAGATCCTTTGTAATGCCAACTTTTAACCGAATGTTGACAAAACGAGAAAAATCTGGCAGCCCTGGCGGTAACGCTAACTTTTGTTCCGTCGAGTTTCGTCATTTGTCTGCCCTGGATATCTTAGCCGATCGCCAATCACCGAAAGTTGGTAAAACGGAAAAAACTGAGCCTGCTGTATCCAGACGCAAGTCGCCAAATCAGCGCAGATATAAGGGTGTGCGATCGCGGGAATATCGGCATTGCTGAATAAAGGCAAGTCCCAAAATTCACATTGAGTCAAGCTGCTAAATTGAAAAAACCCCGTTACTAGAATGTCAGTAACGGGTTCTATGTTAACTAGCTTGATTAATACGCCGTTTTAACTCAGCCTCTAATTGTTCTGGAGTGCTGACCACTACCCCCGGTTTCGCTCTCATGATGCTGAGGTAATGCTGAAATGCCTCCTCATCCTGGGGGTTTGATATCACATATTGTCTTAATTCTTGCTCATTAAGAGTTAAATAGTCTGTCATCGGATAATGTTCTCCCCATTACTAAGAATTTCTACTTGGATGGTTTCGCCTATCAAAATCACGATTCAGCTTGTCCTCTGATCAAATTAACCAATGCTATATCTCTAAGCAAATTACTAGCCTGAACGCAAAAGTCAAAGAATGCTTTAAGTTGTTCGATGGTCGGTTCCAAACCTTTTACCATTGAATAAAATTAAATCGGTTCATTCGTGACAAGTTAGGATAACATCGTCCCGTAGCGAAGAGGTTGACCCGCGATCGCCAATGACAATCAAAAAAAGGAATGAAAAGGATCTGACCTTCATATTTGCCAAGTTGACTGCAACAAACGAATACAAGTCGTCAATTCTCCTTGGGACTGATAGCGATCGCACAAACGCACTAAAATTTAAGAAACCATCATGATGGGTACTGACATGGTATCGATCCCAATTACTTTGGAACAACTTATTACGGCGGTACAACAGTTGCAGCCAGACGAACGAGCAAAAGTCGCTAGAGCCTTGATTCAAATAGATTTACGTTCAGATTTGACGGCTTTAATTCAAGAACTTTATGCTGAACCCTCCGTAAATGAGATTACAGACGATGAAATCAGGGCTGAAATTAAAGCTGTGCGTCAGCAATCCCAGCAGGTCTGACTTCCCAAAATATGATCGCCCCCTTGACTAAAAGAGCGATGCCTCCCCACATTAGAAAAGCGATCGCTCTCTCAAGTGGATCAATATTCATTTTGAGGTGCTTTTCTCGCTAATTCCATATCTTTTGCCCCATGCCCCATGCCCAATGCCCAATGCCTAATGCCCAATGCCCAATTCCGAATTAATTCAACGGCTCCATAATGACTCTTAAACCTTTGCTAGAGAGTGTTTTGAGCATTTCTTTAGCGTTATATTCACTACTAAATACTCCTGCTTGCATAACTCTTTGACCTTGCCAAACTGTGGGAAACGCACCAGGAGCAAGGAATTTTACTAAATCTCGATCTTTATCAGTTGCAAGTGGCACTACTACGCGATAACGCACACCAAATTGTCTTGCAGAGTTACCACTATCGGAAATACTTGCAGAATTTGTTTGCAGATTGCGAGTATTAACAATAGAGATATTGCGATTGGGAAGTGGTAAAAGTTCTGAAGCACCTGGGGCAGCAGTTTCTAGTATTGGTAATGGTTGCTGTGTTTGCTCCCTGATACTTGGAACTGGTGGCTGTGCAACTGAATTGGATCGGGACTCAAGAGCAGTAAACTCAATAGTATTAGGATCAATCCGCACATAATTTAACTGTGGTGTATCAGGTGGCTGTGCTGAACTGGAAGTTGCAACTCTTGAAGTGTTAGTTGGTATTTGTCTACCTAACAAGCTGCTAGGAGTAGGAAATCCGGCGACTCTAGAAGTGGGTGGTTGTTGATTGGATATAGGCGTGGAAAGCGGTACATTATTGGCTGGCATTAATGGCAGCCGTTGACTGTTTAATTGCCCAGAAACAGAATTATTTGCTGAAATGGTGTTGCTGGTTTGCCCATTAGTAGTTTCAGAGATTTCGGGAGCCGAGAAGGTGATTTCTCCAGTTGGTGGTATTTGTCGTAATACGTTGTTGGGAGCGGGTTGAGAATTTTGGATTGCTAGTGCTGTTGTACCATTAATATCTACCTTGCCAGTGATGCGATCGCTCACAAGGTTATTACCAGCAGCAGGAATCACTTGTTTAGCAGCGCTGGCGTTAATGTCGTAGCGGGCATTATTTTGAAATGTATTACCCCCAGGTTCCGATGCACTACCCAAATCTGGCATTGCTTGAGCGATCGCAACTAAACCATCTTCTTTATTATCTTGAATAGAATTATTCCGCAAAATCGGGCGGGCATTTGCTTGTACCACAATTCCCGATCTATTGTTCTGAATTTGATTACCTATAAGTATAGGAGCGGCGTTTTGGGCAATATTAATCCCAAAACCCGTTTGGTGAAAGACATTTTCCTTCACTTGGGGACTAGAGTTACCAGCAATTGTGATGCCATTAGCTCCATTGCGATCGAAGTAATTCTTGCTAATGGTGGGTGCAGCATTACCACTGACGGAAATCCCATCTTGAGTACTGCCACTAAAAGTATTTTCCGCGACTACCGGATTGCTAGATTCAATCCATAAACCGTAACCACGGCGATTAGAGTTCGTCACCGTTACCCCAGTGAGCAAGACTTGGCTGGCTCCAACAATTGTGACATTTTGACCGCCAAAGCTCCGACTCAGGTAATCACCGCCTCCTTGAATGATAATATCTTTACCTTGATTACTGGGGTTGCCTTGAATTGAAATACCCGGTTTCAGTATTAAGGGAAATTCCTCTCCTGTCTCAGCGCTATAAGTACCAGTGGAAAGCATAATTACAGTATTGGCCTTAGCTAATCGCAAGGCTTGGGTAATCGTCTTTACAGGAGCGGATTCGCTGCCATTGCCTGCCTTGTCATCTCCAAAACCAGAATTGACAAATAGCACATTAGCCTGAGAAGGTGTTTTCTGATTCAGAGGCGCTGAATCTAGTGTCGATGGAATTTGAGCAATCGCACTATCCAAGCTTATACCCAGGAACGCTATACTTGCCGCCCCCATACCAACAGTAAAAGATAATACTGAAAAACTAAAAAATAAAAGCCTTGCTGATTTCAGAAACTTCAGCTTTGCAAACAGAACATTTACTCTACGGTACTCAGTAAACACACGAGGGAAAATCATATTTAACACAACTCCTTATAAGTAATCATAAATTCTTATACTCTTTAGAGAGTATTATGTCGATAATATTACTCATATATTGATCGATTGGCGATATTTAATACATAGTAATAAATGATATTAGACCTCTCCAGAAATTAATTGTGCGTTGCCCAAAATAATTTGTAGGCATAATTCATGAATTGTGCCTACGTCAATTTCACTCCCATATCTAAATAGATATAAGAGCTAAATTAAATATGCGTTATCTAAAACCCTTGTAGAGACGTAACACTCCTAGTCTCTACGTTGTTTTCACTAATATATCTATTGGGGATTTTCTGGTGTATTCCCTTTTGGCAGTCCTTTGCAAACTTGTTGTTTACCATAAAAGACTTGACTAAGCTCAGTGCGAAACTGTAGCCTCAAACTACCCTTATCACTGTCTATAGGAACATGGGATAATCTACCGTAACCCTCACTACTGCGTTGTTTTGCGTAAATTCCGCAAAAATTAGTAAAAAAAAGCAAATTAATTAACTTATGGTTACTAGGACTTATGATAATTCACACTTCGATGAAAGCACTAATGGGGTTGTTGTGATGGTCGAGCCATACAGCCAAAAAGAGCAAATACAGCAAGTTGTTTACCGCATTTTAGATGCCAATTTAGACCGCGCTCGTGAGGGCTTGCGAATTATTGAGGAATGGTGTCGGTTTGGGTTGAATAATGCCCAGTTGGCTCTTGAATGCAAGCGGCTGCGACAAGAGGTAGCCAAGTGGCATACGTCAGAATTGCGGGCGGCGCGAGATACACCAGGCGATCCTGGGACTGAGTTAACTCATCCTCAAGAAGAACAACGAGCTAGTATAAAATCAATCTTGCAAGCTAACTTTTGCCGGATAGAAGAAGCATTACGGGTGTTGGAAGAATACAGCAAGCTTTTCCAGCCAAATATGGCTAAAGCTTGTAAGCAGATGCGCTATCAGGTTTATACCCTAGAAAGTAGTTTAATGGGTCATCAGCGCCATCAATTGTTGTGGCGATCGCATTTGTATCTTGTGACTTCCCCTAGTGAAAATTTGTTAAACAATGTCGAAGCTGCACTCAAAGGAGGATTAACGCTTTTACAATACCGTGACAAAACCGCCGATGATTCTTTGCGTCTAGAACAAGCAAGAAAACTTCGGCAGTTATGCCATATTTACGGCGCTTTGTTCATCGTTAACGATCGCGTGGATGTAGCTTTAGCTGTCGATGCCGATGGGGTGCATCTGGGACAACAAGATATGCCTATTGCTGTTGCTCGGCAATTACTAGGTTCGCAGCGTTTGATAGGGCTTTCTACCACAAATAAAGAAGAAATGCAAGCAGCAATTGCTGAAGGTGTAGATTATATTGGCGTGGGGCCAGTTTATGAAACTCCCACAAAAGTAGGTAAGGCAGCAACAGGGCTAGAATACGTCAGTTATGCTGCTAAAAATTGCTCAATTCCCTGGTTTGCGATTGGGGGAATAGATGCCAATAATATCAATGATGTGATCGATGTCGGAGCCGAACGTGTAGCGGTGGTGCGATCGCTTATGCAAGCCGAACAGCCTACCCTAGTGACTCAATATTTGCTCTCCCAACTTAATCGCATTAAACCAGAACTTTAAAAGAGTCATTTGTTATTTGTTATTAGTCATTAGCCCAAAGTAAGTAACCAATACCCAATTTCCCATTCCCCACATTTATGTCTAATGAGATTACTGTTCAGATAAATGGGGAAACCCATAGCTGCTCATTTCAAATTTATTTACCCGATTTGCTTCAACAGTTGGGTTTCAATCCCCGTTTGGTAGCTGTAGAATATAATGGCGAAATTTTACACCGCCAGTTTTGGACGGAAACAAAAGTGCAACCAGGCGATCGCTTAGAAGTGGTAACTATTGTTGGTGGCGGTTAGTTGATTTGAAACAGACTAAGACTGTTTCAACCTCAAGGTTTTCAGCATATTTCTGATCAACCTATTTGGGGTTGCAAAATTATCGTTAGATTCTAAAAGTCGCATTATCTGGGAAGCTCAAGTAATAGAATACTTCCTATAATCAATGTAAATTGAATTTTATGTATTTATACCCAATTTTATAAGTTTATTGTGAAACGCATAGTAGAATTTCCTCTTGAAAGTGGTGAATCCATTCTTGTTGAAGTAGACGAAGCCGCACAGACCGACGATCGCATCGGTTTGCGAGACCAAGTAGTTGATAAAGCTACACAAACTTTCGAGTCAGCCCTAGAAAGCGTTAAACCGATAGCTAATGCGATTATTACCAAAATAGGCAGCATCAAACAGCCAGCAGATGAAGTAGAAGTCAAGTTTGGCATCAAGATTAGCGCTCAACTTGGGGCGGTTGTAGCTTCTGGCAATAGCGAAGTCAACTATGAAATCACCCTGAAGTGGAAAAAAGAATCACAAAATGGCAGCAATCCTTGATTTATCTATTGTCAGAATTTACTCCAATAGTGGCAAAGTAATTGGTGCTGGTTTCTTAGTTTCCCAGAAGTACATCCTCACCTGCGCCCATGTCGTAGCTGATGCCTTGGGACTTCCGAGAAAAACTACCCAAATGCCAGATGCAGAAATTACCTTAGATTTTCCTTTAGTGGCGGCTCAACAGTACCTGAAAGCCAAAGTTGTCTTTTGGAAACCTGTTAATCCCGATGCAGAAGCAGAAGATATTGCTGGCTTGGAGTTAGAAAATTCTCTCCCAGGATCTCAAAGCGCACCATTAATTACATCTGATGATTTTTGGGGACATTCTTTTCGCGTATTGGGTTTTCCAGGGGGACAACCCAATGGGGTTTCTGCGCTGGGAAAGTTACGGGGAAGACTCGCTAACGGTTGGGTGCAACTAGAAGATTTCAAACAACCAGGTTATAGATTAGAACCTGGCTTCAGTGGTGCGCCTATCTGGGATGAAGAACTTCAGGGTGTAGCGGGAATGGCTGTGGCGGCTGAAATGAACCGACCAGAAACCAAAGCTGCTTTTATGATTCCTACCCTGGTGCTAATTACAGCATGGCCAGCTATTGCCTCTTGTCCCTATCAGGGTCTATTTGCTTTTCGGGAAAAAGATGCGCGATTTTTCTTTGGACGGGAGATTTTCACTCAGAAACTAGTAGATGCTGTCCAAAAACAGCCACTGGTAGCAATAATTGGGGATTCTGGTAGTGGTAAATCTAGTGTAGTCTTTGGAGGTTTGATTCCCCATCTGCGCCAACAAAACAATTGGCTAATTGAGTCCTTTCGTCCCAAAACTCATCCTCTAGATGAAGTAGTCGCGATACTTGTGCGTCTGCGTGAACCAGAGCAGAGGAAGATACAACAAGATATTGATGCTGGGGAATTAGCTCATGGATTGCGATCGGGAAAAATAGCAGTACACAGAATTTTATCTGAAATTTTGGCGCAAGCTGGGAATTCTCGCCTCTTGCTGGTTATCGATCAATTTGAGGAACTGTATACTTCTCGCTTAGATGACAAAGAGCGTCAGTTATTTTTAAATCAATTACTGGAAGCTGTCGAGTTAGTGCAGAATTTTACCGTTGTGCTGACGCTGCGGGCTGACTTTCTAGGATATGCGCTTGGAGATCGTCGCTTTGCTGATGCTTTGCAGAATGCTGATTTAAAACTTGCTCCGATGAACCGAGAAGAATTGCAGCAGGCGATCGCTCGACCGGCAAATAACCAAGGGGTAAGTTTAGAAGAGGGTCTTGTGGGGCGGATTCTCCAAACGGTGGTAGATTCACCAGGGAATTTGCCTTTACTGGAATTTGCTTTGACGCAACTATGGGTAAAGCAGCAAAACTGTCAAATGACTCATGCTGCTTATGAATCGATCGGCGGTGTCGAAAAGTCGTTGGCGAACCATGCAGAAGCTGAGTTTGCCAAACTCAAACCAGAGGAACAACAACGGGCGCAGCAAGTATTTGTCCAACTGGTGCTTCCTAGTGAAGGGCCAAAAGACACTCGCAGACTGGCTACCAGAGATCAAGTGGAGAAGAATTGGGATTTGGTAATGCGTCTAGCTGATGCACGGTTGGTAGTGACTGGACGTGATGAAACTGCTGGTAAAGAAACGGTAGAGATTATTCATGAAACTTTGATTCGAGAATGGGAACGGCTGCACCTATGGATCGAGAGCGATCGCTCTTTCCGCATTTGGCAAGAATTATTGCGATCGAGAATGCGTCAGTGGGAAAATGCCGCACAAGATGAAGGGCCATTGCTGCGAGGTGTCCCCCTAGCGGAGGCAGAAAATTGGCTCAAGCAATGCCAAGATGAGTTGAGCCAAGCAGAGCAAGGTTTCATCCAGCAGAGTTTGGCACTGCGCGATCGCGATCGTCAGCAAAAAGAACGTCGTCGCAAGTTTACTCTATTTGGGCTGACAAGTGGTTTCGTAGTAGTCTCAATCTTAGCTATGTTTGCATTTTGGCTACGATGGACAGCTGAAGTTGAAGCCTTTGGAGTCACTGCTTTAAGAAATTTTGAGTCTGGTGCTGGAGAAATTGAGGCTTTAGTGTCAGCAATGGAAGCCGGACAAGAAGTCAAAAAGATGGCTTTTTGGAATAGTAATTGTTTGCAAGACTGTCCAGCCACAAGTCCTCTGCTATCTTTGCAGAAGATTCTGGATAATATTCATCAAACAAATCAAATCAATACTTACCAAAGAGGTATAAACAGTATCCGTTTTATTAAAAAGGATAACCAACAGGAATTAATTGTTGCCGGTGGAGAAGATGGCACAGTCACATGGCGGGATTTCCAAGGAAAGCCATTGATAACATTGAAAAATTCCAAACTGCACAATAACAGTATCAAAAGCATCGATTTTAACGAAGATCAAACAATATTGGCGACAGGTGCAAGTAATGGTTGGGTAAAACTGTGGGATGTTTCACAGATGTGGAATTTTTTATTAGCAGATCAGAATTGGTCTCCACCTTCCATAACATCTATACATCATCAATGTGACATAAAAAAATACGACTTAGCAAAAGAGGGCGATAAATGTAGTGTTAATAATGTTCGTTTTCTCCCCAAAATAAATTTGTTGGCAACAACTGGAGATGATGGCTACGTCAGATTGTGGACTCTCCAAGGAAGAATTTTTAAAACAATACCTGCTCACACCAGTAGTATCAAAAGCCTTAATCCCAATCCTTATAATAACCAGCAATTTGCCACGGCTGGAGAGGATGGACTGGCAAAGCTTTGGGATATCAATCAGACAGAACCTATAGCAATATTTAAAGGTCATCAATGCAATGTTAAAGACACTAAAAAATGTAGTGTTAACAGTGTCTGGTTTCACCCCAAAGAAAAGCAACTTGCGACTGCTGGAGATGATGGTACCGTCAGGCTGTGGGATTTTTCAGGAAAAGAACTGGCAGAAAAAAAATTTGAGGCTCACCCTGAAGGTGTGGAAACAGTTCGTATTAGCAATGATGAACTGATTGCTACATCAGGTAGCGATGGAAAAGTCCGGCTGTGGAAGGATTTTAATAGAACACTGGAAGCAGAATTTAAAGGTCATCAGGGCAGTGTTGTCAGCATTCGCTTTAATACGAAAGGCGATACTCTTGCCACTGCGGGAAAAGATGATGGTACGGTGAGATTCTGGGCAGTTCCAGGAAAATCATTAATCAAACCTAAAAACCCCTTAATCAAACTAGAAGAGAATGAAAAAGTTCTAGATGGGCATGAAAAAGCTGTTGGTAGTGTTCGTTTTAACCCAGAAGGCAACTTACTGGTTACAGCTTCAGAAGATGACTATATTAGGCTTTGGAACCTCGAAGGGAAGGTGGTAAAAAAATTCAAAGCCAGTCAAGGTGGTGTCAATACTGTACGTTTTAGCCCAAAAGAAAAAGAAGACCTACTTGCTACAGGTGGAAAAGATGGCACAATAAAGCTCTGGACGCGCACCGGAAAACCGTTAGAACCTTTGAAACCTTTCAAGGGGCATTCTCAAGCAATACGGAGTATTAGTTTTAACAATAAAGGAGATAGGCTTGTTAGTGCTGGAGATGATGGCAAAGCGATACTGTGGGATCTCAAAGGAAACAATTTACAAGAATTTCCGCATGGAGGTAAAGTTGAGACTACCAGATTTAGTCCAGATGGCAAGCTGCTAGCTACAGTTGGAAAAAAAGGGACGGCATTACTGTGGGATATTAGTAGCAAACAGTCTAAAAAATTGCTCGGTCATAAGGGCTATGTTACCACTGTTGGTTTTAGCCCCAAGGAGTATAAATTGGCTACATCTGGAGATGATGGTACTGTCAGGCTGTGGGATTATTCAGGAAAGCAGTTAAAAGAATTTAAGACTTATGAAGGCAGAGTCACACAAATAAGTTTCAGCCGGGATGGTAAACTGCTGGCGACATCTTCAGCAAACTACACAACTAGGTTGTGGAATTTATCAGGACAACAAGTAGCAGAATTTAGAGGTCATCAAGGCTTTGTGAGAAGTGCAGATTTTAGTCCGGATGGTAGACTGCTGGCCACAGCCAGTGAAGACCATACGGTAATTGTGTGGCGTATCCGGGGACTAAATGAACTGCTGCATGAAGGGTGCGATCGCCTTAAAGATTACCTTGTAACTAACCCTGATGAAAAGAAAAAACTGAGTGTATGCCCTTGAATGTAATAAAAGTCTTACAAATCTGATTTATAAAGCGATCTATGAAGGGTTCTACGCTTGGCTAATTCTTTACCTTTGCGACCAAGTTGCTCGCGTAGTTGCTGGTCTTTGCACAACCGATTGAAAGCTTGAAAAACTTCATAACCAGAATTGGGATTAACCAGTATTCCATTTTCTTCATGCTGAACTGTGTCTAGAACACCGCCTAAACGAGGAGCAATTATGGGCTTACCGAAATAACTTGCTTCTAAATAACTCATACCAAAACCTTCCATATTATTAGGTTTAGTATCCGATAAAGTCAGCATGGCAAATATGTCGCAAGCTGCATAATAACCTGCTAATTCTCGCTCTGGTACATATCCGGCAAAGTGGACGCGCTTATCTACCCGCAAACGATGTGCCAGAGATTTCAGTTTAGATTCACTTGGGCCTTGACCGCAGAGTATATAGTGGACATCAACCCCAAAAGTTAGCAGTATTGGGATATTATCAATTACTCGGTCGAAACCTTTATGTTTTACTAGCCTGCCGATGGAGAGAATAACTATTGCTGTTTCGGGAATGTTGTACATTTGACGCACGCGAACCCGTAAATCATCAAGGCTACTGGGACTGGCTACATTATTAGCAAATTTTTCTGGTCTGATTACTGGGTTAATGACATGGGTAGGAGTATCTAATCGGAAAGCAGTTCTGAGGTAGTCTCTTGTATAAGAACTGTTACAAACAATGCCTTCGGCGCGTTTGAGTGTTAATTTAAATAGCGATCGCAGCACGGGATTGTGTAAAGTACAAAGAAGATCGTTGCCGTGCAGATAGATGAAAAAGCGAATAGGTAACAAATAGCTCAATAGCAACAGTGAAGGAAAATCATAGCCGTGGCCCCACTCTATATAACGATAGTGATAGCGAAAATAGAGTTTAATTGCTAGGACAAATGAGCAGACGATATTGACCAAAGGCTTCAGGATATTTCCCACATAGCCGCTACACCAATATTTAGGATAATACCAGCGATACACAGGAAACTGTTGACCTTCATCAAATACTCGATCTCCTGAGCAACTAGCTGCCAGCACAATTACTCGTTCTGGATCTTGCAGACAACGATTGTAGATATATTCCCCAATTACAGCTTCTTTCGGTAGAAAGATCCGGGATATGACTAGGATATCTGGGTATGCAGCTTTGTCTCTGATTTCGGCTGTTAGTTGAGAAATATGTTCCATAATAAAGTTGATGACTATATTTCAAATAGTTTTTAATTTATTTCAAATTAGGATTACTTTCAAAGCCATCATTATTATTTTATTTCTTTTAAAACGAATTTGGTAGACAAATTTGAAGCCTATTTTAGAAGATTAGCCAGGAAGATTGTTTTTTTATTGTGTTGATTTTATTTTTGTTGCAAATTTCTCAATTAATGAAAAATTATGTACATGATGAACAATAAATAAAAGCTAGCACTTGTAGCGAAATTGCTCAGTAAACAACTGTTGCGAAAATTCCCAAATTTAGCTACGTTCAAGAGAATATTCTAAATACTTGAACTATTGTGCCAAAATGCTAAAAATACTTGTAACTGTTTAACAGCAAGATGGTGTCTGGCTGGCATAACTGACAAGCATCACAGACACTCTAAAATATTACATGTATGCGTAAATTTAGGTATTTTAGATGTATTTAATAATGCTATTAATGATGGCAAGTCGTTGAGCAGTTCTAAATCATGAGTAATCAGTTAAAAAGGAATACTTGTAAATAAATATTCCTGACTTTTGACATGATGTGGAAAAGCCCAGGAAAAACCTTACCTCCTGGCGTGTCGGGAAGAGAGAAAATTTAAAGTCTCTCTGCTAGAAGGAGATATATGAAAAAGAGAGATTTTTCAAATTCCGTGAGAAGTCAGATTCACTTGCTACTCGGATTTTTGCGTAACTCCTGTTTTTTACTCAACACCGTTTCAGTGAATAATTAAAAAAAATAGTCAAAATAATCACTAAAAATTCAAATCATCTATATAATTCAAAACTGTAGTCTGAAAGTGCGTAGTCCAAGGCATAGCAAACAATTGCCCGTAGGCGTAGCCCGTCGTAGACATCGCAAATTTCTGTGAGGATAAACATGTCTTCAGGTACGGTTCCCCAGTCGAGAAATCCCCCCTGCGATCGCTGCTTACCCAAGATAAGACGCGGTAAATTAAATATGTAGCCTCTAAAAGAGAATGCTACAAACTTGCTTGTTAGGGGCTAGCGTTAGCGACATCCTGCAACACTGCTCCCAACATAGGGAGAAATCATAAATAATAATTCCGTTTTTCAAGCGATAGTCTTATGCGTAAAAAACTACAACAAACCATCAAACCGCTGTTAAAAACCTTCTTAGCCCTAAGCTTGGTATTAGCTTTGGCTCTTGGTCACGCCGATGGCGCATTAGCAGCCCGCAGTGGGGGTCGTATTGGTGGTGGCTCCTTTAGAGCACCTTCCAGCCGCACCTATACACCGCGCACCTACTCACCTCCTGGCGGGGGCGGATACTATCCTGGTGGTGGTTTTGGTGGTGGCTTTGGCTTTCCCTTCCTACTTCCCTTCTGGGGTATTGGAGGAGGATTTGGTGGTGTATTTACCATCTTAATTTTCTTGGCGATCGCTAATTTCTTATTGCAAACTTTCCGCCGCGTCTCTAGCGGTGAAACTGGAGAAACAGATTTCAGCAGTAACTCTCCTGTTTCTGTAACTCGTTTGCAAGTAGGTTTGTTAGCTCAAGCCCGTGAATTGCAAAATGAACTCAATCACATTGCTGAGACTGCTGATACTAACACCCCAGAGGGCAGAGCAGAAATTCTACAAGAAGCCAGCCTCGCTTTACTCCGCCATCCCGAATACTTTGTATATGCAGGTGGTGGCACTCAACAAGCCAGTTTGAATTCAGCTGAAGGTCAGTTTAATCGGCTGTCACTGGCAGAACGCAGCAAGTTTAGTGAAGAAACTCTTTCTAACGTCAACAACCAGCTAAAAGCAGCCCTTGCCAAAGATGCTTTACCTCCGGCTGGTGAACTCGACAACCCCACCCGCCTATTTACCGAAGGCGCTGGTGAATACATTATTGTCACCTTGCTGGCGGCGACACTAGGTAAGTTTGAAATCCCCACAGCGATTAATAGTGCTGATGATTTGCGTCAAGCTTTGCGGCAAATTGGTAGCATCCCTAGCGAAAAGCTTCTAGCACTTGAAGTTCTTTGGACTCCGCAAGCTGAAAATGATACTCTCACGTCTGATGATGTGTTAGCAAATTATCCTGATTTGAGACTTGTTTAATCTGTGAAAATTTTGCGCTTGAGCGCTAAGAAAAACTTTGCATCTTAGTGCAACGAATAACGTTCCTCTTAAGAACAATAACTAGAAAACCGTTTGTCATTGACAAGCGGTTTTTTGTAGAGTTTATATCATTTCCAGATAATTAGTTATGATTGCCACAGTCATTTCACCCCACCCTGCCCTAAGAGTTTCCAAAGAGAAGATTAAGGGGTGAGGTTGTGGGAAGTGAATAAGTAATTAAGTGGACATAATAGATATATTTAACTATGATTTTAGAAACATTTTGGTAGTATTATCAAAATGAATTATACGCAAAGTGTTATCTTATGCCTAGTGTTGAAGCCGACGAAAACCGAGAGCATCGCATTAAAACGGAGATCGTTGTAGATGCTGAAGACAAAGAAGACCGGGCTATGGGTTGGTACTACTACCTCGAAGAGGCTCTGAATTTTCCCTTTTTGGCTACATGGACTAAGAAGGGACGCAAATCAGGTGCTGTCGAGGAGAAACAAGTGGAAGTACTGGGAATGGCCCCAGATGATGAGTGCTTAAAAGATATGTTTGTCGAAGTGGCTTATATTAATGGTAAGGATGATGATGTATATTCTGCCAAATTATCTGAAATAGCAGCCATTGATGCTGACAGTGAAACTCAAGAAGCGATCGCAGACTGGCTCTATTGGATTGCTAGAGGTTATAAATTTTAAATTCTACGACAAATACCGAATGACGCGGCAGGGATTACCAGCAGCGACAACATTCTCAGGTATATCTTTGACAACGACACTACCAGCACCAATGGTTGTGTTATCACCAATAGTTACACCTGGACAAATAATTGCATTGCCACCAATCCAGACATTATTACCAATGTTAACTGCGGCAGCTAATTCTCTCCCAGAAAGACGAATTTCTGGCTCTGTTGGGTGATAAGCAGTATAAATTTGTACATAAGGAGCGCATAAAACATTTTCACCAATGTGAACTGTATTACAGTCTAAAATTACACAGCCATAATTCATATACAATTTGTCGCCAGCAAAAATATTACTACCATAGTCACAGTGAAAGGGTGGCACAATTGCTACTTTTTGACCGATTTTTCCAAATAATTCTTGCAAAATTTGCTGTCGCGGCTCTTGCTGTTCTTCAGTTGTAGAATTATACCTTCGCAATAGACGACTAGCTCGCTTACTTTCTGCAGCCAATTCTGGATCTTCGGCCAGATATAATTCTCCTGCGAGCATTTTCTGTTTTTCGGTTTTTTCCATGACAGATTTATGGGGCTTCTCGGTTGTATACCATAACCTTAGTAGTGCCTAGAGTATCATTTTCATCTTTAACTAAATATGGCATAAGTAGCCTTTCCCTGCTGTTTAGCTTGGTACATAGCAATATCAGCATCTCTTAGCACAGTTGCAGGCTCCTCATAATTATTAAAATTCCAAGTAATACCAATGCTAGCTGTAGTAGATAATTGATATCCATTCAGGTTAACTGGCAATCTTAAGGAATCTTGAATACGTTTGGCAACGTTGGTTGCGTCGGTAATGTCTTTAATATTCTCCAAAAGAACAGTAAACTCATCACCACCAAATCGTGCTAAAGTATCGCCACCACGTAAGCACGACTCTAAACGTTTAGAGATCGCTACTAAAAAATCATCCCCTATTCCATGCCCAAAGCGATCGTTAATCTCTTTGAAGCCATCTAAATCCAAAAATAAAACTGCAAAATAATAATCGCTTCTGCGTTTGCTACGTTCAATCGTTTGTCTGAGCCGATCTAAAAATAAAATACGATTCGGTAATTCTGTTAGCCCATCATAAAATGCATTGCGGATCAGTTGCACCTCTGTCTGCTTACGTTTAGTGATGTCTTGAAAAACTAAAACCGCGCCAGTAATATTGCCATCTCGATCGCGGATAGGTGCAACATTATCTCCAATCGTTATTTCTTTACCATCCTTGGTAATCAATGTACAGTTTTCTGGTAAATTGAAAACTTCATCGGCTTCGATTACATAAGTAGCCAAATTTTCAATTTTTTCTCCTACATCTTTATTAACTAAGTTAACGACTTCTATTAAGTCTTTCCCGAACGCTTCACTTTGCTTCCAACCAGTGATTAATTCTGCTATGGGATTCATCATTTCAATACAACCATTTGCATACGTCACAATCACTGCACAACCCATACTATTAATAATTGCCATCAACCTCTGTTTTTCTTCATATAATATTTTTTTGCTCTGATGTTCGTACAGGGTCATTTCAATCACAAAATGTAAATCACTTTCAATAAATGGTTTGACTATGTAACGAAAAGGCTCACTTAGCTGATTTTTATGTAATGTTTTATATTCCGAACACTCTGTTAGATATATTACAGGTACATGGAAGTGATTCTGGATAATATCCCCTACGTGGAGACCGTCTATTTCTCCAGCTAGACAGATATCAATTAATACTAAATGTGGATGAGTTTCTGCTACCTTTTTTATTGCCTCCTCACCAGATTCAGTTATTTCTGATACTAAATAACCTAATTTTTGTAAACTTTTTCTAATCTTTGAGGCTATATTTTTTTCATCCTCAACAACTAGGATTTTTTGGGCGAACATGTTACAATAACCTGTTTGCTAAGGTTCAGATTCTTGTTGTCAGTGTCAACTCAAGTTAAAAGTGCTTATCTTATCATAAACAATCTCTAACTACCCTGTATTCTTGCTTGATATTAATACTGACTAATGAGTAAATAGCATCATGTTATTAATCTCCGGCAATTTCTATGCTTATCAAAGCTAATTTTGATTAATTTATATAGCTAATATGATGCTACTAACATCAAATTCAAATTTGAAAATGTATACAATAATTTTCTATTGGGAAAGTATAAACACTAAGTATAATATCTATATAAAAATTAATCAAGAATAAAATTTCATAAAATCCCAGTATATTACTTTAATATAAGTTAAAAAATCTAGAGTGTGTTGTATGTAATATAATAATATATACTGACTAAATTATTAATAATAATTAATCTTTATAAAAAGTTTAATGCTGCTTTACCTATAAGTAGCTTTTATATCCGATTAGGTCTAGATTCCGGTCTAAAAATATCTGAAATCTTGAATAATGAGTAAACTCGTATTACTTATAAATATTCAGATAAAAATTGTAAATTGCTTTTTAAAAATACCACTTACTGGTCTTGTAATAGCCTGGTAAGCCTAAATGTGTGCAATATAAAAAGTAGTTATATTTACTCAAATCTCAATAATTGATACATTTTTAATGCACTATTTTAACCTTGCCACTACACTACGCATATTTTACAAATCCAATACTAGCCCTATAGCTTCTGGTTAATACTTAATCACAATTCCTATCCTCTGAAAATATGCAAGTTAAATGCTCATCAGCAAATCGCGGTATTTTTTAGCTTTTTGATAATCAGCAGGTGCTGGAGGCAATGGCAGCAAAGATTCTCATTGTGAGACACTCCCAAGTTCCACGTAAACCCCCTGTTCTTTGCTAGCTGATAGATATTGAAAAAAAACACATTTTGTGAATTAAATATTGGACTTGATTTTAGTAAGTTCAATGCTAATTTTGCCACCAAAGTCTGGAATAGGTGCGGCAGGTTTGCTGAGAGTGACTTGGACTTTTGTTACACGATCGCACTCTTGGAGGATAGAATCTGCGATCGTTGTTACCAATTTCTCCACCAAAACAAATTTAGACGTTTTGATCAGATGTTGTATCAAGCTAATGACGCTGCGATAATCTAAAGTATCTTTGATCGCGTCAGTCTTGGCCGCTGTGGAGATATCTAACCATAATCTCACATCCACCTCAAACCATTGCCCTAGCACCTGTTCTTCTGGTAGATACCCAGTATAGCCATAGCCGCGAATTCCCGTTAAATGAATGCAGTCCATAAAAGTTTGAGAGCAAATTGTGCATTTTGTAGAAAGTGGAGCAAGTTTGCTTGGATATTTTCTTTCCCAGAAACTCGCGTGGCGGTGATGGAACCCAATACCGCATTGATGGATTTTAAATTGAATTTCCCTAGACAAAATCTAAAATTTAAGATTGTTTTATAGCTATGTTTAATTTAATGCCGATCGCTTATAAAAATGTTAATCAACTTTGGGCTTATATTTTAACAGAGACGCTAAAGCGGTTGGGATTGACTTGTGCTATTATTTGTCCGGGATCGCGCTCTACACCCTTAGTGATCGCTTTTGCTCAACAAGCACCTGAAATTAAAGCGATTTCCATTCTCGATGAACGTTCCGCCGCCTTTTTTGCTTTGGGGCAAGCTAAAGCAACCGATCGCCCTGTAGTATTAGTTTGCACCTCTGGTACAGCAGGAGCAAATTTTTATTCAGCAGTCATTGAAGCCTCATATAGTCGCGTCCCACTGTTGATATTAACCACCGATAGACCTCCAGAATTGCGAGATTGTCACTCTGGGCAAACTATAGATCAATTGAGATTATATGGAAACTACCCAAATTGGCAAACAGAGTTAGCCTTACCCTGTGCCGATCTGGGAATGCTAGCTTATCTGCGACAAACGGTAATTCATAGCTGGGAAAGAGCGCAAACTCCTACAAAGGGGCCAGTACATTTGAATATTCCCTTTCGCGATCCCTTAGCGCCTGTTCCTGATGGAACGGACTTGAGTTATTTGCAATCACAGTTTCAACCAGAAGACTTTTTCGCAGGAATAGCAAACCCATGCCCCATGCCCCATGCCCCATTCCCCATTCCCAAAGAATGGAAAGAATGCGATCACGGCATTATTATCGCAGGTGTTGCCCAACCCCAGCAACCACAGGAATATTGTAGAGCGATCGCGCAACTTTCCCAAACTCTCAAATGGCCCGTCCTAGCTGAGGGACTCTCCCCAGTCAGAAATTATGCCGAACTCAACCCCTATTTAATTTCTACCTATGACCTGATTTTGCGAAATCAGCAATTAGCAAAGCAGTTAACGCCCAAAATGGTGATTCAGGTGGGTGAAATGCCTACGAGTAAAGAACTGCGTAGCTGGATAGATGCAACCCAGCCGCGACGCTGGATAATTGACAAGAGTGACCAAAACCTCGACCCTTTGCACGGGAGGACAACGCATTTACGGATATCTGTAGAAGATATAAAAGCAGAGGAGATAAATTTATCTTTCTCCTCAGACTATTTGCAGCAATGGTGTGATGCGGAAGCTAAAGTCAGGTTAGTTGTTGACCAGACGATGGGGAAAATAGATGAAATAATTGAGAGTAAAGCAGCTTGGTTAATTTCTCAGATTTTACCGCCAAGAACGTCACTGTTTATTGCCAATAGTATGCCTGTGCGGGATGTAGAATATTTTTGGAAACCAAATAATTTAGGAGTGCGATCGCACTTTAACCGGGGTGCAAATGGCATAGATGGCACATTATCCACCGCTTTAGGAATTGCCCATCGCCAGCAAAGTAGTGTGATGTTAACGGGAGATTTGGCTCTGTTACATGACACCAATGGTTTTTTAATCCGCAATAAGTTTGTCGGACATCTCACAATTGTGTTAATCAATAACAATGGCGGTGGTATTTTTGAAATGTTACCTATTGCTAAATTTGAGCCACCATTTGAAGAGTTTTTTGGTACTCCGCAAGATATAGATTTTGCTCAGTTGTGCGCTACTTATAATGTGCAGCATGAATTAATTACTTCTTGGCAGCAATTGCACCAAAGATTAAACCCGCTCCCAACTATAGGAATTCGGGTTTTAGAGTTACGAACAAATCGTAAAGCTGATGCCAAGTGGCGACAGGATAATTTACGGAACTTTGCCGCAGATATTGTGATTTAACTATTCTGTTAAGTGTTGCTGAATAATGAGATGAAATACAGCAATTGTGTAAAGCACTTGTGGTATTAAATAGATTTATCTACTAATATCAATAGTTATAAAAAGAAGCATCTATGGTCTAGCAGTTTCAGTACGTTCCTCATGTAAGTAGCGCTTTCACTTCCTCAATAGTGAGTTGTGGAGAATGCCGATGAATCATTGCATGACAATTTGGACAGACAGGACGCAAATCTCTTACAGGATCAACTTCATATTCTTCACTTCTCTTAGAAAGTGGATGAAGGTGGTGAATATGAATAAAACCTTTCCCTAATTCGCCAAACACTTTATAGAAATTGAAGCCACAGACGTAGCAACTTGTACCGTAGTATTCAATACACTTTTTACGCGCTATGGGGTTTCGTTCATAAGCGTTGACTAATACTTGATATACTGCTCCTTCATTCAGTACTGTGTCTGAGTAGATTTCATCTGGAAATATTCCTGTCTCAAACGTCCAAACAATTTTGACAGGAATAGTATTTTCAACTTTTTCCGCATTTCCAATTCCAGCAAAGACGAAGGGTTGCAAATTTTCTTCGCGCCAAAAGATATAAGTATTGTTATTTCTACTCAAAATGGACTGGATTGATGGGTGGTGTAACTGTGAATTTGTCTTTCCATACCATTCCAATCGATCCGCAAACCATTGATTAGCGTAGTTATGCCCTGTTCGTCCTGATGTTCCTACATTGCAGAAGATGAACCAGTCATTGCCATGAGATGCATAGCCTGTATCCCAGTTTCCTCCGTGGGTATCTTCAGAAATGCCAATAATCCGATACACATCACGTCTAGTGTAGCTATGCCCAACTTTAAATGAAAATACCATATAGTTCGTCTAGAGTTATGTTTTTACTTTTTTCAGCAAAAATAACTGAATTTTGGCTAAAAGTTCCTCAGCAATTTCACTAAATAGTCGTTTTAACAGTCGGAGGACGAGCGATCGCACTTTTTCTTCCACCGCTTCTGATATACTGGCGTGTCTGCAAATGCTTCTTCACTAAGAGAAACTTTATTTGTAGCCATAATTATTTTACGGAGTGCGATCGCTCTCCTCTGCATCTGTGGGTGAAATTTACCCGCTTACTTCACCTTGTAACCATCCTTCCAAATCAGCAAGAGTAGAGAAATCCAACAAAGCATCACCTAAAGCTTCCAACTGTTCCACCGATAACCCTTGAATTTGGGACAGAAGCGCATCAGGAATGTTACCCACGCGTCGATTTAATAGTCGTAAAACGATGGTTCTTTCCCCTTCAACCTTTCCTTCGACCTTTCCTTCAACCTTTCCTTCCTCCTTCGCTTCCAAAATAGCCCGTGGTTCTTCCAAATTCAGTCCCAACATCGCTTGAATCTCCTCTCGACTTAGGGTAGAAAACTTGTAGACGATAATCGTCGTCACTAAATCAATTATCGCTTGCTCCGATTGTTGCCGTGCTTGCTCTAGTAAAAACTGTGCCGCTTCCACTGCTTCTGTTTCAGAGGTAATATTCGTCAGCAACATCAACCCCAATCCCAAAGGTTGTTGTCGCAAATCCCCTAATTCATCCAGATAAACCCGCTTGACTTGACCACTTTCCAACAAAGCGCGGTGAATCATTGAGTTAGAGGGTTCCAGGCTGCGAGAGCCAAAAATTATTACTCCAAACCAGTCATCGTAACGAATAGAGTGGCGGTAGAGAAACAAAAACAATTCGCTAAAGAAGTGGTGATATAAGTCTTCGTCCTTCTGAAACTGGACTTCTGCAAAAAAGACGGTTTTGGAAACAGCATTAGCGGGAGGTAAAAACACTCCATCAATCCGAAACGCGGTTTCTTTCACTTCAACTGATTCAAACTGGTAGTTTTCCGCTTCTGGGGATGGTTCATCTACTAATTCAAACGGCAAACCGGGAAATTGCTTAAATAATTTGTAGAAGATGGTGTCACGTCGCATTTTTATTCCTCAACACCCAGACAATTACCAGATCGTAAAGGTTTGAGACACCAATTTTAGCGTAGGCGTAGCCCATCGCAGGTATCGCTTGTCCCTAAGTCCGCGATAAAATTCTCAAGCACAACAGCGCACTCCATACCAATGCAAATTAACTGGCAAACTGCCAAAACCTACGAAGATATCCTGTATCAAAAAACTGATGGTATTGCGAAAATCACCATCAACCGTCCCCATAAACGCAATGCTTTCCGTCCTGAAACCGTCTTTGAACTATACGACGCTTTCTGTAATGCTCGTGAAGATATTACTATTGGTGTTGTTCTATTTACTGGTTATGGCCCACATACTGATGGCAAATATGCCTTCTGTTCTGGTGGCGATCAAAGCGTGCGCGGACATGCGGGTTATGTGGATGATGCTGGCATCCCTCGGTTGAATGTACTGGACTTACAACGGCTGATTCGTTCGATGCCGAAAGTGGTGATTGCTTTAGTGGCTGGATATGCGATCGGTGGTGGACACGTCCTACACTTAATTTGTGACCTTACCATCGCTGCTGATAACGCCATTTTTGGACAAACTGGCCCGAAAGTCGGCAGTTTTGACGGTGGTTTTGGAGCCAGCTATCTCGCCCGCATCGTGGGACAAAAAAAGGCTAGAGAAATTTGGTTTCTCTGCCGCCAATATGATGCACAACAAGCTCTAGAAATGGGCTTAATTAATTGCGTCGTCCCAGTGGAACAACTAGAAGCGGAAGGTATTCAATGGGCGCACGAGATTTTAGAAAAAAGTCCGATCGCAATTCGATGTCTCAAAGCCGCCTTTAACGCTGATTGTGACGGACAAGCTGGTTTACAAGAACTCGCTGGCAATGCCACCCTACTTTATTACATGACAGAAGAAGGATCTGAGGGCAAACAAGCCTTTCTCGAAAAGCGTCCACCAGATTTTCGCTCTTTTCCTTGGTTGCCTTAGAATTGCAAAAATCGCACCTCATTAAAGGGTGCGATTTTTGTATATATCAACTTTACAGCACTAAAAATCTTAAAAACAAATCTTATTTTAAGTAGACTAAAAACTCAGTCCAGTAATAACGGATGACTAAATAACCACTGCTTTAGTCTTTACCTGTTCAGATATAGAAGCAGTTATTTCCTCTATCGGGGCAAGAGCAGCATTGTCTAAATCTGAGGCTAGAGATTGACAAGATGTTAAAACTGCGGCTGCATCTGGCAAACTCCAAGCATCTTCTAAGGTTTCCCAAGAAGGTGCAAAAGGTGGGAGCGCCAAAGAGCAAGCCTTCCAAGTCGCTTGAACTGGTGCGCCCAACTGCTGGCACGTTCCACCACGGCGACCTTCTGGCTGGTAATGACGGCAATATTTACAGGCAGATGCTAAAAATTTAATAGGTTTCATTTGGATTCATCTTTAGTGCCGTTTCTGGCTGAATTTCATCTTTATATTCTGCTTCTATATATAAAGACGGAGAAAAGCCAAAAAGTCATTATTTTCTATAGGTTTCAGCGATCCCAAGGAAAAAATAAACTTCAGGATATTTTTATAATCTTGTTATATATTTAAATAATCCTTAAAGCGGTTACATATAGATATCGTCTAAAACTTATTAGGGATCAAGAATAAGACTAAAGCTTTTGATTTATCCAGCCTTTTAACTTCCTCCTTAAGGATAGGTTTAAGCATAGATTTTCAGACAAATAGTCTGCTTGACATACCACATTGGGCATATTTTAGTGTCAAACTATATTTTTTCTCAATAATTAGAAATATTTGATCTAATCGTAGAAAGTTACTTCAGCATAAACTATAGCAATCCGAATTGAAACGCGAGAAAATACGGAAACAAAAAGTACGTATATATAAGCATTACAGCTATTTTCTATCTCACGAATGATTTAGGATTGCTATATGCTCAACGAAATAATCGCTCAACTATTTTGCTTTGTAAACTGTTTAGCAGCACAGACAGAACAGACTTGCCAGCGCTGGAGTTCACCATGTGGGGTGGGAGATTGACACTGGGGACAAATGGGTAAGCCATGCGATCGCGATCGCACGATCTTCGTCCAATGTCCAAAAGCCGCATTCACATCCTTGGTGGGTGTAGCATGAGGGCGGCTAATCTCATCACCAAGGTAACTGGGATGCTCATGGGGCGAAACCGTTTGTTGCTGTTTTCTCTCCACCGACGGCTTCTGCCAGCCAGCAGTAGAAAAGCGAATATCAACCAAAGGCGTTGGCAGCTTTTTATTTAACTTTAAAAGTAGAGATGTGCGACCAAAAGTCAGGTTTTGCGCCCAAGCAGCACTAGAACTTGCTACCGACAAAACATCGCGCTGAATCGACAATGGTCGAGTATTTGCAGCAACCACTGGGCCAACAACTTCTGCCCAACACTTGAGCAGGCGTTGAAATGGTTGCTCCTGCCATTTAGCCTGCTTTTCCAGAATCCTTAAAACATCATTAATTGATTTCAACGACATTATTCAAAGTGGGGAGTGGGAAAGTGGAGATTGGGAAGTGGGGGAGTGGAAAGCAGGGGAGCAGGGGAGCAGAGGAGACAAGGGGACAACAAAGACAAAGGGGAATTATTGAATAAATCTCTCCCTTGTCTTTCCTCTTTTCCTCGTCTACCTTGTCTCTTCTCCATGCCCAATGCCCAATGCCCACTCTATCTATTTAAATAATTTCCGCTACTATTGTCACAAAATATATCTAAAAATTGATTCCAGTAATCTACGTTTGAGGCACAAAGGCAATGACTCAAAACCCCCTGAACGACTCCAGTACTCATCAATCGTCTAAAACACCTGGGTTGAAACCAGTACTAGCAGCAGCACTAGCAAGTTTAGAGGTGCCGTTAGATCAAGAGTTAGCTAGATACCGACGCACGCGAACTGGTTTGGTGTCATCGAAGCAATCCCGTGTTGCAAGTTACATGAGCGGACAACCCCAACCGTTAACTGCCATTCCGACAACATTGGGCGCAACTCAGTCATCAGCAACGGAAATTAAAACCAACATACCGCCTGCATCTGTACCTGTAAATCCTGAGATGAACTCAGCGCCAGCTACGGCAAAAATTGATGTACCACCCGCATCTATAGCTGTGAATCCTGAGATGAACCCAGCACCAGCTACGGCAAAAATTGAGGAACTGAATAATCTTAATGTGTCCTCCACATCCAATGCAGCTAAAACACAAACTCAACTTCCACCACCCCCACCCAACTTTAGTAGCAGCATCGTGCCAGCAATCGTTAAAAATACTAAAAGCGAAAATCACTTGCAGCCAGATGATAGCCCCAAGCACCCAGATGACTATTTAGAATCTAGTGAAGCACTGCTGCGAAGTCTGACAGAAGAACAACCAGAAACCAAAAAACCAAGCAATTCTAGCGACAGTCTGCTATCACCTTTGGGTATTGGCTCTATGTTGCTGCTATTAGTGGCGAGTCTTGCCTTGGGTTATATAGTCTTCAATCCCAAAAGCTTGCCCCAATGGAATTTAGGCAAGTTGTTTAACGGCAACTCATCTCCTACACCAGAAAATACTGTGGAAGTTGGGAGTAATGTCCAACCTCAAATCCAGCCACCAAGCACATCTATACCCAAATATCCCAATCTAGCTACTGAAGAGTTTCCTGAGGTGAGAGATCCCAATGATGTAGTTGGCTTAAAACCCAAAGTCCAACCAACCCCCGCAGTAGTGCCTAATCCAGTTGTTCCTCAAAACCCCGCAAATCCTCAAGCGCCATTGCCTAACCCCAATACAGCCCTAAAACCGACCAATCCGATCGCCTTAGCACCAGTACCGACGCTACAATCCTTGCCTCCCCTAAATTCACCTCCCACTTCACCGACAAAAACCTCGCCCAAAGCAATTGCAACCTCACCAAAGCCAGATGCAGAAATCAAACCAGGAACAGATGGGTTTTATCATGTGGTGATAGATAATAAAGGAGCGGCTTTTGCTTCAGCACGGCAAGTAATTCCTGATGCTTATTTATCGCCAAACAAAGAATTGATTTATCTGGGTGCTTTGAAAACTAAAGAGCAAGTAAAACAACAGATGAAACTGTTACAAGCGAAGGGAATTAAGGCACGAGTTCAGCAGCCATAAATTGCAAAAATCTACGATACCATGAGATAACAGTCCTGAGTCAATGAGTGCTGTTAGCACTCAGCACTCAGGACTCAGCACTCAGCACTCAGTACTCAGCACTCAGCACTCAGCACTGGATTTCGTGAATGGAGAGCCAACATGGAATTAATTAAGCGTATCCTGCGGGTGATTCGCGCTAATCTCAATAGTTTGGTCGGTGGTGCAGAAGATCCAGAAAAGATTTTGGAGCAAGCTGTCCTGGAAATGCAGGAAAATCTGGTGCACTTGCGGCAGGGTGTAGCACAAGCGATCGCTACTCAGAAACGCACTGAAAGACAGGCAGCGGCTGCCCAGTCTCAAACAGAAGAATGGTATCGTCGCGCCCAATTGGCGCTGCAACAAGGCAATGAACCTCTAGCACGTGAAGCTTTGACTAAGCGCCAAGCCTATAAAGAAACCACTACAGCCCTCTTTTCGCAGATAGAGCAGCAAAACGAGATAGTTGCTAGGCTAAAAAAGGATATGCGATCGCTAGAGTTAAAAATTTCCGAGGCGAAAACTAAAAAAGATATGTATATTGCCCGCGCCCGTTCTGCTGAAGCGTCTTATCGCCTCCAAGAAATGCTCGGCGGAGTTTCTGCTACTAGCAGTCTGAGTGCCTTTGAGCGCATGGAAGAAAAAGTTTCACAGATAGAAGCTCAATCAGAAGCCATAGCTCAACTTAGTAGCGACGACTTGGAAACACAATTTACTTCTTTGGAATCTAATGATGTAGATACCGAATTGGCAGCGATGAAGGTGCAGGTTTTCAAGCAGTCAGAAAACACAAAGCACAATAGTCTCTTAACTGAGGAGAGCCAAAAGACAGAGCAGCCTCCCCAACAGCAGTTACCCAAAACTCAGGATTCTTGAAGTTCTACTAAATTATCCCAGTTTGGCGATATCTTAACAATTAAGAGTTGTTAGGAGATACTGATTCAAACTGGAAAGATTACATTGAAATAGGTAGCTATAAAAAAGTAAAAAAGCTGACTGTCCAAGAAAAAGCGTAAATCACACAAGGAAAAACAAAGTTATGGGATTATTTGATCGCATTAAGCGAGTAGTTAGTTCTAACCTCAACGACCTAGTTAACAAAGCCGAAGACCCCGAAAAAATGCTAGAGCAAGCCATCCTGGAAATGCAGGAAGACTTGGTACAGCTGCGTCAGGGAGTAGCCCAAACGATCGCTGCCCAAAAACGCAGTGAGAAACAGTATAATGATGCCCAAAATGAAATCAATAAGTGGCAACGCAATGCCCAACTGGCGCTACAAAAAGGTGATGAAAACTTAGCACGACAAGCTCTAGAGCGCAAGAAAACTTATACTGACACCAGTACAGCCCTCAAAGCTAGTTTAGATACACAAAGCACCCAAGTTGATACCCTCAAGCGTAACTTAATCCAGCTGGAAAGCAAAATTTCTGAGGCTAAAACCAAGAAAGAAATGCTCAGAGCTAGAATCACTACTGCCAAAGCCCAAGAGCAACTCCAAGGCATGGTGCGTGGGATGAATACTAGCAGTGCAATGTCTGCCTTTGAGCGGATGGAAGAAAAAGTCTTGATGCAAGAATCACGGGCCCAGGCACTAGGAGAGTTAGCAGGTGCAGATTTAGAAACTCAATTTGCCCAGTTGGAAGGTGGTAGCGATGTTGATGATGAATTGGCAGCTTTGAAAGCGCAAATGCTACCACCCGCTACTCCACAAAGTCAACCCCAACTGCCACCGCAACAACAAACTACTGCTCCTAAATCTAATGAGGTGGTTGATGCCGAATTAGATTCCCTACGCAAGCAATTGGATCAACTGTAAAATTGGCAGAAAACAAATTTTGAGCCAGTCCCACGCCTGTTGGCTGTGGGATTTTACATCATGAGTCAATAGTTAACAATCCTAATAACTATGAATTATTGATTATGGACTATTGACGACTTTGGGATAAAGTATTGTGTGTGCCAACTTTGATCGCCACCTGATGGAGACTGCAATGAGTAAGGCTGTAATCACCATAACCGATACTGAGTTTGAAACCGAAGTGTTAAAAGCCGAGCAGCCTGTATTAGTTTATTTTTGGGCTTCCTGGTGTGGGCCTTGTCAATTGATGTCGCCCGCGATTAACTCAGCTGCTAGCGAATATAGCGATCGCCTCAAAGTCGTTAAGATGGAAATCGACCCCAACCCACTTACTGTTAAGCAGTACCAAGTGGAAGGTGTACCCGCCCTCAGACTATTTCAAGGCCAAGAAGTTTTGATATCTACTGAGGGAGTCATCGGCAAAGAGAAATTATTTGCTCTCCTAGATACCCACTTAAATAGTAATTAGTCGATAGTTCATAGCAAATGACCAATGACAAATGACTAATGACTAATGACTAACATACAGTTTGCAAAACGTTTACAACCCCTAAAATCTAATGTATTTGCTGATATGGACAGAGCCAAGGCAATCGCTTTGGCCGCTGGCCGAGAGGTAATTGATTTATCGTTGGGGTCTTCTGATTTACCAGCCGAGGTACACGTCATTGAGGCGATCGCCCAATCTCTTGGCGATCGCAGTACCCACGGCTATCTGTTGTTTAACGGTACCCAAGGATTCCGCGAAGCCGCGGCCAACTGGTACGAACAAAAATTTGGTATAAAAGTCGATCCTCAAACTGAGGTGCTACCTCTGATTGGTTCTCAGGAAGGCACAGCCCATTTACCCCTAGCAATACTCAATCCAGGAGATTTTGCCCTGTTGCTCGATCCAGGTTATCCTTCCCATGCTGGAGGAGTCTACCTAGCCAGTGGTCAAATCTACCCGATGCCACTACTGGCAGAAAATGGTTTTTTACCAGTGTTTGCTGATATTCCTCCCCCAGTTTTGGCTCAGTCGCGGATGATGGTATTAAGTTATCCTCATAATCCCACCGCTGCGATCGCACCTTTATCTTTCTTCCAAGAAGCTGTTGCCTTCTGTCAACAATACAATCTCGTACTGGTTCACGATTTCCCTTACGTAGATTTGGTATTTGGGGAGAGTGGGGAGTGGGGAAAAGGGAGCAGAGGGGCACAGGAGCAGAGGAGCAGGGGAGAATCACTAACGCTCAATGCCCCATCCCTAGTTCCCTCAATTCTGCAAGCCGACCCAGAGAAAAGCGTCTCGATTGAATTTTTTACCCTTTCTAAGTCTTACAATATGGGCGGCTTCCGCATTGGCTATGCCATCGGTAATGCCCAGTTAATTAAGGCCTTACGCCAGGTAAAAGCCGCCGTTGATTTTAATCAGTATCAAGGAATTTTGAATGGTGCGATCGCTGCCCTAACTGGCCCTCAAGCTGGCGTAAAATCTGCTGTCACTACCTTCCAGGCGCGGCGTGATGCTTTCATCAGTGCTTTACATCGCATTGCCTGGAATGTTCCTACTCCCCAAGCCACAATGTACATCTGGGCAAAATTACCCTCACCTTGGAGTGAAAACTCTATAGAATTTTGTACCCAACTAGTCAAACAAACTGGTGTAGCAGTTTCTCCCGGTGCTGGCTTTGGCAAATCTGGAGAAGGGTATGTCCGTTTTGCCTTGGTGCATGAACCACCTTTATTAGAAATTGCTGTAGAAAAAATGGCTGAGTTTCTTCATTAAATTTCTTCTCAAGCTGAACGCCAAGGATTTTTGGCGGCAAAGTTTACCAATAGAACACGCGGTAGGGGCGCACATTTGTGCATCCCTACCAATCACTGCATTGTACAGAAATTAAAAATATTTAAATGTAATTTTTATAACTATATATTTTGCCTAAAATATGTAATTAAACGTATAAAACTATCAAAACATTCTTCATCTTTTTATTGATAATCAGCAGTAACTTTACCCAATCAGTTCTCCCCGTTTCTTAAACTGGGTTTGTACGCTCAGATACCAAAGACGGCTAACAATGCAGGTCGTGCTTTTAAGCAGCTGTATTGCCAAAAAGCCTGTAGTCAAGACAGCCCAAGCCTAAAAACGACAGTAATTTAAAACTTAATTTCCAAACTGACAGAGACTTGAAAACAATGAAAATGACTTTTCAGAAACTTGTAATTGGTGCCTCAATGGCTATTGGTGTGAGCGCTCTTGCCACTGCTCCAGCACACGCTACATCCTTTGACTTCAATAATACAGGAGAAATTAACACTTACACTGGTGGCTCAAATGGTACTTTCATTAGAGGGAATGCACAAGGTGGTACTAAAGCTGCCATCAAAGCTTTGACAGATAAGGACCCCAGCTCTAACGTCGAGCTTTGGTATAGTAGCGAAACCCCAGCCCCAGGTTCTAACGCTGGCTTCACCGCCACACAAGGAACCTATAAAGCCACCGTTAGCAGTATCACTGCTGATGACTGGAATAATTTTGGTTCGCAATGGCTAGGCGATTTATTAAGTAGCTACACACCATTTCAACCAGTTTGGAACGGGTTTTCAGCCGAGAGCAAATCACTAGTAACGAGTTATTTTCCTTCCTTGGGAATGGGAGATCCTAACATTGGTGGTTTCCAATTCGGTCAAAATGGCGGTGTGGAACTGAAGTTAGTTGGTCACTTGGATGTAAAGACTAAACTTGCAACAACTATTTCTACTAAGGTTGAAGAAAAGTGGAATGTAATTAAATCACAGTTTCCTCAACAAACAACTCAACCAACCCTTTCACAACTTGAAAGTTCAATTCCACAACTACAAACACAACTGAGCGCAATTCCAGGACAAATTACAACACTGCAAACACAACTGAGCGCAATTCCAGGACAGATTAC
>NZ_CAXTTT010000013.1:32970-77406 GCF_964247315.1 uncultured Nostoc sp.
TCTCAACTGAATACTCTCAAAAATCAGCTACCAGGTCAAATCTCTCAACTGAATACTCTCAAAAATCAACTACCGGGTCAAATTTCTCAACTCACATCATTTAAAGATGTACTGACTCTGCAAGCTGCATTAAGTGCATATCAAGGTGAAATTGCGGCTAGTGAAATTGCTAAGGTAGTTACTGGTGGTCAAACTTACTATGCCTATAGCTTTAACCCCACTGCATCTGGTATTACTGCTTCTGATGATGGTGTATCTTACAGTGCTATTTATACTTGGACAACACCTAAGTATGTCTCTCCATCCTCAGTACCAGAACCCTCAGTAGTATTTGGTATTTTAGGTGTTGCTGGTATCTTTGCTACACAACGCAAGTTAAAAAAAGTCTCTGGTTGAAACTCTGGTTTGCATTCCCAAAAATAAGTAAAGGAGCAAAATTGCTCCTTTTTTTTTACAAACTTTTAATATTTTTTCTATCCGCAAATGAGTATTAAATCCTTGTACAGCAAGGATAAAAACCTAATTTTCCGATCGGTCTATTGTAATTACTTATGGTCAAACCTACTACACTTACAGCTTTAACCCCACTGTGTTAGGAATTACAGCCTCTAATGGATGAGCGCACATCATAACAATGCATATTACACTTGGGACATACCTGGATATATATGTCCTTCAAGTTCAGTTCCAGAACCATCAGTAATCTTCGGTTTGCTGGGTATTGCTGGCATCTTTATAACGCAATGCAAATTTAAAAAAGCATCTATTCAAAATTATGGATTCAAAACTACAAATAAGTAAGGGAGCTAACAGATCCCTTTTTTGATGAATATTTGCTTGCAGCTATAAAATAATTTAATCTTCTAGGTTATACTGTTTCTAAAAATACTTGCAACAAATAAATCGGTTGCAAGATTTTCCATCTGTATGCCTCTAGCAACTTGATTTATTTGTAATATGGATTTTGTATAATGGTATTACTTACCCTTATATCTTTAAAAGGGTAATTACCATAATATTAATTCCAGTATTACTTAAGTAATTTTACTCATAAAATTTAGGCAATTAAATTTGTAAAAAAGATGTTAACTTACTACTCAAAATTATAAAATAATCGTAAAAAAAGCTTAAACTTTGATGTAATTATATTTAATAATACTATCATTTAAGTATTATAAAGTAGCTAAATTTCATTGGTTCAGATACTAAATTAGATTACATAAGTACAATTTTTATTTGTTTCACTGTTTAAATGCACTACTGTTTTAGTTTATGGTAATAATTGTTGATTTTTCATCAAGATCATCAGATAATAGTTAGCAATGACAGTACAATTATTCAATATAAATCAGCCATTGCAGTCACACAAAGTTAGACGAATTTTGCTAGTTGAAGACCATTACCTCAATCGGATGTTACTTAGTGACTATCTAAGTTACTGTGGGTATGAAGTCCAAAGTTTGTCAGAAGGCTCTGCTTTTTTCTCAACCATAGATAAATTCAAGCCAGATTTAATGTTATTGGACTTGAAATTGCCCGATATTGACGGTTATTCACTCTTAAAACAAGTCCAGCAAAAACCCGATTTGTCAAAAATACCGATCATTGTGGTTTCAGCCTTTGCTTTTAAAGCAGATCAAGAACTAGCTCTAAGTTTAGGCGCACGAAAATACTTTGTCAAACCTTTAAAACTCAAGGATCTCATCCTTGCAATTGAAGAATAGTTTGTTTGTCGCCATAGATAAATTTTCTTTACTAAGCGTGTATTTATTTTGCTTTTTGGTCAGCAATAAACTCTTCAACGCGTTCACTAAGAGTTTGTACAGAACTGCCAATTGTTGAAATTTTCTGTTGTACTTGCGCTAATAATAAAACTGCTGTTTGCAGTTCATTGAGAGTTTCAGCCATAGCCTCACGATACTGGACTTCAAAATCTTGTAAATTCATAGTTTAGCTCTGGTCTTAAATCATCATAATAACTATATTTTCAATCATAATCGTAAATTTAACTGACTCAATCCGTTAATTCGCTTAATGTTATAAGTTCAATAAATAAATATAAATAGTACCAAACAATTAAGATTTTATCTAATATTTATACAAGCAATATATTTATAAAAACTTTGTTGATAAATCATAAAATTAAATACAAACTCAGTATTATCTAATCAAAAATATAAAGTTTCAGATAATAAAGTATTATCAATTTCAAAATATTAATTATAGATTCAAAAAGCAAAGTTTTTATTCTGACAGTGGTAGTCAATCGCTAAGGTCGCAGCTAGACAAACTCTTCTGTGCTCGAGAGTTGTGATAGTTGCAGTAAGTTTTTTGGCAAGCCTCTAGCCTGGAAGCCGACCCACCGCCAAAGAAGTGTCTACAGCAGACTTGTCTTTGTGCAAACTAAAAGCCTAATGATTTGAGAGTACTGTCAGAGGTAGTGGGGCGTTGAGCCAGTGCTGAGTTAGAAGTTATTATACTCCCCCGTCCTCTTTCATCTGTTGTGGTGTGTACCACTCATAACGGTTACTTTATATTTACTTGATAAATAATTTGTTAAATCGGCACGAAAAAACAATTTTTCTTAAAATAGAGAAAGATTACCTAATTTTAGTTGTGACAATATCAACTCAAATATTACCACTGGTTAAAGAGCCAGAACGACTAGAAAACCGTCTAGCCGAAATTCCACCGGAACCGGGGGTTTATTTCATGCGGGACGGGAGCGATCGCATTATCTATATAGGTAAATCGCGTAAGTTGCGATCGCGTGTCCGTTCCTATTTCCGGGATGGCTACAATAAAAGTGAACGTATCGCCACGATGGTCAAGTTGGTGACAGAAATTGAATTCATCGTCACTGATACTGAAGCCGAAGCTTTAGCGCTAGAAGCCAATTTGATCAAGCAGCACCAACCATACTTTAACGTGTTGCTTAAAGATGATAAAAAATATCCTTATCTCTGCATTACTTGGTCAGAAGATTATCCACGAATTTTTATTACCCGTAAACGTCAATTCGGTAAAGAAAAGGATAAATTTTACGGGCCTTATACTGATGCTGGTTTATTACGAGAAATTGTCCGCATCTGCAAGCGCATCTTCCCACAGCGACAACGACCTCAACCACTTTTTAAAGACCGCCCTTGCTTGAATTTTGATTTAGGGCGTTGTCCGGGTGTGTGTCAACAAATGGTTTCACCAGAAGAATATCGCAAAATTGTCCAAAAAATAGCGATGGTTTTTCAAGGTCGAACTCAGGAACTGATTGATATTTTGACTCAACAGATGAACGCAGCTGCTGAGAACTTGAATTTTGAGTCAGCGGCGCGGATTCGCGATCAAATTTCTGGGTTAAAGTCGTTGACAGCCGACCAAAAAGTTTCGTTACCAGATGATACTGTTTCGCGGGATGCGATCGCACTGGCAGCTGACGAACAGCACGCCTGCATTCAACTATTTCAGATTCGCGCTGGGCAATTGGTAGGACGTTTAGCCTTTGTAGCGGATACTCACGCAGAACCAGGAGCTATTTTACAACGAGCTTTAGAGGAACATTATCAAACTGCTGACTCCGTAGAAATACCCATAGAAATTTTGGTACAGCATGAGTTACCAGATGCGGAGATATTGGCGGATGTCTTAACTCAACGAAAAGGCAAAAAAGTGACAATATTGACTCCTTTGCGGCAAACTAAGGCAGAATTAATTGAGATGGTAGAGCGAAATGCTCAGTATGAATTGCAAAGAATGCAGAAATTTGGCGATCGCAATCACCAAGCAATGCAAGATTTAGCCGCCATCCTCGATTTACCAGATGTACCGCACCGCATCGAAGGTTATGACATTTCCCATATTCAAGGGTCAAATGCTGTAGCTTCGCAAGTCGTGTTTATCGACGGATTACCCGCAAAACAGCATTATCGCCACTACAAAATTAAAAATCCCACGGTGACAGCAGGACATTCAGATGATTTTGCTAGTCTTGCTGAAGTCATCCAACGGCGGTTTCGTAAATATGCGGAAGATCAGCAATTAGCGCGTTTGGGTAATCCTGACTGGCCTGATTTAATCATGATTGATGGTGGTAAAGGTCAGTTATCATCAGTTATCGCCGTTTTGCAAGAGATGAATTTATTAGAAGACTTGCGAGTTGTGAGTTTAGCAAAGCAGCGAGAAGAGATTTTTTTACCGGGAGAATCTAAACCGTTGACAACTGATGCAGAACAACCAGGGGTACAGCTATTGCGGCGCCTGAGGGATGAAGCGCATCGGTTTGCAGTGAGTTTCCATCGTCAGCAACGCAGTGATAAATTGAAGCGATCGCGTTTAGATGAAATTCCTGGTTTAGGACATCATCGCCAAAAGCAACTACTAGGGCATTTTCGCTCAGTTGACTATATTCGGCAAGCGACAACCACGCAACTCGCTGAAGTAGCAGGAATTGGGCCGCGTTTGGCTCAAGAAATTTACGATTATTTTCATCCTGCTTGAAGTGACAACTCCCATTCTCACCTTGAACTAAGGATTGGAGACTAAAGCACTGGGTAATGGAAAAGCAGTGCCTTTATAGTGGTTCCCACTCTGATGCGGTATAACCTTATATCGCAAGCTGTAGGGGCAGTGCATATCCTTTGGTTTCAACTTCATCTGAAATCTTCTGACTGTATGAGTTTTGCCCTCACCCTCAGCTCCTCTCGCAAAATTGGGTTTCATAAATCTTGTCAGCAAATATTAACTAAATCTTAAGACAGAGATTTTGTTACTAAATATACAGTAATTTCGGTGATTTCATTTTTGAATACAAGAACGGCTTTTTTTATATTCGTCTGAAATGACTATAAACAAGGCTCTCTCAAGGCATTAATCATAGGGATCAGTAAATCTCTAAATAGCATTTAATTGAAAACGAATTTATGTATCTAAAGTATGAGGGTAAAATCACTGAAATTCTAGAATAATAGATAAAGATATCGGAAAGTTATCAAACCTGAAATTTTGTTTAAAATAATCAGCAAATATTACAGTAGTTTGTTAAGTTGGGTCGAACCAGATTTTTTCCTGGTTTAATTAGTAGCTTTACCAAATAAAAAATAATTACAAATAGGGGTTTTAAAATGCAGACAGTACAAAAGATTTACTGCCCAAATTGTGGTAGCCATGCGGAGCGTTATTATATTTATGATAGTCAATTAACTCGGACACAATGTCCAAGTTGTGACTATTTGATGATTAGTTGCACTCGCACTGGCAAAGTGATTGAAGCGTATGCTCCTGGCATTCATGCACATCGGTAGCTAATAATAAAAAATTAAAAATTGGAGAAGATTTTCTCTAATTTTTAATAAAAAAGTTATTTATCAAAACAGAATTTAGGAGTTATGAGTTAGAATTCAGTGGAATTGGAGTCTGACTGGCGCGCAGCAGTAGTGAGTCCACGTACCTCTACGGGGAAGCAAGCTACGCGGATCGTCCTGTAAAGAACTTCTAAAAAAATATGTTTAATAAATACGCTAAGTCGTCCTTTACATGTTTCGGAAAAAGAAGATTTAGTGGTTTACATTTAGTAGGTGAGTCAGTAGCTTGCTTTTTGCAAGGTAATTCTCCACTTTCTTATTCAAAATAGAACTTACGCAAAAATCGCCGAAAAGTTTAATTTATCGAACCGCCAAGACGCCTTCTCTGCGAGAGGCTCCGCCAACGCGCAGCGTCTCGTAGAGAAGAACGCCAAGAGATTGTAGAGTGTGCGTAAGTCTTACAGAATTCTGGATTCTGGATTCTAAACTTTGCTTCAACAGAAATTTTGAACACTTCACAGCTTTTCTTTCTGTTGTCTAAGTTCTTGCTGTCGTCTCTGTTCTTGTAATCTAAATTGTTGCTGTTGTCTAATTTGTTGCTGTTGTCTGAGTTGTTGATCTTGTATTCTCAGCTGTTGCTGTCGTGTAAATTCTTGCTGTTGTAGTATTGTTTGTTGCTGTTGTAGTCTAAATTGTTGCTGGCGTATCAGTTCTTCCCGTTGTCGTGTAAATTCTTGCTGTTGTAGTTTCTGTTGTTGTTGTAGTTGTGGTTGTTGAAGATTTAGCCGTAGCCATGTATCGTGCAATTGCTCTTGTGTTTGCTGAGTTCGCTCCTCTTGTTGTTGTCTCATTCTTTCTTGAAAAGACTCAGGTTGCTGAGGAATCGGTTGAATTATTTGTCCATAAGCAGGAGAATCCATCGGCAAAGCTTTTGCAAGAACAATCGCTAGCGGCCAAAGTTTAAGCGTTAATGATCGATTCAACATATAGTTATTTGTTATCGGTTGGGTTGAGCGATCGCTTTATCCTGAAGTATCTATTTTAGCGTTGTCTTCTTGCAACAATTACCAACCTTCTGAGTTTGACTGGACTTATCAAAATAAGATTTAGATAAATTACGCGAACAGGTTCAGCACACAGAGGATGGCTGGAGTATTCACCAATTCTGAATTCTGCTTTCTGACTCCTTTTTATTCCTTTGTTTAGTTACATTCATACCGCAATCATCAACGCCATAAACCAAAATAGGCACTAGTTGCTGCCGATTCAGATGCAATTAAGCGTTGAATTACATCCTCTGCTTGCGGTACTAAAGGATGGTGTGTGTGAACATAATCCAAAATGTTATAAAGATACCAAGGAGCAATACTAGGCACTAAACGTAATTGTTCTCGTATTCTATCAGCACATAAAAAACTGTGTTGGGTAAATTGACCATGCCAAAAATCACGGGGTTGTAGATTAATATGTCCAACTCCACCCTGTCCCAAAACTGCGGCAGAAAATACTACTACTGGCGCTACTTTTGTCAACCAAGTAACTAACTCTGACGAGACTGACGGATTTAAATGTTCCGCTACTTCTAAACAAATTGCCATATCAAATGTTCTGTTAGTGAATATATTAGTTATGGCAATTGAGTCGTTCAAATTTACAAGATGAAATTCAACATTTAAATTAGAAAAATCCGGCTGAGAAAAACCATCAATAGCAGTTACTTTAACACCTAATTTTGCTAACTCTCTACTTAAATGCCCAGGGCCACAGCCAAAATCTGCAACTGTTTTTGGTTGATACAAGTTGAAAATCGTCGTAGCTATAGTTTTATAATCAGTTTGAAAATATTTGCTATTAAAAAAACTCTTATCGTAAAGAAGTGTAGATTCATTCATTGGTATAGCAGCCCTAAATTCTTAGTAAGAAACAAAAAAACAAAGTAGAAATACGTACTTGGAAGCACTATGAGTATAATAGTGCGATTCGTTTAACCTAAACTTGTAGCTACGTGTTGATCAAAAAACTCTATGTAAAAATTTTAGTTTTTACTTGCTCTGAGTTGTCCACAAGCAGCATCAGCCTCTAAACCACGGGAATAACGGACACTAACAGCAGTATTTTGCTGCTTGAGAACGTTCACAAAAGTTTGAATGCGATCGCGGTTGGGGCGTTTGTAGTCTACTTCTTGGATGGGGTTGTAGGGAATCAAATTTACATGACTTTGGAATCCTCGCAGGCATTTTGAGAGTTCCAATGCGTGTTCTGGTAAATCGTTAATACCAGCAAGGAGAACATATTCAAAAGTAACCCGGCGTCCAGTAATTTCCACATATTCTCGACACTCAGCCAGTAAATCTTCGAGAGGATAGGCGCGGGCGCTGGGGATGAGTTTTTCTCGTAGTGCTTGGTTGGGTGCGTGGAGACTCACAGCCAGAGTGATTTGCAAATTGTTTTGCGCGAACTGACGGATGCGATCGCGAATCCCCACTGTAGAAACTGTAAGCGATCGCTGTCCTATACCGACATCTTGATTGAGAGATTTTAGGGCTGCTAGGACATTCTCAGTATTCAACAACGGTTCACCCAATCCCATAAACACCACATTGCTAACCCGTTGCTGAAAATCTTCTTGCACAGTCAACACCTGATCGATAATTTCATGCCGTGCTAGGTTGCGTTTATAGCCTCCCTTACCAGTAGCGCAGAAATCACACGCCATTGGGCAACCCACCTGAGTAGAAACACAAACTGTCAAACGGGCTTTTGGGCCTTCTCCTCTTTCTGCGAAGGTGGGGATGCCTACAGTTTCAATAATCTGCCCGTCTGTTAATCGTAAAAGATATTTCACCGTACCATCGGGAGCCTCAGAGCGGTAATGTAAAATTGAGCGCCCAATGGGGATTTCTGCTACTTCTTTGCGCCATTGCTTGGAGAAGACAGAAATATCAGCTAGTGATCGCACCCCTTTTTCATAGATCCATTCATGCAGTTGCTTTCCTCTGTAAGCAGGTTGTCCCTGTTGCTGCACCCAAGTGCTTAACTCCGCCAAAGAAGCGCCAAGAAGGGGAGGGATTGATTCTGATTTTTCTGGGTTGAAGTCAACCTGAGATACAAGAGGCGTAGCAGACATAAAAAAATCGCGAGTTGATGTTGGATCTCTATCCTACACCTGCCAGATTGAGTTAGTCTTGACCAAAGAAGACGATAAATTAACTAAAAGTTGTGCCGTTCCAGCCCCACATTGCACCCTTAGCGTCTGCAAACTCAATGTAAATACGATTTTTCGGCACGCCTAGAGTTTGGTTAATCTGCTGGCAAAAGTCTTGACTCATTGCTGCGGTTTGCTCTGGCTTCATCGTGCCAACGCTCTTAATTTCAATGTAGCAAACTGGGTCTGTATTCCCTGCAAAAGTCATGGGTATTCCCGGCTCAAAAGCAGTCATTACATAGGATTCTGGTTTTCCCAAATGTTTCGCTAACTTGGCTGATAGGTTTAAAAGCATTAACTCAATTTCAGCTTTTTCAGGAGCCGATGCAGAAGTTTGCACTTTAATTAATGGCATAGGACTGAATTGGGATTTTGGATTTTATTACACTTTTAAGGTGATCTAAAAGCAGAGTACAGTTTAATTTTCTAAAAGCTTTTGCTAATAAAAATTTAAGGGTATTTTTTCCGTAGTTGCAGCTTTTTTCATACTACTGCCAATAACGCTAACTTTAAAGGTTATACCTGACTTTTTAGGCAACCATCCTATTTCCATAGCTTGTTTTATCCATAAAGCTACGTCTTTTGGTGTTACTGCGGTTATTTCATACCTTGGCTCAATTCTCCAAGCCCGAACCTCTCCTGATGCATCTTGAAGTTGTATTGCCACGAGTTCGCTATTAATGAGGCTGTACCCTTGTGGATGAAGCCTATCAGTAAGAATCACTAATACTGAGCCAGCCTCAGTAGCGTGTTCTACAGCAACATGGAGATGTCCATCAGGATCGTCTGCTTGTACGTTGGTAGCTTGTCTTCGGATTAGCCAGATGAATGCTTCTCCATCAACTATTATTTTTCTTGTACCTTTTTTCGGTATTGACATCTCTGTTGTTATATTTCTTGGACTACTCTGGGCGAAATAGATGACTATGTTCGGGATGATATAAACGCGATCGCCCTGTTGTTGTCGAAAGTGCTGGACTGATTATATAAAGTGTAGTGCGAATTAGTTTTTCTTGATGAGTACATTCTGCCATTTGATTCAGAGGGACAACCCTGATTTTTTCATCAGGCCATCCGATGCGAAAGCAAATAGCAATCAGGGTTTCGGCTGGATAGTGTTCGAGTAGTTTTACTTGGGCATTTTCGACGTGACGCGCACTCAAATACAGGCAAAGGCTAGCCTGATGTGCTGCAAGAGTGGCTAATTCTTCGGCGACGGGGACTTCTGTACGTCCGCTGATGCGTGTCAAAATGATGGTTTGAACTAAACCAGGTACAGTCAGTTCTACTTTGAGTTTGGCAGCAGCAGCTTGAAAGGCGCTGATACCTGGTATGACTTCAAAAGGAATATTTGCCTCTCTTAGGAGATGCATTTGCTCGTGGATGGCGCTGTAGAGACTAGGATCGCCAGAATGGAGACGGACTACAGATTTGTGCTGCGATCGCACTCTATCGATCGTAATCGCCAAAATTTCTTCTAAAGTCTGATTCGCAGTTCTAATTATCTCCGCATCTTTTCGGCAAAGTTCTAAAATTTGTTCGGGTACTAAAGAATCAGCAAATAAAATTACATCAGCAACAGCCAGTAATTTTTGCGCCTTCACCGTTAATAAGTCAGGATCTCCAGGGCCTGCTCCGACAATATACACAGATGGTTCTACAGGATATAGTGTTTTTTTATAACTTAGGCTTTCTGTATATTCACTTTTAAAAGAACCCACGGCAATCCCTCAAAAAAATTTTTTAATATTTTCTCAGTATCTTTCCGGATTCACCCTCTTTCCCTAGTAGAGAGTAATGGTAGATGCACCCTGGTTAAGCCCTAGAGAATACTCTGGGGCATTTTTTATTTTTGGGCATTGGGCATGGGGCATTGGGCATTGAATATTTAATTATGCTCTCTTTTCCACATCCCCTTCATCCCTAGTCCCTCATCTCCCACTCTCCCCATTTCCCTTAAGAGTAGGAACTACATCGGGTAAAGGGCGTTTGAGTAAGTAAAGCCAAGCTAATCCAACTAATCCCAATAGAATTCCTAAACTACTGACTACTTGTGCCATCCGTAATGGCCCCAGCATCAAGCTATCAGTGCGAAAGCCTTCAATCCACAAGCGTCCTAAGCTGTAGGCTGGCCAGTAAATTAGAAACAGTGTGCCTACCTTCAGACGTGGTTTACCGGATAAAGACCGGAAAAACAACGTTATTAGTAGCGCAAACACCATTAAATCCCACAAAGATTCGTAGAGAAAGGTGGGATGAAAGTAATCGAAACTAACATATTCTAAAGGGCGATGGTCTGGTGGAATATAGAGCTTCCAGGGTAAATTAGTCGGAGCGCCAAAAGCTTCAGAATTAAAGAAATTGCCCCAACGTCCGATCGCCTGCCCTAAAATCAGCGAAGGTGCTACTAAATCTGCCAGTTGCCAAAAAGAAACCTGCTTGATTCTGGCAAAGATTAACGCAGCCACAACGCCACCAAGAATCGCTCCATGAATGGCAATACCTCCTTCCCAGATCGCAAAAATTTTTCCTGGAGTTGGGGCATATTTTGACCATTCAAAAAAAACGTAATATAGTCGTGCGCCAGGAATTGCCCCAATCAACAACCAAAAGAACAAATCGCCTAGCAACTCAGGATTAACGTTACGGCGCTTTGCCAAATTTTGGGAAAGGATCACGCCAATTAACACTGCTGTGGCAATTAACAAGCCGTACCAACGAATACTTAGTGGCCCTATTTTCACCAGAATCGGTCCTGGAGAAGTAAATTGAAACGCCAAGGGCAAAGTGGGAAAATCCAGTGCCATGAAAAATTACCTAGAAAAGTTCGTTAACTACCCGCGCACTTTGCTAAGTACGGAGTTTCTTGTGTCTCGAATACTGTAACTACACTTGAATCTTCCACAACATTGTGGGGACATAGGTAAAAATCCAGTATTCATATTTAGGAGTCTAGTTCCTAACGCTTAGTTGAGCATAACTTGTACCACTAAAACAATTGAGTTTACCATCCTTACCGAGAGCGCAAGATGGTAGATTTGAGTAAGTTACACAAAATGCTTTCAATATAATCACCTAAACAACTTTGATATATTTAAAATTGTGATTGCTATTTATCCTGGTAGCTTCGACCCCATTACCTTGGGACACCTCGATCTCATTGGGCGCGGTAGTAGGCTGTTTGAGCGGGTGATTGTCGCTGTACTACGGAACCCTAACAAGATGCCACTTTTTAGTGTGGAGCAACGGCTAGATCAGATCCGTCTTTCTACAGAACATCTATCTAATGTAGAAGTAGACAGCTTTGATGGTCTTACTGTCAATTATGCTCAAATGCAACAAGCACAAGTTTTGATCCGGGGTTTACGAGCTGTGTCAGATTTTGAAGTGGAACTGCAAATGGCTCACACCAATAAAACTCTTTCTACCCAAATAGAAACAGTTTTTCTCGCAACCTCAAATGAGTATAGTTTTTTAAGTAGTAGTGTGGTAAAAGAGATTGCAAGGTTTGGTGGCTCTATCGATCATCTCGTTCCCCCACACATTGCCCTAGATATATACCAATGCTACAATCAGAAATCTCCAATGTTGAACCCAATCTCAACGGAAGCAATCCCTCCTCTCAAGAACATCTCGGTGGAGAGGGAAGCATAGATATTCAGCAGGAACTCAACCGTCTAGAGGAAATGGTTCTCTCTAGTCTCAGGATTCCGCTGACGGGACGCACACTCATAGATGAAGAAAAGCTGCTAGATCAGCTTGATTACATCCGCCTTGCTTTACCATCCCTTTTTCAAGAAGCAGCAGCAGTTCTCAACCAAAAGGACGAAATTCTGCTAGAGGCGGAAGAGTATGGACAGCAGGTTGTTGAGGCTGCACAAGCAAAAAGAGCGCAAATTTTAGCTGAAAGCGATATTATTCACCAGGCGGAACAAGAAGCTGAACAACTGCGGCGACAAGTGCAACAAGAGTGTGAGGGAATAATGCAAGAAACCCTCGCCGAGATTGACCGCAAGCGGTATGCTTGTCAGCAAGAGTTAGAGCAAATGCGACAAACTGCGATCGCTCATGCTCAAGAAATTGAAGATGGTGCTGATGCTTATGCCGATGGCATTTTGGGAAATATCGAGCAGGATCTCAAAGAGATGTTGCGAGTTGTCACCAACGGACGGCAACAATTGCAAATTGATAACCTCACTCAGCGCAATTCACCTCCTGGTAAAAAAAGATAAAGGTTCTAACGAGAGATGAGGAGAAATTATCGGTTGGGTTTCGCTATTGCTTAACCCAACAATTTTTATAATAAATAAAGACTTTTGGTTTTCTATACCTAACTGGTAATAAGTTTAAAATTTTGGCTTATAATTAAACAGATTTTTAAAATATGCTTACTTTCGCTCAAGTTAACTTTGGAGCAAATTCAGCTAGTATACTGGGACTTATTTATTTGCTTTTAGGAGTAGTTTACTTAATTTTTATGGTATTCTGGCTAGTAAAATATGGAGCAAGACTTACAAGTTGGGCTTTAGCACTTTATATTATCCAAGCGATATTTACGCCAATTATAATGTTATTGTGTGGATTTATTTTAACTTTCCAAGGCTGGCGATTAGATCCAATTCTTCAATTTGGGCAATTTTTATTGAGCTTATTAATTATTTACCTGAGTATTAAAGATATTGTAATTAATGCAGTTTACAGAAATAGATGATTTTAGTATTGGGAGAATCTCATTAATAAAATTTTTAAAACTCAGAAAAATGGGTACTGGATACTGGAAAAATTACTTAATCTCCAGTCCCCAGTATCCTTCAGTGCGATCGCGATTGGTTAATTCGCTTTTGCAATTCGGCTTCAATTTCTTCATCTGTGCTGCAAAAGACTTTTGGACGTTGCTCTAATCTATCCATGAGAATGTGGAAGGCTTCTATATCTTTGGGATGGTAGCGAACCCAGTCCCGCAACTCTTCATCAGTCATCGCTTGGTAGTTAGAATCTGTCATGGAAACGTTACCTCACCGTTAGAGTAGATTTCTATTTGTATTGTGTCTCCAACTAGCATGTATATGCGCTTTGTCCTTTCGTCTAGGCGGACTACGTTTATCGATTGAAGCAGATTGCTTGCTCTTACTGACATCCGGTAATACGCTCCCAACTGCTCTGATGTCGGCTCCAATTTCACCTCCTTATTTAATTTTCAAAGTTCCAACGGCTAGTTTTTAATTTCCTGTGAGCAGATGATTACAAAGTATATGTAAAATCTTTCACGAGCATACCGGGAACTAAACTATCTCCTAGTTGGCGACTTTCATAAGTACCTACTTCGGGAATGAATTCTTGAAAATCGGTCAAATCTACTAAGTTTTCTCCCCAGAAACGATAGAGACTTTCATCAAAACGTAAGTTTTCAATTGGGGCAATAATTTCTCCATTTTCTACCCAAAAACAAGCATAACGAGTCATACCTGTGATTCTACCAGTGTGGCGATCGCTCCAATTCAAGTAATGCAAATTAGATACATATAATCCTGTATCTAAACTCGGAAGAATCTGCTCAAATACTAAATTTCCCGGACTCACTTCTGGCGCTCGTAAAGTCTCTGAACCATTAGCGCCGTTGGCAATTTTTTGATATTCCTTAGCAGTTCGAGAATTTACCAGAGTATTTACCAAATATCCCTTTTCTATTACAGCTAACTCCGGTGCTGCCATTTCTCCCAATTCATTAAATCGCGGCACTAATCCCCGCTGAAAATTTTCTTTTAAACTAAATCTTGGAGAAAGTTGTTTTTCTTGACGCGATAAAGCAGCTAAAGCACTGTTTCCTTGTTGGATATCAGCTTCGCTTACCGCTCCCCAAGAAAGCATCAATAATAAATCTGCAACAGCAGCAGGTGCAAAATAAGTTTTGTACTGTCCCCGTGGCAGTTCTTTAGTTGGGCGAGCAAGCAATTCTAGTTGTTTTTTAGTTTCGCTAATTTTGGCTATATATTTAGATTGATTCCAATCATTCCCGGCAAACGTGCCCTTAACTGCTTGTCCAGATGGGGAAAATAGAGAATAATCTAAGGTAAAAGAATCAGTAGCAAACCAGTGTTTTTGACCGCTAGAATCACCATAAGCTTTAATTACCACTCCTCCTGCGTATATTCCTGTAAAATCCAATTCAGCAACTAGTTCTAGCACAGTTGGTACTACTGTCTCAGCCGCCAATAAATTCCCAGAATGTATTTCTCTACTGGTATTATTTCCTGATGGTAAAACTAGATATGGATCGATGGGTAGTAGAATAAGTTCGTCACGTAGTTCTTGCAAAGCACTATATGCTAAGTGCCAGTCTAACTCCCAATTTCCAGTAAAGGGAAACTGCCGAACACTGCTGCGCCGATCTTGCATCAAAGTCAGTTCTATCCAACCATCAGCAACACAACCAGTTTGTCGCACTTTCGCATGATTGAAACGAGTAAATTGACTTATTTCACTGTTAAGTCTTACAGTGAATTGTTCATCTTCTACTTTTTTGATCAGCAGACTTTCAATCAGTCGATTAAAGCTGACTTCTAACGCAGATAATTCCTCAATTTTCATAGATATTAAATATTAATAGGGAATAAAGAGGGGAAGAAAGTTAGAAGTTAAAAGTTATTAATTTAATTAAAAGTTAATTATTTTAATTTAAAACTCTTAACCACTAGCTACTAAATTGGTATTTTTTCAACATAGTTAGTAATTACTAATTCATAATTATTCGACAGGTTCAAATCCTCCACTACAAGTAGACGCATTTTGTTTTGGGTATAAATCCCTATGCAAAACGCAATAACAAATTACGAATTACGAATTATTTAAGTTCCTCCACCAAAAACTTCGACATTAGCAAATACACAAACAGGTGAACCGTGTCCTACCCAAATGGCCTGATTTGGTTCTCCTTTGCCACAATAAGGAGTACCATACATTTGCCAGTTTGTGGCATCTCCGACTTGAATTAAACTATGCCAAAACTCTGGTGTTGTGGCGCGGTAGTTGGGATTACGGAGGGTTTTGGTAAGTTTACCGTTTTCAATTAATTTAGCGTACTCACAACCAAATTGGAATTTGTAGCGGCGATCGTCAATTGACCAAGAACGGTTAGATTCCATGTAAACGCCGTGTTCTATCTCGCCAATAATGTCTTCAAAAGTGCCGTTTAAAGGCTCTAAATTCAAGTTACCCATGCGATCAATCGCGGGTCGATTCCATGAGGAAGCACGGGCACAGGCAACTCCTGGTACACCTGCTCTTACTTGACTCTCCAGACTGCCTAAACCCCGTTCGAGTACACCTTCTTTAACTAAATACTCCCGTGTTGCTACAGCACCTGTATCATCAAAGCCATAACTAGCAAATTCACCAGGCACGGTAGGATCAAAGGTAATATTCATTAACGGCGAACCATATACTAGGTTGCCAAAATCACTTTTATTAACAAAGCTGCCCCCAGCATAGTTACGCTCATCTCCCAAAATTCGGTCAATTTCTAGGGGATGCCCGACACTTTCATGGATTTGCAGCATCATTTGATCTGGCGCTAAAACTAAATTGGTACGGGTGGTTGGGCACTCTTCTGCTGTCAAGAGTTCTATTGCTTGTTCGCCTATTTGCCGCACCCGATGCCATAAGTTTTCTTGTTTTAAGAGTTCGAGTCCGCCTTGGTAACAGTTTGCTTGCAAACCGTTGCTGCTGCGCTGCTGTACAACCGCTCCACCTTGGGCAGTGGCTTTGTAATTAGTGCTTATAGATAGTATTTTTTGATAGACTTCTGAGCCATTGCTGCTAACAAACCAAGATTCTCTCTCAGTGGTGCTGGCACTGGCTATGGTTTGCACAATTTTGTTGTCAACTTTCAGCGTTTGGCAAATACGAACCAGTAAATCGTTGATTTCCCCTGGACTCAAAGCATCCAATGGCTCAAGAAATGGAGATTTATATTCACCAACAACTTTAGGGCGCTCAGTTTCACGGAAGGGATGTATCCACCATTCACTGGCTGCTAGTGCCTGTTTATAAGCTGTTTGGGCAGCAGCTTGTAGAGAAGACAGTTCTAGAGAGTTAGTAGCTGCATAACCCAGACAGCCATTGACCAAAACTTCCAGCATGGCTCCGACAGTGAAGGATTTGCCGTTTAGTTGGGGTAAAGCGTCACGGACTGAACGGGTTGTAGAAGTCTCCTTCACGGCTCTAATACCAATCCAATCAGCAGGAATATCGAAACTAGCGCTCGCTTTTTTAAGTTCAGACCACATAATTTAAGGAATGGGGAATTGGGGATTGGGCATTGGGCATGGGGCATTGGGTATTGGTTATCAATTCTCCTTTGCTCCTCTGTCCTCTAATTTCGGTGCCAGCGCGTGCCATCACGGCTATCAATTAGCGTAATACCTTCTGCTTGGAATTCGTCACGAATGCGATCGCTTTCGGCAAAATTTTTGGCAATACGTGCTTCTTGCCTTTGCTGAATTTTCGCTTCAATTTCTGCATCGCTTAAACCACTACTTATGTGAGTTTCTGTTTCTATCTCGGCTTTTAAACCTAAAACTCCAGCTAATGTAACGAGAGTTTGCCATTGAAGCTGTAACTCCTCTGCTGATGTTTCGGTTTTCCCTTCATGCACAAGAATATTTCCCTGACGGCGCAGTTCTTTGGCTAATTCAAACAGCACTGTTAACCCACCAGGAAAATTAAAGTCGTTATTTACAACTTCTTGGAAGCGTTCAATATAGGGATTGGGTACTGGGTATTGGGTACCGGGTATTGGGATATTCCCAGTCCCTAGTCCCCAGTCCCCAGTCCCTAAATCCCAACCTAGTTTTTCAGTATATTGATGCCCAAAGAGTAAACCTTCTTTAATGGTGTGCCAACCGTTGGTTGCTGCGGCGATCGCTTCGTCGGTAAAATCTATGGGTGTGCGATATTGAGCCGTTAGCACGAACAACCGTACTGCCATCGGGTCAACGCCTCGATCCAGCAATTCTCGAATAGTGATGAAGTTGCCCAAAGATTTAGACATTTTTTCACCATCTACCTTCACCATGCCGTTATGTAACCAGTAACGCGCTAGGGGTTTTCCTGTTACAGCCTCTGATTGGGCAATTTCGTTTTCGTGGTGAGGAAAAATTAAGTCAGCACCACCAGCATGAATATCTATGGTATCACCCAAGCGATCGCGCACCATTGCCGAGCATTCTATATGCCACCCCGGACGGCCTGCGCCCCAAGGTGATTCCCAAGCAGGTTCTCCTGGTCTTGCTGCTTTCCATAAAGCAAAATCAAAGGGGTCTTTCTTTTTCTGGTACTCTGGATCTTCTACATTGACGCGATCGCTTGCTCCGGCTTGCATATCTTCTAACTTGCGTCCCGAAAGTTTGCCATATTCAGAAAACTTTCGTACTGGATAATACACATCACCATCAGCAGGGTAGGCAAAACCCTTATTTTCCAACTCATGAATTAACCGTTGAATGCCATTCATCGTGTGAGTAGCGCGGGGATACTCATCGGCTTCTTTAATCAAGAGCCGCGCCATATCCTCAAAATATGCTTTGATAAAGCGATCGGCTACAGCCTCCATTGATGAATGTTCAAGACAGGCTCGATTAAGAATCTTGTCATCAATATCAGTAAAATTTTGGATATATCGTACTTCATAGCCGATAAACTGGAGGTATCGGCGTACTACGTCCCAAACGATGCAAGCTCTAGCATGACCCAAATGGCAGTAGTCATATACCGTCACGCCGCAGTAATACATCTTAACCTTGCCTGCAACGAGAGTTTCAAACGGTTCTTGACGACGGGTGAGGGTATTGTAAAGGGTTAGGGTCATAATAGAGTAATGCTGAAATAGAGAGATACGTGATAATAGGGTAAAGCAGCTGGGATGACAGTCCAGCATCCCTATGCTAGTACGTCACGGCGGAAATCAACATACTATTGGACAAAATCTCGAAAGCCTAGAAATCAAGGGTTTTTGACTTTTGACTTTTGACTTTTGACTTCCGCGTAGCGGCGCTAGTGTTTTCTGGACTATCTGCGCTACATTACTATTTTTTGACTATTTGATAACAGCGCTATGCAATCAGCAGTTACACCCGAATCTTCAGCAATGGATACGCCCAAACAAGGAATGCCAGTAACAATTATTACGGGTTTCCTCGGTAGTGGCAAGACGACTTTACTCAATCATATCCTCAACAACCAACAGGGTTTAAAAACCGCTGTTCTCGTAAATGAATTTGGCGAAATTGGCATCGACAACGAGCTAATTGTTTCCACTGGTGAGAACATGGTGGAGCTAAATAATGGTTGTATTTGCTGCACTATTAATAATGATTTGGTAGATGCAGTTTACAAAGTTTTAGAACGCCAAGAAAATCTAGATTATCTAGTAGTGGAAACAACTGGATTGGCAGATCCGCTACCAGTAGCTTTAACATTTCTGGGCACAGAATTACGGGATTTAACCCGTTTGGATTCGATTATTACGGTGGTAGACGCGGCCAATTACAGCCTAGATTTATTTAACTCTGAAGCAGCATACAGCCAAATTGCCTATGGTGATGTCATTGTGCTAAACAAGACTGATTTGGTTGATGAAGCCACTTTAAACGAGTTAGAAAGAAAAATTAACGAAGTCAAGGAAGGAGCAAGAATTATTCGCGCTACGCGATCGCAAGTGCCACTTCCTTTAATTCTAAGTGTTGGTCTGTTTGAGTCTGATAAATATTTTGACACAGTGGTGGATGAACACGACCATCACGATCATCACGACCATGACCATGACCACTCAACATGCGGTCACGATCATCACGACCATAACCATGACCATCACGCTCATCACCATCATTCTGACCATTTAGAAAATGATGGTTTTACTTCCATATCTTTCCAGAGTGACAAGCCTTTTTCTATTAGGAAATTTCAGTATTTCTTAGATAACCAGCTACCCTCAAATATCTTCCGAGCCAAGGGGATTATGTGGTTTGATGAAAGTCCGAAGCGTCATATTTTCCATCTTTGTGGTAAACGCTTCACTTTGGATGATGATGAATGGAAAGGTCAATTGAAAAACCAAATAGTGCTGATTGGTCAAAATTTGGATCGTGAGGCTTTAATTAGTCAACTCGAAAAATGCATTTGTCTACCTTCAACCTCTCGCGGTAAAGGCTTTGGCAAATAAAAGTTAGAAGTTAGGAACTTACTACTCGTTCCCAGGTGGAACCTGGGAATGCATTCCTAATAGCTCCGCCATCGATTTTGAGCAATGAAAATGAGAGAATAGCGTAGGCGTAGCCCGTCGTAGACATCGCATTTCTCACTCCCCTGCATTATCAGCTTCTTAACTTGCTAACTACTGTAAATTACGTGCGAGTGTTTGGCCAAGAATTACGAATTACGAATTAGTTAAAATGCGCGTTGTTATCCAGCGAGTCAAATCATCTCAAGTTACAGTGAATGGTGAAATTATCAGCAAAATTGGGCGGGGGCTAAATTTGCTTGTGGGTATTGCTAATACCGATAGTGATGCTGAAATCGACTGGATGGTGCGTAAGTGCTTGGAATTACGGCTCTTTCCTGAGCAAGAAGAAGACGACCGTTGGCAAAAATCTGTACAAGAAATTGGCGGCGATTTGTTAGTAGTCAGTCAGTTTACGCTTTACGGTGACTGTCGTAAAGGTCGTCGTCCTTCTTTTGACCGTTCAGCCGCTCCCCAATCAGCAGCAGATTTGTATAATCATTTTGTTACCAAATTAAGAGCTAGCGGGTTACACGTGGAAACAGGTCAATTTGGTGCAATGATGCAAGTTACAATTGAAAACGATGGCCCCGTAACTTTGTTACTTGAAAAAGAAGCAATTTAAGTATATACACTAAAAAAATGAATAACAGTAGCCTCTAGACCGTGGTGTTCTAATTGATGAGAGAATATTAAATTAACCATCACAAAAGTTTAAATTCATTGATCATGACGAAAATCCAGTTTTCTAGAGGTCTTGACGAAGAAGTAATTCCAGATGTGCGCTTGACGCGATCGCGCACTGGCGAGAGTGGTACAGCGACGTTTATTTTTACGAATCCGAAAATTTTAGATCAAGGTACTACCGAAGATATTACCGGGATGTACTTGATTGACGAAGAAGGCGAGATAATAACCCGTGAAGTTAAGGCTAAATTTATTAACGGGAAACCGGAAGCATTAGAAGCACTTTACGTAATGAAATCTGCCCAAGAATGGGATCGCTTTATGCGTTTCATGGAGCGGTATGCTGAAGAAAACGATCTGGGACTGAGCAAAAATGAGGCATAGGGCATAGGGCATAGGGCATAGGGCATCGGTAATTGTCATGTTCAATGAATGCGCCATTTACCATGCCCAATTATCCATTATTAAAAGTTCACGAGTGACATATAATGCCACAACCCCATCCAGACTCGCCTGAAGTTTTAGTAACTTGTGCTGTAGTTACTGTCAGCGATACACGCACTTTTGAAACAGACAAAAGTGGCCAACTAATTCAGCAGTTACTTCTTGGCGCTAACCATGCTGTAGGAGCCTACACGATTATTAAAGATGAACCAACACAAATTCAAGGGCAGATAGAAAATCTAGGTAAAAGCGCAAATTTGGATGCTGTAATTTTCAATGGTGGTACAGGTATTGCACCAAGAGATACCACCTACGATGCAATTGAGAAGTTACTAGAGAAAACTTTACCGGGATTTGGTGAGATATTTCGTTTTTTAAGTTATCAAGAAATTGGTTCGCGGGCGATCGCTTCTCGCGCTGTTGCTGGTGTTTATCAAAATAAATTAATTTTCTCGCTTCCTGGTTCCAGTAATGCTGTGCGCCTGGCGATGGAAAAATTGATTTTACCCGAACTCACTCACTTGGTAAGTCAGGTTTGTAAGCGGGTGAAATAAGCAGTAATTCAGACGGACGACGCATTAATCTCATCCCTTGTACACATGAATATTGAAGCTACCAAGAGATAATTATAGTTAAGCAAATAAGATGTTGATATCAAGTTAATGATAGAGTTTAGTTATTGGAATTGCATAATTGCTCACGGCATTACTGCATTTTCATACTTTAGTATCCCTACAGTAATAGGGATTTTCTTTGCCAAAACTAAGGCAACTATCCCTTCTAAGTTTTGGTTAGCATTTTTCTTATCAGGTGGATTCGTACTATTTTGCGGATTTCATCACCTTTTGGCGGTCTTTGAGCCACATAAATCAGTGTCCCTGCTGCACTTAGGCGTACTCGATCTAATGGCATTTATTTCCTTGTCTGCCTTACTCTACCTGATACCAACCGCTTATCAAATTGTAGAGGCGATCGCCAGATATCAAGAAGATACCTGCGAACTTCAATGCAGGCAGCAGATACAACGGCTATTCCTAGATCAGGGCCCGTTTGGAGCCTATATCATAGATGAGCAATCTAGAGTGCTTTACTACAACCAGGAGCTACAGTCTAGATTTTCGCTAGATCCACAAGAATGGATGGGGAAAAGAAATAGTGAATTCTTCCCAGATCCAGAAGAGGGGCGGCAGATAATGGAAAACGATCAAATCATTTTGAAGACTCTACGCCCCTTGAAGCTGATTGAAGAGGTAAAGATGCCTGGTAACGATCAGCCGTGCTACTGGCTATCGTTTAAGTTTCCATTTAGCGATTATGCAACGGGCGCTTGGCGCATCGGTGGGATCAGTATCGATATTACAGAATCCATCGAAACACAGCGATCGCTCACTGACCTAAATCGGCAGCTAGAAGAAAAAATATTGAAATTAGAGGTAAAAAAACGGGAACTTATATATCTCACAGATATGGCGGATATGCTTTATTCCTGCGAGTCTGAAGATGAGATATATCAAGTGGTTGCTTTAACCTGTTCCAAGCTGTTTCCTAATATGAGTGGTTGTATCAATATAATTGCTGATTCCAAAAATTATGTTCAGATGAAGAGTAATTGGGGACGCAAAATAAGCAGTAAAGAAGTATTTTCACTATCTGATTGTTGGGCATTGCGGAGAGGCAAATTAAACCTTTCATCGTCTTGTCATCCTGGATTGATATGTAACCACTTAATATCGCCTGTTAGCGGTGTACATTTATGTGTTCCATTGTTTGCAAAAGGCGAAGTAATTGGCATTTTACACATCTATGCCCTTGAAGAAATCAGCCCAGAAGATCAGCAAATTGCTGAGATTATTGCTAGATATTTAGCCTTTGCACTAAATAATCTATCGATAAAACAACGTCTAACCTATGAGAACTTGCGGGATGGGATGACCCAACTATTCAATCAAAACTATATGCAAACCATAACAGGACAAAGGCTAGCGGAGGCTGAACGTTCGGGACAACCTCTTAGTGTTATTTTCCTTGATATCGATGACTTCAAATCTTACAACTCGCGCTATGGACATGTGACTGCCAATATTGTTCTCCAGGAATTAGCAAAACTGCTGTCAAAATCTATTCGCTCCTTTGACATTGCTTGCAGATGGGGTGGTGAAGAATTTGTGATTGTGATGCCTAATATGACCCTGGAAACACTCAGAAAGCGAGCAGAAGAATTAAGGTTAGATGTTGAACAAATGCAATTGAAAGACGGCGATCATATCCTCAAAAGTATTACTGCTTCTTTTGGAATAGCTGTATCAGAACCAGGGATTACGGTTAAGGATTTTCTGAATCGGGCAAATCAAGCGATGCTTGAGGCAAAGCGAACAGGAAAGAATCGGGTTATGGAGTATGTAAATACCTGTAATTAATAATTCATAACACCACAAACATAGAATGGGCAACCCTTCACTCGGCATCAAGCGTCATTTCCAGCATAGAAATCAGAAACTCATAAATTTACCGGATAAAAAAACAACTCCCTGAAGATGTGGGAGTTTTTTTATATTCAAGCAGTTTTTAAAACATTCAGAATGGAGCGATCGCTAAACAAATAGTAGCCAAAATTGCAGCGATTATATAAAATACTCCAACTACTTGCAATTCTGACCAGCCAGTAAGTTCTAAATGATGGTGTAAGGGTGCCATTTTGAAGAGACGTTTGCCTTTGCCATCGGGGCCTTTTGTGGCTTTGTAATAACTTACCTGTGCCATCACCGAAAGGGTTTCTACGAAGAAGATACCACTGAGAATAAACAGTGCTACTAAAGTGTTTGTCAATAACGCTACAGCAGCTAAAGCACCTCCCAGTGCAAGAGAACCAGTATCTCCCATGAAAACGCGGGCTGGGTTACGATTATGAGCTAAAAAACCTAAGCACCCACCACTTAAAGCAGCACAGAAAACCATCAATCCTGGTGCTGTAGGCGCGACTAAAGCACCTAATGCCAAAAGTGCGATCGCAACTGTTCCTGCTGCCAAACCATCAATACCATCTGTTAAATTAGTCGCATTACTTTCTGCAACTAGTACAAAACCTGCTAGAGGCCAAAATAGAAATCCTAAGGGTAGTGTGAAGCTCACCCAAGGCAAAGCAATATTTGTAATATTAGAAGGTTGATTAAACATCAGCCATAGACAAAACATAGCCGCAAAACTCACCTGCAAAGCCAGTTTTGTTTGTGGAGATATACCTTTATTTGATTTACGGCGCAGAATTTGCCAATCGTCGAGCCAGCCAATCAATCCGTAGCTGATTGTCAAAGTCGAAACTGCAAGCACCTCTTTAGAAAAGTTAGACAATATACAGGCAAGTAGCACAGATACAGGTATAAAAAATATACCGCCCATTGTGGGAGTGCCTGCCTTTTTTAAATGAGCTTGAGGCCCATCTTCGCGAATTATTTGTCCAGTTTTAAGTGCTTGAAGTAAAGGTATTACCCAATAGCCCACCACACCTGAACCCAACGCACACAACAGCAGTGGCAGGGTTAACGACATACTTTGCCAAGGTAGCCGATTGGCGATCAAATCCAAGAAAAATGCTGTTGTGCCTAGCCCTACGGCTAATAAAGAGGCTAGAACGATTCCAGAAATATTTAATCCTTGCTCAGGAGATAATTTAGCGTCCACAGAAGTTTCCCTTCACTCCACACTTATAAAATTGAATACCATTAACTAGGGATACTACCAAGTCCCTAGCCTGAAAAGGCTAATTCTCAGCGATTCCTATATCATCATCATCATCGAGGTCGTAGCCAATTCCATCTTCTACACCGATTAAGGAGTCTATTCCTTCTTCGTCAGCTTGAAAATCCGGTTCGTGAAGGTCACGCGCGATGATGCGACCGTTGTTTTGTAACCAATCCAACAAAGAGGACTCTGGCTTTAGGGGGATGACATCGGCTCGCTGGTTACGGGGTTCTTCACGTAATGGAGAGTTCAACATATCGAGTGAGGACAAGAAAAGGTTTACGTAAGTTGACATTTAGAGTCTATCACTTGACACGGATTAATTTAGTTATCTTTTCAACCCTTTAGTTGATAAATCCGCATTCAGATAGAAATTTTTTATTTGATAAGCATAAGGCTTAAGTCAAGCGATTCTTAGTAATTTTTATGGCTCTACATATATGTCATGAATATCTTGTTTATGCTGATGGAAAGTAAGTGATTTTTGAGGTGACAGGCGATGATGGAAAAAGCGGCTCTTATGGATGCGATCGCACTTACTAATCGCGGTATAGTGGCGACCGAAGAACAGAAACAGGCTATCTTAATCGCGATCGCCAATTTAGAAGACTTTAATCCTACACCCCGGCCGGTGGAAGCTAGTAATTTGCTAGATGGCAATTGGCGATTACTATACACCACTAGCAAGGCTCTTTTAAACTTAGATCGTCTACCTTTATGCAAACTGGGTCAAATCTATCAGTATATCCGGGTAGAGACTACCAGTGTTTACAACATAGCTGAGATTTATGGCTTACCTTATTTAGAAGGATTAGTCAGCGTTGCTGCTAAATTTGAGCCAGTTTCAGGTCGGCGTGTCCAAGTGAAATTTAAGCGTTCTATTATCGGCTTACAACGTTTAATAGAATACAATTCTCCGGTAACTTTTATCCAACAAATTGAAGCAGGTAGAAAATTTCCCGGAATTGATGTTGCTATAAACAGTGACAAACAGCAAGGCTGGTTAGATATCACTTATATAGATAACGACCTGCGGATCGGCAGAGGTAATGAGGGAAGTGTGTTTGTCTTAACTAAAACATAAGCTTCTACAAAATAACTGTTTGCGAACGAAGGTACGCTATAACGTGTGCCTTGTCAAGTAGTATCTAATACAATTTTAAATTTGGGTTGGGGAGATAAGGAAAAAAGAATAACTAATATTCAATGCTCACCCCATTTCCTCTTTTTCCCATTCCCCAGTCTCCAGTCCCCGATCCCCAGTCTTCAATTCAGACAAATAACTTAACAAAGACTCTTGCTGCGACCTTGAGGTTGTAGAGTGAAATCAATTAGCCCTCTAGATTGGCGATTGATAACTAAAAGGGAAAATAATCATGGTTCAACGTGGTTCTAAAGTACGTATTCTCCGCCCTGAATCCTACTGGTTTCAGGATCTAGGAACTGTGGCTTCCATCGACCAAAGCGGCATCAAATACCCAGTAATTGTCCGCTTTGACAAGGTAAATTACTCTGGTATTAATACCAACAACTTTGCCCAAGATGAATTAGTCGAGGTTGAAGCACCAAAGGCTAAAGCACCGAAAAAATAGCTGCAAAGCTAGAAGGGGGTTGTTTGATGCGATGATGAAGGGTAGTCTTAAAGTCTGAAGTATGAAGTCTGAAAATTTCAGTGCATTCATTCTTTGTCCTAGCCTACCCTAATCTGCGAGAGCCGCCTTGCGGGTATTTACGGTTTCTTTTGGGTAGTAATACGACCCACTTACGGGAATAATGTAAGTTACTACCTCCATCTCTTCTTCCTCGATTCCTTAAATAAATCACAATTGCCTGCCTAACTCAGCTTGAATGCCTGAACTGCCTGAAGTTGAAACAGTCCGAAGGGGTCTAAATCAATTGACCCTCAACCAAGAAATCACGGGAGGAGATGTGTTGCTTGATCGCACCATCGCCTACCCGTTTTCTGTTGGTGAGTTTGTTGATGGAATTGAAAAAAATGCGATCGCTACTTGGCATCGTCGCGGTAAATATCTCCTCGCCGAACTTTCTTGCCCTTCCTCTTCATCAACCAGCTGGCTAGGGGTTCATCTGCGAATGACCGGTCAACTACTATGGCTGCATCGAGATGAACCATTACACAAGCACACGCGGGTTAGATTATTCTTTGGAGAACAGCAGGAATTACGCTTTGTCGATCAGCGTACCTTCGGTAAAATATGGTGGGTTCCGCCTGGTGTTGCTGTAGAAAGTATTATGACTGGTTTGGCAAAACTGGCAGCAGATCCATTTTCACCCGAATTCACTGTTGAATATCTAGCAAGCAAACTCCAAAACCGCCGCCGTCCAATTAAGACTGCGCTACTAGATCAATCGGTGGTGGCGGGATTAGGTAACATTTATGCCGATGAAGCCTTGTTTAAGAGTGGAATTTTACCTGAAACTTTGTGTATAGATATGCAGCTAAAGCAAATTGAACGTTTGCGAACAGCCATCATTCAAGTTTTAGAAACCAGCATTGAGGCTGGTGGTACAACATTTAGTAATTTCTTAAATGTCAAAGGTACTAACGGCAATTATGGTGGTGTAGCCTGGGTTTATAACCGCGCTGGAGAACCCTGTCGAGTTTGTGGTACAGCAATTCAACGGATTAGGTTAGCTGGGCGATCTAGTCATTTTTGCTCCGAGTGTCAAACGTTAAGGGGAGTTAGGAATTAAGAGTAGAAACGCGATTAATCGCGTCTCTACAGAAGTTAAGAGTTTTTACTTCTACTCGGAACTCTTTTAAAATGCAGGTGAAAGACGTTAGAAATTTGAGAGAGGAAATCATGGCAGTCAAAAAAGGAGATATGGTTCGCGCTGTGCGCGAAAAACTAGAAAACAGTCTGGAGGCTAAAGCCAGTGATGCTCGCTTTCCTTCTTATTTGTTTGAAACCAAGGGCGAAATTGTCGATATCAAAGGTGATTACGCCTTGATAAAGTTTGGGAAAGTGCCAACACCTAATATTTGGTTACGTGTGGATCAACTCGAAGAGTTTAAATAAATAAAAAAGAATTCAGGAGTCAGAATTCAGAATTCAGGATTTATTCGGACTCCTGAGATTACCGCCGGACTTCCCCGCAAACCAAGGATGAGTCGGGATGATTTGCTGAAAATCAATGCCAACATTGTAGTGGAAGCGGCAAAAAATGCATAGGCGTAGCCCGTCGTAGACATCGCTCATTCTCCCAATGCTATTTTTATTGTCGTCACCAATCCGTTGGATGTGATGACTTGTTTAGCTTGGCAAGCAACAGGTTTACTACACATAGACCCGTTCGCCGAGCGTCTCGTAGAGAAGGGGCTTGTCATTAGACATCGCATTATTGGTATGTTAGATTCCGCCCGTTTTGAAACCTTCATTGCCCTAGAATTGGACGTTTTACCCGCCGATGTCAAAGCAATGGTATTTGGGTAGCCACGGCGATTTAATGGTTCCCTTGTCTGGTTATGCTACTGTTAACGGCATTCCCATCACTGAATTGCTGGATGCAACCACGATTGAACATTTGGTAGAAAGAACTGGCAACGGTGGCGCTGCTCGATCTGTACGTCAAAATATTGAGCGATCGCAGGAAATTTTGGATAACAAAATAATTCGTAATTCGTAATTTGTAGGAATCGCAGCAAAAATAAAAGGCAGTAGGTTCTAATCCCACTGCCTTATTTTTTATTCCGAAATTTATCACCCTATAAATCAAACCTGTAAATTCCTTTCCAAACCTCTCCTCTAGAAGAAAAGAGGCTTTCAATTGTCTCCATTTTCTGGTAGGGAAGGAGGCTGGGAGGTTAGGTTTTGCGTTAACGGCGGGAATCCTGATCTGCGGGGTCGCCGTAGGGATCTTCGCTGGCTGGGCGAACGTCACCAAACTCCCCTGTGTCTGCGGGGTCGCCGTAAGGGTCTTCGCTAGCTGGGCGAACATTGCCGTAAGACGAGATATCTGCGGGGTCGCCGTAAGGATCTTCACTGGCTGGGCGAACATTGCCGTAAGATGCGATATCTGCGGGATCGCCGTAGGGATCTTCGCTGGCTGGACGTACATTGCGATCGCGTAATTTAGCATCTTCTTCAGCTTGATCGCTGTTCGACCCCAAAAGCAACTCTTTCGCCTTTCGGAAAAATTCATCTACCATAATCTGTCTCCTGATTTAAGTTCGTGTTTCCGACGTGCGCGATCGGCGTTATCCTCCGGGAAACCCGCTTTCTTATTTACACACGCTTCGCTGATCTAGAGTGTTGGAGCTGCGGATGAAGTTATACCAGTTAGATCGCGACCTGTGGCACTCCGATTATAGCCTTGGAATTCCCGATACTTTTGTGCTTCAGATTCCGGTACTCGAATTCCTTCTGATGGTGGCGTTACCCAGTGAGCGCGATGTTCAGCATCACGGTAATATACACGCCCGTTCTTGGAAAGATAGTATTTACCTTGCGCTCCTTCTTGGGGAGCATTCTTATGTTGGTTGTACATGTAGTAAAGTGCCGCAGCTCCCGCCAAAAGGGCCACTTTTTGCCCCGTACCCAATCCTTTCTTAACTTCGGTTTGGCTTGCAGTCTTGCGATCGCTCACTGTTCTACCGACGGTATCATCAACAGGTGGTGGAACTGAAGCGTTCTTAGAACCGCCTCCGCAGCTACTCAGTAAGGGCACCATTAGCAATGCCGAAAGCAGCACTGCAAATAGACGCGAAACTATTTTACGTTCTTTATATATTGTGTTCATTGGATTTCGTTCTCACCTGTATTTGCTAAAAGCCTTGCTGTTGCAAAAACAAAGTGGGAATTCCTGTTATTTCGCTGGGAATTGAAAAAACATATACCACTTAATTTACAACTGCACAGCTACAGCGTTTCTCTGTCATGATCGTCGATTTTCTCAAACATTCCATCCCGCCTTTGAGAGAAACTGCATTCATCCCAAGGAAATATATTGTTGATTTTTTATGAGTCTATTTAGCTGAAACGCCGAAATCTTCAGCAATTTCTCGGTTATTTTTTCTGCATAAATAACTTAGAAAGATACAGTTACTATGATGCTTTTTGTCAAAAAGTACACTCAATATGACATCAAAAAATACTAGCACTCGTCTTCTTTTGGCTTTGTGGGATTTGGGAGGAATGCAGCAGGAAGTTAAGAAGGGTCAACTCACTAAGCGAATTGTAGCCAAAAGCCAGAAGGTGGCAGATTATCAGGGCATATTCGAGGAATTACAGAAGCAGGGTGCGATCGCAATTTCCAAAAAGGGATACTCTCTGACATCTGGCAAGGGTTTAGAGGTATTGGGTGAGGGTTTGAGAAGTGGCGATTTTAAGTTTGAAGGGACGATTGTCGGTACTTGGGCGGCGAATGCGTTGGTGAAGTGGATTAGTCAGATAGATGTTGTGGTAGTTGGTGCAGATGTACTGGTTAATGGGAAGGGTGCGATCGCATCTTACGACGAGTTTAAATCCGTGGCGTTGGAAGTATACGACAAGCTGAACTATGAGTACAACTTTAATAATCTAGTGCCAATTTATCGCATTAGAAGAGGAATTGGCGATCGGGTGAGTCGTACAGAGTTTAATGATTGGCTGCTGGAAACACAAGCCGACGATATTTTGCAACTACAAGGCGGGAGTGTAGAAGACAGCGCACCCGACAAAATTGAAGATTCGGTAGCTACAGAATTAGATGGATTACGCTGCTATGCCACACGCCTAAAACCTTAAACCTTATTTGACTCCTCACACATTAATTTCACAATAATATGACTGTTACAACATCTACCATTGATGATCTGATTAAAAATCAAAATCCATTTGCAGGCCATATTGTTGTCAGGCCACCGCAAATATGGGGTAAAAGTTTTCCTGATGTTCCCTCAATTAATGCTCATGCTTCTAATGCAGTTTTTCATGCTGTTGATCAAGTCGGTAAAGGAAAACGTGAAACTGTAGGTATCACAATTACAGCAGAGAAAGGGTTAGGAAAAAGCCCTCAGTACCTCAAGAATGTTTGAGAATTCTTTTGAAAAAGCGAGGTGGAGAATGGGTACTGTTACAGAAGGAAGATATTAAACCTCTTTTAGCTATCTCATCTCTTTACTATAACTGTAGAAATTACGAATTAACAGAAGAACAAATTTTTGACTTTATTAAACAGAAGCAGCTAGCAATTAACAATCCTCTAATTAGATAAATTTTAAGTGATCCTTCTGGGCAAGTACCTGATAATTTAACTGATGATCAATTACCTATTAGTATTCCTCAAAGTGTTGCTAATGCTGATAATATCGACCTAAATCTATAGCTAACTAGAAATGAATCAGCAGTTTTCAATTTCAACAGCGCTGTGTCTACCCGTCCCTGATATTGAAGCCTTAATACAGGGGCGAACAATCGCAGCTTTACCCAGGATGTTTATTCGTCCTGGGCAAAGATTTGCACTTTATCCTGTTGATTCTTCAGTTTCAATTTAAGCTTGGGCTAAATGTGAGCTTTGCCAAATTTTAGACGAGACTAAACCATTAGAAATTTTGTCTAAATTAACAATATGGACACCAAAAATATTAAAGGAGATACTACAAAAACAACAGTATCTTTTCCTAGCTTACTTGCGCGTCTATCAGTTACCTCAATTTCAAGAAATATCAGTCAATCCCAATATTCAGGATAAGCTAGGAAAATTTGTTAGTTTACCTCATTCTCTAACGGTTTCTGAAGCCAACCCAGTAATAAACGATCGCACCTTCGCCCAACACAAACACCAGTTAGAAAAGCTAGAACCCCCACTGCATCCTGAATTGGAAGAATTGCAGAGTGCGATCGCATCCTTAACCATTAGCCAACCAGCAGCGAAACAATTAGACGATGATATCAAAGTCTTCTTAGGTTGGAGTAGTGACAAGCTAATTAAGCAACCCGATCCAAATTTAGCTTGGATAAATGATATTGCAAAATTGGGCGATCGCGAAAAAGATGAGGATAAAAGCAACTACCAGGCTGGTACAGACTTTGAAAATATCACACGCCGTAGCCTTGATTTTTTAGGATTCAAGGTTGAGGAAAACTACAAAGGTGGTGCAGGTGGCTTAGACTTATTTTGCTCACAACCTTATCCTCTTGTATGCGAATGTAAAGCAGGTAAAAGCATTCCTGATCGTGCAGTAGAAGAATTAGATAGGATTGCTAAAACGCATCTTAAAGAAAATTATCTTCAAGCTATGCGGTTGATTATTGGCCCAGGTCAACCAACTAAAAATCTAAAAGAATCTGCTCAGATATCTCAAATCAGTATTATAAATGTAATGACTGTACAAAAACTCGTTGAATTAAAAGCAAAATATCCAGGTGCTATTAACTTAGTAGAATTAAAACAATATCTAGAACCTGGGCAAATTGACTATAAAATTGGTGAATATATTGATAAAGCTGAAAAAGAGATTAAATTGCGATCGCAGATTATCACAGCAGTCAAAGAACTTTCTGAACAAGACAACGAAACTTTAAAAGCTACACATCTGAGTTTCACAGTTACAGTAATTCGTGTTCATTACAATGTTACTCATAATCCCCGACTAAATGATGAAGTAGTTCACGGTTTACTGATTGAACTTTCTTCACCCTTAACAGGCTATTTAGGGAGAATTCAAGGTAGTGATTGGAATAGCGATCGCTTTTACTTTCTCCGCGATTTACTTATTAATTAAAGATAGTACAATATATCTCTTTTCTTACCTTCGCGCTCTTTGCATTATTCTCTACAAGACGCTACGCGAATGCGGTTCGTTTAAAAGTAGGTGAAATACATAAGCGTAGCCATCAGTAGGCATCGCAGTTATCCCAAAGTTAATATACCAGCCTGATAATTTACCACCAACGGCAGAAGTTTTAGCCACTCTGAACCTAACAAAACTTCTATAATTTCGTCACCTGCATAAATAGGAATCTCATATTCCTGTTCATCCAATAAAACTTTACCTGAATATCTGTCAAATATAATTTATCCCTGTGCAGTTCTCAGAGGTTCATTCCCCATATAAGCCCAGTCAAGACTATCTAAATCTTGTTTATTAATTGCCATAAAGCCTGTGAAGCCAGTATCAAACATGGCATCCACAGGCAGATTTAATCCATCAGATGTAATCAAATCAATTTGAAAAAATAGCTGTCCTTTACTAGCAAACGTACCCTGAATCATATTCTGCCAGTTGCTCCAGTTTCATTTAGGCAAAAAACGCAGTGTACAGCATTTGGGTACTTCTCAAGGGCTTTTCTATGAGCTATTTCTATATCTTCATCAATGAAATAATCTCCACTATTTGGCTCTACTGCAATATACCAGCCATAATTTTTTTCGATATATTGTGGACGTACACGCTCAAATATTGCTCGACAAAGCTTATGAAATGCGTCTCGTTCAGCTTTGCGTCTAGCAAGTTCTTCTGGTGGTAAAGTACGTTCTGGAAAAATTCTGCCTCGACGTGCAGGTTGTTTTGCCGTTGATTCGGTCATAGTAATTAACCCTATTTATTAATGCCGTCTTAACTTTATTTTACCAAAAGATAAAGGCATTGCTTTGACTTTCTTTGCGATTTACTTATTAAATAAAGATAGTACAATATATCTCTTTTCTTCCCTCTGCGTTCTCTGCGTCTTGGCGGTTCGTTTAAAAATAACTGAAGTGCGATCGCGATTCCATTTATCTCAAAGTTAATATACCAGCCTGATAATTCACTAACCCCATTTTTTAATGCTGCCTTAACTTTATTTACAGGAAGATAAAGGCGATCGCTTTAATTTTCTATGTAATTTTACTAAATTAATAATCTCTAAAAAATACCTCTATTTGCCTTTCGCCTTCTCTAAAAGACGCTATACGTAGCTTTATTCTCCGTAAGAGTATGCGGTTGGTTTCAAAATAACTAAAGTGCAGATTGCTTTACATTCTTACTTCATGAATAATTAATACTGTTTGTTGACTTAATTTTATTTTATGATATGTAATAAAAATCTTAGTTACAGACCACCCCAAAGCATCGCAATCTTTCATCTTTTCCTCAGTAAATGCTATTTATAGTTACAAACTTTACAAAAATTTTATACTTAGCCACCGTGTAACTTCATTTACATAATATAGGAGTTTAGTACTGTCGAAGAAACACATTATACTTACTACACTGGTGTTCATTAATCATAAACCTCTACCAAGTTTACAACTTAGGCGAGATGACCCATGTACTATCAAATTTGGAATTTCTTTCTTAAAGAAGATAAATACATTTATTGGAAAGAAAAAATAAAAGTTAACAATAACTTTGACAAAGTTACATGGCAAAAGATTATTGATTTCTTGTCATTAGTAGAGCAAAGTTTCCAGTTAAAAAGTCAACTAGCAGAAACCGATAGCCTTGAGCCGTTTCTTAAGTTAGCAAGAGAAAACGGTTACAATTTGACCGCAGAAGAACTCGCCTGGTTTCTAGTTACGAGAAGACAGATTTGGGATCTTTTTGATATTGCACAAAAAACACCATCTCTCAAAGAAGAATTACTAATAGCTAAAGAGCCACAGCAGTTCATCGACATCGCTGCCGAAAATGGCTATTACTTTTCTGTAGATGAATTAGCTTGGCTGCTAATTGACATCAAATCATCATCAGATTTAGTATCTATTAACAACAGCGTTGGAGAGATTTTCACGGTATCAAGCTACGGCAGAATTGAAACAGGATACTGGATTTGGCTAGCAGAACACTGGGGAATTGTGCCACCATTTTGTCATCGGGATAAACCCAGCACTTTCTTATGTCAAAATCTCAACAATCCTTTTTTACCAGATCGCTGTTTTTTACCTAAGAGTTACTTTAATCAACGCCTTATGGCAATTCATAATTAAAATAATTCGTAATTAGGCAAAGGAAGAGAAGAAAGCAATACTTAACCAAAAGGTATTGAGTTATGAAACTTAATTATGAATTATACAGTGAAGCATCCTAAATAGAAGATATATCTTCTATTTAGGATGCTTCACAATAAAAAATTGTTGTTGAGACAACAATTCTGGACAAAATGTGAGATTTAGACTAAAGCTATCAGCTAGCAGAAACGCTCAAACTACCGGGTTTCTGAAGATCGCCTTGCAAAACTACACCCCGCTGATTGGCTTGGATATGACGTAAAATCTTGTAAATTGCCTCAACTTGGTCTGATGCGCCTGCTTTTTCGGCGAGTTCGTCCAGAGAAAGGGGAGTTTTTTCTTTTTGTAGTACTGCTACCACTCGTGTTTGCAAATCCAGAATGGAGGCGGCAGCTTTTTTGCCAGCTTCTACGCCTGGTTGATGGTAAGCATTGATGTTGACCAAGCTAGCGTATAAACCAACAGCACGTTCATACAAAGCAATTAATGCCCCTACAGTTCGGGGATTAACTTGGGAAATCGTGACTGTAATCGAATCGCGGTGATTTTCATAAAGCGCTTGTCGGGTTCCTTGGAGAAAACCGGAAAGATAATCGCCTGTTGTAACTCCGGGATCTATTTCAGTGGATGGGCCTTGACGATCTTCTAACACTTCGATAAAGGTAGCAAAGAAGTTCGCTACACCCTCGCGTAACTGCTGGACGTAAGCGTGTTGATCTGTTGAGCCTTTGTTGCCATAAACGGCGATACCTTGATGAACAACGTTGCCATCTAAGTCTTTTTCCTTGCCCAAGGATTCCATCACTAGCTGTTGCAAATAGCGACTGAATAAAAATAAACTGTCCTTGTAAGGTAGGACAACCATATCTTTTTCACCTTTTCCATTGCCTGCAAAGTACCAAGACAAAGCAAGCAATGCTGCTGGGTTATTTTTGACATCTGGGACGCGGGTAGCGTCATCCATTTCTTTTGCACCATCTAGCATGGCACGAACATCAATGCCCTGCAATGCGGCTGGTACTAGCCCCACAGCAGACATTTCTGAGGTGCGTCCTCCTACCCAGTCATACATCGGAAATCTGGCCAGCCAACCTTCATCTTTAGCTAGTTTATCGAGGTTACTATCAACGCTAGTAATAGCTACCGCATACTGGGCAAATTCCAAATTGTGTCCGGCGTAGGCTTTTTTAACTTCAATCATGCCGTTGCGAGGTTCCGGCGTTCCCCCAGATTTGGAGATCACCAATACCAAAGTACTGGCGAGGCTATTTCGGAGATGATTGAGAACGCGATCGATACCTGCCGGATCGTTGTTATCGATAAAGTGAATTTTCAGGGGCGGGAAATCAGGAGCGAGAGCTTCCGCGACGAATTGGGGGCCGAGGGCGGAACCACCAATGCCAATGGAGATAATATCCGTAAAACGGTTTGCTCTGGGAGGATGAATAGCACCTGTTTGAACTTTTTCCGCAAAGGCTTCGATTTGTTCTAAGGTTTGGACTATTTCTTGTGTAAGTTCTGGAGCTGGCGCTAAATCAGGATTTCGCAGCCAGTAGTGTCCAACCATGCGGTTCTCGTCAGGATTTGCGATCGCACCCTTCTCTAGTTGAGCCATATCCGCAAACGCCTTGTCAAACTTCGGCTGCAACGATTCCACGAAGGCATCATCGAACCGTATCCGACTCACGTCTAAGTACAGCCCCAATCCCTCGTGTAAATATAACCAGTTTTGGTATCGTTGCCAAAGTGCCCTAGCATCCATAGGGAAATCTCAAATAAAGTGTTTTTCAAAAACCAGTTTAATGTAAGGTTATAGCGATCCCTGCCTAGCCTTATACAGTTTACAGTTTTAAGTGTTCCCTTGACTCTTCACTTTAAACATCTGGCATAGGGATGACACGCAGAAATTTCACAATTTCACCCCGAATTTCTATACCAATCAGATAATTGTCTAGACTGAAGCGGTGAAAAATGCCTTCACTATCAAGCTGTCGCAGTTCTTTTAAATCAGTCAGTTGCCACTTTTGGGCTAACTCAATAAAAACAAAATCATGCACCCGCTCGTAGGCGGCAGGTTCTAAATTCTTCAGGTCGAGCAAAAAAGACCTGGCATAGCGCATTTCCAGACTCACTGGGCGTTACCTTCACCAAAACTTGAGGGGCCACTGGCACTAGTGCCGCAAGGCGGAAGTCAAAAGTCAAAAGTCAAAAGTCAAAATTAATACAGCATAAGCGTTTTATTAATTTGGAATGCGTGGTTTATTTACGCGCCCGTTGTACTAGCTCAAAAGCGCTGCTGAATCAGAAAAACATCAACAGTCTTACCGCTTCTTCATGGGTTAAGATATCCCACGGTTGCTGCGATCGCTTGACTTTTTGTATGGCTTTAAGCATATAAAAGTCATAATGTAAAGCTTCGAGAACGTTCCAAATGTCTTGCAAATCGTCATCGCCTAACTGCTCGATTAAGTGATGCATTCTAAGGCGCAGCAAATTCATACGTTAATTATTCCCTACCAGCAAACACTAACAATAAATAGTATTCCCATAAAATTAGCTACGCTCAAGCTACGCTAAAATTTATTCGCCCGGAGAGGAGGGCAGAGGGGCAGGAGGGCAGAGGAGCAGGGGGGACAATGAAAAGAATTCTTCACTTGTAACTTCTAACTCAGCACTCAGGACTCAGCACTCAGAACTGTTTTGCCCAATTCCTAAATAATTTAATATGGTTGACTATCTAATTTTCTTAGCAATTTCTACAGCACTTTTTGCTCTATTCGCACTAGGACTCAATTTACAGTGGGGCTTTACGGGATTAATTAACTTTGGTCATATTGCTTTCATGACCCTGGGAGCATATACAACGGTATTGTTAAGCTTAAAAGGCGTACCCCTACTGGTATCAGCACTGGCTGGGGCAATTGCCGCTGCCTTATTGGGTTTGATAATTGGTTTTGTAACTCTCCGCTTACGGGAAGATTATCTAGGAATTGTCACCATTGGTACGGGCGAATTAATTCGTTTGGTGGTGAATAATCAGGAATTGCCTGTGGGTGACACCTGGATTTCTGGGGCGTTTGGTGTACAAAGTTATCCCATACCCCTATCCACAGAGCCAAGTTTGTTTATCAGATTAGTAATGATTGGGCTTTTAACGCTGCTGGCTGCCGTAACTTTCTTTACGTTGTGGCAATGGATTCGTACCACTCAAATATCTCGGACTACTGATTTGGGCAAAAGGACGACTAGCAACCAAGAATTTGCATCGCGCTTGGGTGTGGGAATTGTGTTAGCAATTTTGGCGGCAGCGATTTATATTTCTGGGGTAATCGGACTGTATAATTACAACCCAAAAGCGGGTTTAATGCTGGTGTTGTTGCTGGTTTTAGCATTTGTATACTGGCGGTTAGAAATTTTGGTGCGATCGCCTTGGGGTAGAATTCTCAAAGCCATCCGCGAAGATGAAGAAATTCCCAAAGCATTAGGAAAAAATGTCTTTTGGTATAAATTACAATCTCTCATGTTAGGAGGTGCGATCGCGGGTATCGCTGGTGCTTTCTTCGCTTGGCAACTCAGCGCCATTTACCCTGATAATTTCCAACCGCAGATCACCTTTGACACTTGGATTATGGTGATTTTAGGTGGTTCTGGGAAAAATGTCGGCACAATCGTAGGCGCGATAATTTTCTTTGCTTACGATGCGCTGACGCGAGAAGTTTTACCCAGAATCGTTTCCCTTGATGAAGCACGTTTGGGCGCATTTCGCATCATGGTGATCGGACTAATTTTGATGGTACTGATGATTTGGCGTCCTCAAGGTATCTTAGGGAAAAAGGAGGAACTCACCCTTGGTAAATAACTATTCATCACCGCTTCCCCTTTTGGTAGCCACTGGACTTTCTAAAAGCTTTGGTGGTGTCAAAGCAGTTAATGAGGCGAAAATCGAAGTTCCTAAAGGCAGCATTACGGGCTTGATTGGCCCTAATGGTGCTGGTAAAACTACTTTATTTAACTTACTCTCGAACTTCATCCGCCCCGATAAGGGACGAGTAATTTTTGACGGCGAACCGATTCACAATTTGCAACCATATCAAATCGCACAGCAGGGGGTAATCCGCACCTTTCAGGTTGCACGGACTCTCTCGCGGTTGTCGGTATTAGAAAATATGCTACTGGCGGCGCAAAAACAAACGGGTGAAAATTTTTGGCAAGTACAGTTGCAACCGCACGTTGTCGCTAAGGAAGAAAAGCAACTCGAAGAACGAGCAATGTTTTTATTAGAATCAGTGGGTTTAGCAAAAAAAGCACACGATTATGCTGGTGGTTTGTCTGGTGGACAACGCAAGCTGCTGGAAATGGGGCGGGCGCTAATGACTAACCCTAAGTTAATTTTGTTGGATGAACCGGCAGCTGGGGTGAATCCGAAACTGATTGATGATATTTGCGATCGCATTATCACTTGGAACCGTCAAGATGGGATGACCTTTCTGATTATTGAACACAATATGGATGTGGTTATGTCCTTGTGCGATCGTGTTTGGGTGCTTGCTGAAGGGCAAAATTTGGCTGACGGTACACCCGCAGAAATTCAAACTAATCCCAAAGTTCTAGAAGCCTATTTGGGAAAATAGAGTGCGATTAGCTTTCTGTGCCAAACTCTCCCTGTGTGGGAGAGAGGCTTTCATTCTTGCTTTTATTCTCTGGTAAGGAAGGGTTTAGATTTAGGTTTGAGATGAAAGTCGCACACGGTGTCGAATCTTTGGAAATTTGGCTCTTGTTAAAATCGAGTTGTATATCTCAGTGGAAAAAGCTTTTTATGTCAATGATGACAGTCAGAGATTTAGAGCAAGTTCAAACCGCTTTTACCGAAGCAGGTTTAGATTACCAGCTGGAACTCGAAAATGGGAAAATTTCAATAATGGGCCCGTCAGATATTGTATCCAGCGAAATCAGTAGTCGTCTCATCGCCTTTCTCTTTGCCTGGATAAATCCTCGTCGCTGGGGAAGAGTATTTGATTCCGCTGGCGGTTTCATCATGCCAGATACAAACCTCAAAGCACCTGATGTTTCCTTTGTTCGGGCTTCCCGACTTCTCCAAAGTCCTCGTTACTTTGGAGAACTTGTTCCTGACTTGGTGGTAGAAATTAAATCTCAGAGTGATAAAATTAAACTTATAGTAGCCAAAATTCTGAAATTTATAGAACTAGGAGCGATCGTCGGCATTCTGATCGATCCTGATGAAGAGACAGTTACAATTTATCGCTCTACAGGCGAACCTATAGTTTTAGAAAATGGCGACATTTTAACGATACCAGAACTTTTTCCCGATTGGGAATTGTCGATTACTGAATTGTGGCCTCCTATTTTTACGGAAGAAGAAACACAAATTTAGTGAAGTACTTTGGTAGCGACTGAACCCCATTATTACTATTACGAATTACATTGGCGAATCCACAAGCGTCATTACAAATTATTTTAATCTTCGTTATTTTCTGCAAAATTGACTTGCTCGAAAAGGTCGCGCAATTCAATTTGAAAATCAACCGTTTGTAGTGATAAAGTTGCAGATTCATGTTCAAGTTCAATAAATGACCATTGACTTTTCGCAGTTTTTACATACTGCATCACATGATACTGATATTGGTCAATTAAAATATATTCCTTGAATTCTAGAATAGAGCGATAATAAAGAAACTTATCGCCTTGGTCATAATTTTTAGTCAATTTAGATAAAACTTCAGCAATTAACATCGGGTTCATAACCGTTGTTGTACTGGTTCCTGTATAAATAGGTTGTCCCTCAATTACCATCACATCGGGATACGTATGCTGCCGATAACGGGGTATCCACAAACGCACATCACCAATATAAACATCATAATTCTTGCCTCTCAAACCAAACTTCAAATAAGCATAAAAGTTGCCTGCAATTTTATTATGATTTGTAGTGCCACCCGTCATTGGTACAATTTCTCCATCACGGTATTCGCTTTTATATTCCGCCTTTTTTTCAATTTTTAAATACTCTTCAGTTGTGTAAGATAATTTTTGTGTTTCTAACTGCATAAATATACGACCTATGATTGTGCTTTGTGAAAATTTATGTTGATTCTTATCTCTGTATTCTCTGCGTCTCTATCGTTCGATTAAAAACCAATTTTCAAAACTCAGATAGAATTGTTATAAATGATAAGCTAATTCTCATTCCTCTTTCCAGAAATATTCTTTTGTAATAAGCGGTTTCAGACCTACTTTTATGCAACTTAAATGCTTATAGCTTATTTATCTTTCATATCTATGTTGTACGCCAATAAACCCCATTTTCTCGCTGCATTAACTGGCAAGCAATTAACTCTCGTCGCAGGGTTGCACAGTCAATATGGTAGCGTTTGAGAATATCATTTACCAAGCGTTCAGGGTAGTTGACTCCTACATCAAACTGGTTTGCTAACCACTTAAGAATAACTAGACGCTTTTTCCGACTAGCAGGAATTTCTTTGAGGCGTTGGACGGAGTCCTTGTCGGAGACATCGCCCTCGAAATAGTTTTTCAACACTTTGCTTTCCCAAGCCTCAGTATCCACATCCTCAATCAAGGATGCTATTTTCTCAGGTGTGAAAATTTCCTTGCTAATGCTTTGCAAAGCCTCGCTATCCAATTGATATAGATGGCTATTACCTTCAGAGCGCATTGTTACCAAATTTAGCTCCTTAAGTTTCGCTAAATGATGGGATACCGTCGGTTCCTTGAGTTGCAGTAGCACCGCTAATTCTTCGACGCTGCACTCCTGATTCGCCAAAATACCTACAATCTTCAAACGGCTATCATCCGCTAATGCCTTAAAAAAGCGCAGTAAGATATTAAATTGCTCTGGTTGCATAACTAACTTCTAATTAGACATATATCTAATTAGAAGTATATCTAATTTAAAACCGATTGGCTCAAAACCCCAACTTTTCACCAAAAGTCAGGGTTCTTGTTGTTTAATTTAACTAAACTGTTCCTCTGCATCGAGGTTGAACAGCATTTGCAGAGTTTGCATACAGCGCCGTCTAGCTTCAACATCTTGCTGCGATCGCAATTGCACCATCGGGTCATGTAAAATTTTATTGACAATTCCCCGTGTTAATGCTTCAATTACTTCTTGATGTTTTTCCGCAAATTCCGAACCCAATCTCGACAAAGCTTTTTCTAATTCTTGCTCGCGGATGGTTTCGACTTTATTTCGCAGACAGCTAATAGTAGTAACAGTTTCAAGAGAGCGCCACCAAATATCAAAGGCTTCTACTTCTTCTTCTAAAAGTCGCTCGGCTTCCTGTGCAATCTTGCGACGGCTTTCGTAGTTTTGCGCTACAACAGCCTTCAAATCATCCACATTAAACGCCTGCACATTTTCCAATTCATTTACATCCGCATGAACATTACGCGGCACAGAAATATCAAATAACATTAAAGAGCGCTGAACTTCTAAAACCATTTCCAATTTGGCACGGTCAAGTATTGGCTCTATTGCTGAAGTACTTGTAAACACTAAATCACTATCGGCAATTACGCTCATCATTTCCGATATTGGATGAATTTTGATCGGTTGTTGAGGGAACAGCTTTGCTAATTCTTGGGCGCGATCGCGAGAGCGATTTACAATACTAATTTCCACAGCACCTTTAGAAAGTAGGTGTTGCACCAGCAGCCGCGACATTTTACCAGCACCCAGAATTACCACTCGGCAAGCTGCTAAATTTGCCACTTTTAGCTGCGCTAACTCTACAGCTGCCGAACTGATAGAGACAGCACCAGTACCAATACTAGTTTCAGTGCGAACCCGCTTACCAGCTGTCAGCGCTTGTTTAAATAATCGATTCAAAATGGTTTTTATACCGTTATATTGCTGTCCCAGTTTGTGAGTAGTTTTCACCTGAGCCAGAATTTGACCTTCTCCGAGTACCAGACTATCTAAACCACCTGCTACCCGCATAACGTGCATTACTGCATCATCATGTAGCAGCATAAACAAATGCCGTCGCAGAGAAAGCACGGGTAATTTACTGTATTCTGCAAGAAACTGCGTTATTTCCCGGATACCTTGGTCTGCTTCACTGGTAACAATGTAAATTTCCAGGCGGTTACAAGTACTAAGAATTGCAACTTCGTCAATATGGGAATAGCTGGCCAGTTGAGCGATCGCATTTTCAATTTGTGGTTCTGGAATGCTCAGTTTTTCCCGGACTTCTACTGGGGCTGTTTTATGGCTTAACCCCACCACTGCTATATTCATTTGCTAAATCGTAGTTACTAATTGGTAGTTGGCAATCGGGCATTGAGTGAGAATAGGAAATGGGGAATTATTGTTTATTGGTTAATAGTTTTTCTAACCAACAAACAATAACTAATCACTAAATACTAACTACTAACTAGTGTAAGGATGAAACATTTGGGTGAATATTTTTCCGTTTTATATAAATATTTCTTTCCAAATGCTTTACCCTTACTTTTACCATTCCCCATTCCCTAAAAATTAGTTCAGTTGGAGAGTCTTGGGTTCACCAAACATGTGAATCGTATCAACAAATCGAGCCGTTTTCGATTGGTTAGAAATTACCAAGCTTTGAGTTCTGGCTCCACCGTTGAAGAAACGTACACCTTCCATGAGATTACCACTGGTAATGCCGCTAGCAGCAAACAGAACAGTTTTACCGGATGCCAGTTCATGAGCATCATAGACCTTATCAGGGTCATTGATATTCATAGACTTTAAGCGATCGATATTGGCTTCTCTGCTTTCTCCAATCAGACCTGTTTTTACGACTGCTGGATCGTAAATCAGTTGACCTTGGAAGTGTCCGCCCAAAGCACGCATTGCAGCTGCCGAGATTACACCTTCAGGAGCCGCACCGATACCCATCAGCGCGTGGATATTAGTTCCAGCAAAACCACAGCTGATGGCTGCACCCACATCACCATCTGAAATTAGGGCGACTCTCGCTCCAGCCTCACGGATTTCTTTAATTAAATCGTTGTGGCGTTCGCGCTTCATCACCACGACCACAAGTTCTTCAATCGAGCGATCTAGACACTCAGCGAGAATCTTGAGGTTTTCTGTTGCTGACTTGTTGATGTCTACCTTGCCCTTAGCTGCGGGAGGTGCTGCTAACTTCTTCATGTAAAAGTCAGGAGCAGCAAATAATCCACCCTTCTCAGAAATTGCCAAGACAGCCATCGAACCAGGTTGTCCATAAGCTACCAAGTTCGTACCTTCACAAGGGTCAACGGCGATATCAATTTCGATTAATTCATCAGGGTTACACAAACTAGTGGCATTTGGTTGGGTACAGATACCAACTTCTTCCCCGATGTATAACATAGGTGCGTTGTCGCGTTCGCCTTCCCCAATCACAATGCGACCCCGCATATAGATTTTATTCATCCGCTCCCGCATAGCTTCCACTGCTACTTGGTCAGCAATGTCTTTTTCGCCTTTGCCCATCCATTTCGAGGAAGCGATCGCGGCTTGCTCTACTACTTCAATAATTTCTAACCCAAGTGAATTTTCCACAGAGTTTGCCCTCTCAGCTGCTTGAATTTCCGCCGTTTTATCTGGCTATTTCAGTCTTTAAGTCTACCAAAGGGCGGTTACGAAATTTCGATTACAAATGTTAACGAAGTGTCAACTTCATATTTATTGACACTATTCTCAATAATTTTCATTATTTAATGAGGATTTAGGAGGTTCTACAACGATTTTAGTTTTGTACAGAGATGCGTGTACACACAAGTCGAATTACCCCCCTTAATCCCCCCGATAGATTGGGGGGAAAAAGAAATCTAGTTCCCTCCCCTTTATAAGGGGAGGGTTAGGG
>NZ_CAXTTT010000014.1:0-77114 GCF_964247315.1 uncultured Nostoc sp.
CATTTTACCAGTTTTAACCTCCGCTTTTTTCTGAGTTTGTGAGAAATTCGGGTCTTCGTGATATATTTGTAACCATCTTTCATCAGGCATCCAACAAGCTAAAGCTTCAACTTCACTGACTTGGATATCATTGAGGAATAATTGAAGAGCATCTAGATTAAAATCTTCAACTACACGAAATCCTCCACGAGGATTTGGCTCCTCACGATAGAGGTTAACATTGTAAGCTGTACTAATTGCAGAAGTGATTCCAATATTTGGATAAAAAGTTTCAAATTGCCAATCTTCTAGCATCGTAAAACATTGCTGAGGATTATGTCTCAATAAAACCTGTTTACCCTTTTGTCCACCTTTATCCCGGAGAAGACGAGCAGCAAACATCTGCACTTTATCTGAAGGGTCTTTCAAGGCTTCAATTACCAATTGAAAACCTTGTTCTTGATAGCGCAAAGCATCAATCAATGCAAATGCTCTTTCTCTAGCTTCAGGGCTTTTAAACCGATTTTTAACTCCTTCAATTCCTCCTAAAACCACACCACTAGCAGGAGGTGCTGATTGTCCCCCAAGTACTGCATCAAATTCTCTCGGTTTATCTGGATCGTTGTTCATTTTGGCTAATCCTAATTGATAGGTAAAAATTTTCATTCGTATAACGTAGAGTAGCGAGAAGCACTACACCCGTCATATATCTTTTCTTGAGAATGAGCAATCAATAAACAATCAATAAGCGATGATTGTTTAATCTCCTGAATAAATTTTTCTGATACGTAATTGTGAGCAATATTGATGGTATGTAAATCAATAATTGCTTGAGATTCAATTAAAGCGTTCAAACCTGTGTCAGTCAAGTTTCCCATTGATAAATTAAGTACTTCAAGAGTCGCAATAATGGGAGATTCAGCCATGAAAGAAGATTGTGCGATCGCATCAGCAATTGCATCAGCATAATCGCTATGCAAACCTAAATAGCTTAAGTTCGGGAATGATTCACTAAAAAGAATTCGTTTTATGCTGTCAATAGTCTCATTACAACTATGTTCAGAAGGTCTACTCATCCATAATTCAAAATAGTCTAACGCTGGTAAATAAAGTGAGCAAAGGCGATAAATGGGTACATCACTAATATTTGCTGTCTCAATAATTAGAGTTTTCAAATTGTTATGTTGTAGTTTTTCACATTCCAGTTCATTGCAGCAACCACGAATATGTAGCACTTCTAGATTAGGATAAGCTTTTAATATTAAAGTTATATCCCCCACACCTATATAATATTTTTTGTAGTAATTATCTCGACAATCACCTATAAACAAAGCTTTAAGATTAGTTAATTGCTGACGCGCTTCAAAGAGAATATCAACATAACTATAAAAATCTTGGCTAACTTCGTAATAACAGTCGTACCCAGATAAATGATAAATTAAAGCTTCAATTTGGCTAACTTGTGAGTCTTGCAATAGTAACTTTAATTGCTCAATATTTACTCTATAGGCTGTCTCAGATGGATTAGTGATACCAGCTTTCGGATTAAAATTTTCCGATGTCCAATCTTTTAAAGTTGCAAAAAATAACCAAGGTTCACAGCTTAAAAGTGCTTGCTTACCTTTCCCTTCTGTTTCTTGCAATAGTTCAACTGCAATTTGGTGAATCTTATGTGAATAATCTTGCAAGGCATCAATCATCAAATTTAAACCTGCATCTCCATAATTTAATGCATCAGCAAGTGCAGCAACCTGTACTTCAAAAATTCCACTTTTTAAGCGATTCTTAACTCCTGCAATTCCTCCTAATACCACACGACTAGCAGGAGGTGTTTCTCCACCAAGCACTGCATCATATTCTCTTGGTTGATTTGGATTGTTGTTCATCTTAGATAATATTGTATTATTTTATGAATTTATTCCCAGAGTGAGTAATAGCGATCGCTAAACTGAGAATCTGCAATTACTCGACATTTCAAATTTGAAAATTGCTCAATTATATTTTTGTGTAAACGATTTCCAGAAACATCGAGAGTATGCAGTTGATTAACTACTGGAGACTTTAAAATTAGACATGATGCCCTTAGTGATAAATTACTCAGAAACAGAACAATAGCGACTGTGAATATAGCTATCGTCTTCTTCCTTTTTCTGATGATTAGCCAAAACTCGCACATCCAAACTAGACAATTTATCAATCATTTCCTCAGACAAAAAGCTTTCTGACACATTGAGAAGGCCATAAACCAAACACTAAAGCTTCTAATTTGTCGGCGTTGGGTTGTTGCACAAGTCTACTAAGTTGATTCGAGAAATTCTCCTCATTATCATCATATTCACATCTAAGAGCGTAAGCATTGTTAATAGGTTCGGCAATACCTACATTTGGATCGAAATCCACAATTTGCCGATTTAAAAATGCGCTAGCATCCATTGGATACTTGTTAAATCTCTCTTCCAAGTTCCAAGATTTATATATCTGCAACGCTTGTAAAACTTGCGGTTCTGTTCTTTGCTTCAATACTCGATAAGCAAAACGCTGCACTAACCTCGATTTATCTTGCAACGCTTGAATCAAAACATCCAACCCTGCATCACCATATTTCAAAGCTTCGCCAAGTGCAGCAATTCGGACATTTGCCACAGGATTTGATAAACAACGTTTAATACCCTCAATTCCTCCGAGAACAAGTCCATCTATAGGAGGTGGCGATTGTCCTCCTAAAACTGCATCATAATCTCTGGGTTGATTTTGATTGTTAGTCATGTTGATTTACCTTTCAAGTCTTAGTTAGGGTTCCCAAAAACTCTGTTCTAATTTAATTACCAGCTTGCTAAAATAACGCCATTTTTACGTAACTATAGTATTATTTTATACACTTATAGCTTTTTTCCGGTTTCTTTCGTGCTTGTGCAATCTTATTCGATATAGTACATTTGTTTTGGTATATTAGCAAAAGCTCTAACGCGCTTATTTGGTAATTGCGGATCGCTGGCAAAAGTGATACAACAGAATAACTGCGTATTGCTTTAAAAACCTTGAAAATATAGAATTTTTACTTATGGCAGAGTATCAAAAAGTTGAGTATCGCATTGGTAAAGATGGAAAAATTACGGAAACGGTAATTGGTGCTTCTGGCGCAAGTTGTACCAGCACAACATCTGGAATTGAAGATGCTTTAGGAGACATAGAAACTCAAGAACTGCTTCCTGATTATTACGAGGGGCAAGAAAACGTGACAGGAACAGAACAACAGTCTCTCAAACAACAATAAGAGAGATATAGATGCTCGCAGACATCATATCAGACATCCAGGGAACCAGTATGTTTTCTGTGGAAAGTATTTTAGCGATCGCAATCGGATTTTTGGCGTTACTTTTGATTATTCCAGCAATTAACGCAGCGATCGCTTCTCAAGCAAACAAGCGAACTGACAAGTTAGGGTTGGCGCAATCTCAAATTAAATTACTAGAAGATGAACTCGAAGTATCTCATCAAAAATACTTAGAATTAGAGCAAAAAATACAGCAACTTATTTCTGAAAAAGCAGCACTGCATCAAGAAGGCGTGCGACTCTATGAAGAGTTGCAACAGCAACGTCTAGAACTAACAGAAGAATTTCGTACTTCCACATTTGAGCAATTGCAGACATTGTTGACAAACTATCCCAGCATCCACCAAATGGTGAGTGTTAAACCAGAATTGCCCGTGAAAAATCTGCTTTCGATGTTTACTTCTCTAGATAATCTCATTAGTAAATGGGGTTACGAACAGATAGGCAAACCTTGGGAACAAGTGCCTTACAATTCCCAATTTTATCAACCAGACAATGCCGATATTACTGAAGGTGAATTAGTTTACATTCGCTTTGTTGGTTATCAGCATCAAGGAAGAATTCTTTGCCCTGCCAAGGTTAGCCGTAGTTTACCGGGGGGGAGATGAGGAGATGCGGGGACACGGGAAATAACCAATGCCCAATGCCCAATGCCCAATGCTCAATGACAAATGACAAATAACTAATGACTACAGTAATAATTGATTTTGGTACGAGCAATACTGTTGTTTGCACTACAGATTTGATTACGCAAAAACCACGGACGTTGCGATTTGATTTGATGTCGCGGCGGTTTGAGGTTGGGGCGGAACAAGTTAGCGTCGTGCCGAGTTTGGTGTTTGTGGAAGGGCAAAATAGCATTTTGTTTGGTGAATCTGTACGCGCCAAACGCTTGGGGTTTGCCCAGCCGGAACGCTGTTTTCGAGCTTTCAAACGCGATTTAGCGGCAGATTTTGTGCCGCCTCCCCGACTGTTGGATGGTAATAGTTACAGTGCTGAGATTGTTTCAGAACTGTTTCTGTTGGAAATTTGGCAACAGGTTGAACAGCAATTACAACCAAGCCACGTTATTTTTACAGTTCCTGTAGGTGCATTTGAGCGGTATCTTGATTGGTTCCGCAACTTGGGGGACAAACTCAATATTCCCGCAGTGCAAATTGTCGATGAATCAACAGCAGCAGCGCTTGGTTATGCTATCAAGCGTCCTGGTACTGTGGTTTTGGTAGTCGATTTTGGTGGCGGAACGTTGGATTTAAGTTTAGTGCGGACTGTCAGCGTTGTTTCCGAACAGCAAGCAGTACGCGCTGAAGTTCTGGCTAAATCTGATGCTTTTATTGGCGGTGTAGATATCGATACTTGGATTGTCGAATATTATCTGCAAAAAATCGGTTTCTCCCGCACTGAAGTAGGAGAAATCGGTTTTATGAATTTATTGGAAGTAGCAGAAAGAGTAAAAATTCAACTTTCGACAACAGATGACGCCAAAGAAGCTTGGTTTGATGACGAAAGTTTTATGTCCCATGAATTGCAGTTACATCTGGACGAGTTAGGCGAAATTTTAGAAAATCAACAACTATTAGAACAATTAAGACAAGCAATAGATGAAGTATTAGCGATCGCACTTTCCAAAGGCATAGCTAAATCTGCCATTGAACAGGTTTTATTAGTCGGCGGTTCTTGTCAAATTCCCGCTATCCAACAACTAGTAATTTCCTATTTTGGCAAACAAAAAGTTAAATTAGATAAACCCTTTGAAGCTGTTGCACATGGCGCATTAGCATTAAGCGAAATGGCAGCAGTTGATGATTACCTACGCCACAGTTATGCTATCCGTCTTTGGGAACCCCACAGCAAAACTTATTCTTATTTTACTTTGATTGCCAAAGGAGCAAAGTATCCAGGGGCGCGTTCTGAACTTTTAACTTTGCAAGTAGCCACCGAAGGACAGCGAGAAATTCGCCTTGATATTGGGGAAGTTGCAGAATTTTCCCAAGCGGAAGTTTCTTACGATGCTCAAGGAAGAATGACTAGTAGTCAATTAGTAAAACAAGATAGCTATCGTTCTTTAGAAACTCATCATCAACAAGTATGTGTCGCTCATCTCGAACCCCCTGGACAAACAGGAATAGACCGAATACAAGCACAATTTGAAGTCAACAAACAACGGGTATTAGTAGTAACAGTAAAAGACTTATTGACGGGAAATATATTAGTGGAGAAGGGAGCGATCGCTAAACTAAAATAATTTTATCTTCGCGTTCTTTGCGCCTTTGCGGTTCGTTTAAAAAAAAACCATAATCACAAATGGGAATACTACTAATAGTAGATTGGTAAAAATGCAATGGCAGAGAATCAGAATCAACCTAAAGAATATGATGCCGTTTTAGGTACTCAAAATTCTGCCCCAATTGGCAGTGTTATTTTAGGCGGACTCGAAGGTGTTAAAAGCCGATTGAGAAGTGTAGATATAGAAGCGCGAATTGCCGCATTAAAAGAGGCACTCAATTACGGAGAAGCAGGTTTAGACTTAGTAATTCAGGCTTGGCAAGATGAATCAGGAAAGTTCAAGTGGGCTATCAGTCCAGATGGGAACACTCTTGTTAGTGGCAGTAGAGATAAAACTATTAAAATATGGGGTGTGAAGTCCTAGAAAAAGTTGCGATCGCACACTTAAATAACAACTGCGATCGCATTTCCTTAATTGGGAATACTGGTATTAGAGTCGAGGAAGAGAATGATGCCAAATAATCCCAATCAACCGCGAGAATATGATGCTGTACTTGGTGGACAAGCACCACCTCCTGTAGATGGGTTAGTTTTAGGCAAAATCGAAGGCGTTAAGCGTCGTCTTGATAGCGCTCATTCGCAGGAAATTAGAATCGCTGCTTTATTAGATGCTCTCAAATATGGTAAAGCAGGTCAAGAGCTTTTGAACCAGATTGTTTTAACTGAAACTGGAGTATTACAGTCGGTGGCTTACGATTTACTATTTGAGTCTTTCAGACAAAATGAAAAACAAAATTTATTACAACATGTTCCTTTAAAGTCAAAAGTAGGGGTAGACTATAGGAGTTTGCGTCATTTATTAGCATCTGGAGAATGGCTGCAAGCTAACTTAGAAACTGGTGAAAAAATTCAGGAAGCTGTAGGGAAGAAATCTCAATCTTATTACGACATAAATGACCTTCATAATCTATCACAAACTGATCTGCGGACAATTGATCAACTCTGGGTGAAATTTAGCAATAATCATTTTGGCTTTAGTGTACAAAAACGTATATTGCTGGAAGAAGGTTGTAAGTTTTATCAAGATAGGGATAATCTTCCCTGTTTTTACAAGTCTAACTCTAGTGATAGTGTTTTTAATATTTACAAGAATTTAGGATGGCTTTCATCAGCATTTGAAACATCTAGATTTACTTTTAAGACAGCGCCTATAGGTTCTCTACCCTGGATTACTGGCAAAGAAATAAGAGGTGGATGGTATTATCAAATTCCGCTAATTTACCGTTCAGACTTGTAAGAATTGTCAGCAGGTTCAAATCCCCGACTTCTTGAAGAAGTCGGGGATCTTGTTTCTCACGATATAATTACACCCAACGCCCTACTAATACCCGCACAGTTCCATCTTCTAAAACTTCTTCTGCCTCCACATTAAAGCCTTGTTCTTGCACCGTTGCCATCAAGGTTTTATGAGCATATTTTTGGCTGATGGAATTAGCAAACTGCTGTTGATTAATTTTTGCTCCCCAAAAGTCTGCAACTATTTCGTAATTTTCACCACTGCGGCGAAAACCTAAATCATAACCATTTTTCTGGCGAATTACATACTCGGCTTGAGTCGTATCGCCTCGATATCCGCGTACATTCGTGTTGCATTCAACTTGATAGTTTAATTCTTGCAAAACTTGATGCAGAATTTCACCGCGTTTGATTTGGACTTTGATCGTTGTGAAATGAGACATAATAACAATTTTTGATTTGAGATTTGGGATTTGGGATTAAAAAATGAGACGCAGGAAACACATAGTTTTTCTATTTTAATCGACTTCTAAAGGGCCTATTCCTTGTTCGGTTGAGTATTGTTTTAATTCCTCTACCAACAACACATCATTGGAGGCAGTTCTTGCACCAGCTTGTGCTGCCCATTGCTTTAATGCTTCAATTTGTTCATGTGCGATCGCAGCTAATGGTACTGTCTGCGCTACAGCCTGCAAAATATCCTCTGTATTAAAGTCTCGGCGCTGTCCCTCAACTCTTGTAGAAAATGCTTGGTGCATCGCATCAACGACTACCTGCTCAATTTCCGCACCGCTAAAATTGAGACTCTGTTTGGCTAACAAAGTTAAGTTAAATTCTCGCAGCCGATTGGGGCGTAACCGTTGCAAATGAACTTTAAAAATCTCTTGGCGTTCGGCTTCTGTAGGTAGATTCAAAAAGAAAATTTCATCAAATCTCCCTTTCCGCAACAACTCGGCTGGTAATATTTTGACGTTATTAGCTGTAGCCACAATAAACACACTCGCGGTTTTCTCTTGCATCCAGGTAATCAAACTGCCAAACACGCGGCGGGATGTCCCGGAATCCCCATCAATGCTACTGGTAATATTGCCAAAGGCTTTATCAATTTCATCAATCCACAAAACGCACGGTGCCATTGCTTCAGTTAACTGAATCATTTGGCGCACGCGGCTTTCGCTTTCGCCGACAATCCCACCAAATAAACGCCCAGAATCTAATCTTAATAAAGGTAAGCGCCATTCATGGGCAATTGTCTTGGCAGAGAGAGATTTACCTGTTCCCTGAATGCCCACAAGTAACATCCCTTTGGGGTTAGGAATACCGTAGCGTCTAGCTTCTTCAGTAAAAGCATCTTGGCGCATTAGTACCCATTGTTTGAGTTGATCTAATCCACCAACTCGTTTAAGTGATTCTTGTGGTGTGAAAAATTCTAGAATTCCAGTTTGGCGGATTGCTTGCTTTTTTTCTTCCAATACGCCGTCAATGTCAGACTCATTTACTTGCTGTTTGGCAGCTAAAGCTTTTGCCAACACTCTCGAAATCCGGGTGCGACTTAAACCTTGGCAGGCTTTCACTAACTGTTCCCGTGCCAAGCCGGAAACATTTAACTTATCTGGTACTACTAACTGTTGAATTAAATTATCTATTTCGCCAACGCTAGGTAAGGGAAAATCCACTACAGTCACTTCTTGCAGTAACTCGTCGGGAAGTTCTAAAGTGTGGCTAGTGGTAACGATCATTTTACGCGATCGCTTTAACTCCCGTGTCAAGTTTCGCAACTCCCGCACAATTGGGGCATTCTTCTCCGTAGTCGGATTTTTCACAAATGGATGCAAATCCCGCAGTACAAACATTGCAGGTGTTTGGGCATCAGCTTTGCCAATTCGCCCTAACGCCGCCATCACCGAACCTTTATCTGCACCATTATCACTCCAACCCCGAACAATATCCCAAAATAAAAGCTGTCGTTTGGGCAGAGAACGCAATGCAACTTGCTGCAACACTTCTTCAACAGGTTCTTCTTCAACGGAAATCACATATAGTAAAGGATACCGCGCCCGAATCATTAAATCAAGTTGTTCTACTAAGCAGGCATATTGCTGATTCTCGCTGCTATGAGTTGCATCTCCTTTTCCGTATTGATGAAAATTGCTCATTTCTCTTGAAAATGGGTATAAGGGTAAAGGAAAAAGAGTTTTTATCATTGCTGATTTGAAGTATGAAATTCCAAAATCAAGTGTTTAAAACTCTTATCTTTGCGGTTTTGCACGAAATAAAATTTATACTTTTAATCAACAACGCCGAATGTTTTATTTTTTTGTAATTAATACACACTCATAAACGTCTTGGCTCTACTCTTGATTAGGCGTTGCTCCCGATTCGTGCTTGGCTGATGCCAAAGTCAACACTAAAGCTAAATACACCTAAAATCAACCATTTTTTAGCCATTTATTTCTAAAAAGTGCGCCTGCCATCATAAATCGGCTGTTACAAACTAGTAATTATTTAGTCTTAGTTAATACTATAATACTTCAATAAATATACTAGTATAAATTTATCAAAAAAATATAAAAATTAAGGGCTTCCAGTAATTAACAGTCTGTACCAGCTTAAAAGAGTTGGCGATCGCTCCTAGAGAAATTCCAGCTATCTACATTTTTCATCTTCTGAGGTTTTATTTGGTTTTGTTTATTTCTAGCCAGTTGTAGAGCGGGAACTGAACTCTGTTGAGCGCTGTATCAATCATGTAGAGCCGTTCTACAGCGCTCATTTGACAACTGGCATAGCACGGGACACCAGAAGCGGAAAGTTTTGCTACATCCCTCGTACAACTTCTTCACTGTCCCGTTGTGTTGATATCTCTATTGAAACTCCAACCCAAAGACATTGGATGCCAAATTGCCAAAATTTTTAAGGGTGTTATCTCTCCTCCATGTTCAGACTCCAAAACACTCAACAATTTCTCTTCCACTGCCCCAAATGCTTCAATACAGCACGAGACTTTGTTTAGTAGCCTTCATACCCATCCATTAGAGGCATTCCTATATCCATGAAAATCCGGTGTGGTTCCCAAGTTTGCCAAAGAGCGATCGCGATCGTCTGACTAACTAACATCCCAATGTTCTGCGATCTTTCCATTTTCCAGGCGGAAGGTATTTATGATTGCACGCCCACGGTTGGATGCGTCGCACTTGGATTCAACATGAAGACAGACATAAGGGATAATATTAGGACTTACGAATTTTACAAAGTTCCCATAATATACATTGACTACTAATGTATACATTTCAGATGCTGACTACAACTCTTATTTAGTCTTTTGGGTGTTAGACACAGCTTAAAAGCCCAAAGTTAGTATAGTACATATGTATGATGCGTAAATCCTAATTACTTTCTTAAATACTAGATTTATGGACTCATCTCAAATTGAAACAGGTGTGCCTCTTTCTATAGAAATTGCTCAAGTTGCCTCACCATCAACAATACTCTCTCCTACTACCTCAACACTCAGCCCTCGTATTTCTAAAGATGGTATTCGCACCAGTTTGAGGGCTTCCACTGTCGATGGTGTTTTCGCAGCAGTTTTCTCTATTGGTACTGGCGGAGTTTTGCTAGCTAATTTCTTGGTGGAGTTGGATGCTAGCCCGATAGTGTTTGGTATGCTGGCTTCTATCCCGATGTTGGCGAATCTTTTTCAGCCAATAGGTGCTTACTTGTCTGAACGCAGCACTAGCCGCTTTCAGTATTCCCTTGGCATTTATGGGATTGCTCGGCTACTGTGGCTGATTTTAGTAATTGGCATTGTTAGCTTTAGTTGGGGAGGACTTAATTCCAACCAATTAGTGATATTGTCGCTTTCGATTCTCGTATGCAGCCATCTTTTAGGAGGACTAGGAACTGCATCGTGGTTCAGTTGGATAGCAATGTTAGTCCCACGGCGATTGCGAGGTAGATATTTCGGGCTACGTAATAGTGTTGCCAACTTAACCGAGTTGGTCGGCTTGCTAATAGCCGGTCTAGCTGTATCACATTGGTACGGAGGGTCTATCCAAGGTTATGGGGTGATTTTGCTCTTAAGCATTATCTTTGGAATTGTCAGCTTGGGATGTCAGTATTTCCAAGTAGATATAAATCCTCAATTACAAAATACTTATTATGCTAACTCATCTCAAACTAGTGAGATTCAGTCAAACTCGGCATCAAATGAACCTGGTGAGATATCTGAACCAATCTCTCTATCTCAAATGCCAGCTACCCAAAACCAGATAGATAGCAGCATTTGGAAAAACTCTAATTTTTTGGTGTTTCTGCTTTATTTCGGCTCATGGACGTTTGCTGTTAATCTTAGTGCCCCGTTTTTTAACCTCTACTTGCTAGATACGCTGAACTTAGATGTGAGTTGGGTCACTTTCTATAACAGTCTGCGAGCAGGAGCACACATGCTAATGCTCATAGTGTGGGGTAGATTAGCAGATAAAATAGGTAATCGTCCGATTCTAATTTCTACTGGAATTCTAATTGCAGTTATACCTTTGCTGTGGCTAAAGATAGGTTCTAGTCCTCTCGATCTTTGGCTATGGTTGCCGCTGTTACACATTTTTATTGGAGCTAATTGGGGAGGAGTTGACTTGTGTAACAACAATCTTCAGATAGAGATTGCACCAGTAAAAAATCAGTCTATTTATTTTGCAACAGCAGCAGCTGTTGCTGGAGCAAGTGGTGCTTTAGGAGCAACTATCGGTGGCTTCATCGCTCAATTTGCTGGTTCTTTTGGCATAGCAGAAGTATTTATTGTATCTGGTATATTACGACTAGCATCGCTTGTGCCACTTATTGTTAAAAAAGATTTGGGTAGTTAGGGTGAAATTTGTTTGTTAAGGATGTGGACAAAGAATATTGCACTCAAACTGGAGATTTCTACACCTACAGGAAGACCTGCTAACATACATACTTACTCTATAGTGAAAAAGATTTGTGACATAATACCAAAGTTGATATCAGTTAGTTGATAGCTGGTCATAATTTCGGTTGAAATATGCTATTTGAATGTCAATTAGCTGATATGACTCAAATTAGTTAAGTTTCAAAATTCGAAAAAGTTACGATGCTCAAGGTAGACACATCAAAAATCACCATCCAACAAGTTGAAGCTTTCGAACGAGACGGTGTTATCTGCGTCAAAAATGTTTTGGATGACATCTGGGTAGAACGGATGCGAACAGCCATTGAAAAGAATTTATTAATCCCAGGTCCTCTGGAGGTGAAGGACACCGACAAAGCAGAAGGTAATGTAGAGCATAGCAATAGCTTATGGCTAGTTGATAGTGATTTCCGTGCTTTGGCTTTTGAATCTCCGCTGGCGACGCTCGCTGCTCAAGTCTTGAAATCGAAAAAGCTTAACTTTTTGGGTGACGGTTTCTTTGTTAAAAAGCCGAAAGCAGACAGCCATGTCGGCTGGCATAACGACAAATCTTACTGGCCCATACAAGGCGAACAGTGTTGTAAAATTTGGCTGGCTTTAGATAGTGTCAACCAAGAGAATGGTAAATTAGAGTACATCAAAACCTCTCATCTATGGGGCAAGGAGTTACGTGAAGGATCTGACCCTTCATGGTTTGTAGAGCCAGAGCCTCATGAAATTTTATCTTGGGATATGGAACCTGGAGATTGCTTAGTTCATCATTTTATGACAATTCATCATTCAGCAAAAAATACATCCTCCACACGACGACGCGCAGTGGTGATTAATTGGACTGGCGATGATGTTACTTACGATCGCCGCCCCAATGCTTGGCCTTTCAGACCTGTTGAAGAAATTGATATCCCAGAATTTGAGTCACTCAAAGCCAAAAAATCTGGGGAGCCAATAGACTGCGATATTTTTCCGAGAGTTGAAGTGCATCGCTAGTCCGAAATTTATAGGCAGGTTGCTGCTATTGTTAAGGATGCGATCGCTATACAAAATCTTATGGAGATTGTCCTCAACTCAGTAGCAACCATAGCTGGAATTTATTTAGCTAAGTTTATCAAAATGTTAAGTGACTACTAGGATGTAATTTTGTCAAGTTCGTCAAGAATATTGCTATCTATATTGATGTCAAATTTTCGAGCAAAATGAGCAGATGATGCAAGCAGATTAGGCAAATCTTCTCTTAGCAATATTTTGGGATGAGGGCCTCCAGTTGACCAATCAATATATCGCCGACAGTCGTTTTTTAGCCGAAGGTGAGGTGCATTAGCAAGTATACTTTGAAAATACGCCTCATCTGTATACTTAAGCTTACTGTAGTACAAAGTTAACACATTTCTCTGCCCGTGGAAATCGATAATGTACTCAGCAGCTTTGCGATTAGCACAAAACCATTGACTTCCGCTGAAACAAGCAAGTTTCTTTGAAAAAGGAAGAAAAGCTTTTGTTAATAAGGGATGTTCCAAACGTATTTCTATATTCAGTTGAGCAAAGTATTTTTTTAAGTAATGAAAAGAAAATGTCTTTGTACAGTATCGTTGATACGAATTTTTCAGCCATAACATATCAGGTATTAAATCTTGTTTATAAGTCTTATATGTGATTTGCTCATACTCAATATAAGCATCATATGGACTTGAAGCAAGATCATCCAATATATGCCTTGCAGTTTTAATGGGATAGTCTGCTCCACTGAGTAATACAAACCAATCCGGTGTATCTGGAACTTCGTACATCAGTCGAAGTGCTTGTACTGTTGCTTCTACTAAAGTAAAGCCTGCCCATTCCGTTTGGATGTGAGGGCGTACTAGTAAAACATTTTTTGACAGAGTATCTACAGATAAATCACATTTTGAAAAATCATGATGACACACAATTACAGGATAATTGAACATCGTGTTTAACTGATTTATCAACCTGTAAATTTGTAAAGGTTTTGAATGTGTTAATAAAATAAAACCTATTGATTGGTTGGTGCGCTCGTGCATTTGTTCAAGTTGTAAATATATTGATATTATGTTGCATTTTCCGAGATTACTTTTAAGATAACTGTAAAATCTGGTAATAAATTTTCTTAGCTCTACTACAATATTATGCTAAAATCTGGCAAAAGGAAACTTTATATTAATGAATAAACAGTTAAATCAACAATGATTAAGCCTCTATTAGTTAACGCTTACGATCCCAAGGGAGGAGCGGGAGCTGCTCGTGCTGCTTATCGGCTACATCAGGAATTACTGAGGTTAGAAATTGATTCTCGGATGCTAATTCAAGATAAAAGAATAGTTGACTCTACAGTGGTCAGTTATCCTAATAAAGTAGCTCAACTAATCTGGAAAGCTCGTCCGATTTTAAATGATTTACCACTAAAACTTTATAGAAATAGACAACGTAAGCCTACATTTTTCCGGCTACAATGGCTTCCTAATACAGTTGCATCGCAAATTGCTGGACTTGAACCAGATATTATTAACCTGCATTGGATATGTGACGGATTTATACCAATTGAAGCACTGGCAAAATTCAATAAGCCTATTGTTTGGACATTTCATGATACGTGGGCATTCACAGGTGGATGCTGCTATTCTTTAGGGTGCGATCGCTATACAAAATCTTGTGGAAATTGCCCTCAACTCGGTAGCAAGCGTAGCTGGGATTTATCTCGCTGGGTTTGGCAGCGTAAAATTAAAGCCTGGCAAAATCTCAAGCTTACTATTGTCAGTCCTAGTAATTGGCTTGCTGAATGTGCTAAATCCAGTTCACTATTTTCAAATAGCGACATCAGAGTTATTCCTAACGGGTTAAATCTCAGCATCTATAAACCAACTGAGCGTCAAATAGCCAGAAACTTACTGAACCTCCCACAAAATAAGCAACTACTTCTATTCGGAGCAATCAACGGAACTAGCAACCCCAGAAAAGGATTTCATCTATTGCAATCAGCGTTGCAAAAATTGAGCCAGTCGGAGTGGAAAGATAAAATTGAACTGATTGTTTTTGGTTCATCTCAACCTCAAGATTCAGTTGATTTAGGTTTTAAGGTACACTACTTAGGCAAAGTTGATGATGAGAATAAACTGGCGCTTCTCTACTCATCTGCGGATGTGATGATTGTGCCATCGACTGAAGATAATTTGCCACTGACTGCTTGTGAATCCCTGTCCTGCGGCACACCTGTGGTTTCTTTTGATTCAACGGGACTCAAAGATATAGTTGAACATCAAAAAAATGGATATCGAGCGCAATGTTTCAGTTATGATGACTTAGCAAATGGTATTATTTGGGTAATAGAGAACAAAGAGCGGCATCAAAAACTTTGCGATCGCGCTCGTGAAAAAGCAGAACAGGAATTTGCGATCGAGCTACAAGCACATCGTTACTTATCCCTCTTTGAGGAAATGAGTAAGCCCTCGTAGAAAAGCTTCTCGTAAACAAGCGATCGCAGTCTCAACCGACTCTTAATTAGCGATCGCTCACCCATACACTACAAGCAGAAAAACCTATACTAAGAAATTCACTATCAATTTTGCAACGCTTTTTTATTACTGCCTAACGTTTCATTAATAGCCATGATTAATAACTCATTTAGAGGGATTCCCACTGCTTTAGCCATAGAAGAAATCACGCTTTTTGGGGCAAAAGAACAATATAAGCCGGCTTCCAAGAACCAAGGTTCTCCCTTTGGGTCGATCCGAAAGTCAAATAAACTGTAGTGGCGACAGCCTAAAGCCTGATGACACTTCTTAGCCACTTGCTGAACTTTCTGAGTGATTGGGTCGTTCGGGTCTACAATCCAAGACTTCTTATTATCTTTAGCAGCGAAACCCAAGTTACCATCGTCTGTTTGTTGGAGTTTATCAGCATGCCTGCGGATGGGTTTGGAGTGGGGGTCTAACAGATACTCTTCAAGGGGTAAACCCACTAGCTCTCCGTCTTTGACAATGATGCCGCATCTGACTTCTCGACCGAGTTCGATAAATTCTTCTACAATCACCTCATCTGAATATTCAAAGGCTTTCTTCAGAGCAGCGTCATAGTCAGTAGCATCTTTGACTAAGGCCATCCCTAAAGAGTTATCGGAACTTACGGGTTTGACGATCGCTGGAGGTGTAATTGTTGGCGTATCTCCTTGACGAAGCAGTTCTCCACGAGGCACTTTCACCCCTGCTGCTTCGACAATTGCTTTGGTTCTGGCTTTGTGCGCCGTTATTGCCATGATATCTGGAGTATTGCCGATGTAAGGGATTTTCAGCAAGTCGAATAAAGCGCGGTATTCAGTCATTCCAGGGATACAAAACATTTGTGGTAACATGATGTCAATGTTTTGTGCTGCTAGAAACTGTATGGCATCAGACAGAGTCATCGGTTTGGTGTCAGCAATATCTTCAGGGCTGAGGGAAGCAGGAAATCGCCACTGGCGATCGGGTGTGATGTATGCAATCTGAAAGTCATAGTGCGATCGATCTACTGTTGCTGCTAGACAGTCTTGGGCGTAAAGCCGTGACAAATCACAGTAAAAATCATTGTATGCAGACCCAACTAAATGAAGGATACGAAGTACTGGCATGATTCATCTTCCTTATGTATTGTTAGAATTTATACAGCTTTTTTCGTCCTTTGTGAGGTACAAGAACTAAACCCCCAAGCCCCTCCCCGCAAGCGAAGGAGGGGACTATGATGTACTGAATTCTTCTTTAATTACGAATTACGAATTACGAATTACGAATTATTTTAATCGCCACCTAATTCCACTAGTTTGCCAATGTTAAAGTCTATTTTTACCCATCCTTTAAGTTGTTGGAGATTTTTCAGCAAAAGTAAGGGAATCTGCCAATGATGCAAAGTCAAAAATGGTATTGGGTCATCAAGACTATAAATGGCATCAGTTCCTCGCATTAAAGTGTTAACTGATGTTTGCAATTGTTTCCAGGAACGGATACCACTTAGTCGCCAGATTTCGTGATATATGAAGTAAGTGGGCTTGCTACTTGCTAGAGGTTCCAGAGGTGCAGCTAGGGGAGTTTTACCAAGATAGGCGTCTGCAACACCGGGGTGATTGTAGAACATTGTAATTGCCGAATGGGTACGGGGATTGCATTCAATGGCGTAAACTGTACCGTCTTCGGCTTGGATAAAGTCGAAAGAAACTTGCCCAGTCAGTGCCAAACTCTTGACGAAGTGTTGCACCCATTCACGGATTTGGGGATTTTCGACGTTTTCATAGTTGATTTGAAAAGCAGAAGAGTCTGAACAGCAATGCAATCTTAATTCTCCATCCCGCACTGTACTATGTGTGCATAATTCCTTACCAGGAATAAACTCTTGCATAATCCAAGGTCTTTCTGGACTGATGGGTAAACTATTGACAAAGGCTGCTGTCTCTTCTGGAGTGTCGCAGGGAAGTTTGGTTAAATTTAAGCGACGAACGGAGTCGTAATCAATACTTTTAAGAATATATTTGCGAGTTTCTTGACTAAAATCGAAATTGATAACTTGTTGAGGATCCGTGATTTTAAAAGATTTGGGGACAGATAAACCAACCGATCGCGCCCGATCGGTAAGGGCAAATTTATCATCCAACATCTTGGTTATATCTGGATCAAAGTGGAAAACTTCGCAGTATTCTGATAATGCAGCCTTTGCTAAAGATTCATAGTAGCTAGATACAGGACTGGATACAGGTACAAAAACGTCAACCTTTTCCTTTTTAACGATTTCTACTAGCGCCTGGATATAGCTTTCTGGGTCTGATTGCGGAGCCGGAACTGTATAAAAACGACTCACCGCTTTTGAAAATCTATGACCAGACAACCAGTATTTGTGACCTTCAATCAAAATAACTCTGTGCCCTGCAGCATGGAAAGAGCGGGCAAGTTGCAATGCTTTAGTCATCTTGGCTCCACTCACCAAGATCGTTTGAGGATGAGCAGCTACGACATTTTTCGTAAACGGCGAACGCACAATGCCCCACAACAGAGATATCAACACTATCAAAGCATTGAACGGCAAGGCTATTAGTAATAATGTCAGAGTACCGAGAGTCTTGAATAAAGCTATTACCTTTATCTTAATACCCGTTGATGACGTTGGGGATTGAGGCAGAGATAAAGAAATTGATTGTCCCATAATGTCTTTCCTTTACATTTATTGTAGAGACGTTACATTGCAACGTCTCTACAAACTTCATTACACCACGCGTCTAATTAGAGTTATACCATCTCGGATGGGTAACAGAACTTGCTCGACACGAGGATCGGCAGCGACAACACGATTGAACTGAGCGATCGCTTCACCGTTGGCAGTGCGGTGTTCGGGTGGTAGGTAAACTTGTCCTTGTAACAAAGTGTTATCCACACAAATTAAACCGTCGGGAGTCAGTAAGTTACTATCTAAAATCGTTTGGAAGTACTCTACATACTCTTTTTTATCTGCATCAATGAAGATCAGATCGAATACTTCTTTTCTGCCAGCTAGTTTGTGGAGTGTCTCTAGGGCAGGTGCTACTTCTACAACGATTTTCTTGCCGTGGGGAGACTCACTAAAGCAAGCTTGAGCAAATTCAGCAACATAAGGATCTACTTCGCAACCTATAAGTTGCCCATCACTTGGTAATGCTTCTGCCATTGCTAAGGCTGAATACCCTGTGAACATTCCTACTTCTAGAATGCGCTTTGCCTTGGTGATATGAACAAACATTTTCAATGTCTGTCCTTCCAGATGTCCTGAGAGCATTTCCTGCTCTAGTTGACGCACTGTTTCGCCATCGCTGAAGCGTTTGCTCCAGTCTTCAATACTAGTTTTTTGCGCTAATGCCGTCAATGCGCTCGATTCGGGGGTGGTGTAATCATCTAAGTAGGGATCTAAACCCGCTGCTAATTGAACTCCCTGCCGCAAAGAATCTAATATCTCTACAGGAATGTTGTTCTCTTCTGCCAATTTGAGGGTTTGCTGTAGCTGGGCTACTAAGATGCTATGTGGCGTTATCGGTCTAGCTGTTTCTCGTCCTACAACAGTGGTCATATCTTCAGACCCCTACTAGCTTGGCTTCTTGACTTTCAATGTATGCATCAACCCCTTCTCCGCCACGAGGATATTTAGCACAAAGACGTTTGTGTTCAGCTAAGGCAGCATCAAGTTCTTCACGAGTCAGATCGTTGACAAAGAAGCACTCACCAATTGGACGAGGCATAGCTGCGCGTTGTTTGCCATCTCGTGTCAAGCTTATAGATCGGGTAGCATACCAGAGTAAATCCCCATCTAATAGAGGATGATCGAGTGATAAACCTATACGACTCATCAAGTCTAGGATGCGATCGCGCTCTCCTGTGGAAATATAACCCCGTTGTGCTGCAATGGTTGCAGACAAAGCCATATCTATATTGACTGCATGACCGTGATATAGGGGTATCTGAGGTGCTAATTCTAGGGTAGGACTCCAAGTGTGACCGTAGGCAATGACGCGATCAAGGTCTATTTCATGCAAGTTAGGAGTCTCTAACTCCAACATGGTTTTGATTGCCTCGTAGTTGACTTTATGGGCAATCTCTTTAATTTCTGGTGTTGCATTCACATATCCAAAGTGAGTGGAAAGCAGTTCTTCACCATATTCATATAGCAGTTCAAAGACTTCAGAGTTAGAAACTACCGCAATCTTCACTAACTCTGCCATCCCATTGCGAACTTGAGCGGTTGGCAAGGTTTTCAAGAATGAGAAATCTAAGATTACTTTCAAAGGTGCATGATATGCTCCCAAGCGATTTTTTTCCTTACGATGATTAACTGCAACCTTAATTGCTACACCTGCATCAATTAAACCAATCAACGTGGTAGGAATGCGAATGTAGTTACTCTTGCGACGGTAAGAAGCGCAAGCAAACCCAGCCACATCAGTAATTAGACCACCACCGACGACTAAGACTGGTTCCTTACGAACTAAGCCAAAGTCCGAAAAAGCGTCAATAATTTTTTCAAAAGTTGCTAGGGTTTTAGCTGGCTCTGTAATAATGATTGGAAATAACGTCAGTTCAATGTCATAGTGTCTAAAATATGACTTGATCTGATCGCCATAAAGTTCATGGACATTGGCATCAATTACAGTCAGACAGCGACCAAATTTTGCATAGCTATCTGCGATTTCTCTGTTTTGAATATCAAATGCACCGTTCACATAGACAAGACTAAAATCGATTTTTTCGTAACCTTGCACGTGAAACGCAGCTTCTGTAGCTTCAAATGATGCTTGAACTTTATTCATGTGTGTTGACCTGATTCCAATTAAAAAGTTGTGAGATTTCGGTAATAATTGCGATTTACCCTAATGTATGCCAGCAAACAACTATGCTCTTTATCCTTTTAGATAAAAGACAGGACAAAATTAGCTTTCAAGAAAAAGCTAACGCTTATTACTGACTTGCTATGTTTTTAAACAACACCATTCATTTGAGTAAATTCTGTAGATGGGTTAACCTTTAATTCGGCATAACCTCAAACAAGTCAACTAGCTCCACTAGCAATATATTGGCATCATACTTGCCTGCTTCTTCTGTGGATTGTTGACTTTAAATTTGGGAAATTCATCTGAATTCAGATTTATTCCACTACGTTTAAATATAGTGGCTTTCCAACTGTACGATTCCGCAAAAATTCTAGCCTAGACAACTGATTATACCGTTGATCTCCAAGCTTGAATTTGAGATTAGAACCCTGATTAATCGTTACTTTGCTGTTTATTAGCATTAGTTTCAAACCTTTTATTACTAAACTTGCTACATTCTGTTTGCTTCAGAGTAACAGTGGACATTTAAGAAGTTTACCTGAATTTTTATTAACTCCACTATATTTGTCTCTAGCAACTTGCCGATTGCTAGGCTTTGCAAAACTCATATCTTAGTAAACTACTCATATTGTTTATCATTGTCTATCTCTAGGCTGACATTTGATATTACAGAAATGATTAATTCTCATCTCGCTGTATTTTTTTGCATTAGTCTCAAACCATAAAATGGCTAAAAACAAAGATGACTCACTGCATTCTATTCAAAATATCAGTAAAATACCTCTTTTACTAAGTTAATTTAGTGCTCAGTAATCAACATACTTAATCTCAGCAACTCCTGAAAATTCTGAATTTAAATGTATCTGAGTTCCTTGTAACAAAAATTTAACTTTTTTAAGGAATGCTTGTGTATATTAAAGGTTTCTAAGTTTGCTTGAATTGCCTTCTTAGTCCTAAAGTAAGCCTTTTCAGCTTAAAACAGCAAATAATTTACTAGTTGGTAACTGAAAAGTACAACACAAATCATAACATTACAACAATGCAAATCATAACATCTGTAAATATCTTTAAGTCAATCCACCATGCGAAGTGTACTGGATAATTAAACATATACAAAAAAGTATGTCTCAAGGTAGATGTTTTATACAACAATATATCTTACTTAGAAGCTACATCTAATATTGTGTCTGACTAAAGACTTATCTTTAGATCACAGGGAGCAGGGGGAAAGAGGCTTTTGGGATTTTTGCACAGATGCGGTAATCATAAGTAATTAAACGGACTTGATATAACAGACATCTGGTGAATTTAATTATGCGTTACGTTACGTTGCCCGAAATTCGTCGCTTTTGTCAGTTATAGATGCATTTACATACAATGTTTCACTTTTGCAGGCAGATTCGCGGGTAAAAGATCGCAATTTACCGGATGTAACTCAACACTACACTAATTCACATAGATAGCAAAATATTGCCACGATATGCGATCGCAAATGGCGTAGTTTAAGACATCATGGAACACAAACTGTTTTTATATCATATCTGCGTTGAAAACTGACAATATTACTGTTGTGCTAAATAGCTGATAGCTGCCAAAGGGGGGAATCTGTGAGTGCGATCGCTTAGTTACTTTACAATATAAAAAGTTGAGTATTTATAAATAATGGGATTGAATTCATAATTAAAGGGCAACCTAACATACAATTGGTGTACTATCTTAAATCTGCATAATCTAGGTTAGTTATGGATGCTAAAGAATTGCTCAAGCGTTATGCTGCTGGAGAAAGAGACTTTAGTGGGATGAATTTGCAAGAGGCTGACTAGAGTGGAGCTAATCTGAGTGGGGCTAACTTAAGTCGAGCTAATCTATTGGCAGCTAATTTGAGTGAGGCTAATTTGAGTCGGGCTAATCTCAGTTATGCCAGATTGAGCCTGGTTAGGTTCATTGGTACTAATTTGGAGGGTGCTAATGTGACTGATGCTGACATAATTGGCGCCATATTTGAAAATGCCAATCTTAAAAGGTCTTACCTTAGTGATTTCGGTTATATTAACAATGCGTTGTTCCAAAATACTATTGTGGGTGATAGTAGGATTATCGTCGGGCCAGAGATAATTCATGAATGAATATTCTTGGTTACTCTATCAGCCGATAGGAAGCTAATCAAATAAGAATTTTTATACAGCAGTTTTCAAGTAGATGAGGTACAAAATAACTGAAGTGTCTGCTTCAACATTCGATATTGCTTGATAAGTTAATTTCGATAGAAAAAATGGAGTATTTCTAACAGACAAAATCTATTTAAATTACTTTTTATAAAATCTTAAAATTTCTTAACTTAGTTTAAAAAATCTTGGTATTGACTTCAGAATGTAGGAGCGATCGCTATTGTAAAGGTTAGTTGATATTAGTTGTCAAATCGCTGGTGAAGTTAGAAACTAAAGAAATACAACACACGCAATTATTTTATGACTGCTATTTCTAACCTTGAATTCAAACGCCCAATTTGGCAAACTGCGATCGTATTGACCTTGGGCTTTTGGCTCAGTGCTAGTCTAGTTTTAGACTGGGTAATTATGCCTAGCCTTTATCTTTCGGGGATGATGAGCCAAGCTGGTTTTACGACAGCAGGCTATACGATTTTTTGGAACTTCAATCGGATGGAATTATTATCAGCTGCTGTAGTCTTGACTGGGGCACTAGCTTTGAGCAAAACCCGATATCACTGGAGTATTGGCAGTATTGTTTTATCTGTGCTGCTGCTAACTATCGCTGTGCTTGATACCTATTTCTTAACTCCGCAGATGTGCGCTATAGGAGTTCAACTCAACCTATTTGAAGCTGCTGCTGCTATTCCATCGACAATGAATTTACTGCACGGTAGCTATTGGCTACTGGAAGTAGTGAAGCTGGTAGCTGGTGCGACACTTTTAAGCTGGTGCTGGCGGGAGCAATTTTAAGTAGATGGAGAAGTATAACGGTGAGAATCTCCATTTATAAATCTCACGCCAAAGACGCAAAGAATTTCTTTGCGTCTTTTCGTTACATATATCTTATGGATTAATAAATGTGATGTTTACAACAGGCTACGCCTACGCATAAAATTTTGTATTTATATTTGTGATTTTTCAAACTTGGGATTTTTCGGGTAAATTGCCACCATAAAATGATTCAGTTTTTTACAAGTGTAATTCAATAAGCAGACATAATTATCTTTTACTATGCATTTTCAGCTTTCCCGGATATCTAAACAAATAAATATTTATAACAATTTTCTGGAAGATGATATTAATTAGTTTTCATGTTTACTTTACTGATTTCTCATGAAGTTTATATATTTCTGGTAACTTTTTTTGAAAATTATAGTAATCTAAGTTTTAGTGAGTATGTTACTTGTTATCTACCATCTAGCTGAAAACAGCTATTTTGCAGGTATCTACTACTAATCAAGGATTTTCCTTTAAGTTCTTGAATTTGTCACTCCAATTTATGCAGGGTGACTATTTAGCCCCACACAACATTAGAACCCCGTTTCCAGTACTTATGAAGAGATTCCCTTCTGCTGATTTAGTCGCCTGTGCATCTCACCACACACCATCATGGCGGCAATTATCAGCAAACTCATTCTTGACCGGAGATTTTTCATTATTGTTGTGCAAGTGATAATTTTGCTAAATCCCAAGATTAAGAGTTGCTCTACAATCACAAACTTAAGTAAGATATTGAGCTTTTGGAATGCTTAGTTTTTAATAATACTTTTTCTCTGGTGAAGTTATACTCAAGAATAAACTTCTTGAAAAAGTAGCTGACGACTTTCTTCACGGATATAAAAACATACTTTGTCAGCGCGGACTTAATGCCTATAAGCCTTGATGGAGAAACATTTACGTTTACATTACAGTAGATTTTAGTTGCTCCAGACTTTAGGATTAGGTACAAAAAACTTTTGCAAGAGAACTAAAGTATTTATAATTTTAAGCTGCAAAATACGGATAACAATGATACTTTTGTGACTGATGGGCGAGAGCCAATAGTCTTTGTGTGCCACTTGAGTTACTGTTAGATTGGCTAGATTAGCTAAAGATACAGAAAACCAATCTAATTTTTGAAATACTATATCCTGGCAACTAGTCAGGCAATTTTGCTATTGGTCAGTAGCATGAATTGGTTTAGTTGTAACTTGTGGATTATAGCTGAACAGAGATTGGTGAATTAAGAGTTGGGGGGTGTGGAATCTCTGTACTAACTCAAATATGACCGTTATATTTATCTGACAGTGCTTCCAACAAAGTCACGGTGAATTCCGAAAAGGTAATTCACTAATTTTACCTGCAAATATTAATTTTATTCCAGAGCTATCCCAATGAAGACACTTCCGATTAGTAGATACAGATTTTTCCAAAAACTCCAGCCCCTAACTTTGTTGAAAAAAATCACTGGTAAGTCGGTTACTGGTTGTTTACAGGTGTTTAGTACATCAGGTTCTTGGTCAATATATGTAGATGAGGGGAAATTAATTTATGCCTGTTACTCAGAGAAAATGTTTGAGCCGCTTTACAGAAATTTGCAATGCTTGAGTCAGCAAATTTCTACTCTCCCTGACGGAATTAAAGACCAGTTACGGGCGATATTTGAAACTGGTATTGAAAATCAGGCAATACCGAACCCAGATTATCTGGCTATTTGTTGGTTAGTAAATCAGAAATATATCAGTTCCTCTCAAGCTGCAATGCTAATAGAGCAATTGGCGCTAGAAGTTATAGAGTCATTTCTGAACTTAGAAGAGGGGAGTTATGAATTTATTCCTGAGAGCTTTCTGGATGATATGCCAAAGTTTTGTCATCTAAATCTCCGTTTATTAGTTGAACAATGTTTAACGCCCCAAAACGTTGATGTTCGCGTTAGCGTCTTTGAAAGAGAAGCCTCTCATAGAGAAGGGGTTTATCGTCAAACATTGCCAAGTTATCAATCGCATACCTCACAATTTTTTCAAAAAAATGAGCTACAACCTAAAGTCAAAACTACGCCAAAGTTGCCTAAAATAAACGGCTATAAAGCAGCAGCCTACTCTATTAATACTAATGAAAACAGGGATCAGCAAATCATCCAACCGTCTGCTGACAGAAAAATCTACACAATCTTGTGTATTGATGACAGTCCTACAGTATTGAATGCTATTAAAAGTTATTTAGATGAGCAAACCTTTTCTGTTATCGGAGTCACTGATTCTTTAAAAGCTTTAATGCAGATTATCCGTATAAAACCTGACATAATTTTGTTGGATATATTAATGCCTAATCTAGATGGATATGAACTCTGCTCTTTGCTGCGTAAACACTCATATTTTAAAAATACACCTGTGATTATGGTGTCAGAAAAAGTAGGATTTTTAGATAGAGCTAAAGCGAAGATGGTCAGAGCATCAGGCTATTTAACTAAGCCTTTTAAACAAGGAGATTTACTAAAAGTTATTTTTCAACATATTGTTTAATTTATTAATATAGGGAGTCCCTTTATTTAAACAGCCTATTATTTGGGAGATTTAAGGTTGAATATTATTTAGTGCGCTATCATTTTAGTTATCAAAGATTGTTTGAGTAAGTTAAAATTAATTAGTTATATTCTAAATCAAAATTGACATAAGTAATCAGAAAAATCTAATGTCTTAAAAAGAAAATAAAAATTTTGACTAGTTTATTTCTCCTGAAATGTCCAAACTCCTTCATCCCAATCTGATTCTGTTGGGGGTGATTGTAACCAATGCTGACAACGCAACAGATGCAACATAGCAGCTTTGTCCTGGCTGTCTGCTGCCAACACATTAGCAAACTCAGCCCTGGCACGAGAAAACTGCCGCTTGAGGTAATACTCACGCCCTTTATGATAGTGCTCAATCACTTGTAATTTTTCGCTTTCAATCGGATTGGAACGCAAACCTAGCAATTCGTATATGGCTACTGGTTCATTTCTACCCTTGACACGAATGTAATCTAGTTCCCTAGCCCAAATATTATCTTGGCATGGTTTAAAGGTGTTATGGCTAATTATAATATCGCAACCATACTGTTTACTAACACTTTCTAATCGAGAGCCAAGATTAACGCCATCGCCAATCGCAGTAAATTCCATCCGCTTACTAGAACCAATATTTCCACTAATCACGGTATCAGAATTGATGCCAATGCCGATTTTAATTCTGGGCTTATCATCTACACAGCGACGTTGATTAAATTCGTGCAAGCGATCGCGCATTTCTAAAGATGTTTGCACTGCCATCCAAGCGTGTTCTTCTAATGGTAGAGGAGAACCAAATACAGCCATGATGGCATCACCGATATATTTATCAAGAGTGCCTTTGTGTTTAAAGACTGCCTCCACCATTGATTCAAAATATTCATTGAGCATACTCACCACTTCTTCTGCTTCTAAGTTTTCCGTCAAAGTGGTGTAGCCGCGAATATCAGAAAATAAAATCGAAACTTCTTTGCGATCGCCTCCGAGTTTAGCGTCATCTAATTTCAGCAATTCTTCGGCTAATTCCTGAGTCATGTAGCGGTACATCGTACTCTTGAGCCGCTTTTCATCACTAATATCTTCCATCACTACCAGCGCCCCACGGACTTGCTCTTGGTCGCTAGCATCGGCAATTGTGTTAATCGATAAATTAATACTGTGCTGTTCTGTATCAGTGGTTATGAGTGTGCGATCGGGGTAATATTGCTGGCGGCCTTTTAAGTCAACTGCGTGTAAAGCATCCTGATACCACTTGCTAAAGTCGCCTTCTTTGATGCCAATGACATCATTAACTAATTTACCTTCTAAACGGTCATCTACTCCTAGTCCTAGCAAACGCTTGGCGCTTTCATTGGCGGCGATAATTAACCCAGTTTTATCAGTGGAAACAACTCCATTGGAAAGACTACGCAGAATATCCCGTTGCATTTGTTCTTGTTGCTTGACTGTGGCAAACAACTGGGCATTTTGCAGCGCTACTCCTGCTTGAATATTAAAAGCTTCCATGAACTCTTCATCGTTGCGGTCAAAGCTAGCTTGGAAGCAGTCGGGAGCTTTGGGCCAATCAGCTGGATTATAAGGGGGAAAATCCCCGGATTTCTTTTTATTTACGAGTTGGGTAACGCCTATCAGTTGTTGATCGGCATTAAATACTGGCATACAAAGCAAGCTACAGGTGCGATAGCCATTTTGCTGGTCTAGTTTTTGAGCTGTCTCTGAGTCAGGATCGTAGTACAAATCAAAGCCAATATTTAGCTTCTTGCCAGAAGCCGCTACTATGCCAGCAAAGCCCTTACCTATCGGGACTCGCAACTCTTTGGTTGAACCATCATCCTGAGTAATTTTCGTCCACAATTCATGGCGATCGCGGTCTATTAACCATAGTGTACTGCGATCAGCATTCATCAATTCTTTGGCTTCATCCATCACCCGTTTGAGGGTATCTTCTAAGTCGAGGCTGCTTTGAGAGAGGGACTTGATTGCCTTCATTAGTGCCGCCACTGCTCTTTGTTTTTGGGTGGCTACATAAAAAGAGCGCGAAGACTCTAAAATCAAGCGAATCGAAGGGGCAAATTCTTGAAATAATTGTTCGTCAGCACTAGTAAAACCTTTGGTATCAATTCGTTCTGCAAATGGAGCATCGTGATTATTCCCAGATTTTAATTTATTCAGTAATTGTACTACTGCAACTAATTGCCCATGTTCATTTAACAACGGCAAAGCTAGCATGGTGTAGGTACGATAGCCAGTTCTTTTTTCTTGTTCTTGGGCAAAATGCGATCGCGGATCGTTATAAAAATCAAAGGGAATATTAATAACTTCTTTAAAAGTGGCGACTTCACCAGCAATGCCTTTATCAGCGGGGATGCGAATTTCTAAAGAGCGACCGCCCTCACCCTCAGCTAAAATTGACCAAAGTTCTTGTTTTTGTTCGTCTAATAAAAATATTGTCGTCCGATCTGCCCCCAGTAATTCCCCGGTTTTTAAGGTAATCGAATGCAACATTTCTTGCAGAAGAGTTTCAAACCCATGAGAATCAAGCATTGATAGGGTTTGATGAACAATCTGTAATTTTTGCTCTACATCCTTAACGACCTGTTTAAAAGTATCCTGAGTCAAGGGAGCAAGAAACGTAGAAAAAGTTCCTTGTCTTGTGGCAAGAGCACCCACAGGAGCAGAATTTGCTGGTAATTCGAGGTTTTCTTGGTTGTGAACACCAATAATCAAATCGGTGGTCTCCCCACAACTTCCTTGATAGGCTGACATAACTGGTATTTTATATAACAAGATGAGGTTTTAGATTTGACAATGAGATTAAATTTATGTAAGTGGTGTTAAAAGCAACAATTGCTTGACATTATCCATAGTTTAATCGCTTGTTTAGCCAGCGTCATCCTGTCAATAAACGCTCAAGCTGATTACCAACAAGCATGGCTTGACCAAAACCCCTTCCCAGTGGTGGATAGAGATGATAAATAGAGGGTTAGACCCCTCATTTAATTGATAAAACAATGTTTTCCGCAGGCGATCAATTGTTAGTTTTGCCTCGTAAGGTTTTGCAAGGACACACTAATGAGCATTGCTGTATCGGTAGAGTACAGTCGATTTATCTAAAATTAGCAGCAATTATAAGTAATTATACGTAAAAAAATTGAGATCGACTGCGATCGCTTCCTGTTGCAGATATGTCAGTCTGAAAAAGAAAGTGCTTGGCAGACTAATAGATATGTAGCAATCCTATTTAATTTGTGAGAATTGAACCCACAGATACCCGACTTCTTTGAGAAGTCGGGTATCTTGTTGATCGCGAATGATTTAGGATTGCTATAGATATTAATTTTTATACAGAAAAAGTTAATTAAAAATATTAAGCACAATAGCATTTCAGCCAAACATAAATATAAAATCAGATTCAATCTTTGGGTTTAACCCAGGATGTGATATTTCCCCTATTGTTATAAATTCACAGGATTATTTTAATGAAAAAATTAAAGACTCAAGTATTTTTAGGCTTGACAGGTACATTTTTGGCAGTTGGATATTCCAGTTTGCTAGCTAGAGAAATTCCCATACAGAGTACATCAAACCTCAGAAAGGATTTATTAGCGCAATCAGAAAACAACCCAAACGTCAATGAGTATCTGGATAAAAATAAACCCGAAAGTTATCAAGCTCTGAAAAGGCAGTTAGATATAGCGATTGAGGATGCAAAAAGACCGAGTGAAGATAAAGTAGTAAAAAATCTTTGGTCATTGTCAAAAACTAATCCTCAAGTAAAGTGGAGAGAAAATAACGGCAAAATTGAATATTTGATGGCAAGTTGGAAATATGTTAAAAATCCAAATGAAGATTGGAAAATAGGTACAAAAAAAAGTATAGATGCACGCACTTGGTTAACAGCCGTTCCTCAAGTTAAAGAATTTTGTCAAAATTGTAAGGGTATCGGTATAAATATTCCCGGTAATATCATGCTTTCTCTGAGGTTACAGCAGTATTTAGGCTTAATTTTAAATAGAAATTCAAATAAGACGCATTTTGTCGAAATGTGGGTGAAAGCTGAAGACTTAAGTAGACCATGTGTCGATCCAGAAATTAATGATTCTAGTTGTAATGTTTTTGATATACCAATTCCTGCTAGTTATCCGATTTTGCAAGAGATATATACAACTTCTTATGCAGTTGCTAGTCAAGAACATTATCCTTGGACAGGTTTAGGTTACACCTATGATTGGGGAAATCCGAAAAAACCTCGTGAAGGAGCTAGTGAGTTTCTGCTTGACGGAACTAAAGAAAAACCGATCGAAGTAGAAGTTGTTTCAGTCACAGCGACGAAAGAATATTGTAATAATCAATATTTAACGGTAAAGATTAGAAATGAGCGCTCATGAAACACCTTGAAGGTAAAGTGGCTTTGGTAACAGGTGCTACGCGGGGAATTGGTAGGGGAATTGCCATTGGCCTTGGTGAAGCCGGCGCAACTGTATACATCACGGGTCGCAGCCTCAACAACTCTTCCAGTGATGGGGTTTCAGGAAGTCTTAGTGAAACAAAATCAGCCATTGAAGAAGTCGGTGGTGTATGCATTCCCGTCCAAGTAGACCACAGCGACGATCGGCAGGTGCGTTTGCTTTTCGATCGCATTCAAGATGAACAGGATGGACAACTAGACTTACTGGTAAATAATGCTTACTCAGGAGTTCAGGCAGTAAAAGACTCTCAGGGGCAGCCCTTTTGGGATTCTGAACCAAGTCTTTGGGATGCTAGCAACAACGTTGGTCTTCGCAGCCACTATGTTGCGAGTGTTTTTGCGGCTCGGATGATGACTAAGCGTAACTCTGGACTAATTTGCACGATTTCCTCGTGGGGTAGTATGTTTTATATCTTTGATATAGCTTATGGTGTTGGCAAAGCAGCTTGCGATCGCCTAGCTGCTAATATGGCTGTTGAGTTAAAACCCCATAACGTCACTTCTGTTTCAATTTGGCCGGGTATTGTTGATACTGAGCTTTTTTCCCGTTTTGCTTCTGAAATAAATCAAACCAATGCTACTGAAAAGAATTACTCATTCTTAAGCGATCGCTACAATTGGGAAACTCCCTTATTAACTGGACGAGCGATCGCTGCACTTGCTAGTGAGCCAAATCTGATCAGCCGTACAGGACGCGTGCAGATTGTTGCCGAACTGGCTAAGAAATATAATCTTGTAGATGAAAATGGCGATCGGCCTGCATCGTTACGCTCTCTGCGTTTTGTACTACCTGCTGCGTTGCCTGTATTGAGAAAGTACTCATGGCTTATACCTGATATTAAAGTGCCGTGGTCGCTGCTATTATTGAATGCCCTCAGTTCGCCTAAAATTTAATGAGCATTAGGTATGGAGCCAGAAGAGATGCGTCATTAAATAATGCGACAATAAGTCTTTGATACTCGTGCATGAGTGTTTAAACTGGATGAATCCACCTTTGAACTCCGTTGACGAGTATTTGAACTGGATGAATCCACCTTTGATACTCGTGAATCAAAATACCTTCAAAAATCTTGATGTATCCTTCCTGCTCACCTACTACCTACTCCCTTCAAAATAAGCAAATTTTGTCACCCCTTCACGAAACAAGCTGTTTGAGACCGTAAAACTTTGTATCCTGAATTAATAGGTCTTAAGAGTTTTTTTAAAACTGGTGCAAGAAGATTTTCGGTTAATTGTTGATTTAGTTTTAGTTCTAGGCGTTGCAGCCTGTGGTGGACTATTCGCGGCACTTTTGCAACAACCCGTGCTGCTGGGGTATCTCATTGGCGGGATAGTCGTTGGGCCAACGGGACTGGGATTGATTAAAGAACTGATTCAAGTAGAGACTCTGGCACAGTTTGGAGTCGCCTTTTTGTTATTCGCCTTGGGTGTGGAATTTTCCTTTACAGAACTCAAGAAGGTAAAAGCGATCGCTCTTGGTGGAGGTGGACTCCAGATTGCTTTGACGATTTTGGTCACGGTTTTAGTATGCGGGTTAAGCGGAGCTTGGGGAGCCTTACCTGCGAAGGGGATGTTTTTGGGGTGTATTCTGTCCCTGTCTTCCACGGCGGTTGTCCTCAAATGCTTGATGGAGCGCAACGAAACAGAAACGCCCCACGGGCAAGTGATGCTAGGGATTTTGGTAGTCCAGGACTTGGCACTGGGACTAATGTTAGCAGTCTTACCAGCCCTCAACCAACCAGCAGAAACTATTGGCATCGCCGTCCTCACAGCGCTAGCTTCCATTGGTTTATTTGCAGCTGGGGCGGTAGCTGCGGGGATTTGGCTGATACCGCCTTTGTTGCAACTGCTAGCCCGTACTGAAAGTAAAGAACTATTTTTATTAGGGGTTGTAGCCCTGTGTTTGGGCATTGCTCTGTTGACAGAGCATTTGGGGCTATCCATTGAGATGGGCGCATTTGTCGCGGGTTTGATGATTTCTGAGGTGGAGTACGCCGATCAAACCCTGACTTATGTCGAACCACTGCGAGATATCTTTGCCAGTTTGTTTTTTGCCGCTATTGGGATGTTAATTGACCCAGTGTTTTTGTGGAACAACCTAGAATTGATTTTGGGGTTGGTGGCAATAGTTTTCGTCGGTAAATTTTTGATTATCACGCCCTTAGTGAAACTGTTCCGGTATCCTTTGAAAACAGCCATAATCGCCGGTTTGGGATTGGCGCAAATTGGGGAATTTTCCTTTGTTCTCGCTAGTGAAGGGCAGTCTTTAGGGCTAGTATCCCGACAAATATACTTATTAATTTTGGGAACCACCGCAGTCACTCTCATGCTGACTCCTTTTGTCCTGCGGTTAGTGCCATTTTTATTTAACTTTGCTGAATCAATGCCCTGGTTGAAACCGTATTTAGAAGAACAAGAGGCGCGGGATGTGTCGGAAGATTTGCCCTTCAAAGACCATGTGGTAGTTTGTGGCTATGGGCAAGTCGGCAAAAATTTAGTAAAGTTGTTGCTGCAACACGACCTACCTGTGGTGGTAATCGACCAATCGGAGAGTAGAATTCAGCAGTTACGTGAGGCTGGGGTGTCTTATGTCTATGGCAATTGCGTGAGTTTACACGTTCTGGAAACTGCTGGGGTGAATCATGCTAAAAAAATGGCGATCGCACTCCCAGACCCCATGAGTAGCCGTCTTTGTTTGAAACGCGCTTTGGAATTGTGCCCAGAGTTAGATTTGGTTGTCCGTGCTAACCAGGATAAAAATATTGAGGTGCTGTATCAATTGGGAGCGAGGGAAGTTGTGCAACCAGAGTTTGAAACCAGCTTAGAAATGGCAACTCATTTATTAACTGGCTTAGGTTTGTTGTCGTCAGCTGTGGTACAACGAGAAATGCAGCAAATCCGCAACGATCATTATTTAGATTTGCGGCCAGAGCGTTCTGCAACTGAAGTTGCTCGTGATTTGCGCCAAGCAACCCGCGATTTAAATCAGCGCTGGTATCCTTTACCATCTAATTCGCCCTTAATTGGCATGAGCTTAGAAGAAGCGGATATGCGCTATTTAACAGGAGTGAGTTTGATGGCAATTCGCCGCGCTGAAGGAGATGAAATCGATTATCCTAATAATCAAACCAAATTGGCAGAAGGCGATCGCTTGCTGGTGGTGGGAGCAGATGAAGAACTAGCGGCTTTAGCAGAATTAGCTAAAGGACAAGCTGTTGTTCCTGGAGAAAATAGTGCTTGCCAGTGGGTTACAGTTAATGCAGATGCGCCAACACTAGGTAAAACTCTTAAAGATTTAGAGATCGGTAAGCAGTATGGAGTACAGGTACAGGCGATCCGGCGTGATGGTAAATTTATTCGCTATCCCGATGGCGGCATGGACTTGCGAATCGGCGACCAAGTATTATTATGTGGTGGCTTGACAGGTTTGAGTCAACTAGAACAGTTATTTGCGATCGCTAGTTCAGTACCCCTTTCGATCCCAATGGCGAAAGCTGGTGAGGCAGAAGCGCTCAAAGAGTTTTTACCTGCGGATAGTGTGACTGATTAAACTTTAAGACTCCCCTAGTTGATAATCGACTGGCACAAGTAAGTGGCTCAATAAGACGCGATCGCGCCTTTGGGATGGTAGTGACTTGGCTATCTGGAGTGCTTTATCATATTCTTCTAGGATAATGTTACTGATAATACCAAGTTCCAAGATGTTGTCTCTGATGCGAACATCATCAATCGATTGAGCAATTTGCAGCCTAACAGCCCATCCGCGATATCTTAAGGTAATTCTATTGTCAAGTTGGTGCGGGAAAATGGGCTAAATCAATCTTGGATACTGGCGATCTCTTGACTTTAACAACTCTAAAATTTTGATTCTCTTTTACAGAAAGTACTTGATGGGGTCATCTGCTTGATCTTTTTCAATCGCAGAAGTTTTCGGTCTACTGAATTTGATTATCTTGTTTGATAACTGAATTTATCTAAGAATTGAGCTTTACTTTTTACAAATTTATTCTGTCTTTACAATACTTTTTTATCTTCTATTTTAAGTTATTAGATACTTTGGCGATAATGAGAATTACTGTACTGTATAATACTGTGCTTTATCCAAAATACCTTGTGATGTGAGCAAGCTTTTTAAGACTTAACGGCAAAAGTCAGATGGAGAGAAGCGACCACGAAACTTCTTTGCGCGATAATGGCTATAAACTACGAAAAATTAGGTTTTACAGGCGTTGTAGCTGTCTATTTTCATCTCTAAATATTACTGAAACTATACTTACAATGTTGTACACAAGTTTACGTATTATTACGAAAGTATCTGCTAATCTACTCTGTAAGCTTTTAGGACAGCCTAGTGTTAGTAATTTAGAAGCTCAACTGCATGATAAACAAGTTCAAATTCAGCAGCTAGCAGAGCAAGAAAGGGCGCTTTACCGAGTTATTAGCAAAATCCGAGCTTCTTTTGAGTTAGAAACAATTTTTCGTACAACCACTAAGGAAACTTGCAAGTTACTCCGCGTCGAGCGGATTGCTGTTTATCGTTTCTATGAAAACTGGGGTGGAGAATTTGTCAGCGACTTTGAGTTTGCAGAGACTGGATGGGATGATGTAGAGACATTAGGAAAAAATACAGTTTGGAATGACTCTTATTTACAACAACATCAAGGAGGACGGTATCGTAATAATGAAACTTTAGTTGTTTCAGATGTCTATGCAGCAGGCTTGTCTCAATGCCATTTAGAAATTTTAGAACAGTTCCATATTCGAGCTTATGCAACTGCATCAATTTTTGTTGGAAAAAAACTATGGGGAGTGCTTGCTGCTTATCAGCACTCACAGCCACATGAATGGAAAAAATTAGAAATTCAGTTTCTATCTCAGATTGCAACACAGTTAGGATTTGCAGTTAAACAAGCAGAATTTTTAGCTCAAGCAGAACAAAAAGCAGCAGAACTGTATAAAGCGAATCAGCAACAGGATATTCTGTTTAATTTAGTTGCTGAAATTCGTGAATCTCTGAATTTAGACACCTTGTTTAAGACTACTGTACGAGAAATTCGTAAGGCTCTCCGTAGCGATCGCGTCAGTATCTTTCGATTTCACCCGGAATCGAACTATACCTGTGGGGAATTTGTCTCTGAGAATGTATTGCCTGACTTCGATTCTACGATCGCCATCAAGGTAAAGGATGATTGTTTTGGTGAAAAATATGCAGTTGCTTATCACCAAGGGCGTATACAGGTAGTATCAGATATTTATCAAGCTGGGCTAAAGGATTGCCACATTCACCTGTTAGAGCAATTTCAAATCAAGGCACAAATTGTTGCACCTCTAATGAAAGGAAAAACTTAATGGGGATTACTATGTGTTCATCAGTGCGATTGTTCACGCCAGTGGAAAAAGTCGGAAATTCAATTTATCTATCAGTTAGCTGCTCAGTTTAATGTCGCTTTAGAACATTCTGAATTATTAGAGCAATTCCGCTCTCAAGCTAATCAACTTGCTCAAGCAAACCATGCTTTAGAACTAGCAAATTCTCAGCTAGAAAAACTTAGTAAGCTAGATGCTCTAACCCAAATCGCCAACCGTCATTGTTTCGATCAGGTTTTAGACCAGGAATGGAATCGACTAAGACTAAATGGAAATTATTTATCTTTAATTATATTTGATATTGACTATTTCAAGGATTATAACGATTCTTATGGACATCTAGCTGGGGATGAATGCTTAATACAAGTTGCTCATGCAGCACAATCTGTATTAAAGCGTCCTACCGATCTACTAGCTCGTTATGGTGGTGAAGAATTTATAGTCTATTGACAAAACAATTCAAAATCTCAAATTAAAAATTAAATAGATAACTTTAGTTGTGGGCTTGTATCTCACAATAAATAAAGAATTGCTCTGAAATGTGAGGCGTCTTTATTCCAAACCCACAGCTTAAGCCGTGGGCTTGAATTTTTAATTCGAGTGAAGCGATCGCTTGTGATGTTTCTGCCTCACTTTTAACTCACTTTCGGCTTGATGTAGGCGATCGCTTGTTTCCAAACGGTGATTTGCTGACTGTTTTCATCAGCAATACAGATACACTGTGGATCTTGCCATAAAACCCTTCCTGTGAGTACATCACCAGTCAGCAGCTTTAATTCTACTGGCGTTGTTTGTTTAATTAGGTTTTGGACTTGTCTAATACTGGGTAAAGTGGTGTCAAATTCGGTAAGCATTTTTAGTAAAGATGAACCTACAAGGCAAAATAAAGAGTAACTAATCCTTGATAATTCATCCTTGAAGAAATGGCAATCGAATTTACTAAGTATCATGGTCTAGGCAACGACTTTATTTTGATTGACAATCGCTCGTCATCATTGCCTGTAGTGACTCCAGAGCAAGCCATCGAGTTGTGCGATCGCCACTTTGGTATCGGTGCTGATGGTGTAATTTTTGCCCTTCCTGGAGAAAATGACACTGACTACACCATGCGAATTTTTAATTCCGATGGTTCTGAACCAGAAATGTGTGGCAATGGTATTCGCTGTTTAGCTGGCTTTTTAGCAGACTTAGAAGGGGAATCCCGGAATCAAGACTCATATCGCATTCATACTTTGGGTGGTGTAATGACTCCCCAACTCTTATCTAATGGTCAAGTTAAAGTAGACATGGGTTTACCCAGGTTACTCGCTAGCGAAATTCCGACTAATCTTGCACCCGTCCAAGAAAAAGTCATTTCTCAGCCTTTAGAGGTAGCGGGGAAAACTTGGGATGTCACCTGTGTAAATATGGGAAATCCTCACTGCATTACCTTTGTGGAAGATGTCGCAGCAATTGAACTAGAAACCATCGGCCCAAAATTTGAGCATCACCCAGTTTTCCCTCAACGCATAAATACCGAATTTATTCAAGTAGTGCGCCGTGACTATTTGAAAATGCGGGTATGGGAACGGGGTGCTGGGATTACATTAGCTTGTGGTACTGGTGCTTGTGCTTCCTTGGTAGCTGGTGTACTAACTGGGAAATGCGATCGCACTGCGACTGTAGAATTACCTGGTGGCCCCTTGCAAATTGAATGGTCAGAAGTAGACCAACGGGTTTACATGACAGGCCCGGCTCAAAGGGTTTTTACGGGTAAACTGTAACCGACTTACCATTGGCATTACTCAAGTAGTAGTGCCATAAAAGACTACAGACTTATTTTAAGAGTTTGTAGTAAGCACTTTAGTGCTGAGAAAATCAGAGCTAAAGTCCTGACTACGAACTCGTTAAGATTCACTTTCTGCTGGAGATTGGATATGGGTATTAACTTTAGATTGCACAGATTCTTTATTAGAAATTGCTAGATATATACCCGCTAAAATTAGAACCAAACCTAACAAGTTAAAAATACTCAATTTTTCCGAGAAAAGTATCCAAGCAAGAATAGCAACAATCACTGGATTGAGTAGTAAGAATAAAGAGATAAATCCTGATGAAAAATTTTTCAGGCTGTATATAATTAGCCCATGACCCAAGGCTTCGCAAATAGCAGCTAGCGCAAATACTACTAACCACCCCGACAAAGTAACTGGAAAAACTTGTTTTTCAAAGATTAGCACAACTGGTATCATCAATGAAGTTGCAATTACACAACGCCACAGGAGTATGGTGATAACTGAAAACTTATTGCGGATCTGCTCAATAAGTAAAAAGTTTGCTGCATAAAATATCGATGATATGAGGGCAACAGCATCACCTGTAATATTATTATTAGAATGCAATAAATCTTCAAATCCGACAGCGATCGCACCGATTATGGCTAAGATTAGACCGATGATAAATTTGCGCCCAAAAATTTGATTAAAAAATAGCCATCCTCCTAAAGTAGTAAATAGCGGATTGAGGCAACCTAAGGCATTAGCATTAGCAGTACTAGTCTGAGTTAGCGACCAAGTCCAAGATAATCGCCCTAATACATGAACTAAACCCACTGCGATTAAAAACGCGATCTCTTTGATTGGGTAAGGCTGCTGTGGTAATACAGGTTCATCATCTGTAATTTTAGTCCGTGCTTGGTTAATTCCACTCCATAAACCAAAGATAATAGCCGCTATCCATAAACGATTAAAGAATGTCGCAACAGCGCTCATTTCTCTAACAGCAATTTTAATAAATATTGCTGTTGAAGATAAAGCAAATAATGCAACTATTACTATGATTATCGGCAGTATATTTGAAGTTTTTCCCGACTTTTCTGGTATTAAGTTTAATTGATTTTCTGCCATTTAGTTTATATTTCTGATCCGAGCCGCCCTTCGGGTTCACCAGTCGCCTACGGCGGGAAACCCGCCTACAGCGCTGGTTCACCAAGTGCGCCAAGAAAGAGTAATTATTTGGGATTACTTAGGTAATAATGCCATAAAAGTCTTGCCGCAACTGCTCGCCACGGTCGCCAGTGCTGTGTCATTTCTTCTAGTTGCACTGGTGTTGGACGCGTTGCCAAGTTTTTGAGTTTTTGTAAAGCGATCGCGATCGCTAAATCGCCTTTAGGAAAGACATCAGGACGTTGCAGCGCCATGAGCAAGTAAATATCAACTGTCCAGTCTCCGATCCCTTTGAGACGCTTTAACTCAGTTCTGATAGTAGTTTCGTCCATTGTTTGAAGTTTGCTGAGGTCAAGCTGACCAGTTGCGATCGCCTGAGCCAATCCACGACAGTATAGAATCTTTTGCCGACTGAATCCAATTCCTCTTAATTGAACATCATCCAATATCAAAAAGTTTTCTGGCGTCAGAGTTACAACCTCACATAGACGTTTAAATACAGCCCTTGCAGCTGCTACGGAAACTTGCTGTTCCAGAATTATGCACAACAGTGTTGCAAAACCCGCTTCTCTTGACCATATTGGTGGAGGCCCTAGTGTCTCTACAATCCGAGCCAAATCGCTATCAAGGTTGGCAAGCATCATTAAACCACGGGTCAAACTTTCTTCAGTCAACGATTCTAGTTCAGGTGTTTGAGTCATCTTTGGAAAAAGGATTGGCGAGTAAGGAAGAATTCTAATCCCGCGCGGTGCGTTCTGATTCTTGTGTAAGCAGTTTTTGTTTGCGCTCAATTCCCCAGTGATAACCACCAAGACTGCCATCACTCCGCAGCACTCGATGACATGGTACAATCAGCGCGATCGGATTAGCGCCACAAGCATTACCTACAGCTCGGACTGCTTGGGGTTTGGCAATATTACGGGCAATATCAGTGTAAGTGCAAGTTTCGCCATAAGGAATTTTTTGTAATGCTTGCCAAACCTGTTTCTGAAATGCTGTCCCACGGATATCAAGTGGTAAATCAAGATGTGTTTCGCCTCCTGCAATCAAGTCGAGGATTGCTTGTATCCAGTCTTTGTGTGTGCGATCGTCATGCACGATCTGCGCTTGGTGAAATTCTTGTTTCAAAATGTGTTCGAGCTTGTCTGCTTCATCACCTAATTTTACGGCGCAGATACCCTTCTCTGTTGTTGCCACAAGCAAATATCCTAATGGACATGGAGCGATCGCATAGACAATGCTGATTGTTTTTCCAGCTTGTTGGTAAGTCTTTGGTGTCATTCCCAGTTGTTTAGGTGCTTTCTCATAGAGTTGACTACTTGAACCGTACCCCGTATCGTAAACTGCATCAGCAATTTCTTCCCCCGACTGAAGACGCTGTTTCAATCGCTGGCTACGCAGTGCATCTGCATATTGAAAAGGCGATACACCAATTATTTGCTTGAATATTCTTTGTAGATAACTGGGACTCATTTCTACCTGAGAGCATAATTCCGAGAGGGTTGGGATGTGGTCAACTTGTGCTTCAATATATCGACATACTGCTAAGATTTTGGCTGTATTTGGAACCGTTTCAGATTGTGGCTGACAGCGCTTACAAGGTCGAAAACCTGCAATTTCAGCCTCTTGTACCGACTGTAAAAAACAAACTTGATTGCGATTCGGTCTGCGACTAGGGCAAATAGGTCGGCAATAAATGCCTGTAGAGCGAACACCATAGAAAAACTTGCCTTCAAAAGTGTAATCTCGATTGAGAACTGCTTCCCATTGTGTTTCTTCTAAAAGTTGTGTCTGTTGTAATTGCATTCATGTCTCCTAGAATTTATTGCAAAGCATCTCACTTTCAAGTGCCCATTATTAGTTTTTGCCTTTAGGTAAAACTAGATTAGATGTATCGATAAACTATTTTCTATCTTATTGTTGCGATCAAAGTTGATTACCTCAATTTTTTAATGTACCAACTCGCTGAATGGGTGTTCACTACTCGATGAAATCAAGAACCTTAAATTAGGTCAACACAACGGAGTTTTTATGAGTGGTGGTATTTACTTGATTCAGGATAATTGCCAATTAGTTGAGTTCTCAAACAGTTTTTGGAATTACTGATCTGGGGTATTCGTGAAATTAAATTATCATAATTTTGTAGTCTACTAATCCTATTTTGTTTGTGATAATTGCAAGCCGCAGCTCCCCGGCTTCGTAAAATTTGTCGGGTTTCTTGTTTATTACGAATGATTCAGGGTAGGCAATTACTCACCAAATTTCTGCCAAATCTAAAACAAATCCTGGCAAAACATCTTCTCCCAATAGAGTTTTAGGACTTTGTAAAATCTCAACTTCTCGATTAAAACAAGAAATTTCTACCTGTTGCTCTCTTCTATTAATTAACCAGCCTAATCTGGCGCCATTCTCGATATATTCCCTCATTTTGGCTCGCGTTTTTTCTAAAGAATCACTTGGAGACATTAACTCAACCACAAAATCGGGACACAAAGGAGCAAATCTTTCTTTTTCTGCTTCACTTAAAGCATTCCACCGTTCCATTTTCACCCAGGAAGCATCTGGAGAACGTTCTGCACCGTTAGGAAGTTTGAAACCACCAGAAGAGTCAAAAGATTTACCTAGCTTATTTTGACGACTCCAAACTCTTAATTGATAAGTTAAATCGGCATTACGATCGCTAGTACTACTCCCCGTAGGTGGCATAATAATTAATTCCCCTGAAGCTGTCCGCTCAAACTTTAAGTCTCGATTATTTTGACAAAGCTGAAAAAATTGCTCGTCAGTCAAGTCGATATTTAATTCGAGGGTTGGAGGTAAACTGACGGTGGTAATATTCATGCGATCAGTTTAACTGGAAGTAATATATCTATTTTAGTAGTCTGTCAAGTCAAATATCCTAAGTAAATAAACTTGTAGTAAAAACTAAAGTGCTGAACTGATTGCCTCTTTGACATCTTTGACAAATGGTTCACCCGATTGGGTGAATGCGATCGCAGCATCCGGAACTACTCTGAAAGTAGAGCCATTTTTTTGTTGTTAGCGATGTCTACGACGGGCTACGCCTACGCGCTGAGAGCTAAAAACTTTTACAATGGCTATGATTACCTTGAATATTATGCCAATTGCTTATATATCAAAGGGTCTAAGAGTGGATGAAATTGTAAAATCACTGCAAAAACCAGATTTTCCACCAGAGAAAATCACTCTGTTGGAAACAATTGCTGCCAATTTACCGGGGATGATTTTCCAAATTCTGCAACGACAGGATGGTTCTGTACTTATCCCTTATATTAGTTCTGGTTGTAAATATTTGTATGAATTAGAACCAGAGGCTGTACAGGCAGACTTTCAGGTGTTATGCAAACTGATTCATCCACAGGATATAAAAGCTTTTACAGAATCTATTACTGTTTGTCGTAATACTCTTACACCTTGGCATTGGGAAAGTCGGATTGTTACGCCTAGTGGCAAACTTAAATGGATTCAAGGTACTTTGCAACCCGAATTACAAGCAGCAGGTGATTTTCTTTGGCATGGCTTGGTTATAGATATTACAGACCGAAAACAAGCCCAAGAAAAATTGCAAGAAAGTGAGGCACGGTATAAAGCAATTTTAGATGCTATCCCCGATTTGATGTTTCGCATCAGCCGCGATGGCGAGTATCTAGATTTGAAAAGTGAGGGAGCAAATATCACTTTATTGAGAGAAGAAATAGTTGGAAAAAATTTGCAAGAGTTATTGCCGAGTGATGTTGCGGCCATTAGCCAAGTAGCGATCGCTAAAACTTTAGATTCTGGAATTTTGCAAACTTGTGAATATCAACTACCAACATCTTTGGGAATGAGAGATTATGAGGCGCGGTTGGTAGTTAGTGGTACAGATGAGGTACTAGCAATTGTTCGAGATATCACAGAGCGTAAACAAGGAGAAATCGCCTTACAAAATCTTGCTCAAAAATTTGCGAAAGCTTTTAGTTGCAGCCCCGATTCAATTACGATTAGCACGCTGCAAGAAGGACGCTTTATCGAAGTTAATGACAGTTTTGTGAATCTTTCAGGTTATGGGCGAGATGAGGCAATTGGTAAAACTTCTTTTGAGTTAAATCTTTGGGTAGACGATCGCGATCGCTTAAACTTAGTGCAAGAGTTACAAAGCACGGGAGTCGCTCGTAACTTGGAAGTTGAATTTCGGCAAAAATCTGGCGAGATAACTACAACCTTGCTGTCAGCCGAAGTCATTGATTTGGATGGTATTCCTGCCATTTTAGCAGTGCATCACGACATCACAGAACGCAAACAAGTAGAAGCACAATTACGCTTTTGTGCCCAACGCGATCGCTTGTTGGCAGAAACCCTAGTGCGAATTCGGTCTTCGCTTAACTTAGAGCAAATTCTCCAAACCACCGTGACGGAAGTTAGGCAATTTCTCCAAGCAGATCGAGTTTTCATTGGTTTAAATAATGCCAATTTAGGAGTCAGAACTATTGCCGAATCAGTAGATCCCAAATATCCATCAGTCTCAGGTTGGTCTACGAATGATGAAGCTTATTTACAAGAATTACGAAATTTACTAAAAGATAATCTTGTGCGTGTCGTTGAAGACATAACTCAAATAGAAGTATCTCCCAAAGTAAAAGCACATTATCGAAAATTCCAAACGAAGGCGACTTTGGCTGTACCAATTATGCTAAATAACGAATTATTTGGCGCATTAATTGCCAATCAATGCTCAGGTTCGCGTCATTGGCAGCCAGTAGAAATTGATTTGTTACAGCAGATGTCAGAACAGGTAGCGATCGCTATTCAACAAAGCCAGATATGCCAAAAGCTAGCAGAACTCAACACTAATTTAGAACACCAAGTCCAAGAACGGACAGCACAGTTGCAGCAGAAAATGCAAGAAGTTGAAAATTTGCATCGTGTCAAAGATGTTGTTTTGCATACAGTTGCCCACGATTTACGAACTTCAGTGATGGGTAACTTGATGGTATTAAAGAATTTGTTAAATCAAGGGCAGGGGAGCAGGGGAGCAGGAGAGCAGGGGAGTAGAGAGGAAATTACAGCAAGTCTTTCCCCTCTGCCTCTTTCCCATGCCCCATGCCCCATGCCCCATGCTCAATCCCCAATCCCAATATCTCGCTCAATCATCGAACGGATGATTCAGGGCAACGATCGCCAGTTGGCAATGATTAACTCATTGCTAGAAATTAATTCCGCTGAAAAAGAGGGTCTAGTAATTAAACCCGAACCCGTGCAATTTAGCAATCTCCTGAAAGAAATATTCGCTTCCTTACAGCCTATACTGACACAAAACCAAGCGACTCAGAAGAACTTGGTTCCCGCCGATTTACCGTTAGTAATGGCGGATGGGACTTGCTTACAGAAAGTTTTGGCACATTTGATCGCACATAGCTTGCACAATAATCCGCCAGGATTAAATTTTACCCTGAGTGCCACCGTTGAGGGAGAAATGATTCGTACTCAGATTCAAGATGACGGTGTGGGAATGAGTAAAGTAGAGTGCGATCGCCTTTTCGATCTCCATGTCCGCGATCCTCAAGATTGCTGCTCTACAAGCATTGGCTTAAAAATGTATCTTTGTCGGAAAGTCATTAAGGCGCATGGCGGCGAAATTGGGGTTATGAGTAACCGCAAGCGTGGATTAACTTTCTGGTTTACACTACCTTTAGCAACTTCATCCGCAACAAATCGCCCATAAATCACCAAAAAATGAGAGGGTGTTATTTATAGCAATGTTGAGTAAGGGAAACACCCTCAAGGTATGGGCAAAGTTGCTCGGATGCTAATGGCTACTCCATTTACAACAGTGCAAAGCTGGTGGAGAAAAACCTTTTCTGCACCAACAACAGATGAAATCACTACTCTTTACAGAGCTTGGCGTAATCGTTTCTTGTGGCAGAGATTACGTTTATGGTTATGGCTGGCGCTGATTTGTCTATTGTCTTTTACTTTACGAGACATTTACAGCTTGTTTTTTCCTTTTGCAGAGTTGCAGCAACTACCAGAAGTACTGAGAACTCAGCGCTTAGTAATTAATGTTACAATGCTTGCAACATTAATTATTTGCTTTGCCTTACATAAAACTAAATTAGGTCGTCATCGTCCAGATTTGTTATTTTTAGGATCTTCTTGGTCAATTAGTTTAGCATCGCAGTTGTTTGCAACTCTTAGTGGTTTCGCGCTACCCGATACCATTGGTTGGTCGCTGTTGTTCTTGAGCCAAGCTGTGCTGATGCCTGTTTGCTGGATTCTTCACTTGCTGACTCAAGTGAGTGTGCTGATTTACTATTTTGGCGTGAATACAGTACTTGGGCTAAAAACACCAATCCCCGACCACCCAGGAATATATAATGTAACGTTCATTTTATACATTTTCTGGTTTTGTACTATATGTGACATCGGTGTTTATCTGTATGATCGCCTACAACGTTCTGAATTTTTCGCCCGTCAAGAACTGGAATCTGCCTACCAAAAACTCAAGGTTGCCGAAGTTAAATATCGCAGCATTTTTGAAAACGCCGTTGAAGGGATTTTTCAAAGCAGTCCCGATGGACATTACATTACGGCAAATCCTGCTTTAGCCAGGATTTATGGCTACTCTTTAGTAGACGAGGTGACAGCAAATTTCACTGATATTGAACAATTGTACGTCGATCCGAACCGTCGGGCAGAATTTGTGCGCCTGATGGAAAAATATGGCAGCGTTTCCGAGTTCGAGTCCCAAATTTATCGCCGAGATGGGAGTATTGTCTGGATTTCAGAAAAAGCCTACGCAGTCCGCGACGAACAGGGAAAATTGCTTTACTACGAAGGTTTGATTGAAGACATTACCCAGCGCAAGCAAACTGAAGAAGAACTACGAGTATTTTTCCATGCAGTTTCCCACGACTTACGCAACCCAGTGCTGGGTACTTTAATGGTGCTGAAGAATTTGCTTGCCCGTCCAGAGGAAAATATTTCAATTTCCCGCTCAATTTTAGAGCGGATGATTCAAAGTAGCGATCGCCAACTGAACTTAATTAATTCGTTGATGGAAACTCATGTCAGTGAGGTGCAAGGTGTTGTTTTACAAGGTCAAACCGTACAATTACTGACAGTTATTGAAGCTGCGATCGTTGATTTAGAGCCATTGCTGACACAAAATCAAGCAACCTTGACAAATCTGGTGTCCGCAGACTTGCCATTAGTGAATGCCGAACCCACGCAACTATGGCGAGTTTTTTCTAACTTAATTGTTAATGCCCTCAAACATAATCCCCCTGGATTGGTCTTGACAATCAACGCTACTCGTGAGGATGACAAAATTTGTTGTACTGTTAATGACAACGGCGTGGGAATTAGTCAACAACAAAGCGATCGGCTTTTTGACCTTTATTTTCGGGGTGCAAGTATCGGCAATTCTGTAAGTTTGGGATTGGGATTGTATTTGTGTAAGCAAATCATCAATGCTCACGGCGGCGAAATTGGTGTGAACAGTGCATTGAATGCAGGGGCAACTTTTTGGTTTACCTTACCAATTAGTAGCCCATTTACAGAGTGAAGTTGTTAATTAAACCTTTTTGTTACCAAAAGCATTTTTTTACGAATTAGAAAGACAAGTCCCAATACAATATTTGTAAGTATCTATAATCTAGCGGTTAGGTTTCCAGAAATTTTCTCGAATTTGCGATTATTCAGGAAAAAATAAACTGATAGAACAACAAAATCCGGGTAAAAGTGGGGATGTTATTTCATCATCACTTAACAAAGTAGCAACTAAAACCAACTGCGCTTTTTCTCGCCGATAAACTTCGATTTGTTTATTAAAGCGATCGACAATCCAATACTCACGCACGCCTTGAACTGAATATAGTTTTAATTTTGCTTCCTTGTCTCGAAGTTCGTTTTGTTTACCAGGAGATAAAACCTCTACTACTAACTCTGGTGCGCCTGTCAAATGTCCCGCTTCATCTTCAATTTGCGCCAGTCGTTCTCGACTTACCCAAACTACATCCGGTATAACGCTATCTGCTTGCGAAAAAATCACTCCTGGAGCCACAATTGTTTCCCCTAAACCACTTGAATCTGACCAAACATCGAGTTGTCGAGCAATTTTCACACAAACTTGTTGATGACGGCGATGAGGAGTGCGAGTCACAAAGAGTTCTCCATTAATAATTTCATAGCGCGTCCACTCATTTTCGGGTAGAACTTCTAAATCGTGAATTGTCCAACGTACTCCCTCAATGGCTTGGTTCATGATTGTCCCCGTTTGGCTCGTTGCCTTTCTTTGTTTGATTTTATCTTTCCTTCGGGCAAGGCAGCTATGCTGTTTTAATTAGAACCATAATGAAAAGCGGAAAATCAGGCAAAATGTATGCTGACATTTACCCAATTTAAACCACCTAACCCTGATACCGCAGTCACTTTTACTCTGACGCTGACAGCAGAAGAACGCACCCGTACTCGTCATCGCTTTGAAACGGAAGATGGTAAGGTTGTATTTTTACATTTACCCAGAGGAACTGTATTACACGATGGCGATATTCTACAAGAACAAACCCATAGCAGTTTAATCAGAATTACTGCCAAACCAGAACTCGTGCTGACTGCCTTTGCCCAAACACCACTTTTATTATTACGGGCGGCATACCATCTGGGAAATCGCCATGTACCTGTAGAAATTACTCCGACTTATTTACGCTTGTCCTCAGACTCGGTTTTACGCCAGATGTTGGAACAATTGGGGTTAGAAGTTAAAGAGGAAATTTTACCGTTTCAGCCAGAATTAGGAGCTTATGGACAACATCATCATGCTCACTAATAGCCATCTTTTGAGTATTTTGCAGCTGGCTAGCCCCGCTTTACCTGTGGGAGCATATAGTTATTCTGAAGGTTTGGAAATGCTGGTGGAAAATGGTACGATCGCTAACCAGTTACATCTCAAAGATTGGCTAAAAGCAGAGTTACTCTACGGGGCAATTCGCTTGGAGGCGGCGGTGATGGTACGAGCGCAGCAATCTGCAAAAATAGGTGATATTGAGTCTCTATGCCGTTGGAATCTGTGGTTATCCGCAGCTAGGGAAACAGAAGAGTTACGCGCCTCTAGTTGGCAGATGGGGCGATCGCTGATCCAATTACTTGGTAAACTAGAACCGCAGATTGTGCCGATTGCCAATGCTGTAGGTAATCCGTGCAATTATGCGATCGCTTTTGGTATTGCCGTTGCCCATTGGCAAATCAGCATCAAAGCCGCATTACTGGGATATCTGCACATTTGGGCAAGTAATTTGATTACTGCTGGCGTAAAACTTATCCCCCTTGGACAAACAGCAGGACAGCAGTTATTGCTAGATTTGCAACCATTACTCAGTGCTGCGGCATTAGAAATTCTCACGTTGGAGGACGATCAACTCGCCTGTTGTAGTTGGGGTTTGTCACTGGCGAGTATGCAGCATGAAACGCAGTATACAAGGTTGTTTAGGAATTAGTCATTGGGTATTGGGCATTGGGCATTGGGCATAAACTAAGTCCCGATAACCATGTACCAAGAAAAAATGACAAAGGACAAAGGACAAAGGACAAATAACAAATGACAATGAATGCATTTCGAGTAGGGGTTGCTGGGCCAGTAGGTTCGGGAAAGACGGCTTTAGTGGATGCTTTGTGTAAGGGGTTGCGCGAGCAGTATCAGATTGCGGTGGTGACGAATGATATTTATACTCAGGAGGATGCTCAGTTTTTAGTGCGTTCTCAGGCGTTGGCTAGCGATCGCATTTTGGGTGTAGAGACTGGCGGTTGTCCTCACACTGCCATCCGCGAAGATGCTTCGATGAATTTGGCGGCAATTGAACAATTAGAAGAACGTTTTATCGATTTGAATTTAGTATTTTTGGAAAGTGGCGGTGATAATTTGGCTGCTACTTTTAGTCCAGAATTGGTGGATTTAACGATTTACGTAATCGATGTTGCGGCTGGTGATAAAATTCCTCGCAAAGGTGGCCCCGGTATTACCAAGTCTGATTTGTTGGTAATTAACAAAACAGATTTAGCACCTTATGTTGGTGCAGATTTAAGCGTGATGGAACGAGACGCTAAAAAAATGCGTGGCGATAAACCTTTTATTTTTACTAATTTGAAAACTCAGTCTGGACTTGCAGATGTAATTAACTTTGTTTGCACAAATATTTGTTGAAAATAATTTTTTAACCCACAGAGGTGGGTTTTGCTTCGTGTAGACGTGGTTTCCAACCGCTTTTTTAACTTTCTATAAAGCCTTCAGATGACGATTTCGCACCCGTTCAGCACTACCAGTCGGAATCGCAGCAATTAATTTTTGGGTGTATTCTTCTTTGGGTTCCAGGTAAATGCTTTCAGATGTTCCTTCTTCAACAATTTGACCGCGATTCATGACTAAAATGCGATCGCTCATAAATTTCACTACACTTAAATCGTGAGAAATAAAAATATAGGTAAGCTGAAAGTCTTCTTGTAATTCTTTGAGAAGATTTAATACCTGCGCCTGTACGGAAACATCCAGTGCTGAAACTGATTCATCGCAGATGATAAACTTAGGATTTAACGCCAAAGAACGGGCTATGCAAATTCGCTGGCGTTGACCGCCAGAAAACTGATGAGGATAGCGGTTAATTGCATCTGCACTCAACCCCACCCTTTCTAAGAGTTCGACTACTCGCTGGCGTCGTTGTTGTTTTGTCTTACCCACAGCGTGAATTAACAACGGTTCCATCACCGCGTCCCCAACCTTCATTCGTGGATCGAGGGAACTAAAAGGATTTTGGAAGACTATTTGCATTTCCCGCCGCAGTTTTTGCAACCGTTCTCCTTTGAGACTAGTAATATCTTGTTTCTCAAAGATAATCTGACCACTCATCGGTTCAATTAAGCGCAGCAAGGTTCTGCCAAGGGTAGTTTTACCGCAACCAGATTCTCCCACCAAACCTACTGTTTCCCCTGGTTTGACATCAAAAGAAACGCCATTAACTGCCATATTGTAACGTTTTGTCCCACCAAAGACCCCGCGCACTGGAAAACCAACTTTCAGGTTGCGGATTTGCAGCAGGGGTTCCAATTCATTGAAGTTTGCCAATCTTGCAGCAATCTCTTCTGTAGTGACTTCTGTGGGTTGTATGGGTTCTTTTGGCTGAATTACTACTTGTCCCGTTGATGTCTCCTCTGCACTCATGTAGTCAGAAACGGTGAGTAATTTTTGGGGACGGCGGTTGAGTGTGGGGCGACAAGCTATCAAGCCTTTAGTATATGGATGCTGGGGATTGCTGAAAATTTGCTCAGAAGTACCAGATTCGACAACTTTGCCTTTATACATTACCGCTACTTGGTCAGCAATTTCTGAAATTAGTCCCAAGTCGTGGGTGATGAAAATCATTGCCATGTCACGGCTTTGCTGCAATTCCCGCATTAACTCCAAAATAGTCGCTTGCACCGTCACATCCAAGGCTGTGGTTGGTTCATCAGCAATTAAGATTAATGGGTTGCAAGAAATTGCCATTGCAATCATCACTCGTTGCAACTGACCCCCAGAAAGTTCATGAGGGTAGCGTTCCAGCATCGCTTCTTTGTGTTCTTTAACCAACTTTGCCAACTTTGATGGTTCTGGTTTCGATGAATTGCTGTTGGTTTGATGCCAATCGATATACTGCTGCTGTATCTCTTCATCGCTAGGTAGAAGTTTTACCTCTTGCAGACCTGCGATCGCAATTTGTCGTGCTTGGGTTGCTGACACATTTTGATGCCGCATAATCGCTTCTGTTAGCTGAAACCCGATGTTATAAACCGGATTGAGCGAACTCATCGGTTCTTGAAAAATCATGGCGATGTCGCCACCTCGGTGTAGCTGCATTTGCTCAGGAGGCAATTTTACCAAATCGATGGGGTTGCCATTCTCCTGCGGACGAAACCAGATTTCACCGCCAGTAACTATACCAGGAGTTTGCAACAAACCCATCACAGCTAGGGCTGTCACTGATTTACCACTCCCCGATTCTCCTACTATTCCTAGAGTTTCACCTCGATGCAGCCCAAAGGAAATACCATCCAAAGCTCTGACGTTATTGCCATCACCGGGAAATTCAACTTGGAGATTGCGAACCTCTAGGACAGTTTCTCTCATAGGAGTTGGGTAGGAATTCTAACTTAAAATTATTTGGATTTTAACAATAGTTTTGATGTATGTGTCGGTAAATTTAGTTTTTACATTCCTTGGCAGTTTTTCACTGCTTAGACCTTAACCACAATTGACATCACATAGTTCCACAATATACACGCATTTGCGATGTAGAACCGCCTGTGATTTCTGCAAATCGTCATTAGCTCATAGTATCCACGCAAAAATGTTGCGACGCCGAATAGCCCGCACTTCTCTACGAAACGCTGCGCGTAGCTTGCTTCTCCGTAGGAGTACGACAAGGCTACTTCATGAAAGCTAAATCTTTATACCACTTTTATTTTAACTTTAAGTACACTAAATTTGAATCAGCGTGTTAGATAAGCGAATATATAACTTGATAATATATTTATCGTATAACTACCAATAACTGAAAATATAAAATTTCTCCATTGAGCTTTTAACTTTAAAAGTCTACTTTCCCTATAGGCAACGTCTTTATTAGTAAATAGAAAAAAACTTGGCTTAATATTATTTGCATTACTTGCAATTACAATTATTACAATAATTGATGCAAAAAAAGAAAATAGTAAGAATATTCCTACTAAGAAATAAAATTTAGTTGTTTCACCATTTACAATATATTCCGCTAAAATGTTAATTTTATTACCTAATTCTTTAGTATTATTTAAAATGTTTTTTATTTTGAACAATATACTATTTATAAATATGTTTGTTACTATGTATGTACCTATGAACGAAAGTATAAAGAACAATATACCAGAGATAAATCCAATCCAGGCATTATACTTTCTAATAAACTTTTTTAATCCTTGTTCTGGTTTTAAAAGAATCTTTATTTGATTATAAAGTAAAGATTCTATATCCAATCCCCACGACCTAGCAGTATGTTTTATAGCAAATTCAATATAACTTTCATCTTCTGAATCTCCAATAATTATTCGAGTATCCTCGTTACTTTTATTAGTATATCTACGTGTTTTAACACCTTTATCTGTCCATAATCGTATATCGATACTTTGTTTTTCAGGAGATTGTTTATTATTAAATTGAATTAAATAATCCCAACTAAGGTCAATAGCTACTGTAACTAGTGGTCTTACTTCCTTATAAGTAATTAATTCAGGATAAGAATTTAGTTCAATTACAGAGTTATCATGAAAATAAATTCTTGATTGAAAATTTATTAGTTGAGCCTTGTTTTGTTGAATTATTCTTTGATTTATTAAATCGTTAAAATTAGTAATATCCGACCACTCAATTTCAAATCGACCATATATTCTTTTTTCAATACTTTGTGGTCTACCTAGTAAATTAATTATAAATTCATTAAATTGGTCTGGTGGTACAGGTAAAGTAATATAGCCTCCTGTAGACGGATTAGCACTAGAATAAACGATTGGATTATTTTGATTCTGTTGTGGTTGATTGTTAGTCATAACTTTTTCTAGCAATAATTATCAAAAATTAATCGTAGTTTAACTTTTACTAAGCTGAAAAACATCTAATTTGCATAACCGAATTAAACATAACTCTTGTGAGGGGAGCATCTTGCCCGCCCTAATTATGCAAGTTAAATGTGGAACAGCTTAGTATTCTAAGTCTTCATTATACTCAGGATACTATCTTTGGCAACTTGGTATAAAGCGTCAACACAGACAAAAAAAAATAGCACATCCTTTAGGATGGCTATTTCTAGAAATTGTCTAATCGTAATACTTTTTGCTAACTATATGAGCAAATTGAATACACGCTCAACTACCAACTTTAGAACGGAATATCATCTGGATCTGGTTCTTCCTCTTTCACTGCTGGATAAGTGGTTCGCTCATAATTTGTGGGTTGGGGTACGGGTTCGTAAGTTTTCGTTTGGGGAGCAACGCCAACAGGATTTGTCGCTGGGGTAGGCGCTGGACGTGGTGACTCGTAACTGGGAACGTCTTTCTGTGGAGGACGAGATGCTGAAGATGGTTGTCGGGGAGCAGTTTCAGTGAATGATGGAGTTACAGTTGCTGACGGTAATGGATCGGTATTAAAACTACCTCCAACAGATTGAATTTGTTGCACTGTCAATTCAGCACGTTTTTCTTTAAAACCTTCTTGACGATCAACAGTATTCATAGTTAAACGTCCTACCAGGATGACGCGATCGCCTTGGTGGTAGTTTTGCTGAATTTCTGTCGCTAAATTCCCCCAGCCAACAACTTTTAGCGTGGCTGGCGGATCTTCTGGTTTCTGGGAATTGGGAAACTGCACCAGCATTTCCGTGACTCCCAGATTATCCGCTGTATAGCGGAGTTGCGGCTCGTTAATAATTTCCGCCATCAAAACGCAGCTGTTCATTAAAATTACTCCTGACTGCAAAAAGTACTGATTGAAAAAGAGGGGGTTTTTCTATGTAGTGTCAATTAATATCTAGATATGTTTAATTGTTTGCATTTTTTAATAATGTTTGAACAAATTTTCTACATCCACTCTCTGTTTTTAGTCCTTTCTAGCATAAAAGCCAAGCGATCGCTTTGAACAGCATTGAGTATACTGTTCGCCACCTTCGCTTGACTAAATTGAGCATTCAATTCTGCATAGAGTAGTATAATTGTACCATTTATTCATGAAATAGAAAAAATTCTTGGCAAAAATTAAGCCTTGACGTGAACTGGAAAAACACCCAAGGCGATCAACCTGGCTGGAAGGTCGCGCAAGATGGGTAAGCGCAAAAACGCAGGTGGTACAAAGGTGCGATTTGAGGTGAGAACTGGGGCTAATACCCGCTTTTGGATAAAAGTTTGAAACGCCTGAATGATACGTGTAGGTAACTCGCGTTGACGCTGTACTTTTGCTAAGTCGCTAAGTTGTACTTCTCGGTTTTTGAGCGGTTTGCTAAGTACATTCGCCGCAACTACAGCATCTTGAATCGCGTAATTAATGCCAACTCCACCAACGGGGGACATTATATGAGCTGCATCACCGATGAGTAACAGTCCTGGACGATACCAGCGTTTGACACGGCTGGACTCGACTGAGAGAAAAGCTATTTGTGACCAATCATGTAAATTTTGGATGCGTTGCTGAAATTCTGGAACTACTTCGCCAACAGATTTTTTTAATTCCTCCAAACCCTCAGCCCGCAGTTGTTGATAGCCTCCTTTAGGAATGATATATGCAAGTTGCCACTCATCACCACGGTCAAGCATGGCGATTAGCTTACCTTGACCAAAGCGCCCCATTCCCCCTTCAGCGTCTTCTGGCTGACGCAGTAGGCGAAACCAGAGGACATCCATTGGTGGCGAAGTTTCGATGGATTCAAACTCACCCAGGTGGCGTAAACGTGAGTGGCGACCGTCTGCACCCACTGTCAGTATTGCCCGAATTTCATGCCAACCACCGCCTCCTCGATAGCGGACACCTTGAATCACGTTATTTTCGGTTATTAATTCCTGCACATTCGCACCCATCACCAGATGGAAACTAGGATATTTTTGTGCTTCTTGGGTGATGAACTCTAGGAATTTTACCTGGGGAAGCATTGTAATGTAGGGATAATGGGTTTTCAGATGGCTAAAATCTGCGAATGTGACAGTATCTTGAGGAGTTTGAATACTAATTTGGCGCATTTTGGTATGGGGAAGTTTTAGCAAGCGATCGCTAAGTCCCAATTCCTCCATAATTTCCATCACCGATGGATGAATCGTATCGCCACGAAAATCGCGATCCAAGTCTTTGTGTGCTTCCAGCAGCATCACAGAAATGCCTTGACGCGCTAACAACAGCGCCAATACTGCTCCTGCTGGCCCCCCACCCACAATGCAACAATCTGTAGTTTGTACGTCTACAATGTCATGGACAGGGTTAATGCTTGGGTCTTGGGAAAGATTTTTAGGTACATCGGTAGTCATAACAACACCTTTTGACAGCCCTAAAATTTAGAATAGTTTGCTTTTTATGGTTAAAGCTATTTTTTTAACTTTTCGTATTTACCCTGAACGTATATTATGATGGGCGCTAAACTGTCATTGGTCATTAATCATTAGTCATATTGTCCAATGACGCCAGTTGCTTCAACGGAGGGAACCTCCGCAACGCACTGGCTCCCCAATGCCCAATGCCCCATGCCCAATGACAATAATTAACAATTGTGTCCCAAGTTATTTTAGAAAACGTTTATAAAAGTTTTTCCTCACGTAAAGGGGAAAGTGTTACCTCACAAACCCAATCTCCTCTCACACTTGCGGAAAAAACTGATGTAGCGCCACGTGCGGAAAGTGTCAATGTCTTGCGACGGATTAACCTGACGATCGCAGATGGCGAGTTTATGGTGCTGGTAGGCCCTTCTGGTTGTGGTAAAAGCACCCTAATGCGGTTAATCGCCGGGTTAGAAGTGATGACTGGCGGTAATATCTGGGTAGGCGATCGCTTGATCAATGACCTACCACCCAAGGAACGCGACATTGCAATGGTGTTTCAAAATTACGCCCTCTATCCCCACATGACGGTGTATGACAACATTGCCTTTGGGTTACGCCGCACGGGAAGCAGGGGAGCAGAGGAGCAGAGGAGCAGCAAAGAAAATACTCCTTATTTTCGGACGTGGGCAGAAAATCTTTTTGTGGGGGCGACCAGAAAGTTACCTAAAGGACTGCGCTATATTTCTGACAAAGAACGCGCGGTGAATGAACAGGTGCGTAGTGTTGCTCAACTGTTGCAAATCGAAACATTGCTGAATCGCTTACCCAAACAGCTATCTGGGGGACAAAGACAACGGGTTGCATTGGGACGGGCGATCGCGCGTGACCCCCAAGTATTCTTAATGGATGAACCGCTTTCTAATTTAGATGCCAAATTGCGGGCAGAAACCCGCGCCCAAATTGTGAAATTGCAGCGCCAACTGGGGACAACGACAATTTACGTTACCCACGATCAAACAGAAGCGATGACAATGGGCGATCGCATTGCGATTATGTCTGAGGGTAAAATTCAGCAAGTTGCTTCTCCCCTAGAACTTTACAACCGCCCTGCCAATCTTTTTGTAGCAGAGTTCATTGGTTCACCACCGATGAATTTTATTTCTGTAGAATTTCATGCCCCGCAGTTGATTACTCATTCCCAGTTTCGTTTCACTCTGCCAGAGGTTTGGGGAAAAGCTTTACAAAAATATGATGGGAAAACTCTAATTTTAGGTATTCGTCCAGAACACTTAAACTTGAGTATGCCTGCCACCAAAAATCTACCTGTGCAAGTAGATTTGGTAGAGAATCTCGGCAACGATTCCTTTCTCGCTGTTAAGATTGCCAAACCGGGATCTAAACCTGCTACTACAGCCAATTACCTACAAGTACGAATCCCACCAGACCGATTTGTACAAGTTGGTGAGCAACTTTGGTTATCTCTAACTCTAGATAAAATTCACTTTTTTGACCCGGAAACTGAGTTGGCAATATTTCCTTAAAACTATCCGCGTCTAATTGGTAGAATACGCACTCTGGATTGGGTTTGATCAACAGTGACCAATGCGCCTGTCTCTAGTGAAGACTCATATCATGTCTGGTTGGAGTAAAAAATTTCATAACTTATGCCTTGAGTTAGTCAGTTAAACTTAGGGTTATTGCTTATATCATAAAAGTATTGGCTTTAATTTACACTTCAGTTAAAGTCTAATTCAAATCAGTGTATACTACTTTTTTTATACATATTCGGAAGTAATTTTTTCATATATATATGGATTTATTTACACCTATTGTTCCTCCAGAGAAGCGACATAAGCATTTTCTCTACATTACAGAACCAGGATTTTGCGAACCTGAGATTGAAGTTATTAAAAGTTGGGCTGATGGATTTATAGATCGGAATGGACAGCTTGTAGAAGAATTTCAAACAAATTTTAATTCTGCTTTTTGGGAAATATATTTATTTGCCTGTTTCAAAGAACTTGGATGTAGCGTAGATACTTCACATGAAACTCCAGATTTTCTAGTAAGTTCACACTATGGTGATTTTATTGCTGAAGCCGCAATAACAAGCCATCCTGAAGGATTTAGACCAGAATGGGAAAAAGATTACGATTTATTAGAAAAAACTAGTACAAAGGACATACTAAGATTATCAGCCATTAGGCTTGAATTCTCTATAAATAAAAAGTTTAAAAAATACCGTAATTTATACTCCAAGCTTCCTCATGTTAAAAATAAACCATTTGTAATATGTATTGCTCCCTTCGATCAACCATTTTTTTTCTTGCAAGATTCTCTAGCAATTGTCAGAGTACTTTACGGATATGAGGAAGTTATTTCGATAAGAAATTCAAATGGAAACTTTACTATAATTGGAGAATATTTTAACTATCGAGTTCAAAAAAAACCAGGTTTTAATATTAATGTTGGACTATTCACTAATGCTAAATTAAAGCAAGTAAGTGCAGTAATCTTTAACAATAGAGCCACCTTCTGTAAGGTACGTGCTTTAACCCCAAATGGTAAATACCCAGTATTTTTTCACGGCTGTCGAGCAATTCAATCGGACAATGAAGCCGGACTTTATCCATTCCTAAAATTAAGACCAGACTATAAAGAAACTGTTATAGATGGTTTACATATACTTGTAAATCCTTTTGCAGAAAATCCCTTTGATCTAAGAATTTTTGAGAATAGAGAAATTGCTATACATAATTATGATAGAAAAACAGGTGATTATATTTCCTATCTTCCTAATAATTTCTTGCTTCAAAGAACTTGTCGAAGTATTACTTCTGAAGATTATTTACAAAAATTAAAAAAATCTTTAAACCAACAAAATTATAAAAAATTAGAGCCTGAAGAGTGGGAAGAAGATGAGTTAATAGAGTTTGGAGGAAATATTGGGCATATCTATAATAACCATATGGCGCATTATAAAGGATGGACTATCATAGTTTCCCTTGACTCAATTGATAAAGATTGGAGTTCTATAGCACTGCAAAAATTTTGCTATAGTATTTCAGATTTTATAAAAGAGAATAGCAAGGAAATTATAATTCAATTCTTTTAGGAGAATTTTTCTCAACTAAAGAAGAGGCTTATAATACTATAAAAAGGAAACTAAATGAATTTCAAGCTATATAGCACATGAAAAAAATGTAAATACTCTATCCATTAATATTTTGCTCTTTAAAACAGTGCGGAGTGGCACATTAAAAGTACCAGTTAATGTTTAAATTGTTTGCTACAGCTTTTTACAAGCTAGCCAATACTTACGTTTTTTTCATTGTTTCACTTATTTAATTATACTAATTATACTTTTAACAGCGTCTATAGCTTCACTAAAAGTGGGACTTTCGTCTTCTCTGGCGTAAGACATTCCTGTAACAAATTGCTGGTATTCATTATCGCGATCGCAGCACCAACCCCAAAGGCGAACGCACCCCAAAACACCTCAAATTTAACAACAGCATAGGCATAGCCCGCCGTAGGCATCGCACCTCAAAGTTACTAATTTGTAGAAGTGCTAAAAGATAGTGCAGATGCTTCCAATAAATGCGGATGGTGACTTTGCCAAAAACTCAAAATTTCTTCACCAACCTGTTGAGGATAGAAGTAGTGAAAAAAATGATATCCTTCTGGGCATTCCCAGAGTTTATCTTCTGGCTTCAACCAATTCAACCAGTCATGCAATACAGTTGGGTTGACTACCGGATCGCTCTTGCTACCACATACCATCATTGGCATAGAAACTCCACCCTTGGGTAAATAAACCAACTTAAATAAAGAGTGTGATGATGGAGATTGTTCTAAATCTTTATCTAAGGCAGCTACTAACTTTTTAGTAGTATGAGGCGATTGCTTTCCAAAAAGACTGCGAACGCTGCTTGCCAAAACTAGCTCACGGCTGATGCTAAAAAGCTGTCGTTGAAAGTAATAGTGAGCCTGCCAATTGTTTGCTGGTTGAGCTGCAACAGCCAGCAGAGTGAGCGATCGCACTTTTTGAGGAAATCGACGCGCAAAGGTTAAGGCGATCGCACCACCCATCCCATGTCCTGCTAAATGCACGGGGCGATCGCGCGATTTTAAAAAGTCATACACCAAATCCACAGCTTGATCTATGCAACTGGCTTCATCTTTAGTTTGCTGGTATTCCCACTGGGCGACATTTATATAACTAGATAAATGTTCAAGTAATGGTTTATCAAAACGCTGTAAAACAGGACTGGCACTTAACCATAAAACATCAAATGAATCAGACATAAATACCTATAACTTCCAAATTATCAATTTCAATAAAGGCGCACAGCTAGCCGTGCGCCCCAAATCTCTACAAACCAAATTCTGTCTTCAACTGAGCAACCCAAGTTTTAATTCGCTCATCTGTTAGCTCAGATTGACTACCTTCATCAAGTGCCAAACCAACAAACTTGCCATTTTTCACAGCTCTCGATTCATTAAAGTCATATCCCTCAGTTGGCCAGTAACCAACAGTTTTACCGCCTCGTTGGGAAATTTTTTCTTCTAGAATTCCAATTGCATCCTGGAAGTTATCGCTATAGCCATATTGGTCTCCATCACCAAAATAGGCAACCAGCTTACCACCAAAATCTATTTGATCCAGATCGGAGAAAAAGCCTTCCCAATCGCTCTGAAGTTGACCAATATCCCAAGTGGGAGAGCCAATAATCAGCAAGTCATACTCATCAAAAGTGCTAGTATCCGCCTCGTAAATGGGATGTAATGTTACAACATCACCACCAAACTCATCCCGAATTTTTTCAGCATCAGATTCAGTGTTGCCAGTTTGAGTACCGTAAAACAAACCAATTTTTTTTGACATATTGACACCTGATAAATGAATAGTTGTGTGAGCGGCAGAAAAGTCGCCCTGAGAGGTTGGTTAATCCAGCGTTCGCTGCCCATCAAGGCATCGACTCCAGTGTTTGAACTGCCACGCAAGTCAAAAGCGTTGTCTTTTCAAAAAGTTTGCAAATAGCTGAAATACATGACCCACTTAATGAGTATTAATCTCAATAACTCTGAAGATATACTACCAGACTTATTGAGAGTCTTTTTTCTTTAACTAAGTAAACTTTTGTTAAGAATTTCAGGATATAAACCGAAAACTAGACGAGGAAGCAAGAATTCTCGTACTTTAATTGGTCAGAAACCTCGTACTTACTTGAATAGAGGTAGTTGAGATGAACGTCTGAACAAAAGAGTTTAGGCTAAAAGCGGTACAAGACTCGATCTTGGAGGAGTTAGGTGACGCCATTTTTTGGTAGATTAAAATACGATAACTTTATCGATTTACTGTATTTTAGTATTAAGAGTGAATAATGCACTCTGCAAGAGGATAGTTTAAATCAAACGGAAATTGCCCCTTATGCCAAAAGACTGGTTTGAATGGCACGATCTCTACAATAGTGAACCAACATTGCAGCAGCGACTGCAAATTGTTCGCGAATATATTTCTCATAGCTTGGATGCATCTTTACCGGGAATCATTCGTGTAGTCAGTGTTTGCGCAGGTGATGGGAGGGATTTATTGGGAACGCTATCAAAGCACTCCCGTGCAAAAGATGTGCACGCACGACTCGTTGAACTAGACCCGAAGTTAGTTGAACGTGGAAGACTAGCTATAGAATCAGCTGGTTTGGCAAAGCAAATTGAGTTTGTTAATGGTGATGCAACAAATTACTCCAACTATGCAGGAGCAGTGCCAGCAGACATTGTGATTGTGTGTGGTATATTTGGCAATCTAGCTGACGAAACTGAACTGAATCGCTTACTTCGGAACCTAAGTTTATTAAGTAAAAAAGGTTCCTTGATCGTTTGGACTCGTGGAGACACTAAGGGTATTCGCCATTCTGATACTGTCCGCAAACTTTTGCGTGAAGCTGAATTTGAAGAAGTTAGTTTCAAACTCACTCCTACAGGAGATATGGCAGTAGGACTTCATCGTTATCTCGGTGAAGGTTCAGCTTTACCAGAAAATCAACAGTTATTCGTGTTTTCCGGCACCCTAAATAGAGGAACGCAGGCAGTTTTTCAAACCTCTGGAGAATGAATCAAACTGTTTTCTAGAAAAATTTGCTGACAGCAGTTTTCAGCTATTTAATTAAGAAAATTTATTGATAAATAGTGCGATCGCTGCTAAAAATATCGATAACACTTGCACAGACGCGATTTATCGCGTCTTGAAAGACTAATACCAATAAGGAACGAACCGCAAAGGCGCATAGACATGAAACACGAAGTGGCTTCCCGTTCGCGTAGCGTCTTTGAAGGAGAAGGGTAGGTACACAAAGGAAGAAAGAAAATTTGGCGCAGCCTCCCAAAGAAATGGTATAAGTATCTTACAATATCCACACAAAACATTCCTGATAATTACTGGTTTCAAAAATTACTTCAGTAAAGGAAGCTAGAGGGAGTAAATTTTTTGTGCATTTATGAAATTAATCCAAATACTAAAACTAGCCGTAATTCCTGTTTTGACTGTATTGAACTTTGTGTCTACATCAAATACAGCACTAGCTGACTATTTAAATAGTCAGGGTTCAGGAGGGAATTACCGTTATGAATTATGGTCTACTGATGATAATAATTATTACTATTTGAAAGTTTGGCTATATGAAGCAAGTCCAGAAAGTAGCCCATACTCGACAACTAGAGCATTCCCCTCTACTAGAGAAGCTTTAATTTATTTTGATTGCAGTTACGCTGAAAAAAATTTACCAGAATGTTCTCAATGATAATTTGGAACCCCCTCAACATAATTCGTAATTGCTAATTCGTAGTTCGTAATTCCAGAATTCAATTACGAATTACGAATTACAAATTAAACTTCGGCTGGTTGATATTCTTGTTGTCTTTCCACAAACGACTGGACACGGGTGCGGTAGTTTCTTATAGTTTCATCTACCCATTCGCGATCGTTGCTATTTGCATACAAATGCACCAGTGGTTCGCTGGCATCTGGTAAAACTAACAGCCAACTGTCATCATAAGGTTGACAAATTTTTACTCCATCAATTAATTCTAGATTTTGGGCTGGGTGAGTTTCCACTAAGTAACGCATCAAAGCACCCTTGACTGTCCACGGGCAACGGACTGTATAAGTTTTGTGAATTACACGGGGCAATTCTGACCGCACAGTAGCAAGCGATCGCTCTTGGATAGTCAACATTTCAATTATCTTCGCAATGCAGAACATGGCATCAAATCCCGGATGCAGTTGCGGGAAAATAAAACCAGTCTCTCCACTACCTCCAATTACCACATTCGGATTTTTCTGGCAAGCCTCCATTAAAGCTGTAGGGTTGGCTTTAGTGCGAATCACTCTACCATCATGGCGACGAGCAACTTGTTCGATAGCGCTGGAAGCATGAACTGGTACAACTACTGTTCCTCTGGGGTTAGCGGTTAATATCATGTCTACCATCAGTGCTGTTAACATTTCCCCACGAATTGGGTAGCCTGATTCATCAACTAAAATTAGCTGTTCTCCATTAGCAGATACTTGCACCCCAAAGTTAGCTTTCAATGCCTCCACAACATGACCTAACTGAGTCAGCAATCCTTCGCGCTCGGCTACGGACATCGCCGTTTTATTGACACTGGCATTCAATACCACTGCATCAGCGCCAAATTTATCTAACATTTGGGGTAAAACTGCCCCCGACACCGCATAAACGTAATCAATCACCACTTTTGCGCGGCTGTTGCGGAGTGTATGAACATGCAACAGTTTCTCAAAAGCAGTGCAGTAGCGATCCATGACTTGGCTAGGATAAGATACATCGCCAATTTCATGAATTAGCGCCCGCCGCATATCTTCCTTAAAGTAAGCCCCTTCAATTTTCTTTTCCAGAGCTTTGGAGATATTAATGCCCTTGGTATCCATAAATTCAATCAAAATGTAGTCAGGGCGATCGGGGTGTACCCGGACGTGGATACCACCAGCTACCGACATTGTGGGTATAACTGTGCGGGCAATGGGGATAGCTGTGGCATCGAGGTTTTGAATGTCAACGCCTACTGACATTAAACCAGCAATCAGCGATCGCGTCACCATCCGAGAGATATTACGTTGGTCGCGGGAAACTGTTACTTTAGAACCAGGTTTTAAAGTAGAACCGTAAGCAGATCCCAATTTCACAGCGAATTCTGGGGTGATGTCGATATTAGCTAATCCTTGGACACCGCGTTGCCCAAATAAATTGCGTTGAGCGATGTTCCCCCAAATCAAGTTAATATTTAAAACTGCCCCCGACTCAATCTTTTTACTGGGCCAAACACGCACGCCTGGGCTAATTTGGGCTTCTTCTCCCACCGTAGAAAGCGAACCTACAACCGCAGCTTCTAATACTTGAGCGCGGCGGTCTACACGAGCGCCACGGGAAATCACACAGGCAGAAAGAGCTGCTTCGTCGCCAATGAATGCTCCATTCCACACTATGGGACGTTTAAGATTAGCATCAGCGCCAATAGTGACATTATCCCCAATTACAGTTCCTGCCTCAATTTGTACTCTTGCCCCGATGCGGCAATTGTCACCAATTACTGCTGGGGCTTCAATCACAGCCGTCTGGTCGATGTAAGTATTTTGACCTACCCATAAATCATGGGAAACTTCTTTGTAGGCATAATCTAGTTGCACTTTTCGATCTAACGCGTCATACTGAGCCTCGCGATAGGCATCTAAGTGACCAACATCACACCAGTAACCTTGAGCAATGTAACCATACATCGGCTCATCTTTTGTTAGTAGTAAGGGGAATAAGTCTTTAGAAAAGTCAGATTCAACGTTTGCTGGCAGATATTCCAAAACTTCTGGTTCGAGAATATAAGTACCAGTGTTGACAGTATCAGAAAAAATTTCACTACTAGAGGGTTTTTCTAAAAATCGCCGAATCCGTGTCTCCTCGTCGGTAATCACCACTCCAAATTCAATCGGATTGGGAACCCTGGTTAAAATCAAAGTAGCTTTTGACTTCTTTTGTTTGTGAAATGCGATCGCTGCTGTCAGGTCAAAATCTGTTATGCTATCACCGCTAATAACTAAAAAAGTTTCATCAAGAAGTTCGGCAATGTTTTTCACACAGCCAGCTGTACCCAAAGGCTGATCTTCTTCGACAGCATAGGTCATCTGAACGCCAAAATCGTTGCCATCTTGAAAATAATCTCGCAAGACATCAGGTAAATAATGCAATGTCGCAATAACTTCTGTAATTTGATGTCGTTTGAGAAGATTGATAATATGTTCGGCAATTGGTCGATTTAGAATCGGCACCATCGGTTTCGGCAGATCGCAAGTTAACGGGCGAAGCCGCGTTCCCGAACCCCCTGCCATCAATACTGCACGCATAAATCCTCCTTATAACTAGTTATAGCTTTCGCTACTTGAAAACGTGTCAGATATATTTTGTTCTTCTTTATCTAGTCTGCTATGGATATCGATATTTGAGGAACTTCCACAAGATGCATTACTGCAAGGCGGAAGTCAAAAGTTAAAAGTCAAAAGTCAAAAGTTTTGTACAAGGCTTTTGCAGGGCATTGGGAAGAGGACTTGGGGACAAGGAGAAGGGAAAGACTTGTTGCAAGTTCTAACTTTTGTCCCCTTGCTTCCCCTGCTCCTCTGCTCCCTACTCCCCAGCTTATTGACAATGATAAAGTTCATATTCGTAGCCATCTATGCTTGGCAAAGATTGAGTATCAGACATAACACATGTGTTCGCAGTTTCTGCTACGGGTGCGTGAAAGTTTACCAGCCACAAGTCAAAAGGTCGTGGTAATTTCTTTAAAGTATTTTCTAGAGTAATGGTGGAAGCATTTGGATCTCGATCTTGATGAGCAAGGAGAAACAGAGGATTTTGAAGTGAATTTGCAAGTTTAATCTCCCTCGCAACTCCCATCATTTCTCCAGTGTGTACATAAGTTTTGTGGGTGGTGGCAATCAGTACTGGTGTTGGGGATGTTTGTTGAATTAGTTGCACAAACAGGTCAGGACGATAATATTTTTGATAGCCGAGATTGCAAATTACTGTAACTGCACTGAAAAATCCCATTAACCAAATTAATATTACGGCTTTTTTCCCGTTTATTCCCCATTTACCTATGCTTGTTATCCCATTTTTCCCTGGCTCTGTTTCCATCCATTTTTTGGGAGGATGCCAACAAACTGCCAGACTTGCTCCTAGTAAAACAACGATCGCGGGAAAGTAAACAAAGTTATATCTAGCACCCCTGGTGAGGTCAATACCCAAAAAATACGTAAAGATAAAGAATAAAGCGATCGCACTGATAACTACTCCAGCAAGCACCTGAATCATCATCCGGCTTTCTGGGTGCTGTAATTGAATTTTAATCCCACGCAGCAAAATTGGTACTGCCCAAATAAAGAAAGTCAGCATCACTAATCCAGAAGGAATCACAACCAAAGCTTGAGAAGATTCAACTGGTAATAAGGAAATCATTGCAATCAATGTTCCTAAAGCTTGAAAAATTGGGCTGAACCAATCTAGGCCAACACGCGAACCTCGAATCCACTCGGTCAAATTATCACGATTTTTATTCTCTAACAAGGTTGGTATCCAAATTAAACCCGCTACACAAGTACCTATAGCAACGGCATAGATGCGCCGCCAGGGAGGAGAAAAGAGGAGAGAAAATTTGCTGCTATTTTGTAATTGAAGCCAAGCAAGAAAAATCAAAACTACGACTTCTGTGCAAAGGGTGAGGGTGAAGAAATAGTGAGTCGCAATACCTAAAGCATTAATTCCTACCCATAAAAGTGCTACCCATATAGGTAAAGGTGTGCGGTTTTGAATATGACGTGTGGCAATTACTAAGCAGGTGAGGGAACCAATTACCCATAAGATTGCCAAAGTGTAATGACGCGCTTCTTGTGCTAAAAATACGCCATAAGGTGATACTGCCATCATTGCAGCAGTTAAGTGTCCCACTAATGGCGAACGAAAAGCTACTTTGCCTAATATGTAAACACACGGTATGGAGGCAGCACCGAATATAGCTGGTAGCGATCGCGCACCAAACAGCGATACTAATCCTCCGTCGCTGGGAAATAATTTCATCCACAGGTAAGCCAGCACAAAATACAGTGGTGGATGACTATCTTGTGTAGCTAAGTTGTGAATGACATCACCAATAGTCGCCGCTGGGTTTAGTTGCAGTGGTTGTAATAGAATATCAGGTGCGATCGCTCGATCTAGGGGAACTGATAAAAAAGTATTCCCCAAGCTAAACACCAAGGTGGCAAACTCATCAGTCCAAGGAGGCTTTGCAGTCAAGTTGGCTAGGCGCAAGCTGATGCCAACGATCAACCACATTAAGATCGGCAAGAGATGAACCCAGGAAGGAGGAAAGCGAGTCTGCCAATTATGCCAATGCTTGCGTTGTGAGCTGGAGTTTTTATCTGCCAGAGGTAGGAAATGTATAGCTGATGCAGGTAGCAACGAGATAATTTGTTTGTAAAAATAAAATGCACCTTGGAAAAGAACTCTCATTGCTGGGCCTCACACTCATGGATTTGTAGATTTGACGTTTGAGATTTAAGTTCGTTCTAAAATCTAAAAATAAAAATCTAAATCTCAAATCCCTCGTTGTGATTATTTCACGTCTGTGACGCGCCAGCTAAGTTTCAAGTTAACCCAGAAATTCCAGATAGTAGCAACTGCGATCGCGATCAACTTAGCTAAATACTGATTTATTTCCAAGATATTATAGAGAAAGTTAATTATTAGAGCTTGTAATATCACTCCTGCCAAACAGACTGCACTGAACTTCAAGAATCGCTTGAAACGTTGATGTAAAGCACGTTGCCCCTGAGAAATATCACTAAAAGTCCATACATCATTCCATAGGAAATTATTTACGATTGCCACTCCGGCCGAAAGAATCGTACTGCGAGTTAAACCTAAATGAATTACAGTACGCAGCAAGTGAAACACCGTTAAATCCACAAACACACCACTAAAGCCAACAAACCCAAAACGGACAAATCTTCCGATGGGGAAATTGACTTTTTTAGGCAATCGTCCTACTTTCCCTGTGGAAAGCCGTAACCGTACCAAGTGGTGGATGTAATCTATATATTGCTTCCATGTCACCTTACTCTCGCCCTCTTTGCGTTCGCAAAATACATACCCAACCTCGGCAACTTGGTCTACTTTTCCTCGACCAATTACTTCTAGGAGAATTTTGTATCCGACTGGATTGAGTGTTACACCTGCGATCGCACTCCGGCGCACCATAAAATAACCACTCATCGGGTCAGAAACTCTGCCCACTACCCCCGGTAAGATCACCAAGCCTAATAACTGAGCGCCACGAGACAAGAAACGCCTAACAACACTCCAGCTACTAACACCGCCTCCTTCTACATGACGGCTAGCTACTGCCAAATCTGCTCCCTGCTCAATATTACGCAACAGTTGTATTAGTACCTCTGGTGGATGCTGTAAATCTCCATCAATTACCCCCAACACACTGCCCGTGGCTGCTTGCCACCCACGAATCACCGCTGAGGACAGCCCCCGCTCCTGTTGGCGTCGCATCACCCGCAATTGGGGGTATTCTGTCGTCAAAGATTGCGCTACCTCCCAGGTTCGGTCTGGGCTATCATCATCTACCACTATTAGTTCATAGTTTCCTGCAATAGATTCATCCAGTAATTGACTCAATACGTTGACTACATTCTTGATGTTTTCACGCTCTTTATAAGTAGGAATTACTAGAGAAAGATGAATAGATTCATCACCTGTACCCACGGCGTTGGGAGGCAACTCTGAAATCTTTAGCGGGCCAGTTGATACTGTTAACAGCGAGTTGGATAAGTTTGTTTTCATATTGCAAATTGCAGAACGAAGGTGTGTAAAGTCTGTGGAAAATAGAGGCAAACATCTGCTGACTTTATTGACTGAACCTAATTACTTAAATTTTGAGGAATACTTTTGTTACAGTTAGATGCCCTAAAAGTTTAGTAATTCCCGCACTTCGATTCACAGTATTTTCCCAAATCTCATCTAAATTTTACATTTCACTCTTTGTTTTTATGATAATCTTTGGAAAGTTACGTGTTTGTATGGAAACACCCTGTAGTTTTAATTAAACTAAGTCAGCAAATATACAGTTTACTAAGCATATCTTGATGATTTTTTAATACTATGGGAAACATTAATTTAATATGGAGTATCGAAAATTTTGGTAAGAGGCTTATATATTATTCTTGTTACAAAAAGGTAAGAATAAAGTGCTAATGCTGATTACATAAGCTTGTTATACCCGTAAAAATTTAATTATTGATGCAATAACTCTTGAATTAATTAAACACTACAAAACAAAGAAAAATCCAAATAATTTTTTTAAAAATAATTATAACTATTTCTAAACTGTTAAGAGCAGCTATAGATTCCTATTTGATTTTTGAAAAAACGAACTACTCCATAAGGTAAGAAGCAGTTAATGTTTCGCTCTTATCTGTTTTTAAGAGTAATTTCATGAACTAAATGAGACTGTATCTGTACAGTCCCATTTTCCTAGATTTGTCAACGTTTGGCAAAATAAACAATAAGCTTAACAAAAATTAATAAGTTACTAGATAAGTATACTATTTAGTAGAAATTGTATTATAAATATGTCAAAAGTAACACGATAGAATCCCCCAATAGAGTATTGCAAAAAACAGAAAAATTTTGTTTTTTATTAATATTGATGGCGTAGTTTTATTGCTTTTTTTGAGTAAATGAACCTCTAAGAATACACGATAGATCATGCATATTCCTGATGGATTTGTTTTTATCCAGTGGCAGGGGCTACTGGTTTAGCGAGTGCGGCAGCGCTGTTTGTTGCCTTTGGGCGATCGCAAGAGGCTTTTGGTATTCGTCGTGCCCCAATATTGGGACTAACCACCGCCTTTATTTTTGCCGCCCAAACGATCAATTTTCCAGTAGCAGGAGGTACTAGTGGTCACTTGTTAGGGGGAACCTTAGCTGCGATCGTTTTGGGCAGTCTTTGGGCAGGAACATTGTGTCTGGCCACAGCTTTAATTATTCAAGCCGTGCTATTTGCTGATGGTGGGATTATAGCCTTGGGAGCAAATATTTTTAACATGGCAGTAGTTGGAGTTTGGTTTGGCTGGGTTATAACTGAAACCTTGCAACAGCTGTTTGGTGGGATTAAAGGGCGCTTACCCTTGGCTGCTGGTAATCACAGCTGGTGTGAATGTAATAGTAGCTGCGATCGCTTGTGCCATTGAATTATTGGTAAGGCAGAGACACTCAACGGGCTTTGGTACTGTCTGGCGATCGTATTCAAATAAACAGCGATATTCAACCACTGTTAAAAAATGGTGCTACTTTAGACCAGTTGGGTTTGCCGATAGATTGGTGATTTCAGATGAGGAGAAGTGAAGAAGGGAATAGGTTATAGGTTACAGAATACAGATTATTCCCTATCACCTCTCCCCTAATCCTAATACCTCTTTTACTCGTAATATTGGATACTATATTGTGGCTTTGATTGCTGTTGGGGTGTTAATGTCTATTTCACATAAATATACTGTTCTTGCTCCTGTGAGCCTAAGTATTGCTTTATGCGTTACTAGTTGCAGTGACAATAAAGTTTCCCAGTGCCAACGACTGATTCGAGTTGTGAATGCTGGAACTTCTCTAATTGATAAAAATAAAGGAACGCAAGTGATAACTAGCATACAGCTATCTAAAGATTTGGACTTTGTGACTAAATCTATTGGAGAACTGAAGCTAACAGATCCGAAACTCAAAGAATTTCAAAGCGATTTTGTGAAGATTTTTCAAAATCTTAGTCAAGCGATCGCTAAAGCAGGTAGGGCTCTTGGTGCAACCAAGACAGCAGAAGCTTCCGAATCTGGGAGAGAAAAAATTCAAAAGGCGAGAGCCGAAATTGATTCAGCACTGACAACAGCTACAGATATTGGTAAACAGTCAGATACGTTAGTGAATCAGATGAATAAGTATTGTAGCGAGCCAGAATAATCTATATAGATCAAAAAGTTTTCTGGAAGCCTTACCAATCCTTCATTTACACTTGGAAATACGTGGAGCCGAAATCAGCCTGTCCTTTGGTTTTCAGAACTTTTGTTCTGCGTAAGCTTCAGAGCGATCGCCACACAGTTCTGGCTAATTTTATCGAGACTCGTTCAGTTGCTGCTGAAGTTGTTGGACTTTCTCAATTGATAAGCCTGTGGAAGGAGCAATAATGTCGCTCGCCACTCCTCTACGCAAGAGATTGATAGCGATCGGGTGATCGACATACTTTTGGTATAGTCCGGCGATGAATTCGCATCGTTCTTTGAGAATGCGCTCGCTACGTCAAAAATCATAGACGCGTGTACGGCGATCGCTGTAATTTGTTGCAAGGAATTAGCGAGATGTCCTGATGAAAAATTCGCGTGTCTGAGTCGCAAGGTGAATTAACGTCCTAACAGTTACACAATTCGGATAATTTACGTAATGCCATTGAATTCGTTCTCAGGCAAGCAGCATCCTAACCAAAGTGGCTATAGCTATATTTGGGGCATTGGGCACAAGAGGCAGAAGGGAAAGACTTAGTGCAACTGCTCCCCCTTGACACTGGGATCCAGGGTAACTTTTATCACTTTTTTTTTTTAAAATTCCTGATATACACCAACTTTATCTGTGAAAAGAAGTATTGGTGCAAGTCAAATGAAATACCAGGAGTGATATGAGTTTACTGATGGCGAGTGTGCTGGCAACAGTGCCAATATCTGCGCTCAATTTACCAGAACAGTCCGTAATTCTATTAGAAAATCCAGTACAGCATTCAACACAAAATAATTTATCTCAAGTTGTCTCACCTGCTAAAATTACACCACCTGAATTCGTGCAGCCAGATATAAACACGTCGCCAATTATAAAAAATAAGTACGAAAATATACTTAGGAAAAGTAGAAAGAAAATTCAATTCATCAGTTACCCTAACTTACTTAAACTAAAAGATACTCAACCTGTAACAGAAGTTGCTCATAATCAGAAAAACACAGAAGAATTATCTCTATCTCCCCATCTCCCAGACTCAGACAACCAAATGTCTCAAGTCACCTCAGTATCGCAACTCCAGGACGTGCAACCCTCCGATTGGGCTTTTGGTGCTTTGCAGTCTTTAGTAGAACGCTATGGCTGCATTGCTGGATACGCCGATCGGACTTATCTGGGTAATCGTAGCATCAGCCGTTATGAATTTGCAGCTGGTTTAAATGCTTGTTTGGAGAAGATTAACGATGCGATCGCTAACAATAAAATCAATACTATTAATAATCAAGATTTAATCCTGCTGCAAAAGTTGCAAGGCGAATTCAAAGCAGAGCTGCAACAATTACAGCAGCGTGTTGAGGCTGTGGAAAACCGGACTAGTGAATTAAAAAAAGGTAATCAGTTTTCCACCACTACTAGATTATTTGGTCAAGCCATTTTTAGCGTTCAGGGAACCAATAACCCCGATGTCGATCTGTTTCCTAGAGATGGAGTACCTGAACGCCAAGGAAAAACCAATCTGACTTTCGCAAGTAGCGCCCAACTAACCTTAGCAACGTCGTTTACAGGGCGAGATTTACTGCTAACAGGGCTGTCTGCGGGTAATTTGAGTTCTAATGCATCGTTGTTGTCTACCAATATGGGGCGGTTGGGTTTTGAGTCAAATACAGACAACAATCTAGTTATTAGTGACTTATCTTATCGATTTCTTCTCTCGGATAACTTGGGAATTGTCGTAGGTACGGCGGGAGTCAACCCAATTAACACCTTTCGCGGTATTAGCCCTTTAGAAGGTTCTAGCGACGGTGCAATTTCTCTATTTGGTCAACGGAACCCGATTTTAAGTATTGGTAACGGCACTGGTGGTATAGGCTTTGACTGGCAGATTAGCGATCGCATCAGTTTGCAAGGTGTTTATAGTGTGGAAATTCCCAGTTTTCCTGGCGACATCAACCAGGGCGGACTATTTGGCGGTAGATATACTGCTGGCGCTCAGTTAAGTTTAGCACCCACAAATAACATTAATGTCGGCATACATTATCTCTATTCCCACTCCCCAGATGGCTTACTGGGAAGTGGTATTGGCGATTCTCAACTGATTTCACCTTTTGCAGATCCTATAGCTTTTGATACCCAAGCAATTGGCGCTACCGTTGCTTGGCGAATTAACCCTAACTTGCAATTGGGCGGTTGGGGTGGCTTTACTTCCTCCAAGCCATCTAACCTTTCTGGAAGTATAAAAACTACCAATTGGATGATGTTCGCAGCTTTTCCTAATTTGCTGCGTCCTGGGAATTTAGGAGGCGTTCTTGTCGGACAACCGCCCAAAATTACTTCCAGTACTTTACCCGATGGCTTCAATTTTCCCAACTTTTCTGATGGGGGGACACCAGGCGGACGTAATGACACATCAATTCACGTAGAAGTTTTTTACCGCACCCAACTTAGCGACAATATTGCCCTGACTCCAGGCTTGTTTGTCATTTTCAATCCCGATCACAATGCCGCTAACGATGCATTAATCGTTGGAACATTAAGAGCAAGTTTCCGGTTTTAATTTTGTACTGATGTAGATGTAATATGATATGCCATTTTTATACTGCTTGATTCAGTATTAGATGCTTTCATTGCTTAGTAGGAGCAAGGAAAACCCGTGCGTATTTTTTTTGATACGTGATTAAAGGAGCAAATTTTTCATGAAATTAAATTCATCAGTTCAGTTGGGTTGTGTTCTTGTTAGCAGCAGCAGTTTAGCCGCAGTCATCATCGGTTTAAGTGGAACAAACGCTTTCGCTCAAATCACAATTCAAAGCACTGGCACATTATCAGGGACTATCCAACTCCCCAGAAATAATCCCAATTTCAATCAAAGCATTACTCGTGTTGATACAGACGACACGGGGACTTACTCGCGGAACTTAGGTACTAAGAACAATCCTAATTATGTTCCTATATACAAGTCAGACTATGTGCAGGTAAAAACACGTGCTGATGGTAGTTTGCATTATTTTGTTGACTTTAAAGGCATTCCGATTGTCTCCTTTAATGGCGTTCTGACTTCGCCGATTCTCTCAGGCGGTGAGTTGACACCCTATAAATACCAGGGACAATTGGCAGGAACCACATTTCAAGGAGTAGTTCAGGATGAATTTAATCTCACAAAAGCCTTATATACTGGTACTGTCATCGATCCAAACACTGGAAACCAGTATCAAGGTACTTTTGAAGTGAGTGGATATGGAGTCCGATATAGCGATCGCAATGGTGGTGCAACCCCCACAGTCTTTGATTTCAAATCCGATCTCCCAGGTTCGCCAAAGGTGACATCTTTGGAAATGACTAACTCACCCCTAGCAAGAATAGAAATCAAAGTACCTGCAACTGCAACTCTTATAACTCCCACACCAACTACTGGTAGTGGAAGTACACCTACTCCCCCACCAGTAATTAACGGTGGAAGTATACCCACTCCGCCGCCAGTAATTAGCGGTGGAAGTACACCTATTCCTCCATCAGTAATTGATAGTGGTGCGATCGCTCCTACACCAATAGTTGATGGTGGTAGCACACTGACTGTTGCACCTGTAGTCGATAGTGGCAACACACTAACTGTTGCACCAATAGTTGATAGTGGTAGCACACTGACTGTTGCACCTGTAGTTGATAGTGGTAGTGCGATTATTTCCTCGACACATACATCTGGATCTAATTCTCCATCAATTTCTACTACACCTAATATCGAATTCAGTAGTGGTAATTTTTTAGAAGCTAATCAAGTAGTTGTCAACCCTGCAACCCTTGCTCAAGCTGCTTGTTCGCAAGATTCTGCCAAGAGTTGTACAATGTCCACTTCACCCAAACAAGCGATCGGCCCCCGTAGTCGAGTGCTACTGCGTTAGTTAGGGACTTTTAAATAATAAAACTTACGCAAAAATTGCCCAAAAGCTTAATTTGTCTAACCGCCAAGACGCCTTCTCTGCGAGAGGCTCCGCCAACGCGAAGCGTCTCGTTAGAGAAGAACGCTAAGAATTCGTAGAGTGTACGTATAGCAAAAGCCTTGGTGATTAGGACATCGATAGATGATAAAACTTAGACACAAAAAGACTTTTCACCCAGTCCTCTGTTATAAGTCCTAAATAAAAAAATATCCAACTACTTCTTGTCGGATGGGCGTCTCGTCCGCCCCTAAGCAAAGGCTAACTTGACAAAAATTTTGAGTGCTTCTGGAACTCTAGCTGGGCAAAATGAAATCAATATAATAGTTAGCACAGGGGCAACATTGTAATTAAAAAAGTCCACCATCAGTTATTCACGGCGTTTCTGTTGCTCAGACTACCTTTCGGTGGTATGTTTTACCCTAATGATTTTCTGGCTATACTAGTGGCTTAAGCCGATTGATTGATAAATTTCATCCTTCAGCATAAAATACACAAAAACTCTGAATTTTGGACATATATCAGTATGCATTTACTTCTAACTGACACAAAAATATTGTCTGATATTGGAGGAAATTAATTTTCTTGGAGGCTACAAAAACTCGATCGCTAAGGTTAACACTAACACTACAAAGTGAATATACATTAATCAAACATCTTCCGAGTAAGCACCTATGAAAGAAGAATTGATAGCCAAAGTCGTGCAAGTCTTGCGAATTAATATGAGTTGGATGACTTGGAATTTGTTTCTGGCTTTTATACCTTTGGCTTTGAGTGTCTGGCTATTTCGCATGAGGCGCGGTGGCACTTGGCTTTGGTGGCTAGGATTCTTAGTTTTCTATGCTTTCTTACCAAATGCACCATATTTGTTGACCGATGTAATTCACTTGATAGATGATATCCGCACGATTCAATCGGTGTGGATGATTACTTTAGTACTCATTCCTCTGTATTTGCTAGTAATTTTAAGTGGATTAGAAGCTTATGTAATATCGTTAATTAATTGGGGTCACTACTTACATCGCATCGGTAAGAGCCAATGGATTTGGCGCTTTGAGCTGATTACACATTTTCTCTGTGCTATTGGTGTATATTGGGGGCGATTTTTGCGTTTCAACAGTTGGGATTTTATTACTCAACCCGATGCCGTACTTACCAAGGGGGTAGAAGAAATTCTGGGAAAACAGCCCTTGGTGATTATTGCTATCACCTTTGTGGTACTTGCAGGTTTGTACTGGATTATGAAACGAGTAACTTTAGGTCTTAGCCAATCAAAAAGCAGAATAGGGATAAACTCAGGACGCGCAAACTCTAACACGCCAAATATTTGATCGACGTGGCGATTTTGGCTTTTAATTTTGGGGTTTTAATTAGTAATTCCCTTGAGGAATATTGCCTATCAAAAGAAAGATGCAACTAAACTCTCCTTCAACTAAACTCTCCTTGAGGTGAAATAAACTCAGAAGCAAACGGTTGAACTTCGACCGCCATCACCGGAGAATAACGTCCTATCAGATCGTTGAATATCGATGGTCTGGTCTGATATATCTAGTCATGTTGATAGGAGGGATATAATATGCAATTAATCTCTAGAGAGGAAATCAAGACATTAATAGAACAGCCAAAAGGAAATTGTGTTTCCATTTATATGCCAACGCACCCAGCCGGGCCAGAAGTGCGACAAGACCCAATTCGCTTTAAAAATTTGGTCAAGGAAGCGGAGACTCGTTTAATTGATGCGGGTTTGGAACACAAAGATGCGATCGCATTGTTGGAAAAATCCCATGAACTTGATACCCAAGAGTTTTGGGAGCATAAGGGAGAGCAAGGGCTAGCAATTTTTATTTCTGAAAATATTTTTCGCTATTATACCCTGCCAATTGATTTTCAAGAGTTGGTCGTGGTTACAGACCGATTTCACATCAAGCCACTACTGCCAATTTTAAATGGCAATGGTCGGTTCTATATACTGGCTTTGAGCCAACAAGATGTCAGGTTCTTTGAAGGAACACGCTACAGCATCAATGAAGTGGGAGTAGAAAATCTCCCTAAAAGTCTAGATGAAGCTTTGCAAAGAGACGAAACTGCCAAAGAAGGCCAGTTCCGCATTGCAACATCAAAAGGAGGAACCGCCTCGCAACCAGGCACGTTTCACGGACAGGGAAGCCCTGACAGGGATAAACATCAAGAAGAAATCCTCCAATTCTTTCAAATTGTTGATGGTGCATTACACGAGAAACTGCGATCGCAAAAAGCGCCTTTGGTGCTGGCTGGGGTAGAGTATCTCTTGCCTCTGTATAGACAGGCAAATACTTACCAGCATTTAATGGATGAAGCTATCACTGGTAATCCAGAAATTCTCAGTGCCCAAGAGTTACATAACCAAGCTTGGCCAATTGTCGAGGCTGATTTTCAAAAGTCACAGCAGGATGTTTTAGAGCAATTTCACGAATTGTTTAGTGGTGATACTGGTAAAGCATCTAACAAGCTCCAAGAAGTTGTCTCAGCCGCTTATTACCAACGCGTGGATTCATTACTAGTTGCAGTTGGTCAGCAACAGTGGGGTTTATTCGATCCAACCTCAGAAACGGTTTATTTGCACCCAGAAAAAGAAGCTGGTGATGAGGATTTGTTGGATTTTGTTGCTGCTCATACTTTATTAAATGGTGGCACGGTTTACGCTGTTCCCTTTGAACAAATTCCCTATAGCACAGCCGTTGCGGCGATTTATCGATATTGACATTTTGATGGTGTTGTATAAAGTTGAATGTGCTATATACAACACCAACGATGATTACCATTCGCTCCTTTATCAGTCAATCTCTAATCGGTTTAGCTCTTTTGAGTGCAACGGCTGTATTTACTCAGACGGCAATAGCAGAAACAATAACTGGAGAATTAGGCAATGTGCGGGCAGAAATATCTTACGAAAAACTAGAGGAATATCAATATAAAAATGTCCGGTTGAAAATTATTCGGGCGGGTAAAACTGTTTTGGATCAAAAACTGCCGCAAGAAGATGAATATGACAGACCTTTGGGGAATATATCTGGACAAGAAAACAACTTACCAGTGCAAGACTTAGACGGTAACAAAGAACCAGAAATAATTGCCGATTTCTTTACAGGTGGAGCGCACTGTTGTACTTATTCATTGATTTACCGCTACGACAGCAAATCCCAAAAGTATCTTAAGATTCGTCATGAATGGGGCAATGGTGGCTATCAACTCAAAGATTTAGACAAAGATGGACTGCCAGAGTTTGATAGCCGAGACGATCGCTTTGCCTATGCTTTTACAGCTTACGCTGCTTCTGCCTATCCCTTGCAAATTTGGCATTATCGCCAAGGTAAAATGGTCGATGTGACCCGTCGATATCCTAAATTAATCTCCAATCATGCCTTAGAGCTATGGCAAACTTATACCCAGGTACGCCAACAAGGCGATGATGGTAAGGGCTTTTTAGCAGCTTATTTGGCAGATAAATATCTGCTAGGTCAAGGACAGGATGGATGGGGGCGAGTGCAACAAGCTTATAAAAAAAGCGAACGCACCAAATACTTCGCCGATTTACGTAAGTTTTTGCGCGAAACTGGCTACATTACAGCAATTTTCAGGTAAATAGACCACAGTGGTTGAACCAACCGAAGGC
>NZ_CAXTTT010000015.1:0-56610 GCF_964247315.1 uncultured Nostoc sp.
GCCTTCGGTTGGTTCAACCACTGTGGTCTATTTACCTGAAAATTGCTGTAATGTAAGCACCCGCCAACTCGGTTTGGGCATGTTTGAGTGTAGCGATCGCATTTTCAACTTCTGTCTTGGCTGCGGCTACATCTACAGGTCGAACTTCTGCAATGCTGGTCAGTGTGGCTTTAGCTTCACTAACTTGTTTGCTACCAGTGGCGTTAGTGCAGGCGAGTGCTGCTTTGGCTTCGGCGAGTTCTTTGCTAGCAGTGGTGTTAATGCGATTGAGAACTGCTTTGGCTTCGTCTACTTGCTGTTTGGTAGTTTCTACAGTTAAGCCTTTGCTGTCATACAAAGAATTAGAAACTGCTCCTTGGGAATATAGCTGCTGATAACGTTGATATTCGGCTGAGGCATTTTTGAGTTCTGCCTCTAGCTTCTTGATGGTTGCTTCTTGCGCTATTTTGTCTGCTTCCCACTGTGCTTCTATACGGAATATCGCTTCCTGTTGTGCTGTTTTGTCTCCTTGGGACTGGGCTTCAAAGCGTTCTACACTGGCTTGCTGGACCTGAATTTCTCCTGCTTTTGCTCCTGCTTCAACTTGAGCGAGTTTAGCTTGAGCAACTCTGACTTGTTGTTGAGCTTGTATTACAGCAGTTTGTAAGCGATCGCGCGCATCTAATATTGCTACCATCTGTCCGGCTTTAACGCGATCGCCCTCTTGGACTAGAATTTTCGCAATGCGATCGCCATCCAATGCCAAGGGCGCAAACAAGCTAATTACCTCTGCTTCCGGTTCTAGTCCTCCTAACGCAGCCACTTTTTGACTTTTGGGCGTGGTTTCTACTGGCTGAGATTTCTCAGCTTGACCAACTAACCCAAACTGAGAAATCCCATAAACAACAATTCCACCCGTAATAGCTAGTAGCTGCAATTACTAATGCAACTAACCCTTTATTGGAAGCTTTTTTTAACAGCTTTTGAACCATCTTTTTACTCTCCTCAAAAACTATTTTGTCTACTGAGTTAATGGTGGTAGCAAATAATTTTTAGCCATCAATAAATATCAGATAATTGATAATTGTTAGATATGAAGATTTTGCAACTTATTTAGGTATCAAATCTAACCCTTAACTATTGCCCTATGTTGCGGCAAATATGCCGTGAGCATTTTGCCTAATAACGCACATTGTTCCATAAAATCAATTGTTTCATCACCCCATAACTTTTCCAGAATTAACCCATTGACAAAGCTCAAGACAAAGGAAGCCAATATCGGATCTTGAATACCCACAAAATCGCAGGCAGCTTGCTGATAACGCTGATTAGTCCGCTTAAAAACACTATTACTTAATATTTCCTTAGAGTCTTGATGTTGACAAAAATCAATCCAAATATAAGTCCATTTAATGAAGTAATCCTCATTTTTCACTAGATATCTTCCTAGTGCTTCCATTCCCTCTTCTATTGTTTGTGCTCCTTCCAATTCAGCCAATGCTGCACTTAAATCTTGCTCACATATTTCTTGGGCCAATTGCTCAAATAGAGCTTGTTTGCTAAAAAAATAGTGGTACAACGTACCAGTAGAAACCCCTAATCCTTCAGCAATCTGGCGCATAGTGATGGAACCATAGCCTTTTTGAGCAAATAAATCAAAACACTTGTTAAGCAGTTCTTTACGGTATTGCTCATGGTCAACAATCTTAGGCATAACTGAGAATATTTATATCGAACAATCGTTATATTTTACTTTAGCATGTTTACTGCTGGTATGTAAAAGCACTGTTAATTGATGTAAATCGAACATGCGTTATAGTTTAATTTAGTTTTGCCCTAGATGTAATACTTATCAATTTTCATCTTTGCCACTTAAGTATGAGACTATGACTTGATTTTGGAAAAAACCCTGTATATCTGGGTGAAGATTGATAAATACTTGCAATTATGTATTAACAAATGCGTAGCATTTCATACAAAAAATTATGCAAGGGTGAGACAAACGGTAATTTTGTCTTTTTGTGTGCAATGACCGTGGTAATCATTACTACACCTCCAAAAGTATCAAAACTTATTATGTAATATAATAATCTTATATGTTTTGTATTAAATACAATTTATGCCTTATCGGAGAAATTTTTTAAGGAGAGCAGGATACACAACCCTTTCTGCCTTATTAACTATGGGGTTTTTACAAAAGGATAACCAAAAAGAAGACCAAGGCACGAATGCAATTGCAGCAAATTATACAAGTAAAAATTTAAATTCTCCCCTTCGACAATTAGCTGCCGCCAAAGGAAAGCGTTATGGCGCAGCAATTTCTAGTGAATTTTTGCAAACAGAGAAAGATTACGCTAACCTAATGGCTCGTGAATGTTCGATTGTGACACCGAATGGTGAATTAAAATGGGACGCTACTGAACCACAGCCAGGGAAATTTACCTTTGAGTCAGCAGATGCGATCGCTGATTTCTGCCAAAAACATAAGATAGAAATGCACGGGCATACCCTTTTCTGGCACATGGGAAAACCAGACTGGGTTCCTTATCCCCCTACACCTAAGATGATCGAACGCCATGTTAAAGGAGTCATGGGGCATTATCGCAATAGTCCCGTTTTAAAGTCTTGGGATATTGCCAATGAAATTATCGCTGATAGTGAAAATGAAACTGATAACCCAACAATCGGTTTGCGTAAAGGGGTAAAACCAGAATTGATTCGAGACTTGTTTTTAATTGCCGCTTCAGTTGATAGCAGCAAGAAATTTTACCTAAACGATTTTGGCATCGAAGGCACCACATGGAAATCAGAACGTTTCTTAAGAATGGTCGAATATCTGAAGAATAGTGGCGTTAAAATTGACGGGGCAGGTATCCAGTCACATCTATGGTTTTCTACTGCATATTCTTTTGACGAGAAAGGATTTAATTCCGTTTTAAAACGGCTTAACGATCTTGAAGTTAAACCAATAATCACGGAATTAGATATTATCATTGATACCCCACTACCCAATAGTATCAAAAGCCTAGACCAAATGGTAGCCGACAGTTACAAGCGATATCTTGACCTGTGCTTTGCATCCAATGTCGATACTGTGATTACATGGGGACTTACCGACCGTCATACCTGGATACGTCATCCTGAGTGGATGCCAAGAAAAACCTTTAGAAACAATCCAAGTCTCTGGAAATTTCTGCGTCCGCTTCCCTTCGATGAGAACCTGCAATCTAAACCAGCCCGCAATGCTATAGCCCAGGCTTTTCAGGAATCAACTTAATACTCCACCCAGGCGTAAATATAGCATTTCCTCAACAATTGAGGTACACCCAAATCTTGTTTACCAAGTTTAGTAGTTTTGAAAATGTACCTCATTATGCTGGGAACTGCTATAGTACTTTTAAGTATTATTCTAAGCAAAATAGATGGAAATATTTTTCGTTATTCACGATTATGAAAGTTGAATAAGACTTACTGACTAATTAATCATTAAACCTTAGTACAACATTTCATAAATTCGTGACGAATTGAGCAACCTACTGGTAAGGCTTTGAGAAGCTCGATAACGCTACGAACTTGTGAAATTTCGTACTTAGAAATACCAGCGGGTTATTTTTTTTTGTTGACTTGAGACACTCCAAATTTCTCGTAAAAATAATGTGCCAACAAACCAAGGCTCAAGTAAGTAACGTCTCCAAAGCCTTTTCGGTTCAGATAACAAGCGATACAACCATTCTAACCCCACCTTTCCCATCCAGCGAGGAGGAGTAGGTATTGCTCCTGCTATATAGTCCATACAGGCTCCACTAGTCAAAATAGTATTGGTATGAAGATGTTCAAGATTTTCGTAAACCCAATACTCTTGGCGTGGCATACCCATCCCCACCATTAATATATGGGGTTTGTAAGCATTAATTGCAGCTACAGTGGCAAGATTTTCTTGACTATCTTTATGTATATCAATATAGCCATGAGCGCAAGCGATTTGTAAACCAGGAAATTTCTGGCATAAAATATTTGCTGCTTTTTCAGCAACTCCTGGCTTTGAACCTAAATAGAATACACGCCAACCTTTGGTAGCAGCTTCTGCCATCAAAGGCCATACCCAGTCAGCATAGGTTACTCTTTGTTCCCGTTTAATCGGAAAACCCAACAGCTTTCCAATAAACACTAAAGGCATACTATCAATATGGGTATATTCCGCCTTGGAATAAAAAGCTTGCATTTTTAGATCGTTATGGAAGAGATAAAGACTATGTAAGTTGTGATTAGCAATAATCCATTTTTTATCCCGGTCAATAGATTCTTCAATCAATAAATTTAAGTCAGGGATAGAGAGTGCATCCACTTGAGCGCCAATAATTTTATAGGAAAATCGCTTTTTCATATTTTGTTTTTCTTTTGATAAATATGAGATTTTATCTCAATGTAAAGGTGAGTATTGTAAAATTAATTAGCAATATTTTAATACTGAAGTACTGAAATATTGAAATAGCTAAGTTTTTTAGTTAAAAATTATTATCTAAATATAACTAAAAAGCACTTGTTTGCATGAGGATTTCCGCGATATTCTGTGCTCTTGCATTCCAGGAATACTTTTCTATAATTAAAGTATGTGCTGTATCTACAAGTGATTGATATTTATCAAGATTTGAAGCAGCATCAAGTATTGTGTTAGCGACTTCTTCGCAAGAGTATCCTGTTACTAACAGATGTTCTAAGTGGCGAAATTCTTCTAAACCTCGCAAGCCTTCTAGTGTTGATACAACTAATTTTCTGCTAGCGAAATAATCTAATGCTTTATTACGAGCGCCACCTGCTACTGCTTGTTTTGAAAATGGCAATAAAGCAATATCTGCATATTTCAAATGTGCGACAAAATCTTCTCTTTTAGGTAAAAAGCCTAGAAAAGAAATGTTAGAGGGTATTGGTTCTGAAATATCACTACTATCCCTACCAATAACAACAAAATGTACTTTTTCTTGATGACTTTCAAGGGATTTAGCAACCTCAATAGCCATTGATACAGACAGATCATTAGTTGGAAATTGAAATGTTTTGGGAGCAATAATAACCACTATTTTAGCTGGTCTGAATGCTTGATAGGGGTCTTTATCTAGAAAAACTTCAGTATTGAGTAAGTCTTCAGTCACTCCATTCCCGATAGAATAAATTTGCTGTGGAGTTTTTCCATACCATTGGGAAATTAGTTTAGGAATTGATTCACCTGCTGCAATAATTGGACTACCAGAGAATATTAAAATTCCCTGAGCAATATATGTCTTAATACATTGTGTAAACTCTTTGAAAGGATTGGCAACTGAAAACAAGCGCATCCAGTATTCATAAGGCGAAAATGTATGAAAATCTAAGACAAGAGAGGAACTACTGTGTTTTCTAAGCTTTAGTGAAACTAGAGCAGCCAAACCAGGTAATGTTTCTTGAGCATACACAATATCTGGACAGAACTCGTCGATGCACTTTTCTATAGCTTGAATATATGACTTCAAGCTTCTTGTTCCAATCGAAACAGAAGGTGCATAATTAACAGAGGAACAATCTAAACCTAGCTGAAAAACATCAAAATATTTAGTAAGATATTGTCCTAAATAAAAAGGTCTAGTAAATGCACCAAATGGTTGACTGGAATCGAGAGTTGAGACAATTAGTAAGCGTTTACCCATAAAATGATTGTTGATTTTTTTATTTAATAATTGAAAACTCCATTTGCCAAATTATTAAGATAGTTATAAGTTATCCAAATATCATTGACTAATGACTCTTGTGCAAGTATTAAACTTCTGAGTTAGGTTTGGTTAATATCCTCAGAAAAGGTGGGAGAAGTTGCCAAATCTTTGTAACCAAGAATTGCTCTTATATAGGGTAAGAACCAGTAAAATATCCAGAATGGCCCAGAGTGTCTGCTACAAAATATAGTCCAGGATTTCAATGGAAATGCTTTAATTTGTAGTACCTTTTTCAAGCGTTCTAATATATTTAAATTAGTATCTGCCCAACTATTACGGATAGAATTTTTAGTACAAGTACCAATATATCCAGGAGCTACCCATATTTTACAACCCAATTTATGCGCTCTCAGGGCATAATCTAAATCTCCTAAACTGTGAACAAAAGCTGTATCAATATTGCCAACTTTGGCGGCAACACTTTTAGGAATTAGCACGCAGTTACCATACATAGCATCGCATTTTTGGATAATGGAACTTGGTTCTAAAAATTCAAACTTATTAGAATACCACTTTTTAGATTTTACTGCTCCTCCATAGGTTGCTTTTCCTGTAATGGAGTCTTTAGTTGAACCAACTACAATTGAGTCTGGATAACCAAGTTCCGTCAAATTTTGATGAACCTGCAATAGTTTACTCACAGCATTGGCTTCCATAAATGTGTCATCATTCAACCACAGATAATAATCATATTGATATTTTATCGCCTCACCAAAAGCGAGATGCATTCCTCCCACCCAAAATAAATTGCCATTACCTTGAAGAATTTGTACTTCTGGATATTCTGCTTTAACAGCTTCTGTAGTACCATCAGAACTCCCATCATCAGTTAAATAAATATCACCATGATTTTTTTGCTGATATAAAGCATTTAAACAGGCAAGAGTTGTATTCCGTCTGTTATAACATGTCATAATTACAGCTAAATTAGCTTTTTTCATTTCCTTTACCTCATATAATATGTACAAAAATGATTAATTCAAGTAATAAACTTATACGCAACCATGACAGATTATATTCATAACTTCAATCATCAAATTCTACTTTTAATATTTTGTTATATCATTTTAAAACTTAACTTTCTTTTCTATCCAGCCACTGAAATTAATATCTAAATTAAAGCTTTTTAATTTTTGTTCCATTCTTCTGACTTTCAACAGATATCGATGCAAAACTGATACACGAGGCATATTAAGTCTGACAACCTCTTCACATAACCATTGATATTTATCTGAATTACTATTAAATTTTTTCAATCTTTTTATTTGTCCATTCCAATCGTTATAAAAAAATAAGTTGAAATAATGAATGGATATAATATCATCCCAATGTTTAATTTGTATTTCTTTTGATAAACGGTTATGTAAAGGTAATGGATAACTATACTTAGGAGGAAGATGTTCAACGTTTTCTTCCAAGGCACATAAAGTTACAGACAAAACAGACTGCTCAACAAAATAAATACCTTGGGGAGGAGTAATATCCAAGCGCATTACTTTTTCAAAGTTTTCTTTCCAAGTTGTAAATATACCCGCACTCCTTCTTACAGCAACCAAACCAGAATTCCAGTAGGCTCTGATTCTTTTATTACCAATTGGTGTGTCAATAAATACCTCACGCTTTACTCCCAGTACTTCATATAGTTTTTGCCAATACCATTCTTGAGGATCTTGCAGACCTGTAGAACCAATTCCTTGACCATACTCAGGACGCATCCGTACATTACAATCTACTGGCAATAAAAATTCTTTTGGTTCAGAAAAAAAGCATTTGTCACTGTCTAAAAAAACCAATATTTCTGCATCAACATTTTGTTCTGCATAGGCACAAACTAAGGGTTTATTGGCTAAATAATATTCATGAAATTCTCGATTTATTGGAATTTGTTGATGAATCACCTGCAATGCTTCAAACGCTTGTTGGGTTTGCTTTAATATCGGTTCGCCTACTCTAGGATGAAAACTATATATAGGTGTATTTTTCAATTCGCCGCAGAACTTACGAATACTTTCTGCAAGCATCAAAGATTGACCTTCTAAACGACCAGGTTCTGTACAAATTATAAAAGCTATAGGTATTGACATATTATGAAGTATTGATTTACTAAGTTAATTACTCAATGAAGATTTCTTTGCTCTCATCAATATTTCCTGAAACAAGGCTGAATAACGACGCGCTTGAAGTTCCAGAGTGAATTCTTGCTCGGCTTTATCGCGAGCATAAAATGATAGTTTTTGCAACCTCTGTTCATTTTCAAGAACCCAGGTAATTCCTTTGCCAAAATCTTCAATTTCATAAGGTTTAGCCAAATAGCCGTTCTGCTGATGATCAACAATATCTTTTAAGCCAGTAGAATTAAACGCCACAACTGGAGTACCACAAGCGAATGATTCCGAAGCTGTCTGTCCAAAAGATTCTTGAAGAGATGGTACAAGCATTACGTCAGCGGCTGAGTAAACAGTTGTTAAAGATATAGCATCATGTAAATGTCCCAAATAGTGGCTTTTGAAGCCTAAATCAGGTGGATTTTCGGGTTGAGATGCTCCAAAAATCACAACTTCCAAGTCATCCTTCCAGCCAGATTTACTTAATTCTTGTAAAGCTGGTTGCAACAAATGAAATCCTTTATTTCTATCGCTTGTTGCTTCTATCGCTCCAAAGAGTATCAGCTTTTTATCTTGAGGTAGGTTAAGTGCTTCTCGTGCAAAATGTTGATTAATCGGTCGATATTTTTGAGTATCTAGTCCGTGGGGAATTACCTCAATTCGCAAATTCTGGAATAAAGAACTGGAATGAGCGCACTCTGCTAACCAAGAACTTGGTGAAACCAGAGTTAAATTTAAATTTTTCCAAGCTTTTACTTTGCGCTGCCATACCCAACGGGATAAATCCCATTCATTACCACTGTTGAGTTGAGGACAAGCCCCGCAGAATACTTTGTAGCGATCGCATTCTCCAGTAACGTGACACCCTCCAGTAAACCCCCACATATCATGGAGAGTCCAAACTAGAGGACGCTTCAGTTTAGCAAAGGTTTCTATTTGCATAAAACCTCCGCTAATCCAATGCAGATTGATTATATCTGGATTAATCTGAGCAACTTTAGGAATAACTCTATCTGGCAACCATTGAGTAAAAAATGGAGTATTTTTCTTTTGGCGATAAAGCTTTAATGGCAAACTTTCAACTGTCAACTTTGCTTTAGCAATGCCTTGAAACAGTCTAATTTTAGGTGCAATTACCATTTTATCATTACTATATTTTTCCTGAACTAACATTTGTGACTGTAGTCCTATATCCTGTAAACCTGTGTGTAAACGATATGCAGCCCTCGCAGCACCGCCACTAATATCATGGGTACTAATATGTAAAATTTTCATTTTTATTCACTTAATAATCACTAAAACTATTTCTGACTGTCATAAAAACTAATGGACTAAAATATTTTTACGATTTTGTTGATATTCAACAGTCAAAGATAATGACGTGGTGACATACATTAACCAATTCCAGCTAGGAGTTAATAATCTGGCTTCTGAAAAATTAACTATGACTATGATAAGTAGCATCTGCATTGGCCAATAATCTTCCGGTTTTTTCGCGATAGAAATAATTCGAGTCAATGCCATTACAAAAAACCGGACAAACCCTGCTGCAAAAGTCAAAAAACCTAAGAATCCCAATTCTAACAATAATTCTAAAAAACCATTATGGGCATTACTTGCCCAATCATAAGTAGCTCTTAATTTAGATGCAGCATTACTAGTCCAAAATCCCGAAAATCCATAACCTAACCAAGGTCTTTCCAAAATCTTGGAAATCACTAGCTCCCAGAGGTCAGAGCGTCCATTGAAGGTAAGGTCTTTACCAGAAGTACCAACTACAGTTTCGGCATTATTGAGAAGTAATATTGAAGAAATCATTAGGAACATCAAAGTTGAAGTAATCATAATAAATTGCAATTTATAATTAGTTTTTTTTAGGGATTTGTAGAAAGGTAAAAGTAATATCATTGTCAACAAAATCGTTAAAGATGTTGTTGAACGTGAGAAAATAATTAGACATATAGAGATCCCACATAGTGCCCACATCAACCAGCGATATCGATGGCCACTAAGAGCAAGGTGCAAAAAAACTCCTGCACTCCAAGCCATCATGTAACCTAATTCATTTTTATGACCATAAATTCCACTCCACATACCTAGTAATTCAGGTGATTCGTGAATATAACCTGGTACGAATGCAGAAAATAGCATAGATAATGATGCAGCTACGCCAAGTGCCCAAGCTATCAGCTTAATTTGTTCTTTAAGCGGATAACGCATTGCTAAATAGATGGCAAGAAAATATATTCGGATTAGACCTCTTAGATAAGTAAGACTAGAACTTAGGTCTTCTGACCATAAAAGAGAAAATATAACTATTGCTAGTAAAAAAAACTGTAATGGACTTCTAGTAATTACAAAAATAAAACCTTTCCAGTATAAAATTAGGAAATAAAATAGGATTAAATATGAAACTATATTGAACAAAGTATCTAGCTTATCGCCTCCAAGTGTAGACATGGAAACTTCTTGTGCAGGATGTATTGTTAATGCACCTACAGCAATCAGTAATAGCAAGATAGTTAATATTTTCTCTGTTAATTTTACTTTCATTTTTGAGATTTGATTGATCTATTTTTTTATTGTTGAGTAATTCAATCTTTTCTTCACTTCCTCTTTAAAAATATCCAATGCAGTTGCTTTATAGACTGTTTTCTGTGTAAAATTATCTGCCTCTACATTCCTGACAATAAATGGTGGATGCTTTAAGGGAAATTCCATTGCCTGCATGGACATATTGATGAACGAAAATCCTTGATTTGAAGTGAAATGAGTTGCGTCTGCACCAACACCAATATTAGAGATTAAATTGACATTGGGAATAATACTTAAGCTTCCCTGCATCCAACAAGCAAATGTCCATTGGTAATCCCAGGTTATACCTGTAGGATTGTCATAAACAGACTGAAATATTCGTTGCCAAGAATTTACTGCTTTTTGGTCTATAAGAATGTCATGTAAAAGGTTTTCTGCTTGCACCTCTTTCCAGAGTTTGATAGTCAAATCATAATGTTGCCAAGCACGTCTCCAACTTGCCCAACCCCAGCAGTGGTTGTAGCGAGAAAAATAGTAACTGTAATTTGTACGTTTTTGTCCAAGTTGAAGATTTTGAGCAGAGATTGTGGCGATTCTGGTATCATCTCTATATTTTTCCAGCAATTCTTGACTAAATCTGAAAAAACTTGGGTGAGGGATACAATCATCTTCCAAAATAATTGTCTCCTCGACATTATTAAAGACCCAATCTAAACCACTTGATACCCGTTTTGCACAACCCAAGTTGATATCAGAATAATTCTTTATTACTTCACAATCCCAATCAACTCTCTCAATAATTGCCTTAGTCGCTTCACATTTTTCTGCCTCATCTTCGCGGTCAATGCGGGGTCCATCTGCAATTACAAAAAGTTTTGTTGGCTTGGCTTGGCGAATAACTTCAAAAACTTTCTCTGTTGTTTGTGGACGTTTAAAAATAATAAAAGTTACGGGTGTTTGCATAAGAATAATAAAAGTTAAATAATAACGATCAGTATTTGTAAAAATGAATAAGCGATCGCACTTGAATTTTAAAGAGTTTTTGTGTTCTTGAATCAAATGCATTGCATATAAAAGCAGCAGCAGCTTGAGATATTATTGTTGCGATCGCCGCTCCAAGTCCTGCATATTTAGGAATAAGTATTAAGTTGAGAATAATATTTAGTATTGCCCCAAATAAAGTCTTACCTAAAGAAACGTGGTTTAAACCTTCAGCAATAAACCAAGGTGATGTTGCAAGACCCATAAATACAAATAAAGAAGTCCAAATATGAACTGCTAATATTGCTCCTGCCTCTGCATATCCACTTCCAAACATCACTATAATTATCTTGTCAGATAAAAAGGACATTGGAAGAGCAATTCCTAAAGATATACATGTCATTAGACTGAGTAATTGTCCTATTCGCTGATAGTAAAGACTTTCTGATTTTTCTTTTGCTGCATAAATTGCCGGAGCAACAGAGGAAACAATAGCCCCTGGAATAAAATACCAAATTTCAGAAATACGCACAGCAGCAGAATAAACTCCAACCTCACTATCTCCGATCATTTGACCTAACATCACCTGATCTATTCTCATAAAAATCATGATGGCAAACCCCGAAAAAATTAGAGGTAAACTCTCTTTCATAAGAGTTTTGGCAGAAGCGAAACTCCAACGCCATAACCACAATGAAGACCCTTTGACTTGGTAAACAATTAGTAAGCCAATTGCACTCATTGCAAATTCTGCTAATGTTACCAAAGCAAAAGCTAACAATGGTGCTTTTGTTAAAATTAGTGCGATTTTAATGACAGTATTTAGCAGAAATGCCGTGTTTTTAGCGATTACAGTATATTTTGACTGCACCTGTGATTGAAACCACAGTTCAATAGTATCAGATGCCCTAAAAATTCCTGCTATTCCTAAAATTGCAACTAGCCATATCTTTAGTGTTTCATGCTCACCTAAGAAAAACATCGTGCTAACTGCCAATAAAACAGAAGCAATTCCACCCAAAAATTTTAGCCAAAAAGTAGTTCCTAAAATTTCCTCTTTGTTTGATGATTGGCGAACAAGATGGCGAACTACTACGTCGTCTAATCCGAGAGTAAAAATTGGGCTAAATAAGGCAACAAAAGCTAAAGCATAGTTAAATAGACCATACTGTTGTACTCCTAAATAACGTGCTACCCATACTCCTACAACTAAGCTTGCACCCATGCGTAGAATGCGGTCAGCAAACAACCAACCTGTATTAGCAATAATTGCACGCAGCCCAGAACGAGATTTAAATTTCGAGAAGTTTATAATTTTTAATTTACTTAACATTATTTTTATTAATTAATCATCTGACATTCTTTATACCTATCAATTTCGCTCATGCAAGTTTTTAAATTTATCAAAGACAAAACAAAGTTTATTTATTCAGTAACTCACCTTATTTATCATCTATAAGGGTTTTAATTTACCACTAATCAAGATTTTCAAAAAATAGCTAAACAATAAAGTAATACCCTTGAGTTTCCAATAAAAACTCTGCTCAAATAAAAATATTATTTTCAAGTAAGTAACAAAATCTTGATATTTTGGGCATGCTATTGTTTGTAGCTCATTGATAGATGTGAAAGCTAAGAATAATGGGGAGCTAAAATTATTTTTTTCCAGAATGTAATTAAAGAGAGAATTGCGTTTCCAAAATCTTTTATATTCATAGTTTTTGTTTACATCTAAAAAGTTATTATTATGATATTGATTATTCTCATGTATTCTATACATCACTAAAGGTTTAGACATATAAAACTTTTTAGCCCCCACCAAAGAAGCTCCCCATACCAAACAGTCATCAGCCCTTACACGCCAATCTTCTATATTTGGAATAGGTAAAAATTTTCTGACTATCTCTCTACGTATTGATAATGTTGAAGTTATGGAACCAATCCATTCTCCATTATATAAAGTTCTAATTACTGAATAACCCAAATCTAAATCAACTGTATCGTCTTGAAATGTCCCTTGTACTGCTCCAAATTTTTTATACGCACAAAATATAAAATCACATTCACTGCGTCTATTATAAAAATTTAGGGCATTTTCTAAATACTGAGGTTCATAAATATCATCGGCATCTAAAAAAAATATAATGTCACCATTAGCAGCTAAAAAACCTTCATTAAAAGATGATAATTGTCCTTGATTTTTTTCTTTAAAGATAGATTTAACATTAGTTACTTGAGTAAATTTATTGATAACTTCCGCAGAATTATCTGTGGATGCGTCATCAACAATGATAATTTCATCAAATTTAACTGTCTGATTTAAAGCGCTATTAATTGCCTCAGAGAGAAATTCAGCATAATTGTAATTATTAATTAAACAAGAAGTTTTAATTTTAGTTTTATCCATTATTCCTACAGTTAAAAAATTTGGTTTAGATGGTTGTAGTGATGGTAACTTTCACAATTTCTAAGAGAACTTAACGCTCTTTGCGAAATTTAGTTAAGCTGCTAGATACTAAATCTTGTTCAATTTGTCGTTTTTTAGTATCATAAAAATAATTATTAGGTTCATTTTTAGCATTCACTCCATTGATGACTATCCCTAATACCTTCTGACCTGACTGAGTTAAAAACTCTTTAGCTGCATTTGCACTGTTCAAGTCAACCACTCCAGGACGAACGACTAATAAGATACCGTCAGTCAAGGTGCTTAAAACAGCAGCATCTGCTATTCCTGACAAGGGAGGAGTGTCAAAAATTACAAGATCGTACTCTCTCCCAAAGTTACTAATTAATGTTGCCATGCGTTGAGAATCTAGCATTGCCACTGGATTGGGAGGCAAAACTCCAGAAGTAAGAACTTCCAGATTAGGCATTACTTCCTGAACAACTGTATCTAAAGAAGCTTGGTTAATTATGACATTACTTAGTCCAATTGTATTTGTTAGCCCCCAGATATGATGCTGTATGGGATGACGCATATCTGCATCCACCAACAACACTTTACGCCCCGCCTGAGCCATAGTCACAGCTAAATTTGCAGATACGTCAGACTTTCCTTCTTTGGCAACGGAACTTGTAATTACAATGCTTTTGAGCGGTTTATCAGAACAGAGGAACTTTAAGTTCACTTGTAGTATTTGATATGCATTACCAACAGGGAAGTAAGGAATATCTCTACCAATAATTTTGGGAATAGGTCTATCGAGTCCTGCTATAGAAGAATGATCTTTACCATTTCTAGCTTGTGTAGGAATCACTCCTAAAACACTGTATCTCAAGACATCTTTGGCTTCTTTGACGGTCTTCACCGAGCGGTCTATCAAGTCTAAAGTAAAGGCAACAATGATACCTAAGAAGAAACCAACTCCTGCTCCACCAACAATAAACAGCATTTTCCGAGGCCCTTCTGCTTTATCAGGGATTAAAGCATAGGAAATGACACGAGCATTAGGAATCTTTTGGTTCTGTGCAATATCAATCTCTTGGCGTTTCTTTAATAGTGTTTCGTAAGTCGTTTGAGCTGCTTGCAGTTTCCGTTCTAGCTCTCGTTGACTCTGTTCTAACCTTGGCAAATTATTTGCTCGTTTGATGTAGGCATTTTGCTGTTGTTTGAGTGTGGCAATTTGTCTCTCCAAACCAACGCGTTCTGCCTGAGCACGAGTAATATCTGCAATTAGGCTTTGTCGCAGTTGTCCAACCTGTAAACTTCCCTGTGTTATCTGCGCTTTACCTGCTACTTGTCCTGTCCGCTCTTTTAGCAAGTTGTTAAGAGCTGCAACTTTTTCTTCTAAGCTAGTAATTGTAGGGTGTTCAGGTGAAAAACGGGTACGCTCTAGTGCAAGTTGGCTTTCTGTTTCTTGAAGTTGGGCTAGCACTTTCTGAACTCCAGGTGCTTGACTCAATTCAGATTCGATTACACCTTGCCGTGAATCTACCTGAGCTTCACTGCTTAACTGTTCTAGACGACCCTTCACATCATCTAGTTGAGCTAAAGCTTGAGAAATTTGGTTTCCTAACTTAGAAATTGTATCGACTGCTGCGGCTGCTTCTTGTTCCAGGACAACAACTTTATTCGTTTCTTTAAATAGCCGCAGTTTTGATTCGGCTCTTCTGACAACTTCCTCAGCTTTAGGTACTTCCGTTACGAGAACCTGTTTGGCTGTCCGCGCTTCATTCTGATTAGCCTTGATATTTAAATCGATATAACTGTCAATAACTTCATTGATGATTTTGGCAGCTAGTTCCGGATCGCCACCTTTATAAGAAAGTTGTACAACATCAGTGCCTTTAATTCCTTCTATTTTTAGTTGTTTTGCCAAGTCAGGAATCGAGAGCAGTTTGCCTTGACTATCTTTAAGGTTGAGGGAATTAATCGTTTTCTCAATTACTGGATTTGATCCAATAACTCTCACTTGAGTTTCCAGGGGATTGTCGTTCACATTCAAAGCTTCTAGGCGTCCTATGTCATCCGATAAGCCCGTGAGTGAGGAAGAGCGATTTGTTTTTATCATCAAACTTCCTTCTGCCTTGTATGAAGGTTTTAGTGAAAATGCATACAAGCATCCAAGGGTAACAGATATAGCAAAAATTCCAACTAGAGGTAGCCAACGCCGTTGAATAACTTCTAAGTATTTCTGAATATTTACTTCTTCAAAACTTGGTAAAGATTCCATCGTCATAGATATATACAAACTTTTATAAAAAAGATTATTTACTTACAGCAGATTGTTCTTAGTATTTTGCCCACAGTAGCGCTGTAATCTACTTTGGAATAGTAATCTCCTTCGTTGACTGTCAGCTAATTCTTTTTTGCTGAAGTTGTTAAATATCGGAAGTTAACTAATAGTTTTGCAGAGCGCAATTTTAACTTAGATTGATATTTTACTGACAGCAAAAACAAGATAACTCACAATTTTCTCCCTGATTGAGTGGCTTTCCATTTTTAGGGCTTAATTTTGGTTAACTTAGTTTTGTGTTACTACTAATGCAAGTATTAATTTGTAAACTAAAAATCACTATCATATTATGTGAGAACACTGAATTCGAGAACTTTACAAAAAATTTATATAAAAGACTAATATGTTCGCTGTCAGTTCGATGATTTTAAAACGATGAAAGGAGTTAATTGCTTCAGGGTAAGGAATAGAAAAATTGTGCCAGCCTATAAGCTATAAGCAATGGAAGCACTTCAGAGATAGACTTTGTACAGTGAAAAGAGAGATTTATAAAGACTCAATGGATGTTTACTTAAGCTGCTTACAAACTTTTAGTAACAATTAATTCTGACTCTGAAAATGGTCAATTTTAGTAATAATACGGAACTAGCAATCATAAAATTGTATGATTTGAGTATTGAGTCTGTAATAACTCGCAATCAGTTTAATTTGCCTAGTCTAATGAAAGACTTTTTTATGTGGCTTGAGGTATGAAAATTACAACGTGCTTGTCCTTGGGTTTTTTATATGCCAGTATTTTAGATTTACCCATAAATTTTCAATCACCTTAGTTGAATCTATCCCACTAATAAAATTCTGTTGATCCAGATATGAATTGTAGCTAGAGAAATAAAAGCATTGAAGCAGGCGGAAATTCGTTCCCATCGAACAACGAGTCTGCGATATTTTCGTTGAAACCAGGCAAAACAGCGCTCTTGTTGAAAACGTGGGACTGAAATTTTAATTGGTCTACCCCGATTTTTCTTGGTTTTCCAAACTCGCTTGGGCCATTGCGGTCTGATCCCTCGCCTACGCAGGGCTGCACGCTTATCCTTAGAATCGTAACCTTTGTCAGCCGCAAGTACTTTAACTCCTTTACGTTAGCGAAGCGGGACGTAGTCCGGTCTACCGGGTCTATTTGTTTTGACTTTGACGCTATCTAGAAGGGGTATAACCTGCTCCCGTTCATTGCCATTGGCAGGCGTTGTGCAATTAGCTAAGGGCATTCCATTACCCTCAGTGAGGGTATGTATCAAAAATTTTTTACCCTTATGACCATACGCAACACCCTCACCGCCACCCTTTCCAGGGGGAAAAAGACCCGTCTAGCGCGCCGTAACTCCAGTTAATTAATGCTTTCTCGTCTGCAATTCCCAGTATACGCGCTTGTAAATTGTCTAATATTCCATCTGTTTGCCAACGTTGTAGCCATCTGTGCGCTGCACTTTTTGATGCCCAGATTTCTCCTGAAGGAACATCGCACCAACGACATCCTGTTATCAATATATACACTAAAGTGTTAAGTACATGACGAAATGGCGCATGAGGCATTCCGCGTTAGCGAAGCTTACCGAAGGTATCGCGCTTTTCTGGTTCCTTGGGAAATATATCTTCAAACAACCTCCATTCTAGGTCGCTTAATCCTTCAAATCGCCCAGCCATAATGTGATACACCCTTCTGTTATCAACAGCAGATTATCATATTACTGGTATTAGTGGGATAGATTCACCTGTGTTAATCTAAAGTACTTAAGCTAGGCTGCTATTTCTTGGTTTCTGTATCTCGGCAATTGTAATTATTAAACTGACATTAAATGTTGAGAGATTGAATTATGAAATCCTCTTCTATTTTCTTAGTTATTATGATTAGCGCACTCACTCTCAGTCAGAGTGCCTATGCTAACCAAGAGAATGTTCGCATGACAATAGGCGATCGCGATCAGGCTAGAGTTTTATTGACAGAACCAGCCACGATTAACACGACATGGAGTAATTTTATCGGACAGACTAATAATTCAAAACAAACTGCTGAATCAATTTCGCTAGTGCAGGAGCAAGGATGCCAAAAAATTAACCCACTTGAGTTCATCAATAACCCAGGCGCTTTTTTTAAGCAATGTCAGGAGCCAACAAAGACTCAAAGTAGTGAGCCAATTGAGTATCTCAAGGTTCCTAAACTGGATTCTGGTATCAGTGTGACCCTTACTAAGTTTTGATATAGGAACTTTTTTAACAATAAAGAGCTAATTCTTGGTAGTGTGATTTATCTAGATAATTTACGCTCAAACATGGATGAAATATTTATGCTGGCTGCTTTTGCTCAAAGCAGAAAAGCTTTGCCGGAATGTTTGCCGAACCCACCAATAGGTTGTGCGATCAGTAGATGGTCAAAAAGATAGTAGCTCAAGGATACACGCGAACACCAGGAAAATATCATGCTGAAGCTGACGCACTTAAACAGATTCAAGGCAAAGCTTTCAACTTCTTGAAAATGTATGTAACTCTTGAACCTTGTTCTTTTCATGGACGCACACTTGCATGTGCTTTAGCGATCGCGGCTGTTGCTGTCTTGCCAAGTATTATCCTTGATGTTAGTGTTACCACTGTTAGTACTTTTAGTCCATAAAATGTCTTTAGGAGTAATCAAGTTGATAATACCGCATCCAGTGCAGATGTCTGCCTGCAATTATGACACAAAGGCAATTGTCACAGATATCTGCGTCTTCTTGGTCATCCTAAATTTCAGGAAAAAGATATGAGTTAAAAAAAATGTAGAGATGTAGTAGTGCTACGTCTGTGCAAGTGTTCTGGATACCGCATAATTAATTTCATTAGACGTCCAATTACTAAGTATTTGACCAGATTCTTAAATAAAGCTGTTATTAAAGAAGGGCAGTAGGAGAAGTTCTTTCTTTCATATTTAACGACCGTCTGCTATGCACCTGGCTTGATATGATTAGATTATCTTACAAAAAAATGAGGTGAAAAATGGATATTTTATACTTAATAAGTTGTTATTTAATGAGATTACATCTCTTGCTCGGCAGACTAAGAACACTTCAATAAATGAACTTTTTGTAAGATTTTAAGATTTGATATTAATAATTTATCTCTTAAGATAATGAAATCGTTGTTCAGAATTTTTTACTTTTTACAGTAACGGCATTGGATAACTATACTCAATTTAATTGTTAATTCTATTTTAGAATATACAAAAATCAATGATAAAAAAATGTAATTACTGTAATTACTTCAAAAGATATGCAAATGATACTTTAGATAATTGATTTGTGACTATTGATGATGTTATTATTAAGGGGTGGGTTGATTTTGGGTTTATTATCTCCAACAATTAACTTGTAATGTATCATAGACTAGAATTCATCAGTGTTGCAAATTGATTAGACCTTTTGCATAAATTACAAATCTAAGAACCCCACCCCGCCAAAGCGTAGCTTTGTCTTCCCTCCTCGCAAGGGGGAAGGAGATTAAGGGATGAGGTATTAAGCACCTTTGCAATATATCTATTGTGAAATGGCTGTGGGTCTGAATATCTAGACTTGATACCAATAAATTGATGAGGTTACAGAGGAGCAAATAACCATGAGCAACTTAACATCTCCACATACCGAAGTTCAAAAAACGAAGAAAAAAAGTTTAGCCGCAGATAAAAAGCCTCGAGCTACAGATGATATTGTGCGTAGTTATCTGCAAGAGATCGGGCGTGTAGATTTGTTGACTCGCGAACAAGAGGTTATTTTTGCCCAACAAGTGCAGCAGATGATGAATTTATTAGCTGCTAAGGAAGAATTGGCTGTGAAATTAAACCACGAACCCACGCTGCAAGAATGGGCAGATCGGGTGGAGTTAAGTTTAGAGGTGCTAGAGCAACAGCTAAATTTAGGACACCAGTCCAAGCAGAAAATGATTCAGGCTAATCTCCGGTTAGTGGTAGCTGTGGCCAAGAAATACCAGCACCGGAACCTAGAATTTATGGATTTAATTCAAGAAGGTACTTTAGGTTTAGAACGAGGGGTGGATAAATTTGATCCCGCTCTTGGTTACAAGTTTTCTACTTATGCTTACTGGTGGATTCGTCAAGGAATTACACGGGCGATCGCTCAACAAGGACGTACAATTCGTTTACCTATTCATGTCTTTGAGAAACTGAACAAAATTAAACGGGTGCAACGAGAATTATCTCAACAGTTGGGTCGCGTTCCTACTACTGCGGAAATTGCCACTGCCTTATCTTTGACATCTAACCAAGTTCGAGAGTGTTTGTACTTAGCTCGTCAACCCTTCTCTCTAGAGGCACGAGTTGGTGAACAACAAGATACAGAATTGCAGGACATATTGGAGGATGATGGTCCTTCCCCCGAAGATTATGCCGTTGAAGAATCTCTCCACCAAGACTTACAAGACTTATTGGCAAAGCTGTCTCCACAGCAGCGAGAGATATTAACCCTGCGCTTTGGTTTAACGGATGGGTATGAACTTTCTTTAGCACAAATTGGCGATCGCATGGGTATTAGTCGAGAACGGGTGCGTCAGATAGAACAAAAAGCTCTCAGTCTCCTCCGACGCCAAAAGGAACAAGTACGTAGTTATCTAGCTAGTTAAGGTTATTTTTTCATAATTTTAAGACATTGAAACTTAGGAAATCACCATAATAGCTGTATAAAATTTAGTTATTATGGGGAAAATAAACCTAAGTAATCTCTCTTAAGGATTTGATATGAGTACACCAAAGACAGTGCAACAATTGCAGGTACAATGGGTGACTTCTGAAAACTTTCGGCGTTATGGACAGGTGATTTTTGCAAGTCTTGATGGCAAAACTTACGATGATGAAGATGCCCAGTTAAACCTGCAAAACGGGATTCCACGATTTTATGTTATGCGGTTGGAAAAGATAGGGCGAAAGTTCCACAAAATTACTCGCCATGTGCAATGCACTCAATGTCTGGGTTCTTTGGAAGGGAAGGATTGGTTAATTGCAGTTTGTCCTCCTGATAATGATGTGAATGAACCAGCATTAAAAGAGATTGCTGCTTTCCGCATTCCGGGGAATTGTTTTATCAAGCTACATGAGGGTACTTGGCACGCTGGGCCCCATTTTGACCATGAAGCTGTGGATTTTTATAATTTGGAACTAGCTGATACAAATATGGTGGATCATTTCACCCATGATTTTCTCAAGAGTCATCAATTAGAGTTTGAGATGGTTTAGGTAAAATTATGTTTAATTATAGATATAGACAACCCACTTTTGTAAATCAGTTCAACCATTTGAATCTATATTTTTACATAAGCAAGGATTAGTTCAAGTATTATGTCAGTTTGGTTATGATGTATAGATGTCTAATATTAGCCTAGAAATTGATATCACAGCAGAATGGTTGCGTAGAAGTTTCCACTGCCTTTGAAATTTTTTTAAATATTCATTTTATGTCTTCTTCCAATTCTCAATCTTCTGACAAAAGCTTTGTCTACCGCGAATTTGGCAACGATAACTCCGCCGCCACAGAAAGACCAATTCCAGAACTGCCCCCACAACAACAAAATCTTAAAGTACAGGCTTCCCGCAAAGGACGCAAAGGCAAAACCGTCACAGTCGTTAGCGGTTTTCAAGCGAAACCCGAAATCTTAGCAGATTTGGTGAAGCAGTTGAAAACCCAGTGTGGGACAGGTGGAACACTTAAAGACAACGAAATTGAAATTCAGGGCGAACACAAACAGAAAATTGTCGAGATTTTGACCAAGCTAGGTTATAAAGCCAAAATTAGCGGTGGCTAATCTGGAGTGCGGTTTACCGTATCTTAACCGCGATCTAGATTAAGACAGGGAATGTTATCTTTGAAAGGTACAAATATGCTTTAACAGTAGTGAATTAGTTTGCCAACAAGCTGTCTTTTCTGAGATGAATAGGAGGTTTAAATGGATTTAGTTCGGATTCTGTGTGCCATTTTCCTGCCGCCTTTGGGAGTTTTTTTACAAGTAGGTTTTGGTATAGACTTTTGGATTAATATACTTTTGACGCTGTTTGGTTACATTCCTGGGATTATTCATGCAATATGGATAATTGCTAAAAAATAATTTTTTGTATAAGTAGGTTAAGCGTACCAATATCTGTGTTAGTGATTCTTATAGAGGCAATTCATGAATTGCCTCTATAAAAAAGTTCATAAAATTAACTATTTTGTATTCGTAACTTTAGTTAAACAAAAATCTCTAAGAATACTACTTTATTTTTGAAATATACATAGAGACTACCCAATCAAACCTGATATCTAAATAAAAGTTGTAAAAACAATATTTATCAAGTCTCTAATATAAGCTTTTGTGTGGCGGAAAATACCGAATTAACTCTAAGTTTTTAACAGGGCATAGAGTCTAAACTCTAGAAGCAAGGGGCAGATGTGCAATTGCCATTGCACAGTTGGAACGTTTAAATCTTTGATTAAGCCAGTACGTATATCTAGTACCCAGCCATGAACCATAGGCGCTTTTCGCTTATAAAGTACCTGACGCATAATGGAAGTTTGGTAAATATTTTTCACTTGCGCCACAACATTGATTTCTGCCAAGCGATTTAGACGTTCTTCTCTTGTTGGCAAGGCATCAATTTCTTCTTGTTTCTCTAAATACAGTTCCCGAATCGGATTTACCCAGTTATCAAGAATTCCGATAGTTCTCCCTTCTAAAGCTGTCTTAATTCCTCCGCAATCGTAGTGACCACAAACGATAATGTGTTCCACTTTCAGGTGTAAAATTGCGTATTCTAAAATGGCTAAAAAGTTTATATCCGTTAGAGAGACTTGATTGGCAATATTACGATGTACAAATAACTCTCCTGGTTCTGTACGGGTAAACTTTGTTAATGCTAGACGACTATCAGAACACCCAATGTATAGAAAAGGTGGTGTTTGTCCACTAGATAATTCTTGAAAGTAAGTTGGATCTAGAGCTAGCTTTTCGGCAACCCAAGCCTGATTATTTCTGAGTAGTTCATCAATGCTGTTGTATTTCATCTTTCGTCAAATTCGAGATAGAATCTGATTAATATTTTATTTTAACCGATCTACAGTTTTGTTTAAATCAATATGAACTTTTTCAGAACTAAAATCTTATAAATATGACAATTTTTTTCAATCAGGAGCAACAACTTTGCTACCGTTATGATGGTTGATTGACCAACGGTGATCGATAGTTACAGAGGAAAACTCGCAGATTTCTTCTAGTCGCTTTTGCTGTACAGCAGCTTTACGGAGAGTAATAATTAGCTGATTCACCTGATGCCGTAAATCTGGGTTATCATTTACTGCTAACATAGTTTGTCTTTCTAAGAGTTGAAGTATAAGTTCGTAGTGAATAGGCGAAGGTAGAGGAATTTGCTCCATGAAGTTCAATTTTGATTTCATATTTGGGATTTTGTATTAGTCACAGTTTGTTTCTGGTGAATAAATTGTTACATACTAAATAACTAGTTACTTATGGCTTTGATTTAATTAGCAATGAAGATTTGGCAAAATATTGATGATATTTGATGGCAAAGTGCTGCGTGTGTACGCATAGTGTGCCCAATTGTTCAACTCTTTTGTGCAGTTGCCCTGCACCTTTATAGGGCAGGTGGGGTGTTTCTTTCAAAAATTCCTCGGTAATATATGGGCGATCGCAGCGCCGGGATCTGGTTGTTTTACCAAAGATTCTCCAATGAGTACAGCAGATGCACCTGCTGTCAGCACCAAACTCAAATCCTCTGGGTTGTGTAGTCCTGATTCGCTGACAACTAGGATGTTTTTCTCTTGCAATTGGCTACCCCTTGCAGCCAAAAGTTGGCAAGTAGTTTGCAGATCGACAGAGAAATCTTCCAAATTGCGATTATTGATTCCTACCAAGGAGACTCCATCTAAGGCTAACACGCGGTCAAGTTCTGCCAAGCTATGGACTTCAATCAAGGCTGCCATTTTCAGGTTGTTAGCAATTTTGAGGAAATATTTCAAATCTTGATCGCTCAGGATAGCTGCAATCAATAAAATAGCGTCTGCACCCTGAACTCGCGCCAAGTATATCTGGTAAGCATAAATCACAAACTCTTTACATAGTAGGGGCAAATCTACGGCAGCGCGAATCTTAGCTAAGTTATCAAAGCTGCCTTGAAAGAACTTGGTATCTGTGAGTACAGAAAGACAACTAGCACCACCTTGCTGATAAGAAAGGGCGATCGCTACTGGGTCAAAATCTTCTCGTAAAATGCCTTTACTGGGAGAAGCTTTTTTGACTTCGGCAATTAATGCTGGCTTTGTCTTACCTTGGCGCAAGGCGGCAACAAAATCACGGGTTGGCGATGCAGTGAGTACCTGCTTAAGCAATTGCTGCAAAGGAACCTTTTCCCGCATTTGGTCATATTCTACTTCTTTCTGCCAGACAATTTCCTCCAAGATATTGTTTGGCGCTGCATCAGGCACGACAGCCTGATAACGTAATATAGACACGGAAATAACTGGGTTAGGTGAACGGCGACGGATTTGCATAATTAGTCATTAGTCATTAGTCATTGGTCATTGGTTATTAGTCATTGATCGGTGGTCATTTGTCCTTGTTTTTAGCAAAGGACAAATGACAAAGAACAAATGACTAAATTGCGATCGCTCGTTTATAAGCTTCGTCCAAAACTTCTGAGAGTGTCGGGTGGGCGTGAACTAGATGTGCGAGACTTTGGACAGATTGACGGTTTGCGATCGCAGCTGACGCTTCATGAATCAAGTCTGAGGCGTGCAGTCCGAAAATGTGAACACCCAAGACTTCTCCGGTGTCTTTGCGATATATCACCTTGGCAATACCGTCAGCTTCATTTTCTGCCAACGCCTTGGAATTTCCTTTGAAGTAACTCCTACTGGTGGCGATTTCAAACCCTTCGGCTTGTCCTAACTCCTTAGCTGCTGTTTCTGTTAAGCCTACATAACTGACTTCTGGGTGGGTAAATGCCGCTGCGGGGATGCTGCGATAGTCTGCTATTCTTTCCCTCCCAACTATATTTTCTACCGCGATGATGCCTTGAGCAGAAGCCGCATGTGCCAACATTATCTTCCCATTAGCGTCGCCAATTGCCCACAAATGCGGCACGACTTCACCTGCCGATCGCACTGCCATGCGATCGTCTACTGGGATAAAATTGCGCCGATCGAGTTCTACACCCACTGACTCTAAACCAAGATTTTTAGTCGCTGGGATGCGTCCCGTAGCCACCAAGCAAGCATCTACTTCGATGACATCTACATCTTCCTTGGTTTTGAAATCTGCTAACTCAATTACCACAGGTGAACCGGGAATGACTTTTTTGGCGTATATTCCCACTTTTGTTTCAATATCGCGGGGAGTAATTAGCACCCGTTCGGCAAGTTTGGCAATATCGCGGTCAAATCCTGGCATTAACTGATCGAGGGCTTCAATTAAGGTGATTTCACAACCCAAAGCTGAGTAAATATCAGAAAATTCCAAGCCAATGTAACCACTGCCAATAATTGCTACCCACTCTGGTAGTGATTCCAACTTCACACCTTGGTCGCTGGTAAAGACAGTTTTGCCGTCTATTTCAATTCCTGGAGGCACAAAAGGAATTGAACCTGGCGAAAGGATAATGTCTTTGGCTGTAATGGTTTTTTCACCGCCGTCTCCAGTAATAGATACTTTTTGCGCCCCAGCGATTTTTCCCCAACCCCTGATGATATCGACTCCTAGACGTTTGAGGCTGTTGGTTAAGTCACCTTGAATTTTTGAGACGAGATTATTAGCATGATTGGCGATCGCTTGGCGATCGAATTCCACACTACCAATTTGAATTCCCAGTGACTTGAGGTGGTGGGCATTGCGTAACTCCCGCACACGTCCAGATGCTGCCAGTAGCGCTTTAGAAGGAATACAGCCCCGATTAACACAGGTTCCTCCCATATCAGCAGCTTCAATAATTGCTGTTTTCAAACCACAACTTACGGCGTGTAAGGCTGCGCCATGTCCGCCTACACCAGCGCCGATAATTACTAAATCGTAATCATATCCTTGACTCACGTTAGTTTCCCCGTGTGCTTCGCCTATTTATTCTCAACTTGACTCGACAATCAGCGCAACCCTTTTAACAGTTATCAGTTATCAGTTTTATCGCTGAACTCTAAATCCCTCACCTTACATTACCCTGACTGTTTACTGTTGACTGTTCACTGATTTCAGGTTCGGGTATTGCTAACTCAAATTATGATTCACTCACTTCTGGCGAAAATATGGATATTTTCATTATATGGGTTGGTTTTCCCAGAAAGGCGACAAGAAATTAAGTGAGTATTTGCAGGGTAATGAAGCTGATTTCAGTTTTGAGCTAGTTAATAAATATAAATTGCAGTCTTATCCCCAGAAAAGGCCCATCTTCCCAACTCTCCACACCTTTTTCTTTACAGCGCGTTAGCGTAACACTAAGCTGGATTTAGGATTGATCCAAAAGATTTACGCAGGCGATCGCTCGATGTCTATTCCCCAAATTAGTGAATTTACTATCCGCCGTCATGCCAACGCCAAATCTTTCCAGCGGGGCGAGGCATATTATAACGCTGGTGCTGTTAATGCCGTTATCCAACGTGGTCATCTGCTTCAGGCAGATGTTGTAGGCACTGAAGCTAGACCTTATCATGTCAACCTGAATTTCGATAGCAGTGGGTTAACCTCAGTAAAATGCACCTGTGCCTACGACTATGAAGGGTGGTGCAAACACATTGTAGCGACGATGCTCGTTTGTGCGCGTAACTCAGAAAAAATTGAGCAGCGCCCCACCCTTGAAGAACTACTAAATCGCCTGGATCATATCGAAACTCAAAGGCTGCTGCAAGAGTTAGTAGCAGAATACCCCCCCCTAATTGAGGCGATTGATCGTCATGTAAGTTGGATGACGAATCCTGCTGACAACCAAACAACCATAAAATTAGTGCGCCGCAATACTCTCGATCCCGCTCCGTTTCGGCGGCAAGTACGGCAGATTCTCAAAGACACTGTGCGCTACTTTGAGGAGGGGTACGAAGAAGACCCGATTGGCGAAGATTTGCTGAATGTGGTGCAAACTGCGGTAGATTTTAGCGAACGGGGAGAAGGTGAAAATGCGATCGCTATTTTGGAAGCGATTACTTCTACCTGTGTCGAAAATTGGGATGATGTTGCCGAATACGGCGCTGAAAACGATGAAATTGTCTGCGAATTAAATAATGCTTGGTGTGAGGCAATTCTAATTGCCGAACTTACTCCAGAAGAAAAAGTTGATATTCAAATAAATTTAGAAGCTTGGCAAGATGAGTGGAATGCTGATTTTGGTTTAGTTATGGAAGCTTTACGCCAAGGTTGGGATTATCCGCCGCTGGTACAAGTTCTCCAAGGTAACATTACTGAAAGGGGAGCTTGGGAAGAAGACGTACCAGATTATGCTGATGATTTGGCATTGATTCGCCTGAAAATTCTCGAACGTCAAGAACGTTATCAAGAATACCTATATTTAGCAGAAGCGGAAGGGCAAACTCAGCAATATCTGACAATGTTGGGGCGTTTAGGTAGGGTAGAAGAAGCAATTGATGCTGCTCAAACCCAGATGAACTCAATGGAAGAAGCCTTTGCCCTAGCGAAAACACTCAGTGTTCAGGGGGCATTACAGCAAGCACTAGATATAGCCGAGAGTGGATTAAATTTACCAGGTAATTGTCAGTACGAATTGGGAATTTGGACAAGTGATTTAGCTATTGAGTTGGGTAATAGTGAAGCTGCTTTATTAGCAATCAAGGCGGCTTTTCAAGTAAAGCCCTCTTTTGTGGACTACCAAAGGATGGCGGAATTGGCTGGGAAAAACTGGGAAAGTGTCAAAACAGACCTGCTGAGAATTGTCCGTACTTATAATGGTTGGGGAACAGAATCAGCCAAGGTGGATATATTCTTGCATGAGGGGCTAATTGATGATGCAATTGCGATCGCTAGTGAACTAAGTTCCGATCGTTCAGAATTAATTCACCGAGTTATGGATGCTGCTATCCCTCATAATCCTGGTTGGGTGATTGCCAATGCTCGTCGCCGTGCCGAAAAGATTATGGATGCAGGTAAAGCCGAATACTACTATTACGCGGTTGAATGGTTGAAAAAGGCGCGTAATGCCTATCTGGAATCTGGGAAGAAAGCTGAGTGGTTAAGCTATCGGGAAAACTTGATGCAAACCCACGCTCGTAAACGTAAATTGATGGGAATGTTTAAAGAAAGCGGTATGGAGTGAAGAATGAGATATAGGACTGAAAATGACGTAGGCACAATACCTTTCTCTTAACAAAGACGCTACGCTAACGGCAAACCTTCAACTACATGAATTTTACCTACCAAGGATTTTGGGCAACGCATAATTGATTTCACTAGATACAGGAGTTAGCAAGTAACTGAGGTATAAAATGCAGGACTCACGCATCAGATATAAAGAGTTCCTACCTCCTGCCTCAAAATCCGTAGCTTTGTATTTCATGCAAAAGAAAACTGCTGTATCCCATTGATACTGTTAAGTCTGCAATAACCAGATGATTTAGCTTTTAAATTGAGATTTGCTCAAAATATCAACTTTAGCGACAAAAGATGAAGTAAGATTCACATCTGAAGCAGTCCCCGTATAATCCCATAGTTACTGACAAAAAATAGTCCAGTGCGATGATTGATAAATACCCTCAGAATCTTATATTGTCTTGCTTACCGCTGAGTATGCTTCTATTACTCAGCAGTACATCTTTAAGTCCACTGAAAGCTCAGGCTGTTGATACTACCAAATTACCAACTAGTAATTTCATCCTATCGCAACAAATTCCACTACCACAGAATGTCCCACCACCACAGGATATCCAACCACCCACACCTTCACCACTTCCCTCACCTGAAGAAGTACCACAGCCACTCCCCCCACCAGCAGAACTATTTCCACCCTCTATCCCAACTCCCACACTTGAGGAACCACCCTCTGGCAACTTTCCTCAAACTATTGTTGTTGATCGGTTTGAAGTTATTGGTAGCACAGTCTTCAGTGCCGAAGAGTTAGCCCAAGCCACTGCTGAATTTACCAAACGACCAATCTCACAGACTGAATTGTTTCAAGCACGTTCTAAAATCACTGAGCTATACGTCAAAAATGGTTACATTACTTCTGGTGCTTTGATTCCACCCCAAAAAATCCAATCTGGTGTTGTGAAAATTCAGGTAATCGAAGGTAAATTAGAAGATATCCAGGTAACTGGGACTCGGCGGTTGAATCCAAATTATGTCCGCAGCCGACTAGCAATCGCCACATCACCACCTCTGAATCGCCAGCGTCTATTAGAAGCCCTGCAACTTTTGCAACTCAATCCTTTGATTAAAAACGTGACTGCTGAACTCTCAACAGGATCGCAACCGGGTACGAGTCTTTTAGAAGTTAAAATCAGTGAGGCAAAAACCTTTAGTGGGCAAATAATTCTTGATAATGGGCGTTCGCCTAGTGTTGGCAGTTTTCGACGTGGATTACGATTGAATGAAGCCAACTTACTCGGATTGGGAGACGATCTGAGTTTAGGCTATACCAATACTGATGGTAGCAACTCCTTTGACGCTAGTTACACATTGCCTCTCAATCCCCGCAATGGAACTCTGACCTTTAATTATGGCACGACGTCGAGTCATGTGATTGAGCCTCCTTTCGACTTTTTAGATATCGACTCGGCTTCTCGCTACTACGAACTGACATTTCGCCAACCAATAATCCAAACTCCTACACAAGAATTGGCTCTGGGGTTAACAGCTTCCCGACGCGAAAGTGATGTCTCATGGATACTAGACAGAGATAGGAGAGATAGGGTTCCCGCTCCGCAACTTTCGCCTGGCGCTGATGAACAGGGACGCACTAGAGTATCTGCGTTGCGATTTTTTCAAGAATGGACGAATCGTAACAGTCGGGAAGTCATCGCCCTACGCTCTCAATTCAGTTTGGGGATAGATGTGTTGAATGCCACGGTTAATCAAGATGCTCCTGATAGCCGTTTTTTTGCTTGGCAAGGGCAAGGGCAGTGGGCACGCCTTTTAGCTCCTGAAACCTTGTTGTTACTTCGTTTAAATACGCAACTTGCATCTAGAACACTTTTGCCTATAGAGCAATTTGGCTTAGGTGGCCAAGATAGCATTCGCGGCTACCGTCAAGATTATCTGCTGACGGATAACGGCGCTTTTGTTTCTGCGGAAGTTCAAGTCCCAATTCTGCGCTTACCCCAGATAAATAGCATCTTACAGGTTGTGCCGTTTGTGGATTTTGGTGTTGGCTGGAACAGTTCTGGTAAAAATAATCCCGATCCTAATACTTTAGCTGCTGTTGGTCTGGGGTTGCGTTGGGCACAGGGCGATCGCTTAACCGTTCGTCTTGACTGGGGCATTCCTTTAATATCTGTTGACTCAAATGAGAGAACATTACAAGAAAACGGTCTGTATTTTAGTTTACTTTATAATCCTTTTTAACAGCTGTCCATGTCCACCCTATTAAGAGTTGAGGGTGGACATGGACAGTAGTCAACGATCAAAAAACTATGAGTATCTAAATTTTTATAAAAAAGACCCTGGGTTATGATTCCAGGGTGCATACACGTTTTTCAGGCATTAATAGGTTGAATAATAACTTTGTAAAATAGTTATTTCTACTATCTATAGAATGATACAAAAATAGATTTTAGTTATTCTAGTTGAGCGATACATCTACCGTTAGGAGTATACAAATATTGTCAGAGGCAAATTATCTCAAGTCTGGTTAACTACTTATGATTACCGCATTTGTACAAAAATCCTAAAAGCCTGTTTCCCCCTGTCCTCTACAAGCTAAATGATAAGTTTTTAGTCGGACACGATATTATCCGACAATATTTTGATTGGATTAACCTTTAAATGTTGATTGTAATTAATCTATAGAATTTAAGCTAATTTAATTTTTGTTGTGGGCATAAAACACACATTAAAAATTAAATGTAATTTCTTGGGAGATATGCTCAAAATAATCTGTAGTGAAGGAGAATAACTTAAGTATTTTTAGGTAGTTGCATAGTAAATAAACTACCTTTACCTACTTCAGAAGCGACTTTGATAGTTCCTCCGTGCCCTTCTATAATGCGATGGGATAGATGTAGTCCTAAGCCACTACCTGAGCGTTTATTTCTGCCTTGGCGGAATCGCTCGAAAATTGTTGCCCGATCTTCTGGCGCAATCCCATATCCTGTATCTTTTACCTCAATTATTACCGAATCTGGATCTCCTGGGTTAGATGATGTTTCATAAATGCGGATTGTTATACCTCCTGTATCTGTAAATTTGATGGCATTTGCAATCAGGTTGTTTAACACTCGCCGTAATTCTAAACGATCGCCCATGATAATAGCAGGTTTTTGACTCAGTGGATCTAATTCACGGGTATCAATTTCCAAAGTCAAGCCTTTTTCATTAGTTAAAGGACTTAGTTCGCTCACTACTTCTTGAGATATCTCACATAAATCACATTCCTCCCAATTCAACGTTTTTTTACCTGCCTCGAAGCGATACACTTCTAATAAAGTGTTGACCATTTCCATCAAATTTTGGTTACTGCGAATCATCACTGCGATCGCCTGTTTCATTTCTGGTGAAATTTTGCAGAATGTTTCCATTTCAAACAAATTCAACATGCGATCGGCGGCTACTAGGGGAGTTCGCAAATCATGAGTCAGACGGGAAACAAAGTCTTCCCGTTGGCGGGCCATTTTTTGTTGTTCGTCCAAACTATGCTTGAGACGCAATAGCGATCGCACTCTTGCCAGTAGTTCATCAGTATCAAATGGTTTACGAATAAAATCGTCAGCACCAGCATCCAAACCTTCGACAACGCTGGATTGGTGAAAGGCAGTAATCAACAGAATTGGAATATAAGAGATTGCAGGGTTCTTCCGAATCCGACGTGTGACTTCATAGCCATCTATACCCGGCATCATTACATCTAACAGAATCAGATCGGGTGGAGATTGCTCAATTTGCCGTAAAGCCTTTATTCCATCTGAAGCCAAATCAATTTCATACCCCTCACTTTCTAAAATTGCTTGAACTAAAATGAGATTATCTTGAGTATCGTCAACTGCTAAGATACGATAAATTTTATTATTTTCAACTACAGACATGATTTATAAATTTTTATCAGTTTTTTTGGAAGTAATTTTTAAATTTAGGATATTCTATTGGTGCTTTTCTGGCTTGAGAAGATGACTGATGAGGATTTTGTGGAGGACAAAAAAAATCGTCGTTATCTAACCGTGAAGCTGGTGCATTGGGTGTTACAGTTGGTAATGTAATTTGACGTGGTAATTCAATTTTAAACATTGAACCCACCCCCAATTTGCTCTCAAGAAAGATTTTACCGCCCATCATTCGCACTAGCGAATCTATAATTGCCAAACCCAGACCTGTACCTGGATATTTGCGAGTGATAGTTTGATCTACTTGCCGAAATGCTTCAAAAATATGTTTAAAATCTTTGGGGGCTATGCCAATACCTGTATCTTGAACGATAATTACTACTCGATTTGCAGGTAGTTCCTTAACTTCAACCCAAATTTCACCAGACTCTGTGAATTTAATGGCGTTGGAGAGGAGGTTAATTAAAATCTGTTTGACACGAACCGGATCGTTAACTAACAAAGGATTTTGCAAATCGGTTTGTACTAACAATGAAAGGTTTTTAGCCTCAGCTAAGGAACGCATTTCACCTACAACTAAATTGATTACCTTTGATACATCAAAATTTTCCGCCTTTAAATCTAATCTTCCTCCCTCCAGCTTGGAAAAGTCGAGAACTTCATTGAGTAGCATTAGTAAATGCTTGCCATTATTCAAAATGCGCTCAACCATATCTGCTTGCTGGTGTGTTAATTGACCGAACTTAGGACGCAGCAGTATTTGCGAAAAACCAATAATCGCATTCATCGGCGTTCTAAGTTCATGGGAAATGGTTGCCAAAAAAAGTGATTTTAGACGTGATGCCTCCAATAGCTTGAAGTTTTGCATTTGAATCTGTTGCTGTTGTCTTTCCAATTCTTGGTTCTTACAAATGAGTTGTTCGTGACTTTCTCTGAGCTGCTGGTTTACCAAATCTACCTGCATTTCTGCCCGATAAACCCGAATCGCACTCCGCAAAACTTGCGACAGAGTTTCTGGAGATATCCTAGACTTAGAGAGATAGTCTGTAGCACCAGCTTTCAATAATTGGAGAGTAATTTTTTCATCTCCTTCACCAGTTAGGACTATTAAAGGAATTTTGATTTCCAAAGAACGCAGCTGTTGAATTAAGGTTAGTCCATCTTGGTCTGGTAAACGATAGTCGAGGAAAACACAATCGTAGGCAGTACTCCTTAAGACAGAGAATGCATCATTGCCATCACCTACTTCAGACAGTACCATCTGAACACCTGCTGTAGTCAGGGCAGAACGGATTGCTATTCGGTCTAATTCGTCATCGTCTACAACCAAAATTTTCAGCGTCTCTTCCATCGGTTTTTATTTTCGCCGCCAAACATAGGTTGATCTATAACATTGCACTTTTCAGATTATCCAATTAAAGAATATAAGGTTTTCGGACATCTAAAATCTGTAATTTGATTGACTAAGACATTTTGCATAATATCTACTTTCAGACATAATTGGCATTTATTACATCAATTTCGTCATCCTCCATTAGTAGTATGTTAATTACTCTGGCGGGCGTTTTTTTTGGTTTAATTCATTCTGTTGTATCTTCAATCTGGTTAACTTCCCAGACTCTGCGAACTAAACTCCAAGCAAATGACCAATATTCCTCAAAAAATTACTAATTAACAAGCAGACACAGTTGATATAAAGTAAAATAAAATACTTTACTAAGCTTAAAAACAATTGTAAATGAGTGAGCAAGCCACCGTCGTCAGTCATTGGTGAGAGTTGCATACCATTATCGTGTACCATAAGCTTGAATAGTTTTATTTATCAGGTTAGTTAGACTAGATAAATAAAAAGTACTATCTATACCTATTTGTGAATCTGAAGTAATCCTATCTCCTGAAATTTCGACAATTTTCTTAGCGATCGCCAGACCAATATTAGTATTTCCACAGGTATATCGGACTTATACATGTTCGCAAAATTACCAATTTTTAATGTCGAAGAAAGGCCCTGACAAAAGTTAGGCAAAAATTTAAAACTTAAAGGGGAGAGATTCGCACAGAAAGTTGATATTCTATCTAGTAGAAAGTCAGGCGAACAAGTTCGTCACCAATAACTACAAATTACTTTGCTGTTGGTGATTTCAGCAAATTTTAACGCTGCCTGATTCTTTTCGATGAAGATTTCTATTGGCTCTATCAATCGGATGAATCCAAAGGTTTGGTTAAAAATCGCTCGAAATCATCGTTTACTTTCTCGGAAAGCAACTTTTACTCGGTATAATTTTTTCATTTTCGTAAGTTTTTTTAAAGTTCGATCCAAAATAATACTAATTAATAAATGGAACATGGCAACTCAAAGCTGAATTGTCAGCAAGGAGAAGCAATTTGGCATTTGTTTTAATATTTCATACTTTTTGTGTAAGTATCTATATATCTCCAGCTAGATTTGTCCTCTATTTAAATATAAAAATTTTGGGTACTTATTATTTCTATCGGTGGATGCAGACAGGTTAAAATATCATCTATCTTTAGTTTGGGAAAAGAAGAGATAATAGTTACAAAAGCTAATACTTTGTAAAGATGCCAAACAGCGCAAGAGTGAGTGTAACGATGAATGAAATTAGTATTATTTTAATTGAAGATCATGACTTAACGCGAATGGGGCTACGAGCAGCATTACAGTCTCATAGTGCATTGAAAGTAATTGGCGAAGCGGCAAATGCTACCCAAGGATTAAAACTTTTAGAAACGGCAAAGCCAGATGTAGCGGTAGTAGATATCGGCTTGCCTGACATGGATGGTATCGAACTCACTCGTAAATTCAAACGCTCCCAGGCTGAAAGTGGGCAATCTACTACGAAGATTCTTATCTTGACAATGGATCATACAGAGGATGCTGTACTTGCAGCCTTCGCAGCTGGCGCTGATTCTTATTATATGAAAGAAACCAGCATTAGTAAATTAACTGAAGCAATTCAAGCAACTCATGGCGGTAACTCTTGGATTGATCCGGCAATTGCCAACGTCGTATTGCGGAAGATGCGTCAAGGTATTCCTGGAGAAACCCAAGGTTCTGACAAGCCGAAGACTGTAAAAATTGAGGCGCTGGCGACAGAATACGAGCAAGTTTTGGAAACATACCCTCTGACTCAACGGGAACTGGAAATCCTAGAGTTGATTGTAGCTGGGTGTAGTAATGGTCAAATTGCGGAGAAACTCTACATTACAGTTGGTACTGTAAAAACTCATGTTCGTAATATTCTAAATAAACTATGTGCTGATGACCGTACCCAAGCTGCTGTAAGGGCCTTACGTTCGGGATTGGTGGCGTGAGGGATTAGGGACAAAGGAGAGATGGGGAGATAAGGAGAATAACTCCTTACTTCTAACTCCTAAATCCTAACTTAGCACTGGCTCAACGCCTCAAAGAAAGTTAACAGCACTTAGCACTCAACACTGTTTTGCCCAACACCCTATTATCCTAATTTTTCCCGCAAGCAATTAGCAATACGTAGTGCTGCTCCCGCTTTGCCCATGCGTCGTTCACCATTTTCAGCAATAATTTGCAGATTATCAGGATTTTTAAATAGAGATTGTACAACCTTCGCTACTTCTGCCGGTTGATTGATTAAAATCAAAGACGATCCCAGTAGACGACTTTGAGATTGAGCAAAGCCAGGATTATATTGTGGCCCATTACCGGGAATCGCGATCGCAGGTTTGCCTAAACCGATAAACTGTTCTGTGGCTGTACCTGCCATTGCGATCGCTAAATCTCCTAAATGCAAGCAATCATTATAGGCTTTTTGTGTCAATAGCAGATAAGCATTTCTCTGTTTAAATGTCAACAAATTTAGGTCGCGAAGTTTGATAGGAGATACTGATTCAGCGCGCCAGCCTTGGGATTGCACGCTTTGGGATAAAATATTAAAGTCTAAACCAGGAGCGATCGCACCTAAAAACACTACTCTGTTAGAAGTATAGAAGATTGAATCTCGCTGTTGAAAACTTGCCATCAATGCAGATACGGCAATCATAATTGTTTCCCAGTTGGTGTAAGCTTCTGGCGGACGAGAACCAGGAAGAAGAGTTACTACAAAAGGTCGAACTGTCTCTTGCTGTTGGATATTCTGACTATAAAATTGTTGGCGTGAAAACGTCGGTTCTAGACCATCCATCATGGGATTACCGAAAGAAAAAGCTGGAATTGGCCATTGTTTTAATATTTCCGCCGTCAGCCCATCTCTAGGGAACACTGCCTGACAACGGCGACGACTCATTAACCAACGTTCCCAAGGATGGTAAACTGAACCAGAAAAGTTTTCCCAACCTGCGTCTTTAGATTTCCGTGGTAATAATCCAGCTTCATCTCGCACATAATATTCAGATTTTGCCGTACCGACAAAAGCATAATTAGCGCCACTGAATGTTGCAAACAACAGCGGCACAATATCTCCCACTGCTAAAATCGCTCTTTTATTACCTAATTTTTTTTGAGAACTCACCCAACGGCGGATAGCTTTAATTTGGCTGAGGGTAAGTTGCAATAAACCACCGCCTACATCCCGCGCTAATTGGCGGCCATCCATATAAATAAAGCCGCCAGAAGGCATATTCAGGACTGAACCGATAAAGGGGATATCCAACTGTTCATAAGCACGTCCCTCACCCACCAGAGGTAAAGCAAATATCTCTGGTGGGTTTGCTTGTCGTTGGAGTTCTTGCAAAATCCGAACTGCAATCATATCTTCCCCATGACCATTACTTAATACAAGTAACCGCAAAGGAGAAGTTGCAGATTGGGAGTTAGAAGCTAGAGATGACCGAGATACATTACTCATAAGAAACAAAATATCAAAATTAACTGTCTGTTTGGGTAAGAGGTATAAATAGGGAAATCGACGAAGCAGCTGGAAGTTAGTATTATCCCTATTCGCTAGCGTCTCTACAACTAACTCCCAGTTAATTAGGTTAAATATTATGCGAGTTTCTGCTACTGCAATTTTTACTTTAGCTACTTTAGCTGCTGGCAATATCAGTCAGCAAGCAACGGCTGCACCTGCTAAAACCATTACTCCAACTGCAAAAGCTGGTAACTTAGTGGTGCCGATAATTGAAGACACTCCCGCACGAGTAGAGACAATTGCTTCCCCAGAAACTATAGTTGCACAACAATTTTCCCAAAATCCCGTTTAATACCAAATTTACCAGTCCTTATCGGACAACTAAACCCGATCGCTTGGGTTACACTGTAAATGGTTTTCGTAGTCAGGAACTTTCGGAAACCTTTGATGACAAGATTACGTTAGCTAACGGCGACAAAGTGCGAGAAGGTCAAATTGGCGGTGGTGTTAGCTTGCAGCGACCAATCGATGACTGGAATACCTCATTAGGATTAAACTATACCCGAACTAGTATTCGCGATCGCCATTCTGTTCAAAATCTAAGATTTTCCGTAGTCAAAGTTCCATAAGAGTTCGTTCATATTATTTGCCTACATGAGATAATTTCCTCTTAATTCTTCAACATAGAGAAATATTAGCTCAATATTCGTATGCAGCAACTATTAACCCATAGTGTGGATTTCCCAATTCATTTCAGTGCTAAAACAACGAGAAGGTATCGCATGAAGTGCTATATTCTCGGCTAACTGTTGCCGGAATACTCCTGGTGGCAGTATCCCAGCTGATAAATGCGTGCTAATAATGCTATTAATTATACTTTTATTATTACCGTATTATTTCGCAGTCTTGTTCAAAAATCAAATAAGAGTCCTATATATACATTTCAATCATCAAAGGAAAAGAATTACTGTCACCTTTTCGCGAGACATTAATTTTTTAATCGTGCTAATCATCCAGAATATCAAAAAATATTATAAGTAATGGTATGGAAAAAAGTGTTATAAATGCCAGCCTTTCTACCCAGAACCTAACCTTTCGTCCAGGTGATACCCCTGTATCATTTGAGGTAACTGTCAATAATGACAGCGATCGCTTTGTCAATTTTCAGATAGAAATCACCGCAGCCGGAGAAATCCGCAACACAGGATATCGCTGGTATAGACTCGAACCAGAGGTAGCAGCAGCCAAGCCACCAGGCAGTAGTACCATCTTCCAAGTCTTCCTATTCAATACACCCATTCCGGGATTTGTTGGTACTGTCAACCTGATGGTAAATATTTTTTCACCGCAATTAGCACAACAGTCCAGACTTGTGCTACGCCTGAAAATCGAGCGAGACAACAGACCAACACATTTAAGTGTAGAATTGCCTGTACGAGAGTTCCAAGTTTATCCTCGTAATTCTGTCGATATACCAGTACGGGTACGAAACTTGGGGCAACAACCAAATGAAGTAATGCTACGTTTTACAGGCGTCGATCCGTCTTGGCTGGCTGGCAGTGCAGAACGGCGATTACCCTTAGACCCAGGTGGTTTAGCAGAAGCCACATTCCAATGTCAACCTCCTTCTGTTGTGCAAGCGCCCAGTCAAAATTACCCTTTTACTATTGAAGCTGTTAGCAATAATGGTTATCCAACTAATGCTGAAGGCAACGTTGAAGTTTTACCTGTAGGTTTTATAGACTTTACCACCACAGAAAAACACCTAAAAATTCCCAGCAAATTTGCATGGTTGCCTGACTGGAAATCTGATACAGCTTCCTTTGAATTACTATTTAAAAATGCTAGCAATCTCAATCAGCAAATTAATGTGCAGGTACAGGGTAGAGACTGGCGAAAATGTAGTTTTAAAAAGCTTCCTGAAACCGCCAATCTCCATCTAGGAGAGACAAGTAAAGTTATCCTTGAAGTTAAAACAAAACGCCCTTGGGTGGGAATCGGTAAAACTTTGTTGCTGGAGGCTAAATCGGAATTATCCGACCAACGTTTAGGGAGTACAGACCCAGCCACGCAGACATTAGAAGTGGAGACTTTGCCAATTATACCTTTATGGCTACAATTGGCTGCGATCGCACTATTAGCCGCACTCCTAGCATTAATCCTGCAACCCAGAGGTATAATGCATACCCTTTCTGTCAACTCAGTGCGTTTTAGTGGCATTGGTTTATCTGTGGTCAGTGGTTCAGATGATTGCACCTTAAGACTTTGGAGAATTGGTGCTGATAGCCTAGACCCTGATGATACAGTAAAATATTCTGGGCAGCCCCTTGCTTGCGACCAAGCACAACAGCCCAAAGGCTTGATGGCCATTACCGATGACGCTGTAGAAGTCTTGCGCTTCATGCCATTACAAAATAATCGTGTTGCTGTTGGTTTAGATAATGGTGTAATTGAACTTAGAGATGTCCCATCAGGTGCCAAGATTAGCCAACTTCAAGACTTTAAAGATCCGAAAGCAAAAGGCGATCGCGTTTTTGACCTAGCTTTCACCTCAAACTCACTTAACTTATTCAGTGGATATGGCAGTGGTAAAGTGAGACTATGGTCAAGACCAGCGCCTAACAGCGATTTTATGCCAGAACCGCAAGTTATTGACGTACAAAGTAGATTGAAACTCTCAGGTTTCCAAGTCCGGGCATTAAATCTCAGTCCAGATGCAAAAACTTTAGTAATTGCTGGAAACTTTAAGCGTTTTATATTGTGGCAATGGAATCAAACTCAATCTGATAAACAATCGCCAAGTTTATCAGTGCAAAATCTAGAAAAACTAGACCCATTAGTTGGGCCTGAAGACTTTATTTGGGGATTAGCTTTTGTTCCTGACTCAACAGGAAAAATCCTCGCAACTTCTGATTCTGGGGGATTTATTACGATTTGGGATTTAAATCAGTGTCAAACTATCAAAAATCCGAATCCGCTAGAAAAAGTAAATGAACTTAATTGTTTACAACTAGACCGTTGGCCAGCATCAAAAATATCTGTGCGGACTCTAGCATTTAGTGACGATGGTAGTCTCTTAGTAAGTGGTGGCGATGATGGACGAGTCGTAGTTTGGTACTTAACTCCCGAACATAAGCTTGACAAAACAAGAGCAGCAGAAGGTAAAACAATTTACCAAAGCTCTAAAAAAATCAATAGTATCGACTTGAAAACCAATCAAGGAACCATGATTGTGAGTGGTGGTGAAGATTTTCAGGTCAAACTACACCGCATCAAATAAGGAAGTCGATGATATGCAAGCTAAATTCAATCCACTGCAAGTTATTATCAACCCACCTGGAATTCAATTTGGGATGCCAGGAGATACCATTGAACTCTATATTGTTGTAATCAATCAGGGAAATCAAAGTGCGGTTATTGACTTATATTTTGTTTTTGACGAAGTATTTCAAAATTTAACCGACTGGTCTAGTTCTCCTAGAGAAAGTTTAGCATTAGCTCCAGGGCAAAATAGCGACGAAGTAAGATTTGAGTTTCAAATCGCCGCAAATGCTTTCCCAGGAACCTATGACTATACACTAGTCGTAGATTCTCCTCTACATTATCCACAAGATACTCCCATAACTTTGGCAAACCAAATTAAGGTTCTGCTAAAAGAACAGACCGCAATTCGGGTGAACGACCCGACATTTTCCATTAGACCTAACACCAACCCCAACAAACCGTTAATTTTCAATCCTAGTGAGCCTCTGCAAGTGGAGGTAATAGTTGACAATCGCTCTTATCTCGTAGACAGATTCCGCTTAAGTTGTCCAGATTTAGACGATGACTGGTTCACAATTAATTATCCTGCAACTGGATTTGAGGGGCCAGGATTAGTGTCTGACGTGACTGCACTAGAACTCAATCCTGGTACTCAAAGTCAAATATTCTTGAAATTTCACCCACCTGGGGATACCCTTGCGGGAAACTATTCTCCGACAATCCGCTTATATTCAGAAAACTCTCCAGACTTAGTACTGCTGGATTTGGTATATATCCAAATTCCGACAAATTATCACTTAGATATAGAACTTAATACCATCTTGGGACAAATTAGCCGTAGTCTTGGCAAGTACGAGTTATCACTAGCTAATCGGGGCAATATTGTCCGCGAACTGATATTAAACTTAAAAAGTCGAGACGAAGAAGAGCTATATACTTACAAATTTGATCCCACTGAAGTAAGATTATTACCTAATAGAAGTGCTGTCGCCAATTTGACGGTCAAACCCAAACCTTGGTGGCGACGACCGTGGTTTGGTGCAGGGCTAGCGGTCAACTTTCAACTCAACATCAAAGACCAACAAAATTTACCTCTACCGAACACACTGCCTCAAGGAACTTTGGTATGGAAACCCCGTCCTTGGTGGCAATTTCTTCTGTTAATTTTGGCAGTTTTAGGGTTATTGGGAGGGATAGGATTTATCATTTGGCGAATTTTAAATCCCGATCCTTTGAGATTAGAAAATTTTCATGCAAATGACTCTCAAATAACTGAAGGTGATGAGGTAGCTTTGAACTGGGATATTCACCACTATAAACAGTTACAAAAGTTGGTATTAACTGCAAAAGGTTCACAACCAATTCAGCCTATTACTTATGACTTTAGCAATGGCATTCCTGACACGTTGGGCAAAGGAAACGCTAATCAAATACCTCCTTGTCAGGTGCAAGAAAAACAAGAGCTAATTTGTAGCAATGTTAAAACTGGAGTGAAAACAAAAGGGAATTATACTTTTGAGTTACAAGCCTTTTATAAAAATGGAATAAAGTTATTTTCTCGAACAAATCAAACACCACCCCAGTCCATTCAACTAGAAATAGTTGAGAAACAAATTGCCGAAATTATTAATTTTCAAGCAGATAAACCACAGTATACAAAAGGCCAAAATATTCTTTTAAGTTGGTCAATTGCACGTCCATTACTGCTGGCACAAGTACAAATTTCTGGCAGTGCAGATGATGGTACATCTTATAGCGAACCAGTTACCTACAAATTTAATCAAGGCAATATTACAGACCCTAAATTTAAAAAACTATGTACACAACAAAATCAACAACTACAATGTAAAAATATTCCTTTAGTAGCAAATAAAGTGGGAAATTTTGCATTTGAAATCAAAGCTGTTTCTAACAATGGAAGCGACAAACTTAGTTCTAAAAAAGCTGAATCAAAAATTCCAATATTACCCAAACCATTTAAGATTATCTATTTCAAAATCAACAGTAGCGAGCAACCAAATTTGGTTCTCAATGAAGGGACATCTGCTATTCTGAGTTGGAGAGTAGAGGGAGAAAATATTCAGGTTAAACTTCTACCATACGGCAATGACGTTCCAGCAGTTGGTTCAATGAAGTTTCTAGTCAATCAAGCCTTCCCCCCTCAAATTGGACTGCTAGTCAATGATATATCTGGTAAGCAACAATCCCAGCAAAGAGGATTTGCAATCACAGTGCTCAAAAAAGTAGAGCCTACTCCTATACCTGGAATTAACCCAATTCCACCTAATAATAACCCATTTAAGACTCCCTTACCTCTGAGGTAAGGTAAGGTTACCTTACCGGGAGCATCCCATTTTTGCAGAAATACTGATTAAGGAGTGTAGTATGGGGATAAGACAATACTGACTGGAAGCATAGCCATGACCCCGGAAGAACAAGAACGATTACAAGCAGCAGTCAAAGAAATCGCGGCGATTATGTATAAAAATACATCACCATCTGAGTTACAAACCTTGGAAGGAATCAAAACAACAGTGCGATGCCGAAGGCGGGCTACGCCTACGCAAATGCTGGAATACGTCAGTCCCAAAATTGCCTTTTTTTTATCGAAGAAACAACAGGCACAAATAAAGGACGACCAAGACAAATCAAAAGTTGTATAGGGGAATTGCCAATCACTGAAAAACAAGCGCAAAAATTGGGGTTGGAGCCAAGAAGCCACTTGAGTCCAGTGTTAGAGAAATGTAGCTTACGGCTTTGTGCCAATGAATCGTACCAAAATGCTTCCTTAGAACTAGAAGCATTAACGGGGATGAAAATGGGACATAGCACACTACACAGACTGGTAAATAGACAAAACTTACCACAACCATCGGCTTGGCAAGCAGTTTCAGAAGTGAGTTTGGATGGAGGTAAGGTACGATTGCGAACACCAAAAGGCAAAGAATGCCAGTGGCGCGATTATAAAGCAGTACGCTTAGGTGGAATTTATTATGGCGCTTTTTTTGGAGATCATCAATCGCTCTTGGATTGGGTTAACTCACAAAGACTAGTCACCCCATTAGTCTGCTTGGGGGATGGACATAATGGTGTGTGGAAATTATTTAGTGAAATTGGCAGTTCATCAACTCGCCTGGAGATCCTTGATTGGTATCATTTGCGAGAAAATCTTTACAAAGTTGGTGGCTCTGTTAAGCGACAAAAGCTTGCAGAAAACTTACTATGGACTGGTGAAGTTGGCGCAGCGATCGCTTTGTTTGTTGATTTAGCAAAAAAACAATCTAAGAATTTTTGTGCATATTTGAGCAAGCATCGAAGCCGGATTATCAATTACGCTTACTACCAGGCGGAGCAGATTTGCTCTATTGGTTCTGGTTCTGTCGAATCTGCTATTAAGCAAATCGGTTTAAGGTTGAAACTTTCTGGCGCCCAGTGGAATCTTGCCAATGTACAGTCGATACTACAACTTCCCTGTGCCTATCTCAATGGTCAACTTGCTGTCTAATGTTTTTGCAAAAATGGGATGCTCCCGACGTAAGGTTTATCGAAGGCTGTCTTGAAAATAGGAAGTAGGGAAAGCTTATATTTTGCACCTTGTCACCCATCTGATCGAGAATCACTATATCACTTTCCCTTCATCCCAGATTTTTTAGTAGGCTTTTAAAGGTTGTTTGAAAAGTTGTAAAGTATACTTAAAGCGCCACTTCCATTCCTTTCCCCGAAAGGTCGAGAGGCTTTTAAACCCCCATTCCCTTGTAGGGAAGGGGATCTGGGGGGTTAGGTTACGAGGGTTTTGATGTTACCAAAAATACTTTTCAAACATCCTCTTAGGGAGATTCTCCATAGACTATAAAAGACTTAGTTAAACCGAAAACCTTTTCTTCATAAAGTTGCCCTTCGGGGAACAGATTCAGGAATCTTCTCTTACTCAGCAGCTTAATTGAATTAGCTATGCTTTTAGCCAGCTGTTTATCAGATACCTTGTCATACCATCCAAGAGCAAAATTGGTTAATAGCCATACCTGAAGATTTATAGGAAGAAACTGAAATAAAGGAAAAACAAAGTGGGGTTCAATCGGAAAAAAAAGATTAGGTGTTTGAACAAAATATTTTTTTCCCACTCGCATTACTTCAGTGGCCATTTGGTACTGTTCATCATAATCTCCTACATGTTCAATTACTGAATTTGAAAAGACTATATCAAACTCATCAGATTGAAAATTTACCATGTTTGTAGCATCTCCAACAACTTGGTTGATCTGTGGATGTGTTGAGCTTGTTTCGGTAAATTTTATATTTAGTAGAGTAATTTCTACGTCTTTATTTTCTTCATTCAAAAAACCTAAATTCTCCCAAAAGCTTACTGTTCCTCCAACATCGAGTATTTTTATATCAGAGGGCAGTGAGTCTAATATAGATGTGAACAAAGAGAAACGCTTCTTTCTAAGTCTACTTGCCCAGGAGTCAGGAAGATTAGTGTCATATACATTACGCATTAATTTAGTCATTTTTTATTCACACACAAATGATTTTACTCACAGTTGATTCTTTGACTTAAGTAACTGGCAGTTGTCATCTTACCACAGTTAAGCATCAAGATTGCCGTCCTGCTTCCTGCTCGCTCAATTCCTATTTTTTTGAAAAGTTCGGCGTCTGTGCCCATTTTCAAACAGGGGTTTTCGCAACGGTACTACCTCAGCTTCACTACTCTCGCGTGCTACCCGAATCAGCAAGCCAGCAGCTATTAAGCTGGCAATCATGGAATTACCACCGTAACTAAACATGGGCAAAGGTAAGCCAGTAGTTGGTAGAGAACCTGTTGCAACACCGATGTGAAGCAATGATTGTCCTACCATCAAAATCGTCACACCGATCGCTACTAATCTATGTACTATATTTTTAGCCTTCAGCGCCACAATTAATCCGAGAGTGGCAAATGTAGCCAAAAGTAGCAATAACACCATACTGCCAACAAAGCCAAACTCTTCGGCGAACACCGCAAAAATAAAATCGGTATCTTGAATTGGTAAATAAAACAGCTTTTGTTGAGAAAGCCCATATCCAGCTCCCCAAGTTTTACCAGAACCCACAGCGAGTAAACTTTGCACCAACTGGTAGCCATCTCCTGTAGCATCGGCCCAAGGATTGAGGAATGACATCACCCGTTTACGCTGATACTCTTTGATGCTAATACTAAGTATTGCCAACATCACTCCACCAATTGCTGTCCCTCCCAGGTACTTGTAAGGTAAGCCAGCTGCTAAAGCAATTAGCCAGATAGTCATGCCGCAAAGTGCCGTTGTACTTAAGTTAGGCTGGGCAAGAATTCCTAAAAGTACCAGACCAAAAACACCCAACCAAGCCAAGCGAATCCGCCAACTAATTCGTTTCCACTGACCAAAAAGCCGCGCACTTTGCAATACCAAAAAGGGTTTAATTAATTCTGAAGGTTGAATCGGAATTGGTCCGATCGCAATCCAACGCGCTGCATCAAAAGCCTTTTTTCCTAATCCTGGGATCAGTGTGACAAAAATTAACCCCAAAAACAGCAACAAAAACCAATGGGATAATCCCAATATTTTCTGCAACGGCGAATTAACAATAATATTGAATCCAATTAAGGAAACTAAGACCCAAAGCAGTTGACGTTTAAAGTAGTACAATCCATCATTCTGACGGGCATCAGCGACAGGATATGATGCTGAAAATAGCATGATCAAGCCGACGAACAGCCAAATCAACGTTAACCAGCGCAACAACCGCGCTTCTAATGCCCAGTTGGAGACTGAACTATCAAAAATTGGAATCAGGCGGCGTAGATTCACGATCGGTACAGGTAAAAAGTTAGAAATTAGGAGTTAGAAATAAAACTCATAAATCATAACTTATAACTCATATGTAGGCTTTACAACCAACCATAAATCTTAGAGTTGTTAACTTCAATACACCACTAGTTCAATATTTCTAACAAATTGCAATTTATACCACACACTGAAAAGTAGTATTTTATACTTAAAATTTAGAAATGCTATAGTTAAGAGCGATCGCTTACAATATGAACGTGCGATCGCATTTTCTCAGCTTGGCGATCGCCTCTTTAATGAGCTTGCCAATAAAATTGCTACAAGGCGACAGTACCGACTATTGTTTGAACATACATTAAAGCCTGAGTTATTCCAACAAATCAGAATTGCTGCTGCGGGTTATATTTTAGCGTGTCTGAATAGTCCCATCATTCTTTCGGAAGCTGAAATGCTTGAACGACTCCTGGAAGCAAGAAGTATTTTACCGAACTACACCGGCACTGGTCTTTTGATGCCCAAGCGAGAACATACTCTGGCATTTAACCTCTTTCAAAAGAGTGTCACAGAGGCTTTCTACCAATTAGGAGCAAATGACCTGATTGATGCAGTGGATTTACCAGTAAATCTCCATATGGTTTACGGCAAGACTGACGCCAAGAAGTTAGGTTTGCCCTTCGCTAGCTCAAAGTGCCATAGCGATGTCTGGGCAGGTGTTGCTGCTGATGCAACTGTAGTGGTTTTGCCATTATTTGGCGACATCAATAATATCACCATTGAAGCAGGTGAAATGCCCCGCGAAATGGAATTACACTCTATGCAAGAAATGTCAGACTTCGATGAAGGTCGAGATATTCCGATGGTTGTCTCCTACACAGAAGCACAATTACAACACGGCACAATGTACTTTAATGATGCCCGTGGATTGCATCAAACAGTAAGAAGGAAATCAGAAGGTCTAAGAATTTCAGTAGATTTCCGGTTCCGCAGAAAATTTAATGAAGCTTACCGGGCAATAATCGCACCTAATATTGGTGGTATTGAGGAAGATATGAGCGTGCCATATCAAGACTGGCTGAAGTTGGGAAAGAAACGTTAATTGTGTTTGATGAAACGGTTGAACAGACTAAGAATAGACAGAACGCTGACGCTCCAGTTCCACTTTATACTAGAGGTTATCGCCTTTTAAATATGTTTAACCTTTTTGATTTACAAAAATCTAAGTCATAAAAAAGAGGTCTTTCTCGACCTCTTATCCAATTCCCTAAAATAATATTCTATTTACAAAATTACGACAAGCCAGTATTAGCGCCTTGCTTACCAGTTGCCAGTTCCACCTTGATAATTGTGCCACCTGCTTTTTGAATGCGTTGCTGTTCGCGGAACCAGTTTTCATAAGGAACTAGCTTAGTGAAGTAAGTATTTTGCAGTTCGCGTTGGGTACGAATTCGGGTTTGGCTGGGAACTAGAGCAGTAATTTTAAACAAACGGGACATATTTTGAAAATCTCCTGTATACCTTGTGAAAACTTTTTTATCTCAAAATCTTGAGTGCAAATCTTTTAATCATTCAAAGGCTGGAAATCAAACATCAATACTAGACCACCAACACTCATCACTGATAATTTACCAAGATAAGCAATATAACGTTCTAGCACTCACGGTTGATTTCCAGACCTTAATAAAGCCGCACCTAAATTCTTAAGCGCAAACTAGTTCTTAGCTTAAGCCAGAGGAGATATAGTCTAAGTAAACGCCCATTTCCTTACCAGCATCAGAACCTACCAAACTGGCAGTTACTTCCTTGATTGCTTGGATAGCTTGTACAGTAGCACCAACGGGAACACCTAAAGAGTTATAGGTTTCTTTCAAGCCATTGAGCACACGCTCATCTAGGATGGAAGGATCGCCAGCCAACATAGCGTAGGTGGCATAGCGGAGGTAATAGTCCAAATCACGAATGCAAGCAGCGTAACGCCGGGTGGTGTACATGTTGCCGCCGGGACGGGTGATGTCAGAGTACAGCAAAGATTTTGCTACAGCTTCTTTGACGATCGCAGCAGCGTTAGCGCTGATGGTGCTAGCAGCACGTACCCGCAGTTCGCCAGTGGAGAAGTAGCCTTTTAGCTTCTCTAAAGCAGAAGAGTCTAGATATTTACCTTGAACGTCTGCGGAGTTAATGACAGCGGTAATTGCGTCTTGAGCCATGTTGTTAATTCCTTATTTCCAACCGTATTGCAATACTTCTGTTTAAGTAGGTAAACAGCTTTACCTTATCCTAGAAGGGCACCAACTAGGTAGTCGAAGTAGCCAGCAGCTTCACTAGCGTCATCACCAGAGAGCAGTGAGGCAGAGCTATTCTTCAGCCCGCGGATACCTTCAGCAACACCATCGATAGGAGTTCCCAAGGACTTGTACAGTTCACGGGCACCAATAACACCAATTTCTTCGATGGGGGTGACATCACCAGCAACGATACCGTAGGTAACGAGGCGCAGGTAATAATCTAGGTCACGCAGGCAAGTAGCAGTCAATTCTTGACCGTAAGCGTTACCACCAGGAGACACAACATCAGGACGCTTTTGGAACAGTTGATCGCCAGCTTGCTTAACGAGCCGTTCGCGATTTTCTGATAAAACTTGAGCAATCCGTACCCGGCGCTCACCACTTGTAACAAAGGACTTGATCCGATCTAACTCACCAGGGCTGAGGTAGCGGGCTTCTGCATCAGCATTCACGATAGCTTTCGTGACGATACTCATTAATGGATTCCTCCAATACTAATGAAACCAGGATTTGATTAAACTGGTGCGACTTTGAGTTTGGTTTACTGAGTTTGTTTTCTCGTCCTTTTTGACACAACAGTTTTACAACTGCTACGGCTAATAAATTACGAGTTTGCTTGAGTCAACATAAGTACACATAGCTTTCAAACTCAGTTACCTTCCGCAAAACATTTTCCGGCATTCTGTTGAGCATTTATGACTGCTCTTAATACTTTGTAACATTGCTTTTCAGAATTTACTGTTTTAACTGCAATCTGAGAGCGGTATTACGAAAGGTTACGATGGTGACAGGGGACAGGTTACAGGGGATAGGGAACAGTAAATAATCTCTACTTTATTCCCTATTCCCTACTCCCTACTCCTTAATCAACCGCGACACTGCCGAGGTAGTTACCTGCTGGCAGAGATGGGAAGCGGTTGTAAGGCACAACATCTTCACCGAAGTAGCGGTTATATTCTGGACTTTCGACTATTGCTTCTACAACGGCTGACAAACCACTATTGGTTAGCAAGTTATTGTATTGGCCAATTTCTTCCTGAGTTGCGGGTGTACGCCCCAACAGGTGACGGAAGAGGAACTCAATGACCTTGGTATGAGGATAAGGTGATAAGAAGCGCTGGCGATAGATTTGAGAACTAGCTAGTTCACGCACAAACTCCCGTACGGAAATTTCACCATTTTGGAGTTTACTATCTAAGTCAGTGCGACGAAAATTATCAGGCACTTCACCGCTAAATACATCCAATACTTGACGATAAATGGCATTGATTGCCTGTTGTTTTTCGCTTTGGTTGGTGTTTTCTGTTAGACGGTAAATGCGTGCATGTTTACGCACACCCTGTTCCACGGATTGTCCGCTAGCATCGTTGTAGGAACGACCCAGTTCAGCAAAAGATGGCTGACCATTTGTTTGCGATGCTATATCTGCGATCGCCTGTATTGAAAGCGGTGTATCGTTAGTAACTCCGACGCGGGCTTGTACTGGCTTAAAGCTCGGTACAACCACATCATCGTTTTGCTTGGTCAGCTGGTTATAAAGCTTCTCTGTATTCGGGAAGTTTGCCGCAGGTAAAGTTGGGAAGCGACGGTAAGGCACCGTATCTTCACCAAATACCTGGTTATATTCCACACTATCGACCAAAGCACCAATAAAGGCACGAATACCTTGAGTAGCCAAAATCTGGTTATACTTGCGGATTTCTGCTTGGTCTAGTGGCGCACGTCCCAAGAAGTGTTTGGTTCCCAACTCAATCACTTTGGTGTTGGGGTAGGGTGTGTAGAACTCTTTCAGGTAGAGGTTAGAGTAACCCAAACCTTCAATAAATTCCTTCACACTAATTTCGCCATTCCCTAGCTTGCTTTCCCATTTGGTAAATTCGTTTTTGGCGATGTAGGGTGCAATATCCCGCTCAAATATCTGACGATACGCAGCGCTGATCAAAGTTTTTACTGCAACTTTGTCAGTAGTATTCGCCACCAATTTGAAGATTTTGGTCTGTTCCCGTTGCTTGCTGACACCTTGGTTAATGCGGAACTGAATATCTGGTTCTGACCGCTTTTCTGTCACTGTACCCAGTGTTACAAAGCTTGGTGTTACTTCCTTCTGGATTTTTGCCGCAATATCGTCACGAATGCTACCAACGCGTAATTGTCGCCCTGATACACCACCAGGAGTCAGATACCGTTCGTAAGGAATTGTATCTTCACCAAAGGCTTCGCTATATTCTACGCTGTTAATAATGGCATCAACTACTGCGTAAAAGCCTTGTTTTGCAGCGATATCAAAGTACTTGTTGATTTCTTGACGACCATAAGTTGGACGACCCAACAAGCGGCGGTGAATATACTCGATCGCTTTACAAACATACAGCGATGACCAGTACAGGTTGCGGAATACATCCGACTTAGCCAAAGCACGGATAAATTCCCGTACCGAGATGTCGCCGTTTTCTAGCTTGATTTCTAATACCTTCGGGCGCTGACCCTCGTAGAGATCGCGACCGAAAACTTGCAGGTAAGCAGCTTTAATCAGAGCTTGTGTGGAGCTTTCGGAGAATCTGACGCTAGAACTTTTGGGAGCTTTTTTACCTCTAGTACCAGGCAGTTGGTCTAATTTGAACACCTTGGGACCAAGGGTACCAGGAGCTTCACCCCGCGCTCTGGGATTACTATTTTGGTTATTAATCCCTGCTCCTTGGTGAATCAGGATGCGTTTGGTATCCTTACTAAAAGGAGCCGGACTGGTACTGGGGTTACGAGTTTCTTTCGGGAAAATCGCCCCAAACTGAATTTCCAAGGGGTCGTTACCAGAACCGTAGGGATGTTGATCTGGTAGCGGTTGCTCGTAAGCTGCAAATGTGGTGATGAACTGAGGTATCTTGCGGAAAGGCGCACTGTAGTTAAACAGGTCTTGCTGCGGCCCCCAGTTGCGACATTCTTGTGCTTCTTGACCCAGACCCCGCAGGTAGGGTACTGTTTCTTCACCAAAATAGTCGCTGTATTCAGCAGAATCTACTAAGGCATCTACTAAAGCTGGCAGACCACCATTAGAAATAATCGAGAAGTATTTTTGTACTTCTTCGCGGCTACTTGGCCCCCGTCCTAGAATGTGACGGAAAGCTAGTTCAATGACTCGGCTGTTAATAAAAGGCTGGTAAAACTGTTTTTGGTAAAGGGGAGATTTAGCTAGACGACGGACAAACCCCTTCATGGAGATGTCGCCATTTTTTACCTTGGATTCTAGGTCAGATACGGACAAGCTATAAGCACGGGTAATATCGCGCTCAAAGATTTGCCGATATGCGGCCTTGATTACCTCATTTTTTTCGCTACTTGATAACCCAGTCTTCATCACAAACTTGGGACGCCGTTCTGCCGCATTAAAGTAGATTTGCGGCAATTCTAACCCTTGCTGGTCGCTAGAGGGACGTTGGCGCAGTTTATTTGAAGGTGTGGCTGCTTTAAATTCTGTTAACAAAACATCCATGTACTGAGACACAATTTCTGTAGCCTCAGCATCGTTGCGGAAAAATGAAAGTGACCCGGCTTTGATTTCCTGCAAAGCTACTAGCGTTGCTTCACCAGAGCAGGCATTTTCAATGATTTCCCGCAAACCCCTTGTATTCACCGCTATGATGTTGGGGTCGCCAGCAACGATCGCATAACTAGCGTAGCGCAAGAACCAGGATAAATCCCGCAAGCTCTTGGCCATGTTGCTTGGCCCATATCGAGCAATGTTAATTGGTCTGAAACCTGGAGGTGTCGGACCGCTGGGGGATGAGTTAAATATTGAGCGTAAATTTTCTAGGAACCCACCACGACTTTCAACATAGGTTACGGTTCCTAGTTGCATCCCTTGTTGAACGTTAGCACCAGCACTAACAGGTACTATTTCTATCGCTCTGGGCTTTTCTAAAAAAGCCATTGGCGAACCACCGACAAAAATCCGGTTGGCAGCCCGAGACACAATAATCTCGGCATTGTCCGTCAACGTCTGAGAAATTTCTAGACGCTTTGCACCAGATGCAAAATAGCTTGCCAGTTCATCTAGTTCACCATTTCCCAAGAAGCGGTCTTGCTGCTCCGCTTGGGTAATTGTGGATACAGGTAGGGTTTGATATAGTTGCGGACGCGCAACCGAGGTTCCACCACTCGCCTTAACACTCATCGGATTTGTAAAACTCCCATCATAAGCGTTTATATGTTAAGTCTGGATTGTTTTGAGGCTTGACACATCGCTGTGTTTATGCTATATGAGCTTGAGAGTATTGCCTGCAAAACTGCCAGTAAATTAATCCAGTTAGCTTTTAGATTAGAACGTTTTGCGTTCTCAAGGCGGATTTATTAAGAAGTATGTACAATCTGTATCTTAAATGTCTCCAGTCTTAAAAGCCCATACTCCAATTGGTCTGAGATTAAGTCTAAGTTTTGTAACTAAGTAGTAGGTCGGTAACTGTCTACCTGTATCTTAAATGTCTCCAGTCTTAAAAGCCCATACTCCAATTGGTCTGAGATTAAGTCTAAGTTTTGTAACTAAGTAGTAGGTCGGTAACTGTCTAGTGATTTATTTTATTTATTTAAACGCATGGGCGCTTCGCCTTCTTGCAGGGTAGGGGCGCAGAGATACGCAGAGAATTTACTACGAATTAATAAATGTTGTACTTAGTCACTGGGCAGTGGTTATTAGTCGATGTTAAGTTGTTTTTGCGACTAAATAACTCATATTTGCAATTGACACCGCACGGGAAGTAATTCTTAAGTGGTGGTAGTTTAATCTGCAAATAGTCAGTATTTACATACAGGGAAAATACTATGCACAAAAGTTGTAAATTTAACTACTTATTCAATGCTACCCTATCTGCGCTCGCAGTTATTTTAGCTGTTACTCCTGCAAATGCCCTTCCAGAGGAAAACATCAACACCGTTGTGAAGTGGGCAAGGACTAGACCTCAACTACCAACTCTAAGATACAACAGCGAAGCCCACGGCTATGAGGGTACAAAGGGAAATTTATACTTTTATGCTGATGTCACTTTTCAAAATGGGACAGTGACTAAAGAAGGAATAACTGTTAGTGGTGATAAACACCTCAAATTCACCATAAAAAATGCCAATGCAGTGAAACTGTTACAAAATATTTATAATTCTAATATTGCCAATGACTTTCAGAAGTCTCGCTATGTCAGCAAAGTTGGGCGTGACCAATTTTATCGTGGACAAAGGTTTGCTTACATCACTGCTGAGGTGCAAGGTGGGTCATCATTGCAGATGATTGCTTTAAATAAGTTGCAAGAATTTATAGATAATGCAAAATATTGTCAAACTAATCAGTGCGATATTTAATTAATTCGTAATTCGTAATTTTTGAGTTTAATTCTTCTGCTCTACGAGACGCTACACAAAGCTTATACGTGGTGCTTTTTTTCAGTCAGGCTCTCAATCCACTTATTTAACAGTCTTTTATTACGAATTACTAATTATTTTAATTAACTTTGTAACCTGTAATTTATATAAGCATTATCAGTAAACAAAGGCACGCAATTACTAACGTTGTAGGCTGCGGACATTCCAACATCTGGCTCAAAGCCTTTTTCAATCAACTCTTTACCCGAACTACATTTTTTCAAGTACCCCAGTAAATCCTGCTGGAAAGCCTGAAATGTTGTCACAGCAACTTCAGCTTCTGGTGATAAATTGCCATCTAAATAACTGAGAATTGCCCCAGCACCAATCAAATCTTCAAATGCAGGACGTAAGCTAGCATCTTCTTTCCACCTCTCACCGGCAGGAATCACAGCGATTTTGTCACCATACTTTTGAGCAAACTGCGCTACAGCTTGGCAATTTTGCAAGCAACCAGCCAAAGTTGGTGTATTCCCTGTATGTAAAGTTAAAAAAGAACCATTAGGTGAAGGTAAAACTAATCTAGTTCCAGCAGGAATTTGAGCCACCGATTTTGGTGAAAGAGAATATCCAGTTGTAGTCCAACGTTGTCTATGACTTGCTAACTCTGCTTGTACTGACTTGGCATAATCTATGGCTGATTCATCTCTATATGCGTAGGGAAAAATTATCGCGCCGTTGTTGGTGGCAATTTCCACGCAGGTAGAAAAAGAGAGAACGTCAACTATTACAATTGCATTACTGATAGGAGCGAGTTGAGCAACTCCTTGTAGCCCCCATTCACAGCGTAAATTAAATTCTGATTGATTGTAAATCATTGGAGCGATCGCAAAAGACAATATGATAAAAATCAAACCATATATTAAGTAAGGCAGTATAAACAATTAAAGGTTAGCAGCAAGCAGCAATTGCATCACCAGTTATAATCGATATAAAACTTCCAGGTTAAAAATATTATGAATTTAACTGGAAAAACTACCCATTTAACAACTGCACCTAATTCAACTTATGATGTGCTGATTGAAAATCAACCAGATGGTACAGTTAAAGCAACGTTGCTAGATTTACCAGACTGTCAAGGTTTAGGAAATACACAAACGGAAGCGATAGAAAAACTTACTCAAAGTTTGCAAACTCGGTTAGAAACAGCCAAGATTGTGACTTTAGAAATTGAAGCACCCAAAGTAAAAAACCCTTGGATGAAATTTGCGGGTATGTTCAAGGACGATCCGCAATTTGACGAGATGCTGGAATATATAGAAGAAGATCGCCGCGAAGTTGACGCACAAATGGAAAAATATTATCAGCAACTTGATGCAGAGAATGAAACTAAGTGAGTTTGTAGATATTTGATACCGATTGTGTATCACTTTTTCGACAGCGGCATCCAATTCTCACACAGCATATCAATGCAGTTAATCCTGAAGACATTGCTATAACGATAATTACAGTTGAAGAACAACTGCGTGGGAGGTTTAATATTATCAGAAGGGCTTCCTCATCTGATGCATTGGTATTAGCTTATGCAAAGCTAGAGGCTACCTTAGAGTTTTTCAAAAATGTGCGATCGCTAGGATTTAACCAGTATGCTATCAATTGTTATGAAGACTTGATTCGTCAAAGAATCCGCATTGGTACACAAGATTTACGCATTGCAGCAATTACGTTGTCGGTGAATGGGATTTTAGTAACCCGCAACTGCAAGGATTTTGAGAAGGTTCCTAATTTGCGTTTAGAAGATTGGACTATATCTTAATTTGTCTCAAGGCTAAATTGATCTATTTATTTGTAGTTAAAAACTTCAGACTAATATTATTAGCTTCTCAGTATTCTTTGGCTGAATTTAAAATATCCAATGCTATTTGATACTGTGTCGGTTCAGCTTGAGCAAATATATCAGCATAGTCATACAATATTACGTATCTCTCAGCCGGACACCATGTTAAATCGGTGATACATTCATCAAAAGCATCCCAGTTAGTACCAAAGTATGTAGGAAATTGCATTGCTTCAGCAGCTTTACTTAAAAATGTTTCTTTACTATTAATTTTTTTCCATCAAGATAAAAAACTTTAGTTCCTGCTTCTGCGGCTATTTGTTCCACTGCTTCACGTATCCCTTATTTTACATCTATTGACGAAATATTTAGAAATTCACTCAGATATTACTCCTTATATTATTTAACATCTTTGAGGATTTCCCTAGCTTTTTCGTTTCCTAAGCTTATAGCTTTCCGTAAATCTTCCATTCCTTGAGACTTATTTCCATTCATAATATGACTAGCACCCCGTAAAAAGTAGGCTTCGTCATTATCGGGATTTATCTTAATTGCTTCGTTACAGTCATCTACTGCCTCACTATAATCTTTCAATGAAAAATAGAGTGAACAACGTTTTACGTAGTCTTTTTCAAGGTTGGAATTTTTTCTAGAATTAAAATTGTTAGCAAAAATAATCACTGAAGCTGCTAAAATACCCAGAAAAACTGCTTCTATTAAAGTAAGAGCAATCTTTTTATAAGGGATAGTTGGTCGGTTTTTGTAGGCTTGCATAGAGTTGGGATCAATACGCAAAGCTTGGTTGTAATCGTCTATTGCTCCCTGTTTGTCCAATGCAGAACGTGCAAGCCCCGTGCTATAGGCGGCATAGGCATGGCTAGGATTAATCTTGAGAGCTTGGTTGTAATCATCTATCGCCCCTTGATTGTCTCCCAAGTTATAACG
>NZ_CAXTTT010000015.1:56710-75664 GCF_964247315.1 uncultured Nostoc sp.
TTGTCTCCCAAGTTATAACGGGCAACTCCTGATTTGATGTAGGTATTGGCATCTTTATCTTTGTAAGAAGTATATTTTTTAACAAACCCAGGAAATATATCAACACCAAGTTTTGTAGAACGATCGCACCAATAACACTTACCATAATTTCGGCTGTAATAGTGGCTGTCTACCTTTCCACAGATAGTTAACTCATTAACAGCAAGTCTGAGCGCCTTTACCCAATCCCCAGCAGTTGGGCGCAAGTTAGAATTTTTATAACCATCGTTAAAGCATTTGAGAAAACATCGCTGAACCTCTGGGTGAACAATCTCAAGAGGAATTGTCCTTTCTACAGGTTGAATCAAACTATTTGGTGCATACAGCCATAAACCCCGGCGGATAAGTTCATTAGTTTCTGGAGTTTCCCCCGCGCCTATCCACTTTCCTGCAAAAGGACTTTCACCACCAAACAACAACTGATAGATAATCACTGCTAACCGGAAGCGATCGTGTACTTCCGTTTGATCGATGCTAGAAAAATCTTTATCAATCAGTTCTGGTGGTGTAAAGCCCTCTGAACCAACTAGACAACGATAAACCTTATTATTTTTCGGATTCCGAACCTGAAAAGAATCAGTATCAATAATTGAAGGTAAGGCGCGATCGTTTACAAGAATATTTTGCGGCTTGATGTCACCTAAAACATAGCCAGAAATGTGAATTGCTTCAATAATTGAAGCGATATTCAGCGCCGTTGTGTGGAGAAAACGCCAATCAACATCAAGTTTCAAAGTCTTACGGCGCTTGAGGTTGTAAACATCAATAAGTTCTTTTCCCTCCTGAATTTCCGGCATCAAAAAGCCCACACAATTAGCCTGAGCATCTTTCAGTACCGACTTAGGCCAAGCAAAAGAAATATGATTGAGATGAGAGTTTGGCTCTTTGGGTCGGTGCGCTATCATCACCGCCAACTTTTGCACATGCTCAGGAGTTGGCGAGTGGTAAATTTTTGCTAAGTAACCATTGCGATTAGTTCGCCAAACTTTACCTTCACCACTATCAGCTATTGGTTCACCCAGCAGAGTAATCGATTGACCCGTACTGGCACAGGTGAGAACTGTCATCGAATTCTACTCTCTATCAAACAAGCACAAAAGTAAAGTTTTATCATCATCAGTGCGAGAATTTAGCCGTTCAGAATTGAGGAATTCCGTCAGATATTTATCCTCCTTTGGATTAACACTTTCATGCAAGTATTCCTCCAAAGGTTTAAAAAAAGGTGGGAAGGGTTTCCAGTCGCTCAAGCGAATTGCAACTTTTTCTAGTCCATCAGTGGAAGCACAAATAAACTCTTGTTTTTGGGAAATAACCTCTACCTGCATTTCTTCTAGTGCATTTGTTGAGGTAATAAAAGTTGTTTCATTAGCAAACTCACCTTTATCTGGCTGAAACAACAGTTTATATTCTGACTCTTGAGAACGCACCACAATAAATCCATCCCCGATTTGCATAGCTGCAAACCAGTCAGGAGTTGCCACGAAAACTAATAACGTACAAGCTAAATCATTGACAGAATAATCTTCTTTGTCTGCTTGATTATATAATTCTGTAATAACTTGGTTCACAATCTCAGCAAACAGTTTCTGAGCTTCTTCTTTGGACAGTGGTTGAGAATCTTGCTTCTGAGGATATTCATTAATATCAGAAAAGCATTTGAGTACTGTTTCTACTGCCAACTTAGAACCATTATCAGAATGTTTAGCACTACCAGCTCCATCAGCAACAGCGCCTACAATCACATTATCAAAGATGCGATAATGCCCATAATCTTGACAAACTATCCCCTGTTTTTGATGACTTGTTCCAATCTCGGAACGTGCAACAGCTTTCCAATCCACAAAATTTCCTCTAACTAGTAATTTGACCCCATCCCATAGCCGGTAAAGCTACAGCTTGCCCCACTTTGCCACTAGAAACCCGTTTCATCGAAGCAGAAAGCCAGACAAACATCTCACGAAAATCTAAGCCATTTAGCATAATCGGTGGACGTTCAGGTGGAGAAATTTGTTTGAGGATATTCATATCAGCACCCTGTACACCAACCGCAAAAAATGACAGTCGGCGTTGTGCTTCTGCTTGTCTCATCCTTTGCGCGGCTGACTGCCAGGAGTCATTTGGATCTCCGTCTGTAATCAAAAACACCCAAGGGCGATAATAGAGAATACCGTTGTCTTTATAAGTCTGTTTCCGGTTTTCTAGAAAATCCAAAGCATACTCAATCGCCGCACCCATTGGGGTTAAACCACCTACTTCCAATATAGGCGGTGTAAATTGGTCAATCGTTACAAAGTCTTGCGTGAGTTTAACTATGGGGCCAAATGTAATCATAGCCACTTCCACACTCAGCGATGCTTGGGAATCTTTTAGTACATCTGCTTTAAAAGCAGCAAGTCCTCGATTTAACTCTTGGATAGGCTGACCTGACATAGAGCCAGAAGTATCGAGCAACAGAATTACAGGGCAACGATTTTCTGGATTTTCAACGAATTCAGGCATTCCTACAGCCATTGAAGACTCCTGGTTAAGTAAATTATTATACAAAATTACAACTAAATCTTATTAGCTAATAAATACTTAAACACTAGTGTTTTTACTGAAACAACTTTCCTGCTTAAAATATATGGGCTGATGGCGATCGCAATTATTTGTCTACCTGAAGTGTCCAGCATTCGCTAAACTCAGAATTGCTGCAATATTGCTCCTGAAATGTCAGACTTCCAAACCGTTAGCGCTGTTGTTGCCAGACTTTACAATACCTATGCCATCTAAAGATATATTCCATCAATCTGTCCGCACTGCTTTAGAAAAAGATGGTTGGATGATTACCCATGATCCACTGCATCTGAAAGTTGATGACATTGAATTTTTTGTGGATTTAGGAGCAGAAAGACTATTAGCAGCACAAAAACAAGGTCAAAAAATAGCTGTAGAAATTAAATCCTTTGTAGGTACATCTGAAGTAACGGAATTTCATCTCGCTTTAGGTCAAACCTTAAATTATCGGCTAGCATTAAAAAAAGAAGAACCAGAACGTATTCTATATCTAGCTATTAGCCAAGATACATACCAAGACTTTTTCTCACGTCAATTTATTCAAGATTCTTTAAAAGAATATCAAATTAAACTTTTAATATTTAATTCCTTAAGTCAGGACATTGTTTTATGGAAGGAATAAATTACTCTCAAATCATTCAAGACATTTTAAGTAACCATTCCGCTAATGACGTGGCTAATGGCACGGAGGTTCAATTGCTATTTGATGCAGAACGCCATCATTATCAAGTTTTAAATATTGGCTGGAAAGAACAACGGAGAATTTATGGAGTTATCATTCATGTTGATATCAAAGACAAAAAAATTTGGATACAAAGAGATGGTACAGAAATCGGCATCGCTAACGAATTAATTGCTGCTGGTGTACCTAAAGAAGATATTGTATTAGGATTTCATGCTCCTTATAAACGCGAATTTACTGACTTTGCTGTTGGATAAATAGCAGTAAATAAGCAATAGTAATCTTTGCTTTAATTAGCCACTATCCGCTAAACTCAGAAATGCTGCGTTATTCCTCATCATGTCCGATTCCCAAACTGTTAGTGCTGCTGTTGCCAAACTCTACAATACCTACCCCTTTCCGCCGGAAGCCCTGTTGGATGAACCACCTCCAGGCTACAACTGGCGCTGGAATTGGCTAGCCGCTCATAACTTCTGCACAGGTCAAAAACCCCAAAGGCAAGATATTCGGATTTTAGATGCAGGTTGCGGTACTGGTGTGGGTACAGAGTACTTGGTTCACCTTAATCCTCAAGCTTCTGTTGTGGGAATTGACCTCAGTACAGGTGCTTTAGCTGTAGCCAAAGAACGTTGTCAGCGTTCAGGGGCTACCCGCGTTGAATTTCATCACCTCAGCTTGTTTGACGTGGAACAGTTACCGGGTGAGTTTGATTTAATTAACTGCGTTGGCGTTTTGCATCATACCCCCGATCCCATTCGTGGTATTCAAGCCTTGGCGAAGAAGTTAGCCCTAGGCGGCTTAATGCACATTTTTGTGTACGGGGAATTGGGGCGCTGGGAAATTCAACTCATGCAAAAAGCGATCGCACTTATTCAAGGCGACAAAAAAGGCGACTATCGCGATGGTGTCCAAGTTGGGCGACAAATATTCGCCTCCTTACCAGAAAATAACCGAATTGTCAAATACGATAAACAACGTTGGTCACTAGAAAACAATAAGGATGAATATTTTGCTGATATGTATGTTCATCCCCAAGAAATTGACTATAACATTGAAACGCTGTTTGAATTAATTGATGCTTCGGGATTGGAATTTATTGGTTTCTCGAATCCGAGTTTTTGGGATTTAGAGAGACTTTTAGGTAAAGCACCAGAGTTAGTAGAACGGGCAAAAGAACTGAGCGATCGCCAGCTTTATCGCCTGATAGAATTATTAGACCCAGAAGTGACTCATTATGAGTTTTTCCTCGGTCGGCCTCCTTTAATCAAAGCTGACTGGTCAGAGGATAAAGCTCTACTGGCAGCGATTCCCGAACTGAATCCTTGTATTGAGGGATTTCCCAGTCAATGTTTCTTTAATTACGATTACCAGATAGTTAATTTATCTGTAGCAGAGCTTGAGTTTATGCAAAGATGTGATAAAAATTCCACAGTTGCAGAGATATTGACAAATGTAGAACTGGGATTGGATGTGGTAAGAACCCTTTTGCAACAGCAGTTGATTTTATTGACACCTCTTTAGGGAATTCAAGTAAAAAATATCCAATTATTTATTGTGGGATAGCCGAAAGGCCCATCCCACAATCAGATATTTATCCTACAACAGCCGGACTTGCTACCTTCTCCTGTCTTTGGGAAGGCGGACGCATTCCCAAACCAAGTAAATTCAGCATTTCTCGGTCAGTATCATAATCTGGACAAGGAGTTGTTACTGTCAACATCTTATTATCATCGCTGGAAAAGATAGAATTGGCTCCTGCCATAAAGCAGAAAGCTTGCTCAACTTGAGAAAGTCTTGCCCTACCGGCACTAAGACGCACATCGGAAGCCGGCATTAAAATCCTGGCTGTGGCAATCATCCGCACAATATCCCAAATGGGGACATCAGGCTGATTTTCTAAGGGTGTGCCCGGTACTTGGGAGAGAATATTAATTGGTACGGATTCTGGATGCGGATGTAAGTTTGCCAAAGTTTGTAACATCCCAATTCGGTCATCGACAGTTTCGCCCAAACCCAAGATACCGCCAGAACAGACAGTGACATTTGTTTGACGGACATTCTCAATTGTGTTTAAGCGATCGCTATATGTCCTTGTGGTAATAATTGTACTGTAATATTCCTGCGAGGTGTCTAAGTTATGGTTGTAGGCGTAAAGTCCCGCTTCTGACAATTTCCTAGCCTGATTTGCCGTCAACATACCTAGAGTGCAGCACACTTCTAAACCCATTGCAGTCACATCCTTGACCATTTCCAGGACTTCCTCAAATTGTGAGTTATCCCGCACTTCACGCCAAGCAGCACCCATGCAGATGCGACTAACACCAGTTTCTTTAGCTTTTTGGGCGATGTTAACTACTGTTTCTTTTTCTAGAAGTGCTTGCGCCTTTACCTCTGTTTTATAACGGGAAGATTGGGCGCAGTAGCTACAATCCTCTGGACAACCTCCCGTTTTGATAGATATCAGCTTACAAACTTGTATTCTTGTTGGGTCATGATATTGGCGATGCACGCTAGCAGCTTGATAAATAAGCTCTAGCAAAGGCGTGTTGTATATCGCCCTAATCTCTAATTCCTGCCAATCGTAGCGTATTCCCACCACATTACTATCCTTCTTGTAGACTGGATTAATCAAGAGCTATCTTTTACTTAAATCTGCTGTGGTACAGCGTTTGGGCAAAGTGATTTTATCGAAGTTATGCCCCGCACTGTGCTTTATCACCCATCGGCTCTCAATCCTTCCGCTCTAGATATTAGACATCAGCTTATCAAGATTTTGGTTGAATGACAGATTAAGAGCAAAAATACTCATAGATTCAGGATTATTGACTCTTAACTTTTAACAAATTTATGAAAAAGCTATGACACTTGTGTAAGTCGTAATAATGAGACAGCTAATCTAACTGCTGCTGTAAACGCAGGTTATGAGAGAATTTATAAAATTTAGAGAATGTTCTGGGAAGAGATCCCACCCATTAAATAATTTATGATATCAGAACTGCCAATAATTGCAAGCGATCGCCTATTATTACGAGCAGCGATCCATGAAGATATACCCCAAATTCTCAAATACTTTATTGATAACAAAACTTATCTCACTCCATTTTACCCTCTCTGGGCTGATGGTTTTTTCACTGAAGAATATTGGCAATATCAGATAGAGAATAGTTTTCTAGAATTTATCAATGGGCAATCGTTAAAACTATTTATTTTTACCAAAAAAAATCCTACCGTAGTTATTGGAACGGTTAATTTTAGTAATTTTGTCCGAGGAGCCGCTCATTTTTGCTATGTGGGATACAGCCTTGCTGAAAATAAACAAGGTAAAGGATATATGACAGAGGGGTTAAAATCTGCAATTCAATATCTATTTCAAGAGTTAAATTTTCACCGAGTCATGGCTAATTATATGCCTCACAATCAGCGCAGTGGCAATGTACTCAAAAGGCTCGATTTTGTCGTTGAAGGATATGCTAGAGACTATTTGTTAATTAATGGGCAATGGGAAGATCATATTTTGACAAGTCTTACAAATCCTCATTGGAAAGCATCTGATTTTTAAAACCTACTGAGAGTTTGTATCAAGGTTTTTATTTTATTTATCGACTACACCTATTGAGAAATTAATTTATTTAAACTTGCTATCCATCAACCTTATTTAGTCAATCTATATAAGAAAATTAGGTTTAAAATTTATTTAAATATTTATTTTAGTTAATAAAAAATGCCCATTTTGGCAGCTATTATTAATAGTATAATATCTATCTGAGAGTGAATTTAATAAATTTAATATATGAGTTGTAAATATCTACAAATTCATAGCAAATTCATAATAACTACACAACAACTCCACAAGCAAATGCAATAGTAATATTTGTTCACTACCAGGCTTAGTTATTAAAGTTGGCTTTAGCCGATGTGTCCAATTTCTTAAATAGTTGAGGAGTTTTTTAAAATGCTCATTAATTCTATGAAGCGCTTATCTGTCTTTTCTACTATCTTCGCTTTTGCTACCATCTTAAACGGAGTTGTCTTGGCAGCACCAGTCCCAAATCCCGCCAGTACACCAGTCTTAAAAACTCAGACTAGTGCTGCATCACATCAGCCAATCAAACTCACAACTCAACAGCGCCTACAAATCCAAGTGGCTCGCCAGCAAAGAGATAAGGATATTGAGGCTCTATTAAACCCATCCCAAGATACTAAATTTAAGGCGGCATTGCAATCTCGTCAGAGAATCAGAATAGTTTTAAAATCTTTGGATCTGAATCAAGATCAACAGAAACAGGTTCAATCAATTTTGCAAACTTATAACCTACAAGTGAAAAAAATTCTAGCTTCACAAGTATCACAAACAACATCAAAACCAGTAGGAATTGCTTCACCAACATCACAACCAATTAAAAAATAAAAAATCAGTTTTATTTAATTAAGTTTAAGTTTTGCAAGACTGGCGGATTTTATCCAAACTTCGGTTGAGCCAGTCTTATCTTTTTTTAATGTGCAAAACTTTATTTATTTTAAAAGAAGGCAGGGCGAAAGAATTATAAATGAAAACTTTAGTTTTGGGTCATTAGTCAATTTAAAAAGAAGAATTGCATCGGTCGGAAAGTGTCATAAAATACAAATGAGTCAGTGCGGTCTTCTCCGTTCTTTACGAGATGCTCTGCTTCGCATAGCCTCTCCTTTTGGGAGAGGAGACGCCTACTGTAGGATGTTTCGTTATTGCTTCAATTCCACGTTTTTCAAGGTAGGTTACTTTTGCCTGCTGAAGCGTTCCCGATTTTGATAGTAGCGCTGCCATATTTTAGATATGGATCGCTTTTTGCGTCTATGCTGATGATGCTGAAGCCAGAGGTAGTATTAAAGGAAGAATGAATTAGCTTTGCTCGTAATGACTCTGGCTGAAACTCCAAACGACAAAAATTCTAGCAATCCTTTTCTCACCCTCAACTACGAAACTGCCTTAGAATCTCTAGGCGGCGACTACTACGATGAGGTTGCAGCAGCTGAATTTCCCCAACACCTCCTGCGTTGGCGTAACGATGAACTATTGCCCCGTTTCGGTCTAGACCCACAAGTAGTCAAAGACGAAGATTTCATCGCAGCCTTTGGTCAATTTCAGGGACGCAAACCCTTGTTGGCTCTGCGTTACCACGGCTATCAATTTGGTGAATATAACGGACAGTTGGGTGATGGTAGAGGCTTTCTCTACGGGCAAGTACGCGCCAATGATGGCGAATTATACGATTTTGGCACTAAAGGTTCTGGGAGAACGCCCTACTCCCGTGGTGGCGATGGTATGCTCACGCTCAAAGGTGGGATGCGGGAAGTTCTGGCTGCGGAAGCGCTGCACTACTTGGGTGTACGTACTTCGCGCTGTCTGAGCATGATTGAAACAGGTTTACCACTCTGGCGAGGCGATGAACCTTCGCCTACCCGTTCAGCTGTGATGATTAGAATGAGCAGTTCTCATATTCGGTTTGGCACTTTTGAGCGACTGCACTATTTCCAGCGTCCAGATTTAACTAAGAAGCTCTTAGACCATGTAATTGAGCAGTATTATCAACACTTAAGTGCTGAACAAGATAAATATGTCCTGTTTTACGCCGAATTAGTTAAACGAGTTGCAGAACTAGTCGCACAGTGGATGGCGGCTGGCTTTTGTCATGCAGTCCTAAATACTGACAATATGTCGATTACTGGAGAGAGTTTTGACTATGGCCCTTATGCGTTTATCCCGACTTATAACCCATCCTTTATAGCTGCATATTTTGACTATTATGGACGTTATTGTTACGGTAATCAACCAAGTATTTGCCACTTGAATTTACAAATGCTTCAGGAACCTTTAAAGGCAATTATTGATAAAGGCCAAATGGAAGCTGCATTAGAAAGGTTTGATGAGTATTATGAAGCTGAATACAGTTTTTTGATGTTGAAAAAGTTAGGTTTTGAGGATTTGCCGTATTCAAAAACAGTGGAACTATTGAATCTAACGATTGAATTTTTGAAAGAGAGCCAAGTTGGTTATCACCAATTCTTCTATGAGATGGCTCGTACTTTTTCATCTAAATGGCGAGATGAACCAGGTTTTGTAATGGATAATTCAGATATTGTGCCAGTACCCGGTGCGTCAGGAATATTTGATGATTGGTGCATACTCTACCATCAAATTTTGAACGATTTTGATAGCGATCGCACCGATATAATCGCTCAAACTCTAGCTGTTAATAATCCGAAAACGGTATTATCAAGACCAGTAATTGAATCTATTTGGGAATCAATTGCTCAGGAAGATAATTGGCAACCGTTTTATGAGTTAATCGAGGCAATTCAGTCTAGGAGATAGTTAATAAGGGGCATTGGGTATTAGGCATTAGGCATTGAACAATAATCAATAGTTCTTCTTCCCTTGCTCCCCTTGCCTCCCCTACATCCCCTGCCTTTAACTAAACTGCTGCGCATAAAACCGCGCATAGCGACGCTCTAGAGCTAATAATTCTTCATGGGTTCCCGATTCGACAATTTGTCCTTGTTCAAAAACTAAAATACGATCGCACCTTCTAACTGTCGATAAACGATGGGCAATAATAAACACCGTCCGTTTTTCCATCAATCTTTCCAGCGCTTCCTGTACTAGTGCTTCTGATTCGGAATCTAATGCTGATGTCGCTTCATCGAGAATCAAGATTTGGGGATTGAGCAAAACAGCACGAGCGATCGCAATTCTTTGTCTTTGTCCACCAGATAAGTTTACCCCACGTTCGCCTACCCAAGTCTTATAACCTTCTGGTAGTTGGCTAATAAACTGATGGGCATTAGCAATTTTCGCCGCCTCTTTAACTGCTTTTATCTCAAAAATATCTTGTCCAAAAGCGATATTTTGAGCAATCGTCCCCGAAAACATGATGGTTTCTTGAGGAACAATCCCAATTTGTCGCCGCAGACTATGCAGCTTCACATCTCGAATATCAACACCGTCGATGAAGATTTGACCAACTTCAGGATCGTAAAAACGGGGTAAGAGATTCACAAATGTGGTTTTACCAGCACCAGAAGCACCCACAATAGCGATCGCTTCACCTGGCGATACCAATAAACTGATATCTTTTAAGACAGGTTCACCTGGTTTATAGGCGAAGGAAATATGACGATATTCTACTTTGCCCTTAACTGGAGGGAGAGCGATCGCATTTATCTTTTCGATTACCGTCGGCTGAATTGCCATCAATTCAAAAACGCGGTCAACAGATGCTTCACCCTGCTTAAATTCGTTGTAATTATTAGTAGTGTGACCAATGGGATCGATTAATAGCGCCGCCGCCGCCAAATAACTGAAAAAATTCGCCACTGTCAAGTGAGCTTGGGAAATTTGCCACGCTCCCACAATCAGTAACGATAACGCACTTAAGGCTTCAAAAAATCCGATAATGGGAATCTGAATCGCTTTCAGGCGTTCGGCTGAGTATTTTGCTTTGAGACTGCGTTCTGCTTCATGGCCAAAGCGAGCAATTTCGTAATTTTCGGCAGCAAAAGCCTGTACTAAACGAATACCGTTGAAAACTTCCGCGAGGATGGCTGATAAACCCGACACGCGATTTTGACTTTTTAAGGAATACTTGCCCAAGCGTTCACCAAACCAGCCAACTAAAATACCCATTAGCGGTGCAACTATCACTGTTGCTAGTGTCAGTTGCCAATTCAGGTAAATCATGTAAATCGGAATTGCTAGCAACTGCAAAATACAGGGTATAAAGTCGTGAAATACTTTATTTACGACTTCGCCAACGCGGTCAACATCTTCGGTAAGCCGATAAGATAAATCACCTGCTTTTGCCGTTTCAAAATAGCTGAGATTAAGCTTTTGGAGATGGGTATAGACTTGCTGGCGGAGATGAAAAGCAACTCGCAAAGCAGCTTTCGCCATATACATATCTTGTATAGACTGAAACAAGCCTCTTACCAGAAATACTAAGGCACAACTGCCAGTTATTTGAGCGATCGCGACTACATTACCTTGGGCAAAGGGAGTTGCCAATTTACCGGCGAGATTAATTAACACTAATGTTGCTAGTACGTATCCAGATATACCAATCAGTCCCTTGGTGATCGTTTGCCACTGGAGTCGGATATAAGGCAGCAGTTGCCAATAATTAGAACGGGTTTTCAAGCTCGAAGATCCACAACAATATTTTACTTTGTTTGACGCTAGCAGTTTTTGGCGAGTTTCTGAATAAGTTCACTAATTAGTTACAAACTGTTGTAGCGTTCAAGTGAAAATAATGTATACATAGAGAAGTAGTATTAGTACTAAAAGTATATCTTGCTATAGAGACAAGTTTTTTAGTATTTATTAATACTTGTATTTAGATTTGACTATTACTTATACCCACGCTTCATAATTTTGCAGTTCGAGCAACATGGATATAGATAACTTTAGCCAGCAGATAGAGGAATTGCGATCGCGGGTAAGGGGAATATGGCAGCGCACTGCAACTCAACCGAACTCACACCAAGAGCTAATAATAGCAGTTTTCGATGAAATCCAAATAGCAATAGAAGAACTATTAGTTGCCTCTGAGCAGCTAGAGGTAACAAGAGCAGCAGCAGAGAAAGAGTGCCAGCGTTACCAAGAATTATTCGATTTTGCGCCGGATGCTTACTTAGTAACTGATACCGCAGGGAAGATCCTAGAAGCTAATAATGCAGCAGCAACCATGTTCTCTGTGCACCTAAAATATCTGGTAGGTAAACCATTAATTGTGTTTATTGCTCAACAAGATCGCCGATTCTTTCGCTTCCAGATAAATAATTTGCAGCAGCAACAGGACTGGGTAATTGACCTAAAGCCACAGCGCAGTAGGCCCTTTCCTGCTAGTGTCAGGGCATCTCCAGTGTATGACTCACAAGAAAAGTTAGTAGCCTGCCGTTGGATGCTGCGTAATATCAGCGAAGCTAAACAAGCTGAAGAACGAGTGGCAAAACGCACAGAGGAACTGGCAAAAGCAAATCAGCAATTGCTGAGTGAAATTACAGAGCGTAAACGAGCTGAGTCACAACTGATGCACCTTGCGCTTCACGATGTACTAACGGGCCTGCCAAACCGCGCTTTATTTATGAACCGCTTAAAAGATGCGGTCAATTATTCTAAACGGCATTCAGATTATCTATTTGCTGTCTTGTTTCTAGACCTAGATCGCTTCAAGTTGATCAATGACAGCCTGGGACATGCATTGGGAGATCAATTATTGCTTACTGTAGCTCAAAGGCTTCAAGAATGCTTGCGCGCTATAGATATAGCTGCACGGCTGGGAGGAGACGAGTTTATCATCTTGCTGGTGGGAATTAAAGATGCAGTAGAAGTGGTAGCAGTTGTTGAACGAATACAAAAGAAACTGGCACTTCCGGTGATTTTAGGCGGGCAAGAAGTTTTTACTACAGCAAGTATTGGCATTGCCTTAAGCATGACAGGTTACAAAGAACCAGAAGACTTCTTGCGTGACGCCGATATTGCGATGTACCGAGCTAAGACACAAGGCAGGACGTGCTATCAGATTTTTAACACTGATATGCATATTCAAGCAATGGCACACTTGGAGTTGATTAACGAGCTACGCCGAGCCGTTGAGCTTCAAGAGTTTCAGGTTTATTATCAACCGATAGTGTCACTCAGTAGCGGCAGGATAACTGGTTTTGAAGCGCTTGTGCGTTGGCTACATCCAAAACACGGCATTGTTTTGCCAGAGTATTTCATGTCAACTGCCCAAGAAACCGGGCTAATTATCCTTATTGAGCAGTGGGTTTTGTATGAGGCATGTGGTCAGATACAGCAGTGGCAAGAGCAATTCTCCTCTAGCTATGGGGATGTGCCTAAGTCTCGCTTGAGCATTAGTATCAATCTTTGTAGTACTAGGTTCAGTGAAGAAAACTTGCTGCTGCACATCAATAAAGTTCTACAAGACACTGGACTCACCGCACCGAGTTTGACGCTGGAGATTACAGAAAGCGTAATTATGGAAAACGATGATAAAGCCATCATCAGGCTAAAGCAACTGAGAAATTTAGGAATTAAGTTGGCAATTGACGACTTTGGTACGGGCTATTCCTCATTAGGTCGTCTCCACCACTTTCCAATTAATCAGTTGAAGGTAGACCGCTCTTTTGTTAGCGGGAGCATTTTTGATGATGGAAATTTAGATATTGTTCAGACAATTATTACATTGGCGCACAAATTAGGTGTGGATGTGACCGCCGAAGGGGTGGAGACAGAAGAACAACTAGCAATGTTGAGAAAGTTGAACTGTGAATATGGGCAGGGATATTTTTTCTCCTATCCATTAGATAGCTCTCAGGCGGCAGCATTAATTATGGCAAATCCTCAGTGGTGATGCGCCAAGAGCAACAGCGAAATCAGTCTCCTACCAGGATGAGATTTTGGTAGATAAAAAATTAGCCCCCTCCTTGCTTGCAAGGAGAGGGCTGAATTTATCTGAGGAATATAGCTGAGTGCTGAGTCAAAACCCAGTTGTTTCAAAACTTTGAGCAATCAATACTGTCCTAATCTGTGTGACTACGGCTATAATACCAAGTTGCCCAAGTTAGTATTGTTTAGAATCAAGCACTGCTGGACTAGCTTTCAAGCAAATAATACTATGTCTCACAACTTGATATAATTCATCATTTAAGCCGAAAATTACGAATTACGAATTACGAATTACGAATTACTTAATATCCGCCTTCTTCTTCGTATTCTGGCTGTCTTTCCTTGACTTTCTTAGGAATATTCACAGGCTTCGGCGCATCTTCCCAAGCATCGCCCTCTACGTCGTCATAATCATCGTATTCGTCAACATAAGGTTTGCTATAGGGCTGGGCTTCATATTTTAGCGGCTGCGGTTGTTGATACCTGTCGTTGCCCGTTGCCTCGCTCCAGTTATCTTCTTCCTCATCTTCTTCGTATTGAATAGATTCATACTGCCGCGCTTTCATTACCTGACGCTGTGGCCTTTCTTCTTCCACATAGTCTTCATTCCATTCTTCTTCCCGCGCTACGGGTTCAGGAGCGCGAACTTTTTGCCTGGGTGGCTGCAATGGCACTCCACTAGGTAGTTGATTACCTGGTGCAACTTGGCGCGGTGGAGTATAGCCGTATTCTTCTTCTATATCTCGCTCCCACGGTGCTTTGCCGATACCCAGCCGCTCTAGTAAACCAACTGTCAACTGGTTTACTCGTTCTTCGGCTCCCTCAAACACAATCAACCGATTGGGGCCAGTGCTGACAATTTCATCCACTGAGAACTCGTAAGTACTGACAAATTGATCGGGAATTTGGGGCAATCCTAAAGAAGCAATGACTATAGATTCAAGCTTTCCGGTTTCACCGTTGAACTTGAAGCCGCGAACTTTGCCTAAGACTTCACCTGTTTCTGTAATTACTTCCCAGTTAATCAAATTACTGAGAGATTCAACATCGATATCTTCAATGACATCTTCGTTATCAACCAGAATGACATCACCAATCTGGCTGATGTTGTTGAGGTACATATAGCGCGGTATGCCCGAAATAGAGATCAGGCTGTCTCGCAAACCAAGAGCCACAACCTCTCGTTGATCGATATCAACCCAGACTTGACTGATGATGCCTAGCCGCTTGCCGTTGTCGCGGGTAATCACCTGGGTATTTAATATGTCGGAACGCCTAATTATCTGTTCGGAGGTCATTCTATACCGAGTCCTGATCTCGAATCCGGTTTAACGCGACGTGCAACTTATTCTTGTAACCCCACTTCCATTCCTGTATCCCAGTGAACGAGAGGCTTTGATTTTTGCTCTCTTTCCCTGGTAGAAAGGGGTTCAGGGTTAAATTTGAGAGAAAGTCACACATTACGTGGTTTATCTATACACTATTATTAACAAAAACTCAAGCAGATGTATTGGATGATTGTAACTTAATCCCCAAAACTTGAGTGTAAGCTCCTCGTGCTTGAGTAACGCCAATTGTGCGTTCGGCTGATTCTATCATCGGACGACGCAAACTCACAACTATAAATTGCGCTTGTTGTGACTGTTGTTTAATCATTCTAGCTAATCGTTCTACGTTTGCTCCATCTAGGAACATATCTACTTCGTCAAAGGCGTAAAATGGCGATGGGCGGTAACGTTGCAGGGCAAAGATAAAGCTCAAGGCTGTGAGTGATTTTTCTCCCCCAGACATGGAAGCTAGGCGCTGTACTGGTTTGCCTTTGGGGTGCGCGACTAAATTTAGCCCACTGCTAAAGGGATCTTCAGGATTTTCTAGTTGTAAATAGCCGTCGCCGTCGGAAAGGATGGCAAAAATTGATTGAAAGTTTTCGTTGACAGCATCGAAAGCTTCTTTAAAGGCAAGTTGCCGCAATGTGGTAAAGTTTTCAATCCGTAAAAGTAGTTCGGTGCGTTCTCCTTCTAGTGTCTCTAATTTTTGCGTGAGTTCTTGGAGACGGTTTTGAGTGCGCTCGTATTCTTCCAACGCCAGCATATTTACAGGTTCCATTGCTTGTAAGCGTTTGGTAAGCGATCGCAATTCTTTCTGCAATTCTTCCAAGTCTACTTTATCTGGAACTTCCGGCAAGGGATTTGGTAATTCTGCTCCCACATCCCGTAATTGAGTTTGCAGTGCAATTAGTTCCTCGCGGCGCTTCTCTTGAGTTTCTTGGAGTTTTTGGATTTCCCATTCCAATTGTTGTTGGCGTAAAAGATGCGATCGCACTTCTTGTTCTGTGGCGTCGCGTTTTTGTTTCTCTTCTCCCAAATTTTGCTCCATAAGGCTGAGGTTGGCGCGGGTTTGGGTGATTTGCTCGTCTATGGTTGTGATTTGTGTGGAGACGCGATGAATCGCGTCTCTACAAGAGATTTGTTGGGTTTCATATTCTGTGATTCGCGTTTCACCTTCTTGGATTTTTTCTTGCAAACGTTGTTGCTGATTTTCTAAATTTTTTAATCTTTGTTCAGCTTCCCGTAACGCTGTTTCCCGTTGTTGCAATTGTTGCTCTTGAATTTTAATGGTTGCTTGGATTTGTTGCCATTCACTAGGGGTTTGAGATGCTTCCAACTCTGCTAAAGCGTGTCGCAATTGTTGCAACTGAGTTTCTTGCCCAGGTAATTCCCGCTCCAAAATTTCCAATCGAGATTGAGCAGTGGCTAACTTTTCGCTATTGTGGACGAGTTGCGATCGCGTCCCTTCTAACTGCGTTGTTAAACTCTTAATATCTTTTTGCAACTGCTCCAATTGCAACTGCTGTTCTCGCCGTGTTTGACGCGCTTCTGTTAATTCTTGGGTCAGTTTTTTGGTTCTGGCTGACAAAGTTGCGATCGCCTCGGTACAACGCTCTAAAACTCGCTCAATGTCCAGTAAGCGAGTTTTTAAGGCGATCGCTTCATCAGATTCTGCTGCTTCACCTGTACCAAACCGCAACGCCGAACGCTGAGTATTGCTACCACCAGTCATTGCACCGCTAGTTTCCAGAAGTTCCCCGTCTAAGGTGACGATGCGATACAGTCCTAAATTTTTCCGCGCCGCCTCAAGGCTGGCAAAAACTACTGTATTACCGAAAACATAGCTAAATACATCTTTGTAACGGCGATCGCAATCGACTAAGTTAACAGCATAGTTAACGAAACCACTAGCAAAACGCAGCGTTGCATCTTGAGTAAATTTGGGAGCGTGAATTTTATTCAGCGGTAAAAAAGTCGCCCTCCCTGCCCGCTTCTGTTTGAGCAATTCAATCCCGGCTGCGGCTACACTATCATCTTCCACCACAATATGTCCCAAGCGTCCCCCAGCAGCCATTTCTAAAGCTAGCTGATGGCGAGGTTCCACCTTTGCTAATTGCACAACTAAGCCACAAAGTCCAGGCATTCCCGATTGTAAAATAACTTTACTAGCTTGGGTTCCTTGAACTTCTTGCTGTGCCTGCGTTTGCGCCTCTATTTTATCCAACTGGCGTTGTTTTTCCCGTTGTTCAGAAAGTAACCGTTTTTGGGTTTCCTGTTGAATTTGCAGTTCTTGTTCTGTGGCTGAGAGATTTTGGGCTAAATTTTGGATGGGTTCGCTAGAGGCGTTAAATTCCGTTTCAACTCGACTACACTGAGTTTGTTTTTCTGCTAATAACGGTTCGTCGCGTTCAATTAACTGGGTTTGCTCTTGGATAACCTGCTGTAACTGATTATTGCGTTCTCTAAGTTGTGCTTGTTCCGTGCGTTGCGGTTCTAGAGTGTGCAGCAAAGCTTCAATTTGACGGTTGAATGCTGTTTGTTGTTGCACCCAGGCTTCTGAAGCCGAGGCGATTTCTGCTGCTGCTTCGCGGGAAATTTGTAGCGCTTGCTGTGTTTCATCCCTTTGTTGCTGACAATAGACAATAGATTGCCCTTCTACAATCTGTGTTTCGGCAATTTCTTCTAGGGAATGACGGTGTTTTTGAATCTCTTGCTGAGTTTGAGCCAGACGTTTGGCAGTTTCTTGGGAAGCTGTTTCTAATTCTGTTAGCTGACGCTGGAGTTGTTTACGTTCTGCTTCTTGGGTGGCGAGGGTAGATTGTACCGCCAAAAGTTCCTCTTCTCCCAATGCTTTCACATGGGCATTGAGTTGTTCCAGTTCAGCAGTTTTTTGAACGATTTGAGAATTTAGGTTTGTGAGTTGGGTAGTGAGTTCACTAAAATTGCGATCGCCTGTTTGAATTTCGTGAACTAACTTTTCTTGTTGTGCTTGTAGCGATCGCCATGATAAAACAGCTTCCCAGGATTGTTTTGCTAGAAATTCCGTGCGGAGTTTTTGATATTTCTCAGCTTTCGCCCGATCTTGGGAAAGGCGATCGCGTTGTGCAGTTAATTCAGTTTCAATAATCCGACAGCTATCTTCCTTTTCCTTCACCTCATCTAAAGTTGATTTGGCTTGGATAATTTTGCGATCAAAGGCCGCCACTCCAGCCAATTCATCAATAATTTCCCGCCGTTCCCGCCCATTCATCGAGATAATGCTGGTGACATCCCCTTGTAGCACTACATTGTAGCCTTCAGGATAAACCCGTATATTACTTAGTTCTCCATGCAAATCTGTTAACGTGCAAGGTACGCCATTGATATAGTAATTCGATGTGTAAGTCCCTTGGTGAGTGACTCGTAGCCTTCTAGTAACACTCCATTCAGTTGGGGAGTCGGGAGAGACGCCATTAATTGCCTCTGTAGTGAGTGGGGAGTGGGAATTCTCCTGATCTTCATCTACTTTTTCTTCTACTTTCTCCCTTTGTGCCTTTGCGTCTTTATGTGAGATTTCATCCGACAAATCAAATGTCACCGTGACGCTAGCCTCAATCGAAGCACGTCCTTTAGCCGTTTGAGTGTTATTTACCAAATCCGGCAAGCGATCGGCTCGCATTCCCTTAGAACTAGAGAGTCCCAAGCAAAAGAGCAGTGCATCTAAGATATTAGACTTACCCGAACCATTTGGCCCAGATATGACAGTACACCCCGGTAGCAAAGGGACAGAAGTAGTGCCACCGAAGGATTTGAAGTTCGTAAGTTCCACGCGCTTGATGTGCACCATAGGCGCTGGTTCCCTGGGCTAATGAAGAACAAGTGTATCAACTAATTAACCCGGATTTCTCACAAGCAGTAAAAAATCAATTTACATAACTTGATGTGAG
>NZ_CAXTTT010000016.1:0-27147 GCF_964247315.1 uncultured Nostoc sp.
GGATTGGCAGGAACTCCTAACGCCGCTTTTAACTGGGCTTCTGTAACTCCTAACTTTGCTGCTGCGGCTGCAAAATCAGGTCGAGGTGGACGCGGCCGTTCATTTGATGGTTGGTTGGGCGGTTGTTGCGCCTGTGCAATTCGATCGAATTGATTAGCGGCATTTGCTTGATTGAGTGAAAGAAAACCAAATGTGCCAACCAGAACAGGAATCGCTGTCGCTACTAGTACTCGACGAATATTCATCATTAAATCTCCAAAGGTTTATATTTCTAATTAAGTCTTCTCAAAATAACAGTTTGCTCTGTTTCTAAATTACAGTTTTGTAATTTAGAAACAACAACACTCTGACGAGATCGCTGCTGAGGGCGAGGCGAAATGCAAGGGTGCATCAATTAACGGTTATTGCGTTCTACCCGGTTTTGAACTTTTTCCTGATTATGAGGTTGAGGACGTTGAGGAGAACGCTTTTTGTGATGTGGACGGGGTTTAGAATGTCTGATTTGTGGTTTTTCATCAGATATTTGCCGTTTGTTGGGCTGTTGTGAAATCTCGGCGTTCCGATGAGATGGATTAGCGGCATTTGCCTGATTGGGTGCAACAAAACCAAATGTACCAATCAAAAAAGGAATCGCTGCTACGGCTAAGACTTGACGAATATTCATAAAAATCAACCTTCAAAAGCTAGGGTGTTCATATTTCTAATTGAGCCACCTCAAAATTACAGCTTTCTTATTTTCTAAATTACAGTTTTGTAATTTGAATAAAAAATAATGAATTTAGAATAGAAGAATATATGAATTAATAAAAGCTTGTGAACGTTCTGTTTGTTGAAGATGAAGCGAAAATTGCTAACTTTGTCCGGGCTGGACTCAAGGAGCAGGGATTTGTTGTAGACTACTGCGATAACGGTGATGACGGATATCTGCGGGCGTTAGACAACGAATATGATGCGATCGTACTCGACATTATGATGCCGGGAAAAGATGGACTATCGATTCTAAAACTATTACGGCGGCAAGGTCGGAATGCTCCGGTGATTTTGTTGACGGCTCGCAATGAACTAGAAGATCGCTTGCAAGGGCTAAATTTGGGAGCGGATGACTATATCGCTAAACCATTTTTTGTGGAAGAGTTAGCGGCTAGAATTCATGCGGTTGTGCGCCGCAGTGTGAGCGAACGCCAAAATCTGCTTTGCGTTGGCCCGATCAAACTCGATCGCATTACTAGGGAAGTCACTTGCGATCGCCAAGCGATAGAACTCACCAGCCGCGAGTTTAATCTTCTAGAATATCTCATGCGTTCTCCCGGACGGGTTTTCACTCGTACCCAAATCCTGGAACACGTTTGGGGTTACGACTTTAACCCCAACACCAACGTTGTGGATGTTTGTATCCAGCGAATTCGTAAAAAGATTGACCCCATTGATCAAGTAGTCTGGATTGAAAGCATTCGAGGGGTTGGATATCGATTTCGCAAGCCAGATTCTTCATCATGAAACTTCCTTCGTTTCGACTTCGCATTGCTCTGTTGTCTGCGGCTCTAGCTGGCAGCACATTAGTCGGATTTGGTGCGGTTTCCTGGTTTCAGATTTACAATGCTAAGATTAGCCGCCTGGATGCAGAACTATTAAATCACTTGATGCGGGCAACTCCGAACTTCCCTCCACGACGAGAGGAACCTCCCGTTGGCGCAGCCTCTCCTAGAAGAGAAAGCTTAGGCGATCGCTCACGATGGCAGTTTTACGAAAATTCCTTATCTTATGCTTTCGGAACCAATACAAAAACCCCCGTCGCCCTAGTGGTGCTTGACACAAACAACAACATACTTTATAAATCAAACTCCCTACCTGCCGACCTTGAGGTGAATCGTGTGTTGCTTAAGCGTCTTGAGTTGACACCTCTACCACCGCCCCCGAAGAGAGAACCACCACCTTTACCCTCTAATGCAAATCCATCGCTCCAGCACCCACCGCTAATTCACCCACGCCCACCTCAATTTGTTACAGAGCAGACAACAACAGCAGTCTGGCGGATTGGGGCAGCTAAATTTCCCAATGCTCAGATTGCCATTGCCGTTAGCTTGCAAGCTGTAGATCAAGAAATGGCTACGATTCGCAATATCTTCCTGGTTTCAATTCCGGGAGCGCTGCTGCTGGTTGCGGTGGGGGCATGGTTGGTTTCTGGCAGTGCTTTGCGTCCTATCCGGCAATTAACCGGCGTAATTCAACAGGTAACTGTTAAAGGGCTAGATCAGCGAATTCCCATTGGGACAACTGATGTTGAATTTATCGAACTGATTCAGGTGTTTAACCTGATGCTGGAACGCTTGGAACGTAGTTTTACCCAAGCTTCCCGTTTTAGTGGTGACGCGGCCCATGAACTGAAAACCCCACTAACTATTTTGCAAGGCGAACTAGAACGAACACTCCAACAGGTTGATCCCGGTAGTGAAGTACAACAGCGCTTAAGCAACTTGTTAGATGAGGTGCGCCGCCTGAGTGGAATTATGCGGAAACTCTTGTTGTTATCTCTGGCAGATGCCGGAAAAATGAGCTTGTATCTGGTTGAGGTGGATATGTCTGAGTTGCTGATGGAGATGTTAGAAGATGTGGAAATGCTAGCTCCCTATTTGACAGTGCAAACTGACTTTACTGATGGGTTGCGAGTAAAAGGTGATCGCGATCTTTTAATTCAAGTTTTGCAAAACCTGTTCAGTAATGCAATCAAATACAATCTCGCCAACGGCTGGATACAAATTCGCACTCATCAAACTCCAATAAATTTTCACGTTACTATTGTCAATGCATCAAAAGATATTCCACTCAGCGATCGCGATTGCATTTTTGACCGATTTTATCGTGGCGATCCCTCACGTAACCGCAAGGTAGAAGGAATCGGACTAGGACTCAGCCTAGCCCGAGAAATTGCCAGGGCACATCGTGGCGACCTTACCCTTGACTTAACACCTTCTGGTCAAACAGCGTTCACCCTCACCTTACCGATGAAGTAATATCATGTCTGCTTGATTACTTATTAAACCCGAATTACCCCACCCCGCTAAAGCTACGCTTTGTCTCCCCTCCCCGCTTGCGGGGAGGGGATTAAGGGGAGCCAGCGCGGTCTTGGGGGTTTCCCTCATGAGCGACTGGCGTGTGGGGTGCAATGACTGTGGGAATCATAACTAATTATGCGGACATGATATAATACCGATTTGAAAAAAGAATGCAACACATAGATAATACCCCTCCCCAACCCTGGCCAAAGCATCGGTGAGGGTGCGCGTCAGCGTAGGTGGAGTTATCTGTTGTAAACATTTTTTGAATTGGTATTAGATAATTGAGCGATCGCTCGATACTGAATATTAATGAAGTGGACGCAGAAGTGTAATTTTGCCCATACCCGTCTCTTGACTGAGTTGCGCCACGTAGAGATTTCCATTCGTGGGATTCTCAATCAAATCTAATGGACTTGGATTAAAACCAGTGAAGCCAGTAATACCCGTTTGGGAATTTACAATATCCAAGTTTGCGCCACCTGGTGTTAGCACAATGATGTCTTTCCCTGAACTGAAGCGTGTCACTAGCAGTTTGCCTTGCAGCTGACCACCTAAAACATTACTACGATATTCAATGATGCCATCAGGTGAAATATGCTCTCCGAAATCGAAGGCAATACCCTTCCAATTCCGGTCAGGTAAAGTACCAATGGGATATTCATTTATCTGAACTGGATCTTTGCCAGTTGTAGGATTTCCTCCACTCAACACCCACTCACAACGCTTCGGATTGGGATGACCGTAATAACCATTTTTAACAACGCGAAACAAAAAGTCTAGCTGTGTGCCTAGACTGCTAAGAGCAGGCACAGATGGACTAGTATATGCCCCATTAGTAGCTTTATCAATACGGTTTTGACAGGCAAGAGGTAGGGGAATAGGTGTATTTGGCGTATTGCCACCAGCTGCCGAACCATTTGTTGGCACATATAACTGACCATTGCTATGCCAAACCAGATCGTAGCCATTACGTATACCGCTAGCAAAGATGGTTACAGGCGCTCCCGGTTTAAAGGGGTTATAAGTACCTCCATCCTCCGTCTTAACGCTTAAAGGAGGTGAGGTGATTTTGGACAGATCAACTCGTAATACAGCAGCAGTTAACAACTGCTCAGGACGATTACTCCAGGCAGTGTTTGGTGCGCCCGTGCTACTATTACTACCCTGCAACACATACAGCACATTTGGCTCATTAGGTTTAAACTCAATGCTATTGGTTAGATGATCCCGACTAGACCGTGGTAAATCAACCACATAGTCTTTTACAGTCTCTAGATTGGTACCGCTTAAACGAGTAATCTTACCACTCCACTCCGGTGCATCAACAGTTCCATTCCAGTAGTAGTTATTTGTTACCCAGAGAATTAGGTTGTTAGCATTTGTTGATGAGGGATCAAAGTGCATACCAACGATCGTTCGATTACCACCATTTGCAGTCTGCAATGAGGTAATCGTTTGTGGCGTACCCAAAGTGCCATCGGCATTGATTGGGAAACACAAAATCTCACCTAGTAAGGTGGCAGCATAGAGTTTATTGTCAGGCCCAATCAATACTGTGGTGTAAGGTTTGACAGGTACATTCGCTAGTGAGACTTGCTCGAAAGTAATATTGCTTACTGGTTTGACAAAAGTGCCTGTTGTGAAACTGATGCTATAGGGTAAGAATGCAACACCATTGCTATCATTAACCCCGTCGGTGATTTGTAACAAATATTTGGTGTTGTTCTTGAGACGATTTATCGGAGACACTACAATCACATCTCCGCCACCGGAAGTATTGTAATCGGCATTGACTTGCGTATTAGTACTGCTATCGATCAGCTTAATAGTTGAGGCAGAAATAGTATTAACTGCAATCCCACTGTTGGGGAGATTTAAGTCTGCTGTAATCGAGATATCTGGCGATACATTTGTCTGAGCATCAGTGGGATTGGTCGTTCTGATCGAGGGACGATTACCTGGTGCGATCGCAATATAGTTGAGCTTGGTATTATTACCACCTTTAGCATCAATTGTGAGCTTGCCATCGGCAACATTAACAATCCGGGTAATTGCGGCAAACTTTTTGGTTGCTGTTGGTACAAAGCCAGAAATAGCAGCCCTTCCTTCTATATTAATCTGGTGCTTACTAGCTACAATATTACTAGCATCACCGACGCTAACAGTCACATTGTAGGAACCTTTAGATAAGGCATATTCCCAAGCAGCAGGTATCTTGACTGCTGTTCCCGCACTGCCAAGAGGATATTGCAGATGAATCAGTCTATTTAATCGTTGATCGATGCCACTTTGGTGGCGATCGCGTGTATTGAGTTCGATATCAAGGGGAGTGGGTGTAGTATTGCCTAAGCTATCTTCACGCACCCAACCAAAGCCTCTAGTATCATTGTAGGCTTGACCGATATCTTTAATATACCCAGATGGTACAGGAGCGTTATTAGGTTGAAAAGCAATCCCTTGAACAATTGCTAATACCAGTATTTTGGGTTTGATCTTGTAAATCATAGATAGTATGCCTTGCCGTTGTGTTCGTAGTTGAGACGTGAGTAGTCCATTAACATTTGCCAAGTATCTGCAATGATTATTCCTGGCAATCCTTCACTGGCTATAAACGAACGTAATGACCGCAAGTCTTAGGGAACACATTTCTACAAACTGTATAAAAAGTATTTAGTAAATACTTTAAATTACATAAATTCTGAACTTTTTAAGAGAATTATCAGGGAACTTTCTAATTCCTCAACTTAGCGCAATATGATTACGTAAAAAGCAATAAATCTTCAAAAAAATTATTACCGAAAATTTTTAATTGCTGCTGGCAGAGTTTATTTGAGCTATACTGTTAATATGCACTTAATATCAGGTTTGTTTGAATACAGCAGATTTCAACTTTATGAGGTACAAAAATCACCCCACCCGCGTTATCGCGCACCTTTCCCAAAGCATTGGGGAGGGTTGGCGAGGGGTCTATCTCATGTAATTGCAAAACACTGTATTTATAACATCTGTACTTTGGGGAGCCACTGCATTGGGGAGCCAGCGCAGTCTTCTCCCTTGGCAATAGCGTAGTGTTAGCGAGCCTGCGAGCGTATGGGATTTTTTAACAACCAAGCACGTGGGGTTTGAGGAACAAAACCTAACATTTTATCCTTGTTTATGTTAGGTTTCACTGTTGTTAAACCCAACCTACATTGATAGATTTTATCAAAACATAATTCAGGAGTCAGGAGCCAGAATTCAGAATTGAATTCTGTGCAACTGGTGAGGTAGCCCTGTCATGGCGGTTGCCATCGATAGCGTAGCGTTAGCGAGTCATCGAGCGTCTGGGGAACTACCGAACCTGTTAGCGCAGCGTTAGCGAGTCATCGAACGTCTGGGCGGATGAATAAATGGGTTTAAGACCCCCAATAAATCTTCTCTTTCAGAGACGCTGTGCGAACGATTTAGTGGTCTTCAATTAGCGCAAAGTCCAAGTGGAGGTTTCCTCCGATCTGAACTTTGTAAGAGAGTGGCGGGTCTGAATCCCCCACTTTCTGGTTCTGACTCCTGAATTCTGGCTTCTGAATTCTTCTTCAATAATAAGTAATCACCCTAACATGATATAAATTTGGCTAGTAAATCATGAAAAAGTTTTTCAATTTTCAATATGTATGCTTTAAATCTACTAATAAGATGATATTTTGATTTACTCATCTATCTGAAGGTAGATTATGCATAGGCTAACTCAATTACCAAACAAATCAGGTTTATTTATGAGTGCGCTACTGGGCGGATTATTAGTTTACGATTACATAATATTAATCGGGTCTACATCAATAGTTAAACTTACAGACGAAGGACAAAGCGATCGCACTTCTTCCCAATCTGGTAATTGTGGTAAGGCATCGGGGGCAAATTTAATCAATATCTGCCAGCGATAACGATTAGCTACTCGTAAAATACTCGCTGGTGCTGGGCCTAATATCTCGAATTCTTCTTCTGTACTCAAGGCTGTAGCAATAACTTGCGCCGTATTTTGTACTTGAATAGGGTCGAGACTACTTAAGCGCAACAAAATTAACCGCCCATAAGGAGGATAATTGAGTGCTTGGCGTTGTTCTAATTCCGCTTGAGAGAAAGACTGATAATCGTGCGATCGCACTGCTGCAATTACTTGATGCTCTGTAGTATAAGTCTGCACAATCACTCTACCCGGATCTTCACCTCTACCTGCACGTCCAGCGACTTGCGTCAAGGTTTGAAATGCTCGTTCGCTGGCGCGATAATCTGATAAATTTAGCAACCCATCGGCGGCAACAACGCCCACAAGTGTCACCTGTGGTAAATCCAAACCTTTAGTGAGCATTTGCGTACCGACTAATAAATCTGCTTCGCCGTTGGCAAATTGGGTGAGTAGGGTACGATGTGAGCCTTTGTTACGGGTGGTATCGCTATCAAAACGAATCAAGCGCAACTCTGGGAACTGTCGCGCGAGTTCCTGCGTGACTCGTTGAGTACCGCTACCGAAAAATTTCAGGTAAGGGGAGCTACAATCAGGGCAAAATTTGGGGTGCGATCGCGCATAGTTACAGTAATGACACCGCAATAATTCCGGCGCTTTTTCTTCGGTGTGGTGATACGCCAGCGACACATCACAGTGCGGACATTCCAATACATATCCACAACTGCGGCAAGAGACAAACGTACTGTGTCCCCGGCGATGGATAAATAAAATTCCCTGTTGTTTTCTTTCTTGCAACTCTTGTAAAGCTGTTTGCAGCGATCTACTAAATATAGAACGATTTCCCTGTTGCAACTCTTGCCGCATATCGACGATTTCCACTGGCGGTAAAGGGCGGGAGTTGATGCGTTCAGGCAAACTTAAGTAATGAGTGCTGAGTGCTGAGTGCTGAGTGCTGAGTGCTGAGTTAAGAGTAGAGACGCGATTAATTGCGTCTGTACAAGAGTTAGGAGTTACGAATTCTTCCCCTGCTCTCTTGCTCCCCTGCCTCCTCACGCTTACCCAAGTTTCCAACGAAGGCGTGGCGGAACCCAACACCAAGGGGCAATTTTCTAATTCGGCTCGCCACTGAGCAACGGTGCGGGCGTGGTAGGTGGGTATGGGGGAGTCTTGTTTAAAGCTGCTGTCGTGTTCTTCATCTAAAATAATTAAACCCAAGTTGGGCAAAGGGGCGAAAACGGCGCTACGAGTACCAATGACAACTTGGGGTTCTCCCGCGAGCATTTGTCGCCAAGTGTCGTAACGTTCACCATCTGAAAGAGCACTGTGATAAACGCTGACTTTATTACCAAAACGAGCGCGAAAACGATCGGTTAGCTGGGGTGTAAGTCCAATTTCTGGGACTAAGACAAGAGCGGATTTACTTTGATTGAGGAGGGGTGCGATCGCTTGCAAATATACTTCGGTTTTTCCTGAACCTGTCACCCCATGCAACAAAACTTCAGCAAATGCATTTAGTGTCTGGATTGTCTCTAGAGCGCTAGCTTGAGCTGTAGTCAAAGATTTAGCGCTATCACCTACTAAACTTGGGCCTTGTTCAGTTCGCAATACTTCCCGTTCTTCAACAACGATGTAACCCTTTTGTGCCAACGTCTTGAGAATAGAGGAACTAGCATTGCAAATTTGCAGTAATTCATTTTGCCACAACTCCCCACCACGTCGTCGTAGCACTTCTAAAATTTCTCGTTGGCGAGTAGTTAACTCATCGTCAATTGTACCTGTGAGCGTAACTGCTTTTTGCAACTTTGGTCGAGTCAGTCGTGGCGGTTCTAAGTAGCTTTCTACTAAACCAAATCGCAATAACTCCCGAATTCCCCGATAAGCAGATTTGATTTTTTGTTGAAGGTAAACAAAACTGTAGTCCCCTGCCGGCTGCCCTTGCAAAAGTTCCCAAACTTGCCGCGCAGTCGGAGTCAAAAAAGCTAAAGGATCGGCAGATGCCAGTAAATAACCACTCCCCTCTGCCTCTCTCCCTCCAACCAGACGGATACGACGCTGCGATCGCCCCAGTAACCCTGGTGGCAGAGCAACCCGGATTACTTGAATTAGAGGCGTATAGTAATATGCAGCAACTTGGTTGAGTAATTCCCAATAAGCACTTGGAAAAAATCCAACGCTGACTATATCTTCTACTTCCCGGATTTTTTCTGGTAGTAAATCGATATTTGGTTGTGCCAGTAATCGAATTGCGATCGCTCCTAATTGTTGCGCCCCAAATGGCACGCTCAAAATATCCCCTGGTTTGATTTCTAACTGGGCTGGCAATCGATAAGTAAATAGTCCTGTACTTCCTGGACAGTCTACCAATACTTCAACCCACCGATTTAACGCTGCACCTGACTGGTATGATTCACTCGCTTGTGCCACCACTAAAGGAGATAATTTTATGTCATTAATATACATATTTGCTGACTTTATAATTAAATATTTTCCTCACAACATAGCTGGTCAAAATCAACCTAGCTAACTACACTTTGGTTTTTCGCTTTCTTAAATTTAAATTGTATTTCTCAATACTGTTATTCTTCATAATACTTGATAATTTTCCTCTTATGTAATCTACTAGACAAATTCGTATCAACTAGACGTGCAATAAATATTTGGTACCCACTATACAAATAAAAGTATGTCGGCTTTTGCTGCAACAGTTACTCATATACTAAATAGGGAGTAGCCTTTTTCCGCCTAGCGGTAGATATTCAACCATTTCTGCTTATGAGATGCTTTTATACAAAGTAAGATTATCCCAAAATTAAGCTGCCTTTCTTGTAATTAGTATCATGTAGGTAACTTTAAATCAAATCGAAAATGCCTAAAATCAGTAGTAGGTATTCCTTTTATACACTGACCTCCAGCGCCTAAGACATTAAAAATATTTAGAAAAATATATGAAAGTTTAAGAAATTTGGATGGTTAGCTGAGATTTTTATATTTGTTAAGGTTGAGAAAGTTTGAGGGGGGGTTTGACATATTTGATAATTCAGAAAAAAATGAAGAATATATCTGTTGGGAATCTAAGAAAAAAGCTTTACTGGGTGCTAAGGTCAGTTTCGTTATAGTTGTATATAACTGTAACCTATAGGTAGTAGGTAGATGCCGATTTTTATTTCTGTAGACAAATTAGCATCAGCCTATATTTCGCTATTTTTTACGGGTGCATTGTCCATTAGGGAAAACTACCAAGCCTCAAACGAGTAGGTGTAAATAAATTATGTACCAAACAAAGCAACAATCCCTAAAGGAAAATATGAATATTGTTGAATTGGGAAAAATGGAAATACTGGAGAATGCTGTTGATATCGAAGAACCATCACTCGATAGTTTAAATGCAGTAGCAGAAGAAGAATCTCCAATTGTAGTAGAAAATCTGGAATCAGACGAACGCGATGGAGATGACATGGCGGCAGCTCGTCCTTCGGGATACAACAAAACCGAACATGATGATGCTGTCGGCGCGTTTTTTAAGGAAATGGCGCGTTATCCGCTCTTAAAAGCTGATGAAGAAGTAGAGTTAGCGCGGCGAGTCAGGTTCTTAGAGGAAGTCAGAGAGATACAAGCGGCTTTAGAGTTAAAACTGGAACATGAACCCAGCAAACTAGAAGTGGCTTCCGAGCTAGGAATGATGGAAAAGCAACTAGAAAATCGCTTGTATCAAGGGAGAGTAGCGAAACGCAAAATGATTCGCTCGAACTTGAGATTGGTAGTGTCTATTGCTAAACGATACTTGAATCGGGGAGTGCCTTTTCTGGATTTAATCCAAGAAGGAGCAATGGGTTTAAATCGCGCTACAGAAAAGTTTGATCCCGATAAAGGATATAAGTTTTCTACTTACGCTTATTGGTGGATTAGACAAGCAATTACTAGAGCTATAGCTAACGATGCGCGAACAATTCGGCTACCGATTCATATTGTTGAAAAGCTTAACAAGCTAAAAAAAGCCCAACGAGAACTCAAACAAAAACTCTGTCGTAATCCTACCGAAGGTGAAATGGCAGAATATTTGGAGATTAGTGTGCAACAACTACGTCAGCTACAACAGCTACGCCGACAAGCACTTTCTCTCAACCACCGCGTCGGTAAAGAAGAAGACACGGAATTGATGGATTTGCTAGAAGATGAAGATAACTTGTCTCCAGAAGCAAAAATGAATGAAAACATGATGCGTCAGGAGATTTGGGAAGTCTTGGGTGACGTGTTAACTCCACGAGAGAAAGATGTGATTTCTTTGCGTTATGGTTTGACAACCAGCGAACCATGTACCTTAGAAGAAGTTGGCAATATGTTCAATCTTTCTCGCGAACGAGTGCGTCAAATTCAAAGCAAAGCCATGCGGAAATTGCGCCGTCCTCACATAGCCAAACGCTTAAAAGGTTGGTTGATTTAACTACATTGCTCAAGATAGAGATGCAATCCCTAACTTAATTAGCTTTGCAATTCGCAAAAATCGGGCGTTTTGTAGCTTTTTTCGGCTCTTGTTTAGTCAATACTCAAAATAAATTGCCCAGTTGCCTATAGACTATGGATTATAAACTATGGACTATAGACTAATGACTTCGGGTAGCAATTTGATTGTGCGTTTTGCTGAACCAGCTGATTGCAGCGTACTGTTTAAATTAATTGAAGGGCTTGCAGAATATGAAAGATTATCTCACGCGATCGCTGGTAATGCTCTAGCACTTCAGGAGCATTTATTTGGTTCGCGGAGGTATGTAGAGGCAATATTAGCAGAATCTACGGGTCAAGCTGTTGGTTTTGCGCTATTTTTTCATAATTATTCAACATTTCTGACTAAGCCAGGAATTTATCTGGAAGATTTATTTGTTTTACCAGAATATCGCAAGCAAGGTATTGGTAAGGCTCTCCTAACTAAAGTAGCTCAGATAGCTGTAGAACGTGATTGTGGGCGATTAGAGTGGAGCGTCTTAGATTGGAATGAGTCAGCCCAAGCATTCTACCGTAGGATGGGAGCATCTATATTAGATGATTGGCGAATTTGTCGCGTCACAGAAGATGTGCTTACTCAATTAGGATCTATTAAATAAAAAACAAAGGATGAATTATAAAGGATGAATCAGGACAATTTTCATCATTAATATTTCATCCTGAAATTTTAATGATTTTCTTGATAACATATTCAAAATTACATAAATTTGCATTTTGAACGTCAGCATAAATGCACATTTTTACAAATAAGCAAGCAAGGGTATTTTGTAAAGTAGCACATTCTCGTTACACATCGTTTTGTGCTAACAAACCTAAATATAAAATCGCCAAGATTCAAAATAAAAAAAATTTATTTAATAAAGTAAAGTTTGACAGCTTGTCATTTGACTATGACAGCGGCTAAACTCACAATTATGGAGGATATTGTACCGAATAAGCCGTTATTGCAGAGAGAACACAAAATGAAAAAAATGATTACAGTCATGCTGTTAGGCATAGCAATCTTCACCTTTGCCTTCAGTCGTCCAGCTTTGGCAGCAGATGCTGCTAGTGGAGCTAAAGTATTTAGTGCCAATTGTGCCTCTTGTCACGCGGGAGGAAAGAATCTGGTTCAAGCTGACAAAAGCCTGAAAAAGAACGCTTTAGAAAAGTATGGTATGTACTCAGCAGAGGCGATTATTGCCCAGGTTACAAAAGGTAAAAATGCCATGCCTGCCTTCGGCAAACGTTTGAAGCCTGAACAAATTGAAGATGTAGCTGCTTATGTGCTTTCACAAGCAGATAAGGAATGGAAGTAGACTAAAATCTAACTTCAATAATTAACAATTCGCGGGGCAAAAAGCCCCGCTAATTTTGTTACTGCCGAAATTATCAAATAGGATGCATATACCAATTTTGGATCGAAAATCTTTACAAAAAGACTGTTCCAAGAATATCAAACAATACTACCTATCCTCATTTGGTATTATGAGTAATTTCTGGCAATTATTTTTCAGTATAATTATTGCTTTACCTCTGACTTTTTTGACTTTACCTGCACATTCTTCACCCATTTTTATTACCCAAATTACAGCGAGTGATTTCTTAGAGTTGGGTGTAGATAAGATGCGGCGCGGTGATTATCAGGAAGCAATAAAGAATTTCAACCAGGCGATTGCACTTGAGAAAGATTTGGCTGTTGCTTATAGCGATCGCTGTCTGGCTTATCTCCAATTACAAGATTACCATCAAGCTGTCACAGATTGTACTCAAGCCATAAATTTTGCACCGGATAACTTTGAGGCTTACCTGAACCGGGGAGTAGCACACTACAGACAAGGGGATTATTCAGCTGCCATTGTCGATCATAATCGAGCCGTTGCACTTAAACCCTACGATTTTCGAGCTTACTATAACCGAGGGCTAGCTCGTGTCGGCAATGGGAAAGACTCGGAGGCAATTCTTGACTTTAATTTAGCCCTAACTCAGATACCTCGAATAACTAGCTTACTACTTGCAGATATCTATAATGACCGAGGTTTAGCGCATTTTGTCTTGCAAGATACCCAAGCAGCCATGCTCGACTTTAATCTAGCAATTCGTCTCAATGCTAACGATTATCGAGCGTACTTTAACCGGGGTTGTACTTGCGGACGAAACGGAGATGACTTTGGTGCAGTGCGTGATTTTTCCCAAGTCATCAGACTTAACCCCAGTAATGCCCAGGCTTACGTTAATCGGGGAGTAGCTCAGTATCGCTTAGGATATCATTTAGGAGCGATCGCTGATTTACAAAAAGCATCTGAGTACTTTGAAAACCAAGGAAAGAGAGTTGCTTACGAAAAAACTCTAGATTTATTGAAGAATCTGCGACGACAAATTTCCTTTGCAACCGAAATCGCTCTTTTATAAGACTTTCAGCACTATGCAGGGTATCCACCAGCTTGAAAAATCTGTTCGACGGTTAAGTTTAACTCTGGGAAAAGAGGTGAGATAATGCGATCGCTACCTCGAAACTGGCTGACTTGGTATTCTCCCTCAATTAAAGTGTAGAGCGAGACAGTTGGTTGTTTGGGGTTGCCAATAAATCGCCTACCGCCTAAAGCAGTATAGTCTACAATCCAGTATTCTGGGATGCCTACAGCTTCATAATCAGCAGCTTTTTTTAAATAATCATCACGCCAATTGCTACTCACTACCTCAACTACTAAGGGTATTGATTCCGCTTGGCTTACAGTAGATTCTTTTTTCCACAGAGGTTCATTTACCAAATTAGAGCGATTTAATATCAACACATCTGGTGAGTAAGCCGATTCACTTTCAGGCGGTTTGACTAATGCTGTTTTGGGTATGAAGTAGGGGAGATTTAAACGAATACATTCTCTAGTAATTTCAAAGGCTAAAAATCCAACTACCTCTTCATGGTCGCCTGTGGGTTGCGGCATCTCGACTATTACTCCATCATGCAACTCATAACGTTTTCCTGTATTGTCGGGATATCTAGCAACGAATTCATCGAATGTAACTAGTTTGCGTAAGGTTTGAATCATTCTATTGTGTTTGCGAAGCTTGCAGTTTTCCCAATGCTAACGTAATTGTAATTGCTATAAGGGAAGAGGCTTTGAGGTTTATTACCTTTAGCCTTTTGGAACCTGGCTTGCTTATTAAGCTTAATATCTCTAGCCCTTGGTGAGCGCACGTATGGGAATTTGAGTGTCTGAGACAGAATAAAAAATATCTCAACCCAGAGTCAGATCATATTACCAGTAGAACCGAGATCACACTTCAATTAGTTCATCTTGGCTAAACTCAATATACTTAAATATAAAAAATGCTCAGATAGGAACTTAAATTATCATAATGAAAAGCACAGATCGCAGAGGTCGTGATTATATCAACGCTGTTAATAATCCTCGCTCACGAAAGATAGAACCAGTTTCTTATCATGAGCTTAAACAGTCATTGATGACTGTTCGCGCCAATCTAGAGGAAGCTACATCTCAACGCGATGAATGGCAACAACGTGCGAAAGAAAATGAGGAAGCTGCATCTCAACGCGATGAAGCAGAACAACGTGCAAACGAAGCTGCATCACAACTGGTTCATGTTCAGCAAGAAATTCAAACTTATCAAATCGAGGCTAATGAGCTAAAACTCGAAGCTAATGAGCTAAAAGAGCGATTCACTCAAAATTATCTCTTCTATATTGATGAGCAAGAGAATCATCAAAAGACGCTCTACCTTTATAACGAAGAAAAAGCGAAAATATCCCAGCTAGTTCATGTTCATCAGCGAGAGATTCAAACTTGCCAACTCGAAGCTAATGAGCTAAAAGAACAAGTCACTCAAAATTATCACTTCTATATTGATGAACAACAAAGTCATCAACAAACACTCTGTCTCTACAATGAAGAAAAAGCTAGAGCAACTGAATTGCTTACCAAATATGATGCAGCCAACTCCGAACGAGAAATGTATTTGACTTTATACAATGAGGCCAAAGCAGAACTCAAACATGAGCGTCGTTCCAAAGCTAGTATTAAGGGATGGGAAACTCGCCGGAAAGCCGAGAATGAAAAACTAAAACGAGAAATTGCCCAGATGGTTGTGCTATTGCGTGACTCTTTAGCAAGTAAGGATGAAGCAGTAAATAGTCTTTACCTTGTAGCAGAACGTATGGATCGGATTCAATCTCTAGTTGATTCGGTGGAAGAAGAAACAACTAACAATCCTATGGGTTTGGTACAAAAATTTAAACGCATCTGGCTGGCAATTAAAGACATACTTTCTGAATAAACAAGCATACTCATGAGCAAAAAATCACTACCAACCACGCAAAAAAAAGGTAAAGCGAGGTTGGGAGATCAAATTCGCAGTATTGCCGATCGCCTTAAACAAGAGACTGATGTACAGATACAAGCAACTTCTCGGATTTTAGGGGCTGCTGCTCAAATTGCCGAAAATCATGACCAACTTATTAATGAAGTAGTTGATATGGTTGAGTCAGACCTAAATGTAGAGAAACAGGTATCTCAGAAGCATATTTATAGTGTTGATATTCTGAAGCAACAGTTTCAAACATTACGGGATGCAAAAATTCACTTTCAGCTAAAAGTTAGTAGTTGGGAATCACTAGTTAATAAATTAAATGCTACATCTTGCCAAACAACCATTATACAGAATAAGCCTCAATCAAATCATGGTTTGGCAGACACTAATATGATAAATAGTGAATATAATTTTGATAATATTGAAAAATTAACAGTTTTTTTAGAGCCTGATATTGCAGAAATGTTTCCCAATTCGCAAGCAGTAAATGAAGCTCTGCGTTTTCTAATTAGAGTTACGAGAAAAAATCGTTAAAGTATTTTATCAACTGTATAGAAAAATATCTTTTTTCTGTACAGTTGAGTATCTCTTTCTCCTCGCAGTTCTAACTAAGAAGGCGTAACACCATCAAAGAGCGATCTGTAACTGGTACAGTTTGAGAGTCTGAAACTAATTTTCCCCGATCTAAAAAGCGAGGTTCATTAGTGTCAATTACTATCTCCCATACCTTTTCTTTAAATTCATGGGGTAAAGCAAAATCGATTAACTCGTAGTGAGCGTTAAAAAATAGCAGAAAACTTTCATCAATAATCCGTTCACCACGATCCCCTGGAGTAGCAATTCCCTGTCCATTAAAAAAAATCTCCATTACTTTGGCATAGCTAATAAGCCACTGCTTCTCAGTCATTTCACTGCCATCAGAATTAAACCAAGCAATATCATTAATGCCTAAACCGTGAATGGGGCGACCTTGAAACCACTTACGTCGTCGGAATACTGGATGCTGATTGCGAAAATTAATCAGTTCACGTGTAAAGTCTAATAAATCTGTGTTCGCTTTATGCGAATCCCAATGCCGCCAGGAAATTTCATTGTCTTGGCAGTAGACATTATTATTTCCCTTTTGACTACAGCCAATTTCATCCCCCTCTAATAGCATTGGAACACCTTGAGATAGCATTAGGGTTGCTAAAAAGTTTCGTCGTTGCCGTTCGCGCAAACGCATTACTTCTAGGTCGTCGGTTTCGCCTTCTGCACCACAATTCCAGGATCTATTATGGCTTTCACCATCTCTACTGTCTTCCCCGTTTGCCTCGTTGTGCTTTTCGTTGTAGCTGACCAAATCATTTAACGTGAAACCATCATGAGCAGTTATGAAATTAATACTTGCATTTGGGTTGCGCCCATTTGTTTGATAGAGGTCAGGGCTACCTGTAAAACAGTAGGCAAATTGTCCTAAACTATCATCTACACCACGCCAAAAATCTCTGACTGTATCCCGATATCTACCATTCCACTCAGACCAACGCAGTGGAAAGTTCCCGACTTGATAGCCGCCTTCTCCTAAGTCCCAAGGTTCAGCAATCAACTTCACATCTGCCAAGATTGGGTCTTGATGAATAATATCAAAGAAAGCTGATAGGTTATCTACCTCATATAATTCCCGTGCCAGCGCCGAGGCTAAATCAAATCGGAAGCCATCTACATGCATTTCTATTACCCAATAGCGCAGACTATCCATGATTAACTTCAGAACTTGAGCATGACGCACATTCAGAGAGTTACCGCAGCCTGTAAAGTCCATGTAATAGCGAGGATCATCCTTCATCAAACGGTAATATACAGAATTATCAATACCTCGCAAAGATAGCGTTGGCCCGAGATGATTTCCTTCGCCAGTGTGGTTGTAGACTACATCTAAAATCACTTCAATTCCGGCAAAATGTAGTGCCTTGACCATTTGCTTGAATTCGGTGACTTGTTCTCCTCCAGTTCCACTAGCACTGTAACTAGAATAAGGAGCAAAATAGTTGATGGAATCGTAGCCCCAGTAATTGCTTAATCCTTTTCCTTCTAAATGTCCCGGTTGAGATAGAAAATGATGTACTGGCATCAACTCAACTGCTGTAATGCCTAATTGCAGTAAGTGTTGAATTGCAGCAGGATGCGCCAAACCGGCATAAGTGCCGCGTAACTCTTCTGGAATAGCTGGGTGTAATTTAGTAAAACCTTTAACGTGAGTTTCATAAATAACAGTTTTATACCAAGGTGTAGCAAGCAGTTTATCGCCTTCCCAATCAAAAGATTGATCGACCACAACACACTTAGGCATTGTTTTGGCATCATCTAGTTCAGAAAAAACTAAGTCTTTTTCCTCAGCGTCTAGAGAGTAGCCAAACACAGCTGGGTCGTTACTAAACTCACCGTCAATTGCCTTAGCGTAAGGATCAATTAATAGTTTGTTTGGATTAAATCGATGACCTACTTCCGGTGCCCACATCCCATGTACTCTAAACCCATACTTTTGACCTGGGCCAACTCCTGGTAAGTAACCATGCCAAACAAAATTGTTTTTTTCTGTCAAAGGCACGCGGATTTCTTCGTCATCGCCATCAAATAAACAAAGCTCTACCCCTGTTGCATTTTCCGAAAATAAAGCAAAGTTTGTTCCTTTCCCATCCCAAGTTGCACCTAAAGGATATACATTCCCTGGCCATAAAGCTACATACATAAGTAAATCTTGAATAATTAGTTTTTCGGCAAATATTATTGAGTTCGACTTTTTTGAATAAATAGTTAAAATCTAAAATTACTAATTATTCGTTAAAATCACTAACATTTCAATCTAATTTCTAAATAATATTATTTGCTCTATCATTAGTAATAAAAATCTCTATTCCTTAAGTTGGAAAAATTAATGTAGAGGGCAACAGGCTGAAGGAAAACTGCCCTGTCTACGACACACCGCACGATCTGCTTCGGTAAAGCGATGCCTACAGCATGTTGCGCCAAAGCTAAAAAGCAAGGCTTCAAAACACTCACTGTTGTGTCATCTTCTCCCAAGGTACGGCTTGTTTACATGGCTCCAAATCATTCGGGGTCAAATCCCCTTCTGCCTTCTTTAAATGCATTTGCTCTAGAGTTTAACACATAATCAGTTGACAAATAGTCTCATCCGATCCGTAGAAATATGACAACGTGTCTTTTGACACAATTTTACTATTACAGCCAAAATACTACGTGGTGACTGTTTTTACTTGGTGTGAAAGAGAACGTGAAAAAGGATTTTTTGTTGCTAACAGTTGCTTTACCAAGTTTACTGATAGCGTCTCCTAGTTATGCTGTTGAAAGTGAAATTGAACAGAGAAATACTAATAAATCAACCGAAGTCATTTCAGATATTCCGAGTTTGAGTGAAATTGAGCTATCCGCAACTAATGCCGAATTATTAACTCAACAATCTGTACCGAGTGAAGTTAATCCAGAAACTCAGCCAGAAACAGAGCAAACTCCGAGCGATGATGCAGACATTTCTATAGAAGTGATCGCAGAACCAGACAACCTACCCCAATCTACTCCAACTTACGTAATTGATAAAGAAGAAATTCAAAAGCAGGGTGCTAACAGTTTAGCCGATATTTTGAAAAGAATGCCTGGTTTTGCAATCAATGATGTAGGTCATGGTGCAGATACTCACACAGGTACATACTATCGGGGAGCCTCAATTAATCAGTCTGTATTTCTAATTAATGGCAGACCAATTAACAATAATATCAACACTTATCATGGTGGAACTGATTTAAATAGTATTCCTGTAGAGGAGATTGAACGAGTAGAATTATATAGCGGTACAGCCTCCGCTTTATATGGTTCCTCAGCGTTTGGGGGAGTTGTGAATATTATCACCAAAGAAGGTTATGGCAAACCTAGATTGAGTGCTAGTGCAGAATTGGGCTCATTGAATTTAAATAATCAACAAGTTACTTATGGTGGTTCATCTGATAAAGTTAAGTACAACTTTAGCTTTGAAAGATTCTTTACAGATAACCGTTACCCCGTTCCTATAGGTGCAGCAAATCGTGATGAGAAGGGATTTTTATCAAATGCAGATACAGCGACAAGTACATATTTTGGTAGTATTGGACTAGATTTAGATAACAAAAACTCTTTGAATTTAGATGTTACTAAACTCAGCAGTCGCCGCGGCTTAATTTATTTTGGGTTTCCTCTGCAAAGAGATAGATTAGACCATGATGGTTTAAATACTGGCTTATCTTGGAAAACTCGGCTAGGTAATGGCGAAAGCTCTAATATTACAACCTCAATTGGTTATAACCAAGATTATTTCAGCACTTATGGCCCTACAGGATCATTTTACCGTACAGGCGCTTTAGATACACAACAACTTACAGCCAGGGTAGATCATGAGTGGAAAATTACAGCCAATAATAAATTGCGCTGGGGATTAGATTTGAAAAACACCGATTTAACTGGTGATGTTTTAAGTACAAATCCTAGTACTATTGCCAATAACGAAACTGAAAATAGGAGTTTGTTTAATGCAGCTTTATTCGCTGTCAATACTTGGAATATTAGGGATAATTTTCTGATAGATTTAGGACTAAGACAAAGCTTTGATAGCCAGTTTGGAAATTATCTCAACCCTAGTGTTGGTTTACGTTATGCCATCACACCAATAGTAGCAGTACGTGGAAGTTGGGCAGGAGGACAACGTAATCCTGGGTTAGATCAGTTGTATGTTTATGATACAGTTCATGGTTGGGAACCTAATCCTGATTTAAGCCCAGAAATTGGCTCAACTTGGACTGCGGGAATCGATGTTAATTTTTCAGAAAATCTGATTGGACAGTTTACTTACTTTGGTAGTAGTATAGGCGATCGCTTGGGAGTCATCGCTGGAAAATGGGCAAACATTGGATTAGTAGATACCAATGGTTTAGAGGCTGCATTGCAATTCAAAATTGCGGCTGGCTGGTCAACTTTCCTCAACTATACTTATACAGATTCCCAAATAAAAACAGGGACAGAGAAAGGTTTACAATTAGGTTTAATTCCCTATTCTGTACTTCAAACTGGTGTGGGTTATCAAAATTCAGGTTGGCAAGCTAACTTGTATGTTACCTACAATAGTGGCGCTCGCAGATCCATCTTCGCTAACCCTACTGACAAACCCACAGATTTTGCACCGTCTTTTGTGAATTTAGATTTGAGCGGACGTATACCTCTAACTAGTAATTTAGGACTGACAGTTTACTTAGAAAATCTACTCGGTGAGCAATATGAGCGAGTTAATCGCATATATAGCCCTGGATTTACTTTTCGCGTGGGTTTAAGCGCCAACTTTTAGGTATTCAATGTAGAGATTTTATCATTGCAAAGTCTCTACATTCTTATGTCTTTTCACATAATTTGGAAAACCTCACTTTCTTATAAAGATAGAATGTTAGATTTCACAGCATTTTTTTGTTAAATACGACGCACTGCCGTACAACATAGTGCGTTAAGCTAAAGTTATAATGACCGTACTTAAAATTTACTTTTAATCTAAAATCTAAAATTGCTATGAGAGCCAGAATTGAAAATAAAATACTTTTTATCCACCACGAAGATTTGCCAGAATTTAAGAAGGGTGGTTCGGTGGTGAGAAATTCTTATTTCTGGGCGCTACGTTCAATTGCTGGTCAAGCTTCACGTTATCGCGATTGGGAATACGAACCGGAGGTTTGGCTAGCGCTTTCACGAATGCTTTTGTCGTTTGCTGAATCTGGATATTTAGGTATTAGAGAAACTTTGCTAGAATTTCCCTTATCTCAAGGAGAAATTCCTAATTTTCTGCGAGATGTTTCCACTTGGGAGTAGGGATATATAGCTGCTATTGGTGTTAACAAACCCTATGCCATCTTCTGGTTAAAAATGATTAAAATTAGAGATATAAAGCGATTGCCAGAAGCATTTGTATCTTCTTTGTAATCACCACTTTTGAAATCTCGAAACATCTCTTCTATATAAATGCGTAGCGGCTTATTGCAGGGTACGAGCGATCGCTATATATTTCTATCAAGGATTCAAACAAAGAAATGCAAAAATTGGGAAAAAGGTGGGCTGTTGCCCACCCTAAACCATTATTTATTTAGCAATACTTTAAACAGGTGCTTCAGTAGCAGTTTTCCCAACTAGCATTGCAGTATTTTCGTCGCTTTCTAGGATACCGAATTCAATCAACAATTCTTCTAACTCTTCCATCTCAATGGGGGTGGGGATAGTAAGGTTCTTGTTGTCGACGATCTTTTGAGCCAATGTCCGATATTCGTTAGCTTGGTTGCTTTCGGGTGCGTACTCGTTAACAGTCATCCGGCGCAATTCTGCGTGTTGTACAATGTTGTCACGAGGTACGTAGTGAATCATGTGGGTGTTCAACCGTTTTGCCAGGGTTTGGATTAGGTCGATTTCCCGGTCAGTGTTACGGCTATTACAAATCAAACCACCCAAGCGCACACCACCAGTGTGAGCATACTTAAGAACACCACGAGCAATGTTGTTAGCAGCGTACATCGCCATCATTTCACCTGATGTGACGATATAGATTTCTTGTGCCTTACCTTCACGGATAGGCATAGCGAAACCACCACACACAACGTCACCTAATACGTCGTAAGATACGAAGTCTAGGTCTTGGTAAGCACCGTTTTCTTCCAAGAAGTTGATGGCGGTGATGATACCGCGACCTGCACAACCTACACCGGGTTCTGGACCACCAGATTCTACGCAAAGAACGTCACGGAAACCCTTGAGCATCACTTCATTGAGTTCGATATCTTCTACTGCACCACGTTCTGCTGCGAGGTGAAGAACGGTTGTTTGAGCTTTGCTGTGCAGCATCAAACGGGTGGAGTCAGCTTTGGGGTCGCAACCGACAATTAGAATGCGTTGACCCATTTCAGCCATTGCTGCAAGGGTATTTTGAGAAGTGGTAGATTTACCAATACCGCCTTTACCATAGAAAGCTATTTGTCTAATCTTTTCGTCAGTCATGGTTGTGTTTCCTACAATGATTTAGTTGATGAGTCGTAAGCTTGATGTGAAATATTTACCCTTGGCGTCGTAGGGAAGTAGAGCCTATTGGCGATCGCACCCTGGCAAAAACAGTTAAAATCAGAACATATTTACCCACGAAGCGATGGCTTAAGAAATAGAAAAATCTAATCTCCTAATAATGAAGCCTTTGAAACTATGACTTCAGCATTATCAGTTGTTGTAACGAATCCCAAATGGTTGCTCAAGCCTCAAGAGTGGTTGCAGCAGGAATTCAAATGAACGCAGATTTGTTCCCTGAACCACACAACCAACCAAATTGCAATCCACTCTTAAATGGTCGCTACAACTTTTCTGATTTTGCTGATGTCAAGTCGCCAAGAACATCTATAGCGCTTCTCGTTTCGTGATTGATGCAGCAAAATAAATTTCAGCCTAAAAGTAGTAGCTACACCAGTGCAGTAATATAATACTTACACAGGCAACATCTGGTACTCTGGCTTAGATAATATCTTGGTGACTTTTGACAGTATGGTTAAATTCCTAGAAATTATGGAACTACACCATTCTGCTTGAAGTTTTCGTTCCAAAAGTCAGCAACTGCTTCAACTTAGTTTGCGGTTGAATAATGTTTACTCCCGCAAGACGAAGTTAGTAAATATTCTGTATTCCTATTGAATTGTCAGGCTGTACTAAGAGTCTTTCTTCCCAGACTCCAAGAGTAATTGCCTTTGGTGAATAATGCTCTAGCTAGGTTAGCCAACTCTTATTGGCTCATACCCAGATAAATTTTGATTGACTTCAAGTTGTTACAAAGGCTACTATCCTACTCAATCTAGTTTTAGATTTTCGTTAAAAAAAGATGTAGCTAATTGAAGGGGACTTACCAGAGCAAAAAAACTTTCTTGAGCTTGCCTCAAACTTGTCTTGAAGTCTTTTTGTGTTTTCACTTGTTTGATTCCTATAAAAACCATAACATACATCTCACTAATTAATTTGCCAAATTTCAAATTTTTTCTCTATTTAATAGAAGATTATCCTTAGAACCTTTAATAGCCATAAGTTACGCCCCGCTCAGTCGCTAGTTAATGAAATTATTTATCATAGCTAATATGTGCAGTTCGATACTTTTGGATATTTAATAAAAGTAATAAAAACTAATGTTTTACAACAAAAACAAAAGTTCTTATTTTTATAAAAAAATATTGTAAACAAAGTAAGTTAAATAACTCATAAAATTTTACTTTGTAATAAGTAGAATGGCTTAATTAAATCAAAAGTTCATAGTAAACAGCTTTAGCTCTTAAGAATTTTATATAGATGGATAAATTACTTAGTACCAACAAAAGTTTTATCTTACATTTAGTTACGTCTATACCAATTCTATTTAATTTACAAACACTAAGAGCCTCTGACCCCCGAATTGTTCAACAATTCGGGGATATTTTTATAGCTACTTTCTGTCAACACAATGCATTTTGAAAAATAAATATTCGCTTGAAGTAATGTTTTATAAAATCTTCCGTTAGAGAGATGTACACTGCTGCCAACAAAATGAGAAAAATATATTTATTGGCTAGAGAGATTGTAGAAATGCCAGAGCCTGGTAAATTAGGATCTATAATTAATTGTTTATTAATCCTGACATTGTTAGCCTCTTGCAGTGGTAAAAACTCCACAGAAGATATGGAGCAAGAAACACAAAGTATATCTTCTTGGGTAGCAACAGCAAATATGGTTGGTGATGCTTGGATACGCGGTGCTGTGCCCAATAAATATGCTGAACAAACATTGAAAAGAGCCACGGAAGAATTGCAAAAAGAAAAAAGCAAAATAGACAAAATCAAGTTATCTAAAGACGTAAGCGAACATGATAAATCAGTGCTATTAGCTGATGTTTTACAGTTAGCAAATAAAACAGAGGAAATGTCCAGGGCTGTGGCTAAAAAAAATTATTCAGAGGTACGGCAAAAACTTGGAGAATTAGCAGTAGAAAAGCGATCGCTGAATAAGCTGAAGAAAAGTAGCAGGGCAAACCAATGAATAAAATTTTGGAAATCGCTCTTGGAATTGTTACCAGTATCGGCGGTTTTTTAGATGTAGGTGCGATCGCAACTGCTGCGGAAGCTGGATCTACCTATAGGTTCCAACTAATCTGGGCGTTTGTCTTAGGGACAATTTGTGTAATCTTTCTGGTAGAAATGTCTGGACGTTTAGCAGCCGTTAGCAAACATACATTAGCTGCGGCGGTGCGAGAACGATTTGGGTTCAACTTTTATATCATTCCACTAGTTGCAGAAATTGTCGTCGATTTTCTGGTTTTAGCAGCCGAAATTGGCGGTGTTTGTATCGCCCTGCAATTAGTAACAGGCATTAGTTTCCAGTGGTTTGCTTTACCCGTAGCCTTTGCAATTTGGTTGCTACTTTGGAAAGGGACATTTGGATTAATTGAAAACGGTGTTTCTTTATTCGGATTAATTACACTAGCATTTGTCGTCGCTACTTTTAAGCTGCATCCATCATTAACACAACTTGGCTCTGGTTTATTGCCAACTCTGCCACAACAAGACACCCCACATTACTTATACCTTGCCGTTGGCATACTAGGAGCATTGATTAGCCCGTACTTGTTTTATTTCTACTCATCTGGTGCAGTAGAAGATAAGTGGGATGAAGGGTATATCGGTGTAAATCGCGCCGTTGCTGGTTTAGGAATGGGCTTTGGTAGTATCGTATCGCTGGGAGTGTTGATTGTGGCAGCACTGGTACTTGGTCCCAAAGGTATCCAGGTTGATAGCTATGAACAGGCGGCGCTGATGTTGACAGAAACCTTTGGTTACTGGGGCTTTGTGCTATTTGCAGCATCTTTAGGGATTGCTTGCTTTGGTGCAGCACTGGAGGTAAGCCTTGATACAGCGTATATTGTGGCTCAAGCTTTTGGTTGGAATTGGGGCGAAAATCTTAAACCAAAAGATGCCGCACGCTTTAGTTTAGTCTACACTGTGTTTGTCTTTCTCGCCTCATTACTAATGGTATTTGGTATCGATCCATTGCAATTAACTTTGTTTTCAATGGCAATTACAGCAGTGATTTTGCCGCCTGTAATTATACCTTTTTTGGTTTTGATGAACGATGAATTATATGTTGGCAAGTATCGTAACGGCTGGATTAGTAACAGCGTCGTCATTTTTACGATCGCGCTAACATTTGTGCTAGCGATCGTTGCTATTCCACTAGAAATTATTGGAGGGTAGGAAATGGATGTTATTAGAGATGTTCTTGATAACCAATTAGTTGACCGCAATCAACGCAAAATGGGTAAAGTCGATGGCATTGTGATGGAGTTGCGCGATCGCGAACCACCACGACTTGCTTATATTGAAGTAGGAGTGACAACCCTTAGCAAACGGCTAAATCCGCGTTTGGCAGGTTTAATAGCAGCAATTGCAAGTAAATGGGGTGCTAAACAAAGTGAACCGTTTCGGATTCCTTGGTCAAAAGTGCGGGATATTGGTATTGATGTGGAAGTCGATGTTGAAGCTGAAGCAACACCAGCCTTAAGCTATGAAAAATGGCTGCGCGATCGCATCATCGCCCGAATACCAGGAGGAGGATGATGACAACTCGTGAAATTCATCTAGAATTACTGCTAAGTAAACCAGTACTAGACTCAACAGGCAAAGCCGTCGGACGCATTCAGGAAGTACGCGCCGAACAACAAGGCGAAGAATGGATTGTTAAAGAATATCTTATCGGTTATGCTGCCGTGTTAGAACGGCTATCTGCTTGGACAATTGGGTTAGGAATTTTGCATTTACTTGGGGCACAGAAAATTTACGGTGGTTATACAATACCTTGGGACAAGCTAGATTTGACTGACCCTGACAAGCCGCGTTTGCGTTGCAGTCTAGATGCATTAAAATCATTAGACGAGCAGCCGCAGGATACAGAGTAACTTGGCTTGAAGGAGGCAGAAGTATAATGTCACCGAGTTGTAAAACGCTGTAAATGTTTTTAAAGAGAGAACTTAGTAGTCCGTCAAGTCACCAATGCTTGGTTTGTAGTGAGCGCTAAAGCGCTCAAATCAAGGACTAAAGTCCTGACTACGAACTTATTCACCCATCAAAGTTGGTGTGGTGGACTATTAGTACAGTTTTGCGTAAGAGCGTAACGTTTTAATGTGACCTACGCATTGGCATTGTCAGCCGACGCATTGGCATTGTTAGCCGACGCATTGGCATTGTTAGCCGACGCATTGGCATTGTCAGCCGACACATTGGCATTGTC
>NZ_CAXTTT010000016.1:27247-70340 GCF_964247315.1 uncultured Nostoc sp.
CATTGGCATTGTTAGCCGACGCATTGGCATTGTCAGCCGACACATTGGCATTGTCAGCCGACACATTGGCATTGCAGGGTATTGCCTTTCTTTAATTCGCGACAAATTAATCAAATGCTGTATTTAGTGTGATAACGATACAAGCTTGTGCATTACAGAAAACCACTCTTGCTAATAAATATCTGCTAATCTTTCACCCAACTTCTAGCGAAAGAAAGAGTTTGAGACTAAGTATCTCTGTAATCATGAAATGCGGACAAGTATTAACCTGCTGAATAACTGATATGCCGCAATATTTCGGAAAACTACCCACTACTAATCAACCTTGGACAACTGTTAGCAATGTAAAAGCTGTAACCTGGGACAATAATATTATTAATTTTGACTGTGGCGACTCACGCCTTACCATCAGCGTACTTGCTCCCAATTTAATCCGCGTGCGTTTGGCACTGACTGGGGAATTTATGCCTCGCCGCTCTTGGGCAGTGACGCTGGATGATGCAGAATGGACGACGACACCTTTTACAGTCCAGGAAACTGAAGCAACGGTAGAAATTGAAACAGCACAGATTCGTGTGTGCGTCCAGCGAGAAAAGTGTCGCATCGCTTGTTTCGATAAAGATAACCGTCCCTTTGCTCAAGATGCAGAGATGGGGATGGGTTGGCGGATGGGCGCAGTTGCAGCGTGGAAGGAAATTGCAGCCGATGAACATTTCTATGGCTTTGGTGAACGCACAGGCTTTCTGGATAAACTCAGCGAAGTAAAAACCAACTGGACAACGGATTCCTTAGATTATGATGCACTGACTGATGAAATGTACCAGGCAATTCCATTTTTTATGGCTTTGCGCCCTCAGGTAAGCTATGGCATCTTTTTCAATACCACTTTTTGGAGTCAGTTCGATATAGGTGCTGAACAACCAGGTATTTGGAAGATGGAAACTCGTGGCGGTGAATTGGATTATTACATTATCTACGGCCCCGAACCTGCCCAAATCCTGGATACATACACTCAGCTAACTGGGAGAATGCCATTACCGCCGAAATGGGCGCTAGGTTATCATCAATGTCGCTGGAGTTATGAATCAGAAACCGTTGTGCGGGAACTAGCAAAGGAATTTCGCCAACGCCGCATTCCCTGCGATGTCATCCACCTCGATATTGACTATATGCGGGGTTATCGGGTGTTTACTTGGAGTCCCCAGCGTTTCCCTAACGCAGCAAAACTCATCAGTGATTTAGCACAGGATGGTTTCAAAACAGTCACAATCATTGATCCTGGTGTGAAATATGAACCAGAAGGCAATTATCACGTTTTTGACCAAGGATTAGAAAACGATTATTTTGTGCGTAAAGCCGATGGTACATTGTTCCACGGCTACGTTTGGCCTGAGAAAGCTGTTTTTCCTGACTTTTTACGTCCTGATGTGTCTAATTGGTGGGCTGATTTACACAAAAGCTTAACTGATGTTGGTGTGGCAGGAATTTGGAATGATATGAATGAACCTGCCATAAATAATCGCCCTTTCGGTGATGAAGGTGAAAAGATTTGGTTTCCGCTAGATGCACCACAGGGGGGAGAGGGAGAAAATTCAAAATTCAAAATTCAAAATTCAAAATTAAGAATTGATGTGACTCATACGGAAGTGCATAACTTGTATGGGTTGATGATGGCTAAAGCCTCCTATGAAGGGCTGGAACGGCATCGAGGCTCTGAGCGATCGTTTGTGTTAACGCGATCGGGTTATGCTGGTGTGCAGCGCTGGTCTTCTGTGTGGATGGGAGATAACCAATCGTTGTGGGAGCATTTAGAAATGTCTCTGCCGATGCTTTGCAACATGGGACTTTCGGGTGTGGGGTTTGTGGGTTGCGATATTGGCGGGTTTGCTGGTAACGCCACAGCTGAATTATTCGCTCGCTGGATGCAGGTAGGAATGCTGTACCCAATGATGCGCGGTCACTCAGCAATGTCTACTGCTCGTCATGAACCTTGGGTATTTGGCGATCGCGTTGAAAATATCTGTCGAGAATATATTAATCTACGTTACCAACTACTTCCCTATATTTACAGTCTTTTCTGGGAAGCGGCAACAACAGGCGCACCGATTTTAAGACCATTATTGTACCACTTCCCCAACGATCCAAAAACCTATAGCCTCTACGATCAAGTATTGCTAGGTGCATCGCTGATGGCTGCACCAATTTACCGCCCTGGAGTTGAGCATCGAGCTGTCTATTTACCCGGCGGCACTTGGTATGATTGGTGGAGTGGCGATCGCTACGAAGGCCCGATGCACATTCTTGCCCATGCACCACTAGAAAGAATGCCACTGTATGTTCGTAGCGGTGCGATCGTCCCTATGCAACCTGTCAGCCAATACGTCGATCAAGCCCCACTCGACGAGATCCGATTACGGATTTGGCGTGGTAATAACGAATATCAGCTGTTTGAAGATGATGGACAGACAAACGAGTATCAAGACAAAAATTTTTCGCTAACAAACATCAGCGTATTCACTGAGTCTAATCAAACAGTAGTGGAAATTGAAGCAAGAGGTGGGGAATGGACGCCTTCACCGCGTCAAGTGATTGTAGAACTTGTTGGTGTTGGAGAGCAACGTTTCCAAGACGATGGTAAGCGTCATACTCTGCAATTTTGAAATACTCGCAAAGGTGGTTTTTTGAACCACCATTATTTCCTACTTTAAATAGTGCAAGAAAAAATATGCATAAAGGTGGATGAAAACCAAGTCAAGGGGTAACATACAATACAAAGGACATAAATGGTTAAATCGTAAAAAATACGTAAGTTTACTTCGCTAGATAGATGCGGTTAGAGAACACTCAATGTTAAATATTAACCGCTTGCGCCTGCAAGATAGATTTAAAGTCTCTACAAATGCACTTGTGGCAGGAGTCGCAAGTGCGATCGCTGTTTTTGTTGGCAGCTTGGTAGTAGTTGGTTGGTGTCTTGACATTGAAGTTCTTAAGCGCGGCTTCCCTGGTAGTCCTGCCACAATGAAAGTCAACACAGCGCTGTGTTTTGTGCTGTGTGGTGTGTCGTTATGGCTATTTTTAAAAGGAAGGGGTAAAGAACTCTTAGCAGGAACCAAGGGGAACAGAACAATTCAAAATTCCCCCCACAGCGCCCTATCTACTACTCTTCTAATTTCTAAGGTCTGTGCAATAGCGGTTACTACAATTGCGGCGCTTACACTCTTTGAATATCTGTTTGGCTGGAATTTCGGCATTGACGAGTTACTGTTTCGCGATTCGCGAACTAGTTTAGCGACATTGTATCCAGGGCGAATGGGGGTGAACACAGCAGTGAACTTTATACTGGTCAGTGTCGCTCTACAGATTCTGGTTCATCCAAAAACCCACCGCAGTAATTGGTATGCCCAAATTATCGCTCTGATTGCTACTTTAATTTCCTTTCAAGCGCTGATGGGCTATGCCTACAAAGTGAAAGTTCTCTACGGATTTGCCCCTTACACAACATCAATGGCGTTACACACAACGGTGTTGTTCCTCTTACTAAGTATGGGCATTCTGTGGGTGCGGGCAGAACATGGATTAATGAAGGTTGTTACAAGTGATACTTACGGTGGCTTACTTGCACGTCGTTTACTAGTTGCCGCGATCGCAGTACCTTTTATATTGGGGTGGGTAATTGTTGAAGGGCAACGGGCAGGACAATACGATCCGGCATTTGCAGTATCGGTGTTTGCGATCGTTTTGATTGTGATTTTTACTATTTTGATTTGGCAAAGTGCGGCGGTTATTGAACGCCTCAGCCATCAACGCGACCTTGCCCAGAAGGCACTGAGAACGTACGAAGCTAAACTAGGGAGTTTTGTAGATGCTAACGTCATCGGCATTCTGTTTGGCGACGTATATGGCGGTATCCAGCAGGCAAACGACGAATTTCTGAGGATGATTGGTTACACACAGGAGGATTTGTCAGCAGGTAAGTTAAGTTGGAGCAATATCACACCACCAGAGTATCTATACTTGGATGAGCGAGGTGTTGCCGAAGCCCAAGGAAATACCAACGCTGCTTGTACGCCCTACGAGAAAGAATTTATTCGCAAGGATGGTAGCCGTATCCCGGTTTTAGTTGGTTACGTGTTGCTAGGAGAAAACCGCGAAGAGTCAGTAGCGTTTATCCTAGATTTGAGCGAACGCAAACAAGCAGAAGCAGAACAACAAAAATTAGCATCGCTAGTAGAAAATAGCTCTGACTTTATCAGCATTGCCACCCTTGAGGGTCAATTACTCTACATAAATGATGCAGGTCAAAAGTTGGTAGGGTTTGCCAACCTGAATGAAGTAAGGCAAAAAGCAGTATTAGATTACTTCATGCCCAAAGACAAAGCCTATTTCCAAAAATATATACTGCCGACTGTGCTATCAGAAGGGCGTTGGCAGGGAGAATTTTGCTTTCGGCATCTCCAAACAGGTCAACCGATACCAGTTGATTACAATATTTTCACTGTTACAGATAACAACACAGGTCAGCCAATTGCCTTAGCAACTGTGACTCGCGACATCAGCGAGCAAAAGCAGACCAAGGAACAAATATTACAACTAAATAGGGATCTACAGCGCCGGATTACTGAATTACAAACTTTGTTAGAGGTGATTCCTATTGGAATTGGCATTGCCGAAGATCCAGAATGCCAAAATATCAAGGTCAACCCTGCTTTTGGCAAGCAATTGGGGATATCCTCAGATACAAATGGCTCCCTCAACGCTCCCGTGGATGAAAGACCGACAAGCTTTAAAATCTACCGCGAGGGAAGGGAACTGTCAACAGAGGAACTGCCAATGCAATACTCTGCTGCTCATAGTGTTGAAGTTCTAGATTTTGAAGTTGATATAGTCCATGACAATGGCAAAATCGTCAACCTATTGGAGTACGTTGCACCTCTGTTTGACGAAGAAGGTAAAACCAGAGGAAGCGTTGGTGCATTTTTAGATATTACGGAGCGCAAACAGGCAGAGGAAGTACTCCTAAATCAGCAAAAATGGCTAGAAGATGTGTTAAATCTGATGCCAAGACCGTTGCTGTTTATCGAACCAGAAACGGCACGGGTAACTTTTGCCAATCGCTCTGCTGACGAATTAGCTGGGGGCGAATTTCCCAAAGGTATACCCGCCGAAGATTATCACACAGTTTACTACTACACAGATGCCGCTGGCGATCGCATCCCCAATGAACTTATGCCAGGAGTACGGGTTGCTCGTGGCGAACGCCTGAATGGATTGGAAGTAGACTGGCACACCCCCGATGGTGTACGCTCTTTACTGATATTTGCTGATACCTTGCCAGCAATGCACGGTCATCCGGCTACCTGTATCTTGGTGTTCCAAGAGATTAGCAACCTCAAACGGGTAGAAAAAGCACTCTCGTTAGGTTACAAAAGGCTAAAGCTACTATTTGACACTGCCAACGATTTACTATCGAGTCAGCAACCAGTAGTACTAATCGATAGCGTCTACCAAAAACTAAGAGACCAAATTGGTTTAGATATTTACTTTAACTATTTGGTTGTGGATAACTCTCAGGTAATGCGGCTAGAGTCTTACAGTGGCATTTCCCAGGAAATAGCAAAAGAAATTGAATGTTTGGCATTTGGTGAAGCGGTTTGTGGTAGTGTAGCGCTCTCACGCCATCCCATAGCTGTAGAGAATGTGCAGCAATCAACTGACCCGCAAACAGAATTGATTCGCTCTTTAGGTATTACTGCTTATTATGCCTACCCATTGCTCGCCCAAGGACGGCTATTGGGTACTCTTTCTTTTGGTAGCCGCACCCTGTTAAGCTTCACTGACAATCAAAAAGGGATGATGCAAGCAGTATGCGACCAAATAGCGATCGCAATGGAACGGGCTAGTTTAATTGCTTTTTTGCAACAACAAACTGAGGAGTTGCAAGAAGCCAACCGGATGAAGGATGAGTTTTTAGGAATATTGTCCCACGAATTGCGATCGCCCCTCAATGCCATCCTTGGCTGGGCGCAATTACTGCAACGAGGCAAGCTCAGTGATACCCAAATGGCTAGGGCAACGGAGACAATTGAGCGCAACGCCAAAGCGCAAACCCAGCTAATTGAAGACTTACTGGATATATCGCGGATGAGTAGAGGCAAGTTACGTCTCAATGTCGGTACTTGTAATTTAGTTCTCATAATTGAGTCAGCCATCGAGACTGTTAGTTTAGCCGCCCAATCCAAGGAAATCGATTTGAGATTTTCCCTGATTCCCTCAAAAGAAACGCGAAATGCGCCACTGGGGATACTCCCCGTGGTCACTTTCGCGCCAAATTCAGATTGGGAATTAGGAGTTAATCACGAAAATCTCGAATTTTCAGCAGCACAATCCCAAACCAATCAATATTCAGAGGACAGCAAGCTGGGCGAAAATTCTCAATATTTAATTTCCGGGGATTTCGAGCGCTTACAACAAATTATCTGGAATCTGCTATCCAATGCCATCAAATTCACACCCGTTGGAGGAAGGGTAGAGGTGCAATTGTCAGTGGTTAGTGGACAAGAAAAACGACAGACAACGGATAAATATGCCCAAATTCAGGTGATTGATACAGGCATTGGTATAAGCCCTAATTTTCTTGCTTACGTCTTTGATCGCTTTCGTCAAGCTGATAGTTCTAGCACTAGAATCTATGGTGGATTAGGACTAGGATTAGCGATCGTCCGTCATTTAGTAGAATTACATGGCGGTACTGTCCACGCAGATAGCCCAGGTAAAGAACAAGGAGCGACGTTTACAGTCAAACTGCCACTACTCAAGAGTGCCCACCTTCGTCCTTTCGCCCCTCTGCCCCCCTCTGTCCCTGCGCCTCTCTCCCTCCTTGGTGTGCGCGTGCTGGTTGTAGACGAGCAAGCCGATACCCGTGAATTCATCACCACAGTCCTCGAACAGTACCAAGCAGAAGTTAAAGCTGTAGCATCAGTTCCAGAAGCATTGCAGTTAATTACACAGTGGAAACCAAATGCTTTAGTCAGCGACATCAGTATGCCCCAAGAGGATGGTTACTCTTTGATCCATAAAGTGCGATCGCAACCACCAGAACTAGGGGGAAATATTCCAGCCGCAGCGTTGACAGATGATACTAGGGAAGAGGATCGGCTGCGAGCTATACAAGAAGGTTATCAGCGACATTTACCTAAACCTATTAAAGCCGCTGAGTTAACTACAGTAATCGCCAGCCTTGTTGGACGGACTTAAAAATGGGGCTTTGGGGAATATGAATTAAATTCTGTCCAATGCCTGATTTGCTTTTTTTTAATATCAAAATTTATACAGCATAATTCAGAATTCAGAATACAGAATTCAGGAGTAAAACACGCTTTATCATTTTTCATGAATCAAATAGGAATCCTATATAATGTCCGAATAATTAGTTATGATTCCCATAGTAATTAACCACTTACTTACTACGTGCTTTTAAGTAGTCCTTCTACTTACCGAGATTCGGGAGGTTGTTGCAGGCGTAATAGGGTATTATAAACCTGGCTTTTTAAGATAGTATTATTTTGTAGTTCTATAGTAATTTTGTTGAACTGTTCAAATCTCAAACCATTATCTTCAACAATTTTTTGAGCGTGATTACAGTAGTTCACTGCGATATCTTGAGCCTTCTTTGGAAGACCATTTATGCTATTAGAGTCGTTGCAAACAATCTGGGGAATTTCTCCATTGCCAATAAGTTTTTTAATTTCTTCAAAGGCATTTTGACGGGCTGGCTCCATTGCTAGCACAGCTTGAGCGTAACTGTTGATTTCAGTATTGTTAACTATTGGTGGTGGAGTTTGAGCCTCAGCTTTGGAACTGAATGAAAAAGCGTTAGAAATCACACCCACAGAAGCGATCGCGCCGAAAAATAACGAGCGCGAAAGGGTTCGCTTTCGGCTAGTTCGGGAAAATAAATCGGAAATTTTCTTCATATAGTATGTGACACAAAACTAGATCAGGGATATTATAAGAACTTTGAATTATTTTCGGAGTTGGAAGTTCCAGAAACTGCTCAATAGATCAAGCTTTTATATTTGATTATCAATTTCCTCGGCAGACTTGACAAAGTTCGATTACTTTAGTCTGGAGTGTTGACATTTCGGATGCTCCTTGCTTAAGGCTAACTTCTAACTCCAGTAGTAGGGGTAAGCAAGAGATTAACTGTTGCACAGAAAGCAGCTTGATTTCTTGCTGTAAGAAGTAAATCCGTTTGGGATTACCGATATCAGCAGCAATAGCTATCGCTTGTTGATTGCGTTCCCCACTTTCTATCATAATCTTGACCCACAGCCAGGTGCGAAATTGCCCAATCAGTGTCGCAACTATCCGTAATCCCGGCTCGGAAGCATTGCTCAAATCTGCCAGTGTTGTCAAAGCTTTAGCTGTATCTCCTGTTCTGATTGCTGCTGCTAATTGTAAGCTATTTTGAGTAGTATTTCTTACTAACTTTGTAACGGTATCTGTGTCTAAAGGCTTATTACTACCTTGGGCATATAGCCGTAATTTCTCTAGCTCATTGTAGAGAAGCCGTGTATCATTTCCTACGGCTTCTGCTAACAGATGGGAAGTATTGGCAGTCAGTTTCACGCCCACAGTCTGGGCTGCTTGATTAACAGATTGCACCAGTAATTCTGTTTTCCAAGGGGGAATGAGGGGAAATTCTCGGAATTCGGTAGCAAACTGTTTTAACAATTTCGTGGATTTGAGACGTTCATCTGGCTTGTTGCGACTGGTAAGCAATAAAAATGAGTTTTCGGGAATGACTCTTAGCGATCGCCCCAATTCTGCCAACACATTCTCTGGACAGTGCTGACACAGAGTAGTATTTATCAGGCATACCAAGCGCCCACCAGCGCCAAAAGTAGGCGTCATCACCTGATTTAACCCCTGGATAGCAGCATCAGCTCGATCTGGGGAGAATGCAGTGTAATTAAAACTTGTCCATTGGGGATCGAGGACGCGATCGCGCAAAATAGCGATCGCCTTTTCCATTGCAAAATCATCCTCACCCCAGTAAACATAGATTGGCATAGATAAACCTTGTAGTAGATGGGCATTGGGCATTGGGCATTAGAAATTGGGAATTAATTATTCTCCCCTGCCTCCCTTGCTCCTCTGCTGCCAAAAATTAAATACTTTTGAAATCATTCTGTTAATCAAGGTAATTTTCCCTAAAATCTATCAAGTGAGAGCGTGAGGCTATCAAGATTGGACGACAACTATCAAACTTACTTAAATCGGTTAGCAAGACTGACGCTGCCTGAAGCCTACAGATCCCAAGCCCAGCATATTCAGGAATCTTCTAAGTTTCAGCCACATTCTGGGTTGAGACAAGCAGCATCCTTTCCTGGCTATACGCTAATTACCCCGCCGGCAGAAGAAGAATCACACAACTCTGCTTTCTATGCCAAATTACAGACTTATCAACAGGAACTTTTGCAGTTGCCTGTAAACCGTAATTTGATTGTACCTGTACCTCCTGCTAGCTTCCATCTGACTTTAGCGGATTTAATTTGGGACAATGCTTACCTTGATGCCTACGAAAAGAATCCTAAATTTGACGAGGAGTTACACTCTTGTTTAGCTGAAATATTTCAAAAATATCAACAATTGATGACAAATAAGAGTCATCCAATTAAATGGCAAATGCTAGGACTAATACTGATGCCAAGAGCTGTAGCCATTTGTTTAGTCCCTCAAGATGAACGCTGTTATGAGGAAATTATTCAATTTCGCCGAACAATTTATCAAAATCCCAAGTTAATTGCCTTGGGTATTGAGCAGCATTATCACTTCACGGCCCATGTTACATTAGCCTATTTTGGGGAGGTTACATCTGACCTAGACCGCATAAGCTTCAGCACTATGCTTTCTCAATTGAATGAACAATGGCTGTTGAATTTGCCAGAATTTTTGATTGATCGTGTTGAATTACGGAAGTTTGACAACATGACACGCTATTATCGTGAATCAAACTGGCCGATTTTAGATTTTTAAGTAATTAGTTAGTAATTAGTAGTCAGTAGTTTCCACTCACTGACTACTGACTACTGATTATTAGTTATGTCTGCCTGAAAATAGATAATGAATTTTAATCCATCTATTTAAAACCATGCTTTAAACAAAATCTCCAGCCTAAAATTCCGGTTGTTGATAACCGAGGTAAATTGCTTCTAAAAAAACATCAGGTGTAACAGCTTCTGGCAATTTTTCTAAATGAATAATAGCTTTAACTTGCTCGGCTAGCTTTAGAGATAGTGAGGTTCTTGCCTTTAACGACATTGCAGCACGTCGCTGTAAATATTCACGAATCACAGCAAAATCATCTGGCATCAATTGCGAGAAATCAGCAATTTCGATTAACTGTTCATGAAGTCCTTTTGCCTGTTCTGAAATTGTCAATTTTGCAGATGCAGTGGGTGTTTGGGCTTGAATGACAATTGTACCAGCAGCTAAATCACCTAAGCGCTTTTCACGGTTACCCAACATAATTAAAAAAGCACCAATAAACAAAGTTTCATCAAAGGGCCGCAGTAAAGCACGTAGCGTTGCTTGTTGTAGCCCGATCAGTCTACCATCATCTCGAACTACGCGAATTTTAGCAACCCTTTTACCAGGAGTTTGCCCAAACCATAAGGTTTCAAAAAATACAAAATAGCCGATGTAAATTGCAAAAGCGATAATGAAGAAAATTGCTAACAACCAAATATCTAAACTTGGTAAATTGGTAAAAAAGTATTCAACAAAATTTAACAGCTGTGTCGAGAAGACACTCCAAGTAAGAACAAACAGAAGCAAAGTTACACCCAACACTGTATAGTCAATTAGGAGTGCCAAGGCTCGATTACCGATTCCCGCTAAAGTGAATTCCAACTCTACACTTTCTGGAGTCTGGAATGTGATGCGATTAAAAAAGCGCATATTTTAAATAATTCAAAATTAATAGAGTTGGATTAAGGTGTTGGGTTAACGAAAATCTTGCGAGGGAGGTTCTCGTAATTGCAAACCTAGACCTTCACGCCGACTACGCAAGTCCAAGTATAAAACAGCTTTTAGTGCTTGCCAGAATGGCATGACTAAAACTCCACCGATCAAACTTCCAATCAGAGAAATAAGATAGACAATCGAGTAGATAGCAGTACCAGGCTCAAGCCTGATTAGGAATAAGCTAGGTATATAGTTTAATACAAACACTAGCGGCAATGTAACGATAAAACCAACTAAGACAATGCCTTGGATGCGAAATACTGAGGCTTTAGTTAACTCCCAACTTCTGGCAACACTTTCGCCACCATTGATATTTTCCTCAACTGCTAATGGAACTTCAGCTACTATCCAACGAGAGTAGAACCAGGTTAGTCCTAACAGCACAAGAACTCCCGTTACAATTAATCCCATAATGGTGGCTGTAATACCTGCACTAACACCTAATATCCCTCCTAATACTCCTCCGATCAACCCACCTAGTACACCGCCCACGATCGCTAGTCCAATATAAATTACCAGTAAAGATATACCTACTTGGAAAGCAACTCTTAAAAATGACCAAAGACGTGGATTAATATGGCTTCTGGCAGTTTGAACACCTTCAGGCTGGTAAATCAATTCTCCAAAAGCCAAGCGTGAAATTAGTCCAGAAATGGCTGCATATTTTGCCCAACCATATACAGGAACGAGAATCCACAAGTGAGCGATCGCAGCCAGATTAAGATAAGTCTTCAAATGAGAACGATACAACTTTACCGCAGCACTGACAACGTTACCAATACTCAGTGGTTGTATCTGACCGGAAGATCCAAAGTTTTCAGACATAATGCTAAATTTCCCTTGAAATTACGGAGATGAATTTGAGGCTATCTTAAGCTAAGTTAAACTCAGTGTTCCTAAAATTCATGAATATTCAACGTTGGATTGCGCGACGAGAACCTAATTGGCAGCGTTTGGATGCTTTATTAAGGCAGATAGAAAAAAAAGGGTTAAAGTCTTTAGGGGCAGCAGAAATTAGAGAGTTAGCAAGTTTGTATCGTTCAGTAGCGGCAGATTTGGCACGTGCCCGCACTCAGCAAATCGGCAATACCTCGATCCAAAGTTTACAATCTTTAACAACTCGTGCTTACACGCAGATTTACCAAGGTTCGCGGCGGCAGGAATGGCAGGCAATCCTAGAATTTTATCGTTGGGGATTACCATCTGTAGTCCAGAAAGCATTTGTATACATTGCTGCGGCAACGGCGCTGTTTTTACTAGGCGCATTAGTGGCTTGGTGGTATTCTTGGCAAAACCCCAGCTTTATGCCTTTGATTATACCTGAAAGCTTGATTACCAAGGTGCGAGATGAGCATAAATTATGGATGGGTTCAATTGTCGGTGTTGAACCTCTTGCATCTAGCGGGATCGCAATCAATAATTTGTCGGTGTCTTTTGGGGCTGTAGCCGGTGGTATGACAGCTGGAGCATACACAGCCTATTTGATGATATTTAATGGTTTATTAATTGGTGCTGTTGGTACTTTAGTTGCCCAAAATAATCTGGCTTATCCTTTTTGGGCCTTTGTGTTTCCGCATGGTTCTTTGGAATTACCTGCAATCTTTTTTGCTGGGGGTGCGGGATTATTATTAGCAAGAGCAATTTTATTTCCTGGTAAATATCGCCGTGGGGATGCACTGAAATTTTATGGTTATCAGGCAGTGCAGCTAGTATTTGGGATTGTACCAATGTTGATTATTGCTGGTGCGATCGAAGGCTTTTTCTCTCCTAATCCCAGCGTACCTGAGCCGATTAAATATCTGGCAGGAATAGGATTATTTATACTTTTAGTAATGTATTGTAGTCGCAAGCAAACATAAAATAATTTAGATAGCAGCTGATTGGAAAATTGAAAAAATATTTTAGAATAAGGTAAATACTAATACATTTTCCGCAGCACCCGACTGGATAATCGAAATTTTCTTCCCTGAACAAAGCCATACAAAAGTTATAAAAAAAATCCTACACGCTCTCAATCACGGGACTAAAATAGGTTGGTTAATTGACCCTGATGAGCGATTCATTGCTGTTTACCCTGCGGGACAACAACCTTTACCTTTTGAGGAAATTGAGTCTGTTTTACCAGTGCCAGAATTTTGCCAGGGGTTACAGTTGACGGTAGGTGATATTTTTGGGTGGTTAAAGGTGACTACTTAACAAATATTAATCGGATTACTTTAGCATTAATGTTTTTGCCCAAAAGTAACAGAAGGTTCCACCATCTAGAGGATCAACGGCTTATACTTTCTATGATATTGATGTTCTCTATAGAGAAGAATTCTTTGTTTTTCCAAATTTAGACCAAACCATGTTCAGTTTTCAATTGCATGGAATTTAAGAATAAAATATAACCTTTGTTGTCACAGATAAACTTGGCAACAAAATTCAAAATAGAATACCGCTAAAAAACTTTGAAAAGCTGATTTGTGATTATTCAGCCACAATTAATAACTTTTTAAACTTTAATGTGAAGGTTGAAAAACGAATTGTGATTCAATCTTCTTCTCTAGTAAGAATGTGGAATTAAACTCATTTAGGATGTGAAAATTTCAAAGCATTTGAGGTTGACTACATTCTAAATCCTGGTCATTAGTGCAATTACCGATCTTAATGCACTTGAAGATTATCTTAGCGATCGCTCCTTCAAACTATTTATTTTGGGTTATTCCCACAGCAATTCATGCTATAGCAATCCTATTTGATTTAATTCAAATGGCAAGCCTTTAAATCCACGATTTATTTAAAAAAGTCACGGATGTCTTTATTCACGAAGAATTTGGGATTACTACTCAATTCCAGATACTCACCGATAACCACAGATTTATTCTCTGTTTTATACTGAAGTGAGAATTTTGAAATTGTGTTATTTTCTCAGTTGTAAGTAATTATTGAAATTAAACTGAGATTTTTCCTCAGTATATTTTTAATAAAATAACTCTAGTAAATCAAATATCAAGAAGTCAAAAAATAGTTTAAATTAATATTTAAACACATCTGAATTTTTTATTTATCATTTGTTAAATAAACTTTAACTGTAAAAAATGTAGCCTATTTAAGACTGGAATAACAGCAGTAAAATACTCCTTTAATCAGAGGTAATATGATTTTTTCGACCGCCATATTGAATCGTGTCGTTGCTACTTCAATGGTGACAACTTCTGTTGCACTTAGTCCATTTTTTGGTGCGATCGCACAAGCTGAAACTCTCAATGGTGCAGGAGCAACTTTCCCAGCTCCGCTTTACGAACGCTATGCTCGTGAAGTGAAGAAGACATATCCAGACTTGAAAATTAACTACCAAGCAATTGGTAGTGGTGGCGGTATTCGTCAAGTCATTGCTGGAACCGTTGACTTTGGTGGTAGTGATGCTGCAATGAAAGATGATGAAATCGCTAAAGTCAAGAATGGTGCAATCTTAGTACCCACAGCAGGCGGTGCTGTTTCTGTTGTTTATAATCTTCCAGGTGTTAACGATCTCAAATTGTCCCGCGCTACACTACCAGCAATTTATTCAGGTCAAATTACCAAATGGAATGACGCAAAAATTAAAGCTGATAATCCAAGTGCTAATCTACCAAATCAAACAATTAAATTTGCTGTTCGTGCCGATGGTAGCGGTACAACTTTCATTTTTACTAATCACTTGAGTGCCATCAGCGGTTATTTTAAAGGCAGAGTTGGAACTAACACTGCTCCAAAATGGAACCTGCCAAATGTCCTCAAAGGCAAAGGGAATCCTGGCGTAGCTGCTATAGTATCTCGGACTCCTGGTTCTATAGGTTATGTAGAATATAGCTACGCTGTCAAAAACAATCTGAAATCAGCATTGGTACAAAATAAGAACGGAGAATTTGTTGCTCCTTCTTTAGAATCTGCAAATGCAGCTTTATCAACTGTCACTTTCCCAGACAACTACCGCGTTTTTGTCGGAGATCCAGGACAAGGTTATCCCATTGTCGGTCTTACTTGGATGATGGTTTACAAACAGTATGCAAATGCTGCTAAAGCTGATGCAATTAAGAAATGGATTAATTGGGTATTAAAAGACGGTCAACAGTATAACGATGACCTTAACTACACCAAAATTCCATCTGATGTAGCAAATCGAGTGCTTCAGACAGTGAATAGCTCTGTCAAACCTTAATTTGCAATTTTTAGAAATTACGCACAAGAGATCCCTCTATTCCCTTAAAAAGGGAAGGGTGCTTTGAATATAGCAATCCTAAATGAGATTGTGAAAATTTTTGTTATGGTCGTCCTTGGTCATTTGTCCTTTGTAATTACAAATAACAAAGGACAAATGACTAATGACAGACTGTGTTAATAACTCGCTCTACTAGTAAAAAAAACTATTTTCTTAATTTGTAATGGCAAATTTATCAGATGATTCAAATCTAGGCGATGAAAATTTCAATCTAACTACTAACAGTGGCACAAATTTCTGGTTTGACCAAGGCTTTACACGGCTAGTATACTTTTTTGCTGTGATTACCGTTGCAGTATTATTGTTAATGAGTTGGGTAATTTTACACGAAGCTCTACCAGCCATTAAGCAGTTTGGAATGGGGTTTTTGTGGGGACAAGATTGGAATACAGGTAATCAGATTTTTGGTGCATTACCCTATATTTATGGAACTTTGGTAAGTAGTGCGATCGCTATTTTTTTTGCTGTCCCAGTGGGAATAGCAGTAGCCTTAGTCACGAGTGAAAATTTTTTACCTACATCGCTGCGAACCATCCTAGCATTTGTTGTTGAATTAATTGCTGCAATTCCCAGTGTAATTATTGGTTTGTGGGCGATTTTTGTCTTTATTCCAGTTCTCGAACCTTTACAAAAGTGGTTAGCCAGCACTTTTAAATGGATACCACTATTTAATACAGAAGATCCTTCTGGGACTAATATGTTGACTGCTGGAGTTATTCTCGCCATCATGATTTTGCGCACAATGGCAGCAATTAGTCGTGATGTCTTAATGGCTATTCCTAAAGAATTACGTAGTGCATCTATGGCTTTAGGTGGAACCCGTTGGGAAACAATTTTTCGAGTCTTGTTACCATCTGGATTTTCTGGAATAGTGAGTGCAGCAATGCTTGCTTTAGGACGTGCTTTGGGTGAAACAATGGCTGTAACTATGGTGATTGGTAACTCTGCTCAAATCAGCGCTTCTTTACTCGATCCAGGTTATACAATTCCCTCTGTATTAGCTAACGAATTTGCCGAAGCTGAACCAGGTTTGCACATAGGAGCTTTAAGCTATTTGGCATTAATTTTATTTGGGCTAACTCTAACTGTAAATATTGGCGCTGTCATCTTAGTGAAGTGGGTTGGCAGAAAAAATAAATAACACCATTTTACATTGAAATTACTATAAAGGCTCAGTGTAATAAGACATTTGTCAATCAAAAACTTTCAAAATTATGAGTGGTTACATTCAGTCAGAAACAGATGAATCTTTGGCGGCAGAATTATGCAGTCCTCTGCCAACAGGACGAGTAATATTTACATACACAATGAATGCGATCGCCTTTGGTCTCACAGGTCTAGTACTCATTCCTTTATTATCAATTTTGTGGGAAATTTTCATCCGGGGAATCTCTGGACTAAAATCAGAAATGTTTGTCAAAGCAGTTATTGATAATGGCTTTGGCAATGCCATCTTGGGAACCATAATCATGGTGGTTATTGGTGCTATTTTAAGCATTCCCACAGGGATTATGACAGGAATTTTCCTAGCAGAATTTGGTCAAATTAACCCAGTTGCTAGTATTGTTCGTTTTGTCACTAGTATTCTTACAGGCGTGCCTTCAATTGTTGTAGGCGTGTTTGCTTATGGTGTGATAGTTCTAGTAACTAAAGGATTTAGTGCGATCGCAGGTGGTTTTGCTTTAGCCGTGATTATGCTACCTGTAATTATACTGACAACAGAAGAATCTTTAAAACTGATCCCCACATCTTAACGCCTAGCCTCTGCTGCTTTAGGTGGAACTCGCTTCCAAACTACTTTTCGGATTGTTGTAACTACTGCAATCCCCGGAATTACTACAGGCATTTTATTAGCTATAGCTCGTGCTGCTGGTGAAACAGCACCCTTAATTTTTACCGCTTTATTTAGTCTAGATTGGTCAGAAGGATTGTTAAGTCCAACAGCTTCTTTACCAGTATTGATTTTTAACCTCTACAACGACCCCGACCCACAAAAAAGTCAATTAGTGTGGACTACTTCTATAGTTCTACTCGGTTTAATTTTATGTGTCAGTATTCTCTCTCGCTTATTTATTAGACAGAGAAGTCTAAAGTAAAATAAATAATTTTTTGTATTGTTTTACATCCTGGCAAAGTATGATATTAAAAAGGTAAACTGCCGGGCTAAAACCTTGTTTGATATATCTTAATTACGAATTACGAATTACGAATTACGAATTAGCATGAGTAACCTAATTCCAGCTATCAAAGTTAAAAACATCAGCTTTTACTATGGGATAATAAAAGCTATTGAAAAGGTGTCAATAGATATTTATCAGAACCAAGTAACCGCAATTATTGGCCCTAGTGGTTGTGGTAGATCTACCTTCATCAAAATTCTTAATCGCATTAGTGAATTGGAAGGTCCCGTAAAAGTTGAAGGAGATGTAGAATTTTTTGGTCAGAATATTTATGCCCCTCGTGTCAACATCAATCGGTTACGCCGCCAAATTGGTATGGTGTTCCAAAAACCAAATCCTTTTGGGATCAGCATTTACGAAAATGTTGCCTACGGTATGAGAATAGCAGGCAGATATTCAAAATTAGAATTAGATGAAATTGTCGAATCTGCACTTCACAGCGCTGCTCTTTGGAATGAAGTCAAAGATAAGCTGGATAAATCAGCTTTAGGGCTTTCTGGTGGTCAGCAACAAAGATTATGTATTGCCCGTGCTTTAGCAGTCAAGCCGAAAGTTCTGCTGATGGATGAGCCTTGCTCGGCTCTTGACCCCATCGCTACCATGAAAGTTGAGGAACTACTCCACAGTTTACAATCTGAGTTGACGATTGCGATCGTTACCCACAATATGCAGCAAGCCGCTCGCGTCTCTGATTTTACGGCTTTTTTTAGCACTGATGAAAGTCGGATTGGTCAAATGGTTGAATTTGGCGCTACAGAGCAAATCTTTAACAACCCACTAGACCCTCGCACCCGCGACTACATTTCAGGACGTTTCGGTTAAGGTGTCTTCAAACGTGACTTATCGATTTTTGTCGATCTAGCTTGCACTAGAAGATACTCATAAAATCTAGTTTAAAAAAGTTACTAATTTATCTTTATAAAAAACTAATTCCTCACTATCTATGAGGATATATGATATTGATGTTTTTATTTATACATAAATATTTTAAATTGAAATAGACCTAATCCTTTTTCATAAGCAAGGATGCTATGTAAAAGGATGTTTTAAAAGTCATGATTGATGTATCATATAAACCCCACCCCGCGAAAGCTGTGCTTTAGCTCCCCTCCCCGCTTGCGGGGAGGGGTTGGGGTGGGGTTCTTTCATTATGGGTGATTTGGCGGACATGATATCAAATATTTTTTACCCCACTCTAACCCTCCCCGATATATTGGGGAGGGAACCGGATTTTCTTGTTTCCCCCCAATATATCGGCAGGGCTGTTTCATTCCCCAAAGAGCTTTAAAAATCAAGAGTTCTAACGATTAAAAATTGGTTATTTTGTTACCAGCGTGCCGATAAAATCAACTATCTTACTGATATTTAAGTGCTTAAATGTTGATCTCATCGTCGCCCTTACTTACAATTTTCTCGCTAAACATCTTGACAAATCCTGTTTGAAATGGAATGAAACAGCCCTGCTTTATAAGGGGGGATTAAGGGGGATAATAATTCGATTAAAATCACAACATACCACTTTTCAAACATCCTCTAAGTGAAGGTGCAAAAAATGAGTATAAAAAGTCTGCAAAAGATAAATTTTGGAACACAGTCTTGATACAAATAGCTAATAACACTTTATTTGCTGTATAACTACGTAATTTCCATGAATATATCCTTTTGGGAGTAACATAGTGAAACAGCATTGCTGATTTGTACTGTTTTACTTAATCAAGTTTTGTTTCAGACGTTTTGGGAATATGAGTAAACTAATTCCAGCCATCAGAGTCAAAAACTTCAGCTTCTATTACGAAACTAAAAAGATAGTTGAAGGCGTGTCAATGGATATTTATCAAAACCAAGTCACGGCAATTATTGGTTCTAGTGGTTGTGGGAAGTCTACTTTTCTTAAATCGTTAAATCGCATGAGTGAATTAGAAGGAGATGTGAGGGTTGAAGGAAGAGTAGAATTTTTTGGGCAGAGTATTTATGAGCGTCGTGTCAACATCAATCGTTTACGTCGCCAAGTTAGTATGGTTTTTCCCAAACCAAATCTTTTTCCCATGAGCGTTTACGATAATGTTGCTTATGGGGTGAAATTAGTTGGATGGTATCCGAAAGTAGAATTAGATGGAATTGTTGAATCTGCTATCAAAGCTGCCGAACTTTGGGATGAAGTGAAAAATAAGCTGCACAAATCTGCTTTAGAGCTTTCTGGCAGTCAACAGCAAAGATTATGTATTGCCCGTGCTTTAGCCGTTAAGCCGAATGTTCTTTTGATGGATGAGCCTTGTTCAGGTCTCGATCCTATGGGTAGTATGAAAATCGAGAATTTGATCCATAACTTGCGTTCTGAGTTGACAATTGTAATGGTTACTCACAATATCCAGCAAGTTACTCGCCTATCTGATTTTACGGCTTTCTTTTATAGTAATGAAAATCGGATTACTCAAATGGTTGAATTTGGTACTACAAATAAAATCTTTACTAACCCTGTAGATTCTCGCACCCGCGACTATGTTTTTGCTCGCATTATTTAAAGTGTTTCTTAAATTCTAGCTATTCAGAGGATTACTACATGGTGCAGGTGGAAATCAGGGGTTAAATTGAATTTCCGCTTGCTTTAAGTTTTTCTGGTGTTGGGCAATGCGATCTGATCTTGACAGTATTTTTTTATACTATATATTTAAAGACAAGTATCTGCTCTAGACCACCTGAATCATAAAATGAAATGTCCCCGGTGCGAATCTACTTCATATCGTAAAAATGGTCGTCGGAATGACAAGCAGAATTATCTCTGCAAAAATTGTGGTAAGCAATTCCTTGAGCCTGCATTCCCTCCTTCTCTAGAAACTGACTTGTTTGCTAACAGCAACGGACATACTAAACTATCTACGCCTGAAGCGACGAAACTTTCTTTAGTAAAAAACCTGCCAGAAGAAAAAATCACGGAGAAAAGTCTTGGCTCTTTTAGTTTGACATTAGCTGAACAACTGCTGCAAATTATATTATCGCCTGCTTGGTTAGAATCTGCTGCATTCAGCCAATTTATCCAAAAATTTCAACAAAAAACTGAAATAAAACATCAATTAGAAACAGGAATATCTCTTCTACTTTTGGATGCAGAGAACTTAAAATTAGATGTTAATTCAGAATTATTTTTAGCTAGTGTCTGCAAGTATCCTCTCCAATTTAAAATGGCATTTGCTAACTGGAGAAATCCAAGTATTGGAAAGCAAGATATTGAACTATATAACCGTGGCTATCAACTTGTCCACGTACCAGAGGGTAAAGATAGTGCTGATGCAAAAATGATCGCTTTTGGTGCTTGTGTTTCACGCTCTTATCCAACAGTTAAAGAAATATTAGTCTGTTCTAACGATGGAATTTTAATTCACCTTTGCAACGAACTCCAAAACCAGGGGTTAATTGTCTATTGGGTACGTAGACAAGGGCAAACTTTACATATAGAAAACCGGAATACTGGCAAATTAACTCATTATTCTTTAGCAATGGCAACAGAAGTTCCATCCTTTGAAAAAGTGGTTGAGCAAATTCAAGACTTAATTAAAAATGAACAAGATTCTATTAATACTCGATTACACAGTTTAGCAACTATTGCAAATTTATTTCAAGAAAGATCCAATATCAATAATAAATTTAATCCTCAGCAACCAGAAATTGAAGAAATTATCCCTATTATAGATGACCCATCTGCACAATCTATTCAAGAAAAAGAAAAAGAAGATTCCGCAGAAATTCTTAATGAAAAAATATTAAATAAATTACTATTAAAAATTATCCAAGATATACAAATCAAGTCTCCCCAAACTAAATTATCTGTGTCTAAACTAGGTTCTGAGTTACGGAAAATAACCGGAGAGTCTCCTAATTCAATTATTAAAAAATTAAAATTAGGTTCCAATTTTACCAAATATTTAGAATCATCTCCCACATTTAGATTAAAAATGAGTGGCAAGGAATGTGAGGTAATTCCGCTACTCTCCGAATAGATATTTTCTGGATGTTTACGTACAACCCGAGCCTGTAATTCTGTATTATGTAAAAAGATGTAAAGAAATATAAATAATACGATGCAGGATAAAGTTGTTGTTATTGTCGGTGCTACTGGTGGTATTGGTTCAGCTTTAACACAAAAACTTGCGTCTACCGGAGTCCGGTTAGTACTGGCTGCTAGAGATGCAGTTCGTTTAACCACACTGGCTGCTGATTTACCAGGAGAAGTTTTGACTGTTCCCACCGATATTACTGACCCACTACAGGTAGATACTTTGATTGAAAAGACTATCGCTGAGTTTGGTCAAATCGATATTTTAGTGAATGCAGCTGGTGCTGGTATACTCAAGCCCTACAACAGCCTGGAACCCGCTGATTTAGACAAGATGTTAGATGTCAACTTAAAAGGTAGCTTTTACACTACTCAGGCGGCTGCTGAAGAGATGCAAAAGCGCAAGTCTGGTCACATCTGTAATATGGTTGGAATTCTGGGCAAGCATTCGATGGGGACGGCAGCAGCTTATTCGGCTTCTAAGTTTGGTGTTGTCGGTTTCAGCAAGTGCATGGCAGAGGAACTCAAGCGTTTTGGTATCAAGTTCACGCTATTCTACTTTGGTGGAGTAGATTCTCCTTTCTGGGATAACGTCAACTTAAAAGTAGACCGGAAAAAAATGCTTAGTCCTGAAACTGCTGCCAATGCGATTTTCTTTGCCCTTTCTGCCGAACCACAAGCTGTGCCAATGGAAATTAACATTCAACCTGATAGTCATTTGTTCTTTTAGAGTGGGAATACGCTTACATAATTATTGCTTAGGAAAGACATGAAAATCTAGTAGAAAAGGCAAAATTTACAGATATATAAACTGTTATGCTGAATTTTCAATATCTATGAAAATTGCTCGCGTTCATTTCTATGTAGAAGACGCCAAAATGTGGCGGGATTGGTTTGTACGTCATCTTGGTTTTCAAGCAGTAACCGATCGCATTAGTTCATTTCACACTTGTACAGAAGTGGTGAAAAGTGGTGATGTCTGCTTTTTTCTATCTTCACCACTGTTGCCTACAAGTCCAGTAGCTGAATTTCTGCGGCAATATCCACCTGGTGTGGCAGATGTCGCTTTTGTTGTCGAAGATGTCGAAGGCGCGATCGCCCTAGCTCAAAAACACGGTGCTACAATCCTACAACCCATCCAGGAACGCCAAGAGGGTACGGGATTCATCAAATGTGGTAAAATTGCCGCCTGGGGTGGACTGACTCATACATTGATAGAAAAGTCATTAGTCAGTGGTCATTTGTCATTGGTTTTTGACAAAGGACAAATGACTAATGACAACACTTTTACCGCCATAGATCACGTAGTTCTGAACGTGCCAGTTAGTGAATTGGATCGGGCTGTGGCTTGGTACGAAAAAATTCTAGATTTTCAACCCCAGCAAGCATTTAAAATTAAAACCAATCACTCTGCTTTACACAGCCAGGTGATGGTTTCGCGCAATGGTAGCGTTCAATTGCCCATTAATGAGCCGGCTACCAAGAATTCTCAAATTCAGGAATTTCTAGATGTCAATCGGGGGCCAGGAATTCAACATATTGCCTTGCGGACGACTAATCTTGTGAGTGCGATCGCTAAATTTCGTGCCAGTGGTTTATCTTTACTCTCAGTTCCCCAAACCTATTACTCACAGCTAAAACAACGTCCTGGACTTCCATTATCAGTTTTGGAACTTGAAGCGATCGCGCAACAGGAAATTCTGGTGGACTGGCAAGAAGATACTCCCGCAGAAGGAGGAAATGCCGCACCCTTATTATTACAAATTTTCACCCAGCCAATATTTGAACAGCCGACATTTTTCTTTGAGTTTATTGAACGCCGTTTCCAAGCTCAAGGTTTTGGCGAAGGGAACTTTCGCGCCTTATTTGAAGCCATTGAAAGCGAACAAATCAAACGCGGTACTTTGCAATGATGCCTGAGTACAAAATATTAATTGAAATTCAGCCAGACTCCAAATAAGTTGATTTTATAGACAAGCAACTTCAGCAATTCAATATAGGCAAGATTGGAGATTACCAATATACGCCACTGTTTCTATTGCTGCGTGATTCAGAAGAAAATGTAGTGGGCGGCTTGGAAGGTTTTATCGGCTTGGGATGGCTTCATATCGGTACTCTCTGGATTGCAGAGGAGTTAAGAGGTAATGGATATGGAAAAGCGCTACTTTTGACAGCAGAGCAAGAAGCTGTTAATCGTGGCTGCTTAAACGTATATGTTTTTACTTACAGCTTCCAAGCTCCTGAATTTTATCAGCACTTGGGATATGAAGTTTTTGGAGAGTTAGCAGATTTTCCTCCAGGTCATCGTCGATACTTTCTTAAAAAGAATTTACAAAAAATCCTCAGCCAAACTTAATAGTCTCTAAAAATACCCATACATCTGAGATAATTTTAATAAAAATTAACATTTTCCGCCGATGATAAGACTGATTACTGACTTCGACGGCCCAATTATTGATGTTTCCGAACGGTACTACCGCGTTTATCAATTCTGCTTAGATAAAACCCGTCGCCCAGATCAAGTAGTGCAAGAACTTCCGAAAGCAGAATTTTGGCAGTTCAAGCGATCGCGTGTTCCTGAAAAACAAATCGCTTTAAATTCCGGGTTAGACGAAGCTCAAGCCCAAGAATTCGCTCAGTTGCGACGGCAAACTGTGCATACAGAACCTTACTTTCACTATGACACTCTCGCGCCTGGTGCTGTGGATGCACTGTTAAAAATTCAACAAGCTGGAATTGATTTGGCAGTGATGACGATGCGCCGATTTCGGGAACTAGATTATGCCTTCCAAAAACACGATTTAGGGAGATTTTTCCCAGAAAATCGTTGTTATTGCTTGACTAACGACTATGTTAAAACTCGCGATATTGAAGATAAGCCCTTGTTGATGGCTAGGGCATTAAAAGAACTGCCCCCATCTGCTGATACCTGGATGGTGGGCGATACGGAAGCCGATATTACCGCAGCTAAAAATTATGGGATTAAGGTGATGGCTGTGGAATCTGGAATTCGCGATCGCATCCAATTAGAACTTTACCACCCCGACTTAATCGTTAAGGATTTTAGCGCTGCTGTAGATTTAGTTCTAAGAGCTAAACACCTTGTTTAAAAAGGCTCTGTAGCTGCAACAGATTCAATTAATCAGCATTCGGGTTGCAAATTAAAATATTAAAATAGGAGTCAGAATAGGTATTCTGACTCCTGACTTTTTTATTTCAGAAGAACATACATAAACCATGTCTTCTTTATAGAAACCTGCTGACGGCAGTGGTTTAACGTAGAAAACTACTAACTAACCACAACAATATAAACGTCACTACAGTAGAGAACTGATTCGTTTCCAGACTAATAAATGATATTTGTGGTAAAAGCCAGCTAGCAACTAGTCCCCCAACGATTAGGCCAATTATTAAACTGACCAGGGTGAACAGAACTGCTCGGCCAAATTTGCCTTCTTTGCGATTAAGAAAGTAAATACTAGTGCCTACGCCAACCACCAATGCTAACTGCAAAACCTGATCGCCCCCCTCTGGATAAAACAGGCTAATAGAACTCAAACCAAGAAACCAAGCTCCTGGTAAGAGTATATCCGCAGGCGTTGGCTGATCCAGCATCCGTTGCAGCCATGCAGGTGACTGCTCGCGAGGGGTTGGACTTTCTTTCGGAGGCGATTGCACTCGCAACTCTGGAAACCGTATCCGCTCAGGGACTTTGATTTTACCTTCCTGGCGCATCCGCAAGCGATCCATTAAAATCGCATCGTAAGCCGCCTCAATCACTTCCAAATGCTTGGCATCGCCATTATGTTGCTCGAATAGGCGATTACGAGCATCCTGAATTTCATCGAAGCTAGCCTCTTCTGATACCCCAAGTTTTTCGTAGGGATTTTGATCGCTCATGGGAGTTTGTTACTTCAGCCTCAGTCAGCGGCAGTCTTTTATCGAATAAAAAACAGCTTTAGGTTTTATTTTGATCGAAACTAAAGTCTCGACCTATTTATATGCCCTACCAGGATAGTAGCACGGGTTAGTTTGATCGACTTTGTAATTTCAACTATAGTCACTTTAACATATCGCTATAACTCCGTGTATACCCTCATGTCGTTGTCTAATTCTGGCTTTAATCTAGAATTTGAAAGGAGAGAACCTAAAATTCATGGTTTTTATGAAAAAATCAACTTTACTGTTTCAAATTTGGCAACTTACTGTGCCCTAAAAGAGTTTTTTTTAATTATACTGAATAATCGCTTGTGGTATATATCCACATATCGATTTAAAATTGAAACGTTTTAAGTTACCACCTAACTGGGATCGAGAAGGTGTCTTGCTATCAAGAACGGTTGCAGTTAAAGTCAGAGCGCTTATATACTGTTGGCTAATAGAAGTTTCGCCTTCTCATTGCCCACAATCCTGATTAAAGTATTTATTTTTGAACGATCGGGATTCTTATACCGTAGCCATGTAGATTCTTAGTTAGTCCCAAAGTGGCAACTGCGTTTTTACGCAACTCTCTTGTTAATCTTACGAATTTTTGTGCAAAGTAATGGTCATGGCTCCTGCCAAGATTCTTGTTGTTGACGACGACCCTGCGGTTCGGAATTTAATCCAACGCTTTTTGATTAAACAGAACTATCAGGTGGAGGCTGCCGAAGATGGAAAGACAGCCTTAACTCTATTTGAGCAATTTAACCCTGATTTGGTGATTCTAGATGTGAATTTACCAGATGTCACAGGGTTTAACCTCTGCCAAGAGATGCAAAGTCGTAATGGTGTTTTTGTTTTGATGTTGACTAGCCGTGCTGACGAAGCTGACAAAATTCGCGGTTTTGCTAAAGGTGCTGACGACTATCTCACCAAGCCTTTTGGGCTAGGAGAGCTAGAAGTCCGAGTTGGAGCTATTTTGAGGCGTCAGCGAGTGATAACTACGGCCGAGCAGAAACGCTTAGTATTTGAAAAACTTATGATCGATCCAGTGCGACGGGAGGTAGCACTTAATAACCAAGCAGTACCTTTAACGGCTCTGGAATTTGACTTGTTGCATTTTTTAGCTAGTCATCCAGGCCGAGTTTGGCGGCGGGCAGAACTAATCCAAGAGGTGTGGGATTATGAATATGTAGGCGACCAGCGGGTTGTAGATGTTCATATCGGCCAAATTCGCAAGAAGATTGAAATTGATGCTAGTCAGCCAGCATTAATTCAAACTGTACGTGGCGTAGGCTATAAGTTTGAATCTGCTGCTCACCCCCAGCAGTTGGAAGGCAAGTCCTGAGTTTATAGTCTAGAGTTTTTTAACTCTTGACTGTTAACTCTTGGGGGAGCCATTAGTGAATTTCTTTGGCTTTAGTAAAAGACAAATTTAGACAATCAAAATAGGTAGATATTCCTCAAATACAGACCAAACAGTTATTTGAGATATTTATTTATCTATTTAAAACAGTGGACAGGGGAGAGAGTCCATTGGAAAATATTTCTTTGTATGTGACCGTTTTGGTAGATATAACGTCACTTAGATTGGTGTTTGTAGGACACATAGCTGTACATTAGCGTCAACTTAGGCTAAAGTCCACTTAAAACTATGTTTCTAGCCTCTGTCTGGAAACGCTGCTTCATTGGGCTGGTGCTGTAAGTCAGAGAAGCGACAGCCCCAAAATAGGCATTCCCAGTCGGAGACTGAGAACAAAGGTAAATTCTGCTTTATTACCAACTAGTTTTGGCAATAAGAGAAACTATTAGAACTTTTTTATGGATCGGAATCTACCGATCTTTTTTATTGTAATATTGCCGACCGCTATGAACTTAAAATGCCGTTAATAGGGCACGGCATACCGTGCCCCATTAATCGGGGAATAACGCCCTTCATACCAGTACCTATGGGGTGTCTAGTAAATTAGCTGTTGCTGGTGAGTCGGTACAGGGCATTTCTACTCTGGAGTGATGAAACAAAGTTTCCAGATAAACTCGCGCAGCACGGCGATCGCTATCTCCATTTTGGAGTAAAAACAATGATAGCGCCGCCGTTAATACTCTGTTTTCATCCCAATCGGGATGGGTTTCTAAGTAGTTTTTTAAGGATTCGTGGAGTGTTTCAGGAATTTCTGTAAAGATGCTAACCGTTGCTTTCATAAGATTTTCCTCCTATGAGGATAATCAAGAGGGACAAGTTGCTTGCGTTAAAGCGGTTTAGGGCTTCACACGCTCTTTCGCTATCCCAACAATCTGCACTTACATCTGATAGTATTATATTTTACATATTTGATGTCAACAGTTGAACGGATTACAAAAGCAAGCCGCATCATTGTGCGCTAAGAGGGGGTGGGTTTGTCAATGCTGCGAAATGTTAAAAACAATTGTATAAAAAATAAATACGAACGAAATAATCAGACTTAAAGCCAATTTTTTGTTACTTTACTTTACAAAAACTCAGTCCTTAAACTTCTTTGCTACTTGTAATCAACAATCCCCAGCAAGACAGCAAGAAGCTTATTAGCTCGTATAGCACCTGTGGAAAACTGCTAAAATCCCTGTGGAAACCCTGTGGAATTAGTGAGGAAAATTGCAGCCAATGATAAGAATTACAAAAATGTCAGCAAGCTATGACATTTAAACTCATGAAATTAGCTTCTCAATCTCAGTTATCATCGTGGTTGCCCTCGATACATCCCCAGGTTTGGATTTTCGCAATTGGTAGATTTCTCTCGGAAGTTGGTACTGGCTTTACCGTGTTTTACGCCCCCATCTTTTTTGTTAATCAACTTGGTTTATCTGCAACCAGTGTTGGGATAGCCTTGGGTAGCGCCTCGATTTCCGGCATTGTAGGGCGGATTGCAGGTGGTTCTTTGGCTGATTCTGGATATTGGGGACGCCGCCGCACTTTGTTGCTAGCGACGGCGATTTCAGCAATTGCTTCTCTAGTTTTAGCTGCAACCGATAATTTCACTTCTTTGGTAATCGGTAGCTTGATTAGCGGTTTAGGGATAGGTTTCTATTGGCCGGCAGCTGAAGCTGTGGTTGCTGACGCCAGCCAAATTGACAATCGCCGGGAAACTTTTGCGATCGCTCGACTAGCTGATAATCTTGGGTTAGCGATTGGAATTGTGCTGGCTGGGTTTTTGATTGCGATCGTTGGGAATTACCGATGGCTATTTATCATTGATGCCATCTCTTTTATGCTATTTTTTGGAGTTGTCTATGTAGGGATTAGTGAAACTGAACAACAGCAGATAGAGGAATCTGAAAAGACAGAACTTTTTGCTGCTTGGATGGCAGTATTAAAAGATTGGCGCTTCTTAGTCTACATAGCAGTTAATATATTCTTTACAATCTATATTTCTCAAATCCACAGCACCCTGCCGCTTTACTTCAAAAATTTTGTCCTTGTAGAAAGTACTACCAAAGGATTTACTGAAACTACCATTAGCGGACTATTTGCTTGGCATCTGGTGTTCGCAATTATTTGTCAGTTGCCTGTCACTAGCATCTTAAAACGCTGTTCTCACACACTCGCACTCACTGTTTCTGTGATTTTCTGGGCAATCGGTTTTGGACTGATTTGGGTAAGCGGGACAGCACCATCTCATCATCTGCTTTGGGTAACATTGGCATTGGGAGTATTTGCTGTGGCAATTGTTTCCTATACCCCATCTGCTGCCTCTTTAGTGACTGAGTTAGCCCCAGAAAATCAACGCAGCGTGTATTTCTCCATCAACGCTTTGTGCTGGGCTATTGGCTCTTTTATTGGTCATCCCTTGGGTGGATGGGCATTAGATCAACCACAAATTATTACCAATACTTACTGGCTAGGCTTCATCTTCAGTGTAGCGATCGCTGTGGCAATTTTACAGTACCTGAATCGAATTTTGGCTGAGTAGGGGCGCACAGATGTGCGCTTATTTTCCCTCTATTGACGACGTTCTTGCAGCTTGCGATATACAGATTTTAAATCAACTTGATGGTGAGCTAAGGCAACCAAAGTATGATATAGCAAATCAGCCACTTCACCTGCGATCGCATCTTCTCGATCGTCCTTAAAAGCCATTACCACCTCAGCAGTTTCCTCACCAATCTTTTTCAAAATTTTGTTATCGCCACCTGCAAATAGTTTACAAGTGTAAGAACTTTCAGTAGGATTGTCGCGGCGATCGCATATTATTTGAAACAATTGCGACAATGTATCTCCTGGAGGTGCAGCAATTTTTCCTTCTATTTGGTGAAAACAACTGCGCTCTCCAGTATGGCAGGCAACATCTCCTAATTGTTCTACCCCAATGAGCAGCGCATCACTATCACAGTCATAACGGATACTTTGCACTTTTTGGATATGCCCAGAAGTTGCCCCCTTGTGCCACAATTCTTGGCGGGAACGACTCCAAAACCAAGTTTCTTCAGTTTCTAAAGTCTTTTGTAACGACTCCTGATTCATCCACGCCATCATCAGGACAGTACCATCTAGATAGTCTTGGACAATTGCAGGCACCAGACCCCGTTCATCGTAGCGAATTTTCTCAACCGGGATAGTGTAATGCAGCGATCGCGAATCCTTAGAAGACATACCAGCTAGTTTGCTCTCATGAGAATAATTTATGGATTCACGATACCATTCAGAATAGGTTAGCTGGTATATTTTTTGGAATTAAATATCTAAAATCAAATCTTCATTGGACTTGCATAACATATTGTTATTTTTTTGGTTCAGCTAATTTTATAGGATAGAAATTCTAAGCAGTGTTTGACCCTATCCTAAGATAGAGCGTTTTATTGCCCACTGTTAGGAGAGAACTTTGGTAAATACCACAATTAAAACAACAAAATCACAAGAAGTCTTCGCCGCTGCTCAAAATCTCATGCCCGGAGGAGTCAGTTCTCCAGTTCGTGCCTTTAAATCTGTGGGTGGACAACCCATCGTTTTTGATCGTGTTAAAGGCGCGTATATTTGGGATGTAGATGGCAATAAATACATAGACTATGTAGGCACTTGGGGGCCAGCTATTTGCGGTCATGCTCATCCAGAAGTAATTGCAGCGTTACATGAAGCTTTAGAAAAAGGCACTAGTTTCGGCGCTCCCTCAGTTCTAGAAAATGTTTTGGCAGAAATGGTCATCTATGCCGTTCCTAGCATCGAAATGGTCAGATTTGTTAATTCGGGAACTGAAGCCTGTATGGGAGTTTTGCGGCTGATGCGGGCTTTCACCAACCGAGACAAAATCATCAAGTTTGAAGGCTGCTATCACGGACACGCCGATACGTTTCTAGTAAAGGCGGGTTCTGGTGTTGCCACACTTGGCTTGCCAGACTCACCGGGAGTACCTAAAGCAGCAACTAGCACTACTCTAACTGCACCTTTCAATGACCTAGAAGCAGTCAAAGCTTTATTTAAAGAAAACCGCGACGAGATTGCTGGTGTCATTCTTGAGCCAGTCGTCGGCAATGCTGGATTTATTGCGCCTGACGCTGGCTTCCTAGAAGGATTACGAGAATTGACTCAGGAGTATGGAGCGTTATTGGTATTTGACGAAGTGATGACAGGCTTCCGCATTGCTTACGGTGGCGCTCAAGAAAAATTTGGCATCACTCCCGATTTAACAACCCTGGGTAAGGTGATTGGTGGTGGTTTGCCAGTAGGGGCTTATGGCGGCCGTCGAGATATTATGTCAATGGTTGCGCCCGCCGGCCCCGTATATCAAGCTGGGACTCTTTCGGGTAATCCTTTGGCAATGACTGCTGGTATTAAAACTTTAGAATTGCTGCAAAAGCCAGGGACTTACGAGTCTCTTGAGCAGATTACTAAAAAGCTAGCAGATGGTTTGCAGCAAATTGCCAAAGAAACTGGTCATGCAGCTTGCGGCGGTCAAATCAGCGCCATGTTCGGCTTATTCTTTACCTCTGGCCCAGTTCATAACTACGAAGATGCGAAAAAGTCTGATACAGCCAAATTCGGACGCTTCCATCGCGGGATGTTAGAGCGCGGTGTTTACTTAGCACCCTCTCAATTTGAAGCTGGGTTTACGTCTTTTGCTCACACTGAAGAAGACATTGAGCAGACTTTAGCAGTTGCACGGGATGTAATGTCGAGCCTGTAACCTGTTTGTTAAGGGATTTCCAAATAAAAAGTATCCTGTTAACTCTTGTGGGGTGGGCATCTTACCCCACAAAATGAATGATTTATAGGAAGTCCTTTTTTTAAGAGAGAAACAAGCGTGCGGAATTTTCGGACTCACTCTCAAGCATTACTTGCAAAACTTTCAGCAGTTAATGGTGTTCAATCATCTTGCACGGTTGGGGATCAAAGAAATTTTTTAACAGGTTTGCTCTTTACCGTCATTACTCAAGGAAGGTCACATCTTTGTCATAATTTCGCAATGGCTTCGTCAATAGAATATGCAATATTTAGCCTACATTAAGATTCGCAGGATTAATAAATTATAGGGGGTTAAGTCCCTTGCAACTAAGAAGTGGCAAGTTTTGTGGCTCTTGTCTCGATATCTGTTGCAAAACTTAACTTAATTACAAATTATTTTACTTGCTTTTTAAAGTTCTCGAAATTCCCCTTATACCCCATAGGTTACAAAAATTAATGTGTATGAAGGTGAGAACCTTCATGGTGAGGATTTTGCTTATAGATATTAGATTATCCATCGGGTAAGGTATTTTTTCAGAGTCAGGGTTGGAGCTAACTTTAAAAAATATACCAATCATAACTGTAGCTTGGATGGCAAGGCTTACAGAGTATAAAAAGCTGCCATAAGTATTGTGAAAACAAAGATGGTTCGACCTTGAAGGAGCTATGAAGTGGACGACAATAAGTCATTTTTTGGTTTGCAAAAAATATTAGTTACGTTGCTTGTCTTGAGTGGCAGTATAAGTGTCATCACGATGATGCTTATTAAGTCAAGCTCCTCTAATGCTCAAAGTACAGAGAATACAAGCAAAGTTGGAATTCAGCAGCAGATTGAAGACCTAAAAGCGACGATGCTTAGAAGTTGGCAGCAACAAGTACAAACAAAAGGTTTTTCATATACTTTGCCACAGCGTTTTCAAGGGGCAATAGTTGATGCGGCAAAATTGACTCCTGAACAGAAAGTAATTGCGCTCACCTTTGATGATGGGCCATGGCCTGGGAGTACCGCGCAAGTACTGGATATTCTCAAAAAAAATCAGATTAAAGGGACATTTTTTCTCATTGGGCAAAACGTGAAGAATTATCCAGGCTTAGTAAAGCGGGAGATTGCTGAGGGTCACGTAATTGGTAATCACACTTGGCATCATTGGTATCAATTCTTAAATCCACAAGCAGCTGCCTATGAAATTGACCATACAGCAGACTTGATTTATCAAATAACAGGGATTAAAACAAATTTATTTCGACCACCAGGGGGACTCATGCACAATGGGGTGGCTAGTTACGCTAGAAATAGCAAATATGCCATCATTCGCTGGTCATCTGACTCTGTAGACTACTCACGTCCTGCTGTACCAAAATTAATTAATAATGTGTTTAGGAAGGCCAAGCCAGGTGGAATTGTGCTAATGCATGATGGTGGTGGTAATCGCTCTAAAACTGTGCAAGCTTTACCAGAAATTATTGCCAACTTTCGGAAACAAGGCTATCGCTTTGTTACTATTCCTGAACTTTTAGAAATGCAAGATAAAGATCAAAAGCTGACTGCAAACAAAAAAACCGTCCAAAATTAACATCTGAACGGAATTTTAACGTATTAATACTTTATATCAATCTAGTTATGTTGCCAGTTGTGCTGATACCGTACAACTATATGTCAGGAGGTAAAATCACCTGATCGATTGCGTGAATTACGCCGTTACTACCTGTGATATCTGCCTGTGTCACTTTAGCATCATTGACAGTTACACCTGTAGCAGGATCAACTTTAACGTTGATTGTACCACCTTCAAGGCTTTTAACTTCGCCAGACTTCAAATCAGTAGACAATAACTTACCAGTCACCACATGGTAAGTTAAAATCTTGAGCAATATTTCTTTGTTAGCTGGCTGTAACAATTCTTGCAAAGCAGCTGGTGGTAACTTAGCAAAAGCTGCATCTGTGGGTGCAAAAATAGTTAAGTTATCTTTGCCTTGCAAAGCTCCGGTCAATCCTGCTGCTTTCAAAGCCTTGGTCAACGTGGTAAAGGAAGCATTTGATTCTGCCAACGCTAACAAGTTTTTGCCTTGATTGTCGCTTGCCCCTGGCCCTGGTGGAGTTGTAGTCGGTGTCTCAGTCGGTGGTGTGGTAGGTTGAGTTTGTGGGATAGCACGTGGGGTGCGGGGTGTAGGTTCACTAGGTGTCACACTACCACCACCACGGTTATAGGGAGGCTCGTTGAAAATACTTGGTTTGGGATTTAGCGTTCCACCACTATTCTGTGCTACCAATTTGCGTTTAGTATTGCCCTTTTCTATTTGGGAAACAGCTTCAGCAGGTGTGTATTGAGTGTTTGCTTGAAGGCGTTGACCCTGGTTATAGGGGGCTTCGTTGAAAATACTGGGGTTAGGATTTAGTGCCTCTTTCGCGTCAGATGGTAAAGTAATGAGGACGCTGAAACTACTCAATCCTGTTATGCCTGCCAACGTGGTCAGCAATTTGCTGTAATTTGTCTTCATAAATTTTGTTTTTCTTTTTGTCCACACATTACATAAAGATTTATAACATTTTGCTATGCACAAAATCTAACTCAAGAGGGAAGTAAGATTTTTCTCTAGAACTAGAAGTGTTTGTGCTAGTGAGGTAAAATGTTTAACCTCCACTCAAGCTGATAAGTTATGAAATATATCTACCATATATTTCATGTAAATTGAGCAAATTTTCTCCATCACACCAAAATGAGTTAAAAAGCCCCACTCGGTGTCACGTAAATTCAAGAAAGTGTGAAAATCTCATATTTACAAGTTATGAGTTAGAATGACCTTCAAAGAAAGATTATAAAAGACAATTTATATATAAACTTGTACGTATATTAATAGTTAATTCATAAATCCTAAATTACATAGGGAAGAAAGCTATATCTTAGAATTGACCATTGATTATTCAACAAAAGCATAGAAATTAATTACCGAAATATTTTAACGTAGGCTAACGGTAACAGAAATTGAAGTAACTGTTGAAAACCCACGAATAAGGAGTTAGGTTTATATTTATATATATGCTGAATATATATGCTGAATGAAATTACTTAGTTATTCGATATTTTAATCAATCAGAAAGCAATATTTTTTAAAATCGATAATTTTGCCAAAAATTAGGCATCAGTTAAACCCTAATGTCAATTAAATAGATAACTAAGCAACTAATACCAATAAAAATTACTTAAACTAAAGATACAATTGTAAAGTTAAGAAGTTGACCAGTTACAAGATATACAAAATATGCTGGAATTATACCAATGGGAACTCTCTCAATACTCAGAGAAAGTGCGCCTAATTTTAGATTTTAAAGGACTCGCTTACCGCAAAATTGAGGTTACGCCTGGGATTGGACAGGTAGAACTGTTCCGGCTGACTGGTCAAAAACAAGTGCCAGTATTAAAGGATCGTAATAAATATATTGCGGATTCTACGGAAATAGCTAAGTATTTAGACTTAGAGTATCCCGATCGCCCCATAATACCGCAAGATCCTAAACAACGGGGTTTAACTTTATTAATAGAAGAATGGGCGGATGAATCTATAGGCATTAAAGGTCGCAAAGCCCTATTTGCTGCCATAAGTCAAGATCAAAATTTCCGTAAGTCTTTATTACCTACCTCAACACCAGATATATTTAAAAGTCTGGTTCAAGGAGTACCTAGTGACTTACTGACAGTGTTGGGTTTTGGCGTCGGTTACAGCCCAGATGTGATAAAGTCAGCGATCGCATCTTTAAAACAAGACTTGGAAGCCTTGACGTTATTATTAGCAGATAGTCCCTATTTAACAGGAGATGAGCCGACTTTAGCTGACTTAGCAGTGGCTGGCTTATCGATATTACTCAAGTTTCCTGCTGGCCCCTATCTGGATTTACCAGCTTCTATCAGAGGTAAAGGATTGCCAATCTTTGCCGAGAATATAGATTATGAACCATTCTTCACCTGGCGCGATCGCCTTTACGCCCAATTCCGCATCCCGTTAATTAGTACTACTCCACCAACAGGAAGTGCGCCAACTTCGATTCAGATTGATTAGATAGATAATAGGGCATGGGAAATTGGGCATGGGGCATAGGGGATGAAGAAGAAAAACAAATGACCAATGACCAATAACCAATGACCAATGACAAATGACAAATGACAAATGACTAATCAGATGAATTCGGCACAGCCATTAGGTTCGGTCATTCAAGGTTCTCTAACTGAAGGTTTAGAAGTACGATTGCATCCTGACATTTCTGTGGAAGATATGCGGGTGGGTAAATTTCTTGTTGTGCAAGGGATGCGATCGCGTTTTTTTTGTATGCTGACAGATGTAGCATTGGGAGCGGCTAATGCCCGAATTATTGCTAATCCCCCCAGTTGGGAAGACACTTTTTTACGAGATGTTTTAGCCGGAAGTGGTACTTATGGTACTATCAACCTCGCGCCGATGTTGATGTTCACTCCCGAAGCTGAAGAATCTTTCTCCCCAACAAATGGTAAATCGGCAAATCCTTTCCTCCCATCGATGACGGGTTTAGCTTCATTTATGCCACAAACCAGCACGACGATAGAATTGTTGCCGGTTAAAACTATTCCTAGCCACTTTAGTCAAGTTTACGAAGCAAGTGTTGACGATTTTCGCCGGGTATTTGGTTGGGAAGATGACCCCCAAAGGCGCAACTTTTCCATAGGCAAACCTTTGGATATGGATGTGCCGGTTTGTATCGATTTGAATCGCTTCGTGGAACGGAGTAATGGGGTTTTTGGGAAATCTGGTACTGGTAAATCTTTTCTAACGCGGCTACTTTTAGCTGGTGTTATCCGTAAAAATGCGGCAGTCAATTTGATTTTTGATATGCACTCTGAATATGGCTGGGAAGCCGTCGCAGAAGGTAAAAATGTCAATACCGTTAAAGGATTAAAGCAACTTTTTCCTAGTAAAGTGGAAGTTTATACCCTCGACCCGGAATCGACAAAGCGTCGGGGTGTGCGTGATGCTCAAGAACTTTATTTGAGTTACGAGCAAATAGAAGTTGAAGATATTAAGTTATGTAGCCGAGATTTAGGACTCTCTGACGCAGCCTTAGATAACGCCAATATTCTGTATAGCGAATTTGGCAAGTCTTGGATTGTGCAGTTGCTAAATATGACTAACGAAGAAATCGAGATGTTCTGCGAGGAGAAGCGCGGACACAAAGGCTCGATTATGGCATTACAGCGCAAACTCTTGCGGATGGATAGCTTGAAGTATATGCGAGCAGTTTGCCCGCAGAATTACATTAGTAAAATTGTGCAATGCCTGGAATCTGGGAAGAATGTTGTGATAGAATTTGGTTCCCAGTCTAATATGCTTTCTTATATGTTGGTGACGAATATGATCACCCGACGTATTCACGAGCATTACGTCAAGAAAGCAGACAAATTCCTGCAAAGCAAAAATCCCAGCGATCGCCCAACGCCATTGATGATTACCATTGAAGAGGCGCACCGTTTCCTTGACCCGGCTATCGTCCAAAGTACCATCTTTGGGACTATTGCCCGCGAACTACGGAAGTATTTTGTCACACTTTTGGTAGTCGATCAGCGTCCATCAGGCATAGATAATGAAGTTATGTCGCAAATTGGGACTCGCATTACCGCTTTGCTGAATGATGAAAAAGATATTGAGGCGATTTTTACAGGTGTATCTGGTGGTAGCGGACTGCGATCGGTATTGGCAAAACTAGACTCGAAACAACAAGCTTTAATATTAGGTCACGCCGTTCCTATGCCCGTAGTAGTCCGTACCCGTCCTTATGACGCAACTTTTTATGCCGAAATTGGTGAGCCAGCCTGGGAAGAAAAACCTGATGCAGAAGTATTTGCCGCTGCGGAACTAGCCAAAGCTGACCTTGGATTTTAGATTGTCATTTGTCAGTTGTCGTACCCTGCGGGAAGCCGCTAGCGCGTCCATGTCCTTTGCAAATGACCAATGACTAATGACTAATGTCCAATTCGTGACATCCCTCCATTATCACAGCAAATTAAGTTCGGTTATCCCGCTAGTTTTGGCAACAGAAGAGGGGTTTTTGGCGTCACTATAGATGTAGTGAGTAATTTTAAGGGACTTTAAAATTTTTTTCTATAACGGCTGCTTTTAAATTATAATTATAGGTTTTATCTTAAGATAGTTTACTATTTGTCTGATTTATCGTATCATAAGTTAAGTGGAACTCATACCGACTTCGGATTTACCGTTCGGTGTTAGTAACCGTCCAAGAGAAGAATTCTCAAAAATAACCAGCGTGCTTATAAAAGATTGAAAATTTAGGGAAGGTAGGGGAACCTATCATTGGGGGCTTACCGTCTTAGCAATGGCTGTATCAATTAACTAATTGCTTTTGGTAGCTCCCGATATTTCGTGATAGATGTACTACTTTTCCCATCCATTTTAGTAATAAAACATACATTATCTTTACGAAGTAGAGGACATCGCACCAATGCCTACTGTCAATACCCAAACCGAAAACCTCAACACCAAATTCACAGCTGATATGGTGCGAACCTATCTGCGAGAAATTGGTCGTGTACCACTGCTAACCCGTGAACAAGAAATTGTCTTTGGCAAGCAAGTACAACAAATGATGACGCTCATTGATGCCAAAGAAGCTTTGGCGAAGAAGTTGCAACGGGAACCGGATATTTCAGAGTGGGCCGATCACGTTAAACAATCGGAAACCGATGTGCAACAAACGGTGGCGCAAGGTAAGCGAGCAAAACAAAAAATGATCGAAGCGAATTTGCGCTTGGTCGTCGCTATTGCTAAAAAATACCAAAAGCGAAATATGGAGTTTCTGGATTTAATCCAGGAAGGAACACTAGGATTAGAGCGGGGTGTGGAGAAATTTGACCCGATGAGGGGTTATAAGTTCTCGACTTACGCTTACTGGTGGATTCGCCAAGCGATTACTCGTGCGATCGCTCAACAAGGACGTACCATCCGCTTACCGATCCACATTACCGAGAAACTGAACAAAATTAAAAAAGTGCAGCGCGAGTTAGCTCAAACCTTGGGGCGATCGCCGACTCCAGCCGAAATTGCCAAAGAGCTAGAACTAGAACCGACTCAGATTCGCGAGTATCTGAATATGGCTCGTCAACCAGTGTCTTTGGATGTGCGAGTTGGTGAGAACCAGGATACTGAGTTGCAAGAAATGCTCGAAGATGATGGCCCATCGCCAGAGTATTACACCAACCAGGAATTCTTACGCCAAGACTTGAACAACCTGTTAGCAGAATTAACCCCGCAACAGCGAGAAGTTGTAGCCCTACGCTTTGGTTTAGAAGATGGTAACGAGATGTCATTGGCGAAAGTCGGTGAGAGATTAAATCTTAGCCGCGAACGCGTCCGTCAGTTAGAGCATCAAGCTTTGGCTCATCTGCGTCGCCGTCGTGCCAATGTCAAAGAATACGTTGCTAGCTAAAACAAGAGACGCGGAATTTCGCGTCTCTACACCACCTTGGTGATGCGCCTCCTGAATTCAGGGGGCGATTTTTTTTATGCTGGCTAAGGACGCAAAGCCAAGAGTGATTAGCGGCGAATTTTTTTAAAGAATATCCAGGCTATTATACTGGTTAGCACTCCAGCAAAGATGCTCCACAAGAAGGCTGTTGTGAGGAAAAATGGTGTTTTGCTATTGGGTGGATATTGAGCAACTAATACTGAAGATGCGATTTGACTAGTTGCTAATCCGATACCTGCGCTACCGATGAAGTTTTCTAGGTTGCGATCGCTTTTTGCTTGGTAGATGTCAATGGTACCTTGAATTGTACTAATTAAATTTTGTAGCAGAGTCAAGCCTGGGCTGAGGTTGATGTAATCTGTTTTTATTTGCAACAAATATTTATCAGCACTAAATTCGCCAAATTGCTGCATAGATTGTAGTTGGCTGTTGCTATTTTCTCGTGAAATCTTCTCTAGCCGCTTTTTATAATTATTTAGATTAACTTTGATTGTGCGTGCTTGATCATCCAAGTAGCTTAAATTAATTGCGTATTGCGATAAGATTGTCAGCGTATCAGTTAGGGTTTTTTGTAATTCCTCAAGATTGAGTCTACCATTGTTTAGTTGTTGTCCTAAATCTCTGATTTTTTTGACAGTTTCTTGCACCTCATTAAAATCTTTCTTGATTCGGCTTTTCAATTTGCGGCTTTGGTGATAAGCCCAAAGGATTTTATGACGATAGCAAAAAATACGGATTAAATCAAAATAGATATTAGCAATACTTTTCTTAATATTTTCGAGGGATTGCTGGGGCGGAAACAAACATATTAATATATGTAAGCTATCTTTAAAGTTCTCTTCATTTGCCCAATCACTAGGCTGTTCCCAGACTTCAAATGCAGATGCACCTAAAAAACTGCTCTGGTTTTGTAAAGCAATTTGACCCTGAAAGTTGGGATTTATTTGTGTATAGCATTGTTGTGCGATCGCTCTAATTTCTTCCGGGTTATAAATTTTTTCCAACTGTCCCCAAACAAACCAAGTTTGACCAATTTTTCCTTTTTGGTGATGGGTACGAGATTCTATATTTTGTTTAATATCTTGAAATTTACTTATAGGTTTGCCCAGATAATCAGTAACACCGCTATCTACTTGCAGGGTATAGGTATCACCTAGTTGCAATGCGTAATAATAACCTGCTATATCTGGCTGAAAACTTTCTTGTTTTTCGGGTACGAGTAACTCGACGTAATCTGCTTCGGTTTTTTCTAACGTAGCGAGTTGTTTCAGCAAATCATCATCTTTAACTTTCTCGTAATCTTTATTTAAATCTGGTTGAATTTTACGCCAAAAATAATGACGATTTTGGTTAATTTGCTCGTCTGTTTGTCCTAAACCTTGTTGCAGGTCATAGACAAATAAATCAATAGTTGGATAGATAAGATTATACTGTTGATTCATGGCATAGGCGTTTGTAGAGAGAGAATAATTCTTGCCCACGTGTCTTTAGCAACAGTTACAGAATCAGAAGCCTTGAGAATGGGTTGAGCAATTTCAGTTAATTTTTGATCATCTAGTTCATCAATAGCAACAAGAATATTGTTGATTTCTGTGCTTTGCTGTTCGGCAGACTGATTAATTTTAGCGGGTAAAGGGCCTTTGCTGCGGATTTCAGCTTCCTGTTTTAAATTTTGGCGAACAGTTTGATAATGTTCAGTTAACGGGGGATAATTGCGTGCGATCGCATCCAGTTTACCAATGTCATCGGGAATATTTACTTGATTAATCTGTGTTTGCACATTCTCAGGTAATGGTGCATCAAGGTAAGACAATGCAAACACAAAAGCTTTGAGATTATAGGCTTCTAAAGGTTGCATGTTCAAAAAACTCCAATAATTGTAAAAGCTGCCCAGTGGTAATGATGACTATAGGGTTGATCAGTTGTTTGTCTGATCTTAAGATTATCTAACTGATCTTGTAAAAAAGGACGAATGATCCCTTCATCTTGGGGTAATGTAGCGATTTGTGCTGCATACCATTCTGCAAGTTCCGCATTTGTGACATTTCGCAGCCATTGGGTAGCTTCAGCCAAAGCTACTGCTTCTGATTTTCCTTGTTGCAACAATTGGTAAAACTGAATCATCATCAAAGCGCTAGCGGCTGATTCTACAGTCCATAGGGTACTAACAACATGAGCCACACCGCAACCCATAAAGCCACTGACAAGCCCCACATATTCTGTGGTGATGGTGTGATTACCTGTAATCGCAGTTTCGCAAGCTGCTAGAGTCACGAGTTGGTAGCTTTGCAAATTAAGATTGCGGATATCCGCCAGAGTTAGTTTATCTTCACCCGCTAACGCTAAGTGAGATAACGCAGGATTTTGGAAATTATATTCGCCATGCCCTGTAAAGTGCAAAATACCGTAATCTTGGGGCAAAGCGTTGATTATTGCTGTTTTTGTCGCTTTCTCAGAACGCTTGCGGGTGTGGTTGGGAAACATCCGGCTTATGGCTTCCGATTCAATTTGGGCAAACTCCAGACGGGGATAACCTTTGCTGTTGGGATGTTCGATGCTGAGTAAATTGTGCTGCTCATCGCCTCTGTTTTCCAGGTAAGTTTGGGGAATCAATCCTATTTTGGCGCTGGGTAGATAGGTGATGGTGAATTCAGGTGGAAATAGTGCATGGAGAGGGAAGCGGTGCAAATCGCGGTGAGGAATGAGGATTAACTGAGTAATTTCTGGTATTTCTGAAACAACAGCGTTGATATCTAGGATATTACTCAAGTTGCGAAGCATTTCGGGTAACTTGCTGCGCCAAGTTATTGCTTGTTCACCTTGCTTATCTTTACCTTTGCGATAATCGGCGTATTGTTCATTCCAATTTTTCACCCAGCCTTCAAAATCATGTAAACGTTGCGCCTGAGTCACAAACTCGGTTTCTCCTGGGACAATCGGTGATGGCGCGTTGTGTTTGAGGATGAAGGTGTGTAGGGCATAAGAACTGAGATGCCAATAAACAATAGCAGTTGAGGGATTCAGCAGTTGTTGCATTTCTGAATAACTTAGAGATGAATCATCACTCCATTCATCTAAAAGCCAACGCAAGCAAGTATTTTTACCTTCTTCTGCTAATTCAATCGCTTGCAGCAAATCTCCAGACTGCACAGCTAAATCAGCAGTTAACTGTTGAATCCAGGCAAATTTGAGAGCTAGTTGTTTTTTACTTTGATTAGAGCGATTTGATTCATTTAATAAGCGCCGCAATAAATCAGTACCCTGTCGCTGGAGTTCTGTGGCTTCGGCTGTTTCCTCCAAATCCAACTGCACGCGAATTAAGTCTTGCAAAACTTCCAGATGCAACTCAGGAAAATCTGCTGCTGTGAGAGTTTGTAGTGCCGTTTTGTAACTGGTAATAGCTTTGCGCCAAAAATTGCGGGCGTTATAATTACCTCGCCCTCGGAAGTAATGAGCATCACCTATCTTTTGATGCAATTTTCCCCAACCTTCTGGATGCGTGTCTTGGGGGCAATGCTTCAACCCTTGTTTATAGCTTGCCAATTTACCCTCGTAGCCACGCTTGTTTAAATCGGGATTGTTAAATTTCAAAGCGAGGTTGGCTGCTGTTGCACTAGGTAAAGTAAATGTGAAAAATAAATCTGTCCTCTCTCCAGTTGCGTTTCCCGCCGCAATTCCCCGGTTAATCCAAGCTTCGTTTAAGTCAGGTTTGATTTTGAGGGCATTGTCATAAGATGCGATCGCTTCTTCAAATCGCCCGAAATGAGTCAGCGTCACACCTCGCTTGAACCAAGCTTCGTGTAAGTCAGATTTGATTTTGAGGGCATTGTCATAAGATGCGATCGCTTCTTCAAATCGCCCGAAATGATCCAGCGCCACACCTCGGTTGAACCAAGCTTCGTGTAAGTCAGGTTTGATTTTGAGGGCATTGTCATAAGATGCGATCGCTTCTTCAAATCGCCCGAAATGA
>NZ_CAXTTT010000017.1:0-70093 GCF_964247315.1 uncultured Nostoc sp.
CACTTTGGTCGTCACAACCGCTAGCTAAAGTTTGACCATCGGGACTGAAGGCAACTGACATAATTCGATTGGTATTCCCCTGCAAAGTTATCAGACATTTGCCGCTGTGGACATTCCATAACTTCACTGTTTGGTCTTCACTGCCACTAGCTAAAGTTTGACCATCGGGACTAAAGGCAACTGACCTTACCCAATTGCTATGTTCCTGCAAGGTTTTCAGGCATTTACCGTCACGAACATCCCATAACTTCACTGTTTGATCGTCACTACCACTAGCTAAAGTTTGACCATCGGGACTAAAGGCAACTGATTTTACCCAACTACTATGTCCAATACAGGTAAAAAGTAGCTTTCCATCGTCAACTTGCCACAAGTAAGTCTTGCCATCAGCATCACCCGTAGCCAAAAGTTTTCCATTAGGGCTAAATGCTACTGACGAAACACTAACTAATGTTTCCGAAAAAACAGACTTAGCTAAATCAGCATTAGCAAAATTCACTCGATGCAAATTCACACCTTGTAAATATGCTTGCCAAATAGTCAGATTAGAAAAGTCATAGCCGCTAAAATCAATTTGTAATTGACAAAGAATATTTAATAGATTTCCACCTGCATATCCTGCTGTTTGGGGAATTTGTCGCAGGGACAATAAAATTTGATATAGATGATGTTCAATATTTCTAGCATATCTAAAAATAGTTGATAACCTATCTATAATTGGTTTGATAATTAGGGTAATCTGAGTGTTTCTAATATAATCTTTGGCCGTAGCTTCCATTAAAGCATGGCTGATAAATAGTCTAATATTACAAGTGGTAATTTCGTGACAAATCTGTTCAATCAGCTGGTCAGTCATGTATTCCATGACCACAGACTGGAGGGTGAAAAGTGCTGTTCTTTGTTCAATTAGCGATCGCCTCCGTAGAGATTCTAGCGCTTCCATCACTTCCCTTTTGGACAAGGTACGCACAAGATCGTTTAGCAATTCGTCGAGAGAAACTAACTCGCGCTTGATTGCTAGCCAATAAATTATTTCTTTTTCGATCTCTGACAACCGCTTAAATTGCTGGTCTAGTAAATTTCGGGTGTCACCAAAAATGATCTCTCCTTCAGCCAGAAAAGCAGCGATATCACCATCAAATAACTCTCGAATTGGCTCAGAAACGAGCTTTAATGCTAAAGGATTGCCTGAATACTTTTCAACAAGTTTGACCCATTCCTGTTGTGAGCCAAATAACCCTTTATCTTGGAGAATTTCTTGTCCTTCTGTTTCTCCTAAGCCAACTAATGATAATGTTCTAACTGGTGATGCTTTTCCCTCTAAAGGCGCAAATTCTTTTGGTTTTTCGCGAGATGTCAGCACCAAACAGCTTTGATGTGGTTCTTCCCCTACGCGTCTAAGTAGTTGACCATAATCTTTGTATTCTTGTCTATATTGTCCGGCGCGATCGCCTTCTTGTAAAATTGTCTCTGTATTATCAAATACCACCAGACAACGACGCTCTCGTAAATAATGAATCAGCAGCGTTACTTTACCATCTACGCTTTCTGGCAAATCTGTTTCCCTATCATCAGATAAAAACCCGATCAAGTTCGCTAACATCTCTGCAACAGGTGGCGCATTGCGGAGACTTCGCCAAATCAAATACTCAAAATTCTCTTGAACTTCCTTTGCCAGTTTCACAGATAAAGTAGTTTTGCCGATTCCGCCCATTCCCAATATTGCCACTAGTTGGCAGTTATCCTCGATTAGCCACTGCCTTAGCCCAGACAATTCTGCTACACGTCCATAAAAAACGCAGACACCAGGCGCTTCACCCCAATCTTGGCGGTTTTGGGTAATATTCAGCAAAGATGCTTGATACTCAGATTCTATAACTTGCTGTAACTTAGTGAGTTTACCTGGGCCGCTACCAGTAACATCAAATTTCTTGTAAACTTCGCTTAATCTTTTGCGTACTGCCTCAGCGCTGATTGCTAATTTTTTAGCGATCGCATTTGGCGATTGTCTCTCAACAGCATATAAAAACACTTCGAGCTCGCTGTTAGACAAGCACCGTTTTTCGGCTAAAGCCAAAAGAACGTTTTCGGGAATGACACTCATACTCACACAAAGACAGATTACAAACTAATGTTATCTCACTATGTGAGATAACATTACTGCCAATCTGGTATCCCCTGAATATTTCAGGGTAAACATTTGCTGTGGGAATGTTTTCTTCGGCTTTGTCGTTCTTTTTCTGACGGGATGGGCGATCGCGCGGATGAGTTTAGTGTACCTCACTTAGATACATTGAGTCTACTTTCTTTGTGCAACAGGCTGCACGTGCAAACCCTCTATCTCATCAACCGTAGGAGTCGCAATCAGCGATTCATTTCCTGTCAGACCTGATGTAATTTCCACTTCAGTACCATAATCTCGCCCAACGGCAACTTTTTGATAATGCACTTTATGGTCTTTGGTTACAGTTGCTACCTGCGTACCTCCGCCATTAACGACTAAGGCACTATCTGGCACGATAAAAGGAGGATTAGTGCGATTAATCGCAAATCTGACATTGGCATACATCCCAGGTCGCAGCATCGCGTCTAAATTCTGCACTTCTAATTGTGTCAGCAAAGTGCGAGTAGTTGGGTCTATAGCGTTGCTAGTACGTATTACTTTACCCGTAAACACTCGTTGGGGTAACTCTCTAACTGTAATTTGTGCTGTTTGTCCAGTTTGAAGTGACTGTGATAAACTCTGGGGAACACTCACATTTACGTTTAGATTGTCATAAGCAGCAATAGTATAAAGGCTGGTATTGTTAGTGTTGGTGTTGCTGGTGCTGTTACTGGTGTTGCCATTACCTGCTGAAATTAAAACACCTGTATTGACATTACGTGCAGTAATCACTCCTGCAAAAGGAGCAGTGACTTTCTTATAAGACTGCAAAACAGTATTACGCTGGAAGTTTGCTTGAATGGCGTAGGCGTTAGCTTGTGCTGCTTTGACGTTAGCAGAGTCAGAATTAATAGTGTTTTTTGCTGCCTCAACGTTGGCAAGATTAGCTTGATATGTAGCATATCTTGTATCTGCATCTTGTTGAGGCACTGCACCTTGCTTTACAAGAACACTCCAGCGCTGCCAACTCTGACGTGCGATCAATAGATTAGCCTGGGCTTGCTTCAAATCAGAAACGCCTTTAGCTAAACTAGCACGAGTTTGAGATACATTGGCTTGTGCTTGTGCTACCTCTGCCTTCGCTTGCAAAACTTGCTGATCTATGTCTGGTGAATCAATTTCTGCTAACAACTGACCGGCTTGGACGCGATCGCCAATATCTGCGTACCACCGCTTTAAATACCCAGTACTGCGAGCATAGATAGTCGTTTGATTCAGGGCTACAACACTGCCAGGTAGTTCCAATTTGGTAGCACCAGTAGCGCGACGGGGAGTGATCACGTTGATCGAGGGTAGGGTGCTTGCTTCCTTGACTGCTGCTTGTAATTCTGACTTTTGGCTTAATCGGGGTAGAATGCCTATGGCCAGTAAGCCACCAAAAAAAACAGCACCAATTACAGCCCAACCAATTGCACCGATACCGCGCCTGTGTTTTTTAGAAGTCGTTTGTTGTTCAGAATCAGGAGATGGACGATGCTGAGAATCCATAGGTAAACTGTCTTGTATTATCTAAGAAAGCAGAAATTTAGCAGCTAGAGTCATTACCATTATTAGACTTCTTGCAAAAGTAGGATAAGGGGTAAGAGGTAAGAGGAAAGCGGCTCAGAAAAAACCCTTTCCCTTTAACCTTTTCCCTTTCCCCTACGGTGTACACACAAGTTTTTGACCTGCACTTTTGTTGCATTGACTTGCACCTTTGTTGCATTGACCTGCACCTTTGTTGCATTGACCTGCACCTTTGTTGCATCGACTTGCACCTTAGTTGCATCGACTTGCACTTTTGTTGCATTGACCTGCACCTTTGTTGCATTGACTTGCACCTTTGTTGCATCGACTTGCAAAAATTAATCTACCCTACGTTACGTAGTAACTTTAAGAGATTTATGTGTACACCGTAGCTCTTATATGCTATGACTTGCCTTGAGATGATGACAACGAATATGCTGTCTGCGAATCTGAGAAATTTAAATCATCATCATCCTGATCGATAGGACGAGGTTGTTGACGCCGTAACATGCTATATACCACAGGTACAAAGATGAGAGTAGCAACTGTTGCAGCTGACAAGCCACCAATTACAGCGCGACCCAAGGGTGCATTCTGTTCACCACCTTCACCAAGACCAAGAGACATTGGCACCATGCCGATGAGCATGGCTAAGGCAGTCATCAACACAGGACGCAACCGCGTGTGACCTGCCGCTTGCGCTGCTTTATAGGCATTTTGCCCTTCCTGACGTTGCTCATTAGCAAAAGTGATCATTAAAATACTGTTTGATGTCGCTACACCGATACTCATAATTGCACCCATTAACGAAGGAACGCTGAAAGTGGTGCGGGTGACAAACAGCATCCAGACAATACCAGCTAAAGCACTTGGCAGCGCCATCATAATAATCAGGGGATCGAGCCAAGATTGGAAGTTGACCACCATTAAGCAGTAAACCAACACAATTGCAAACACAAGTCCTAAACCAAGTCCCAAAAACGAAGAGTTCATCGTTTGCACTTGCCCGCGAACATTAATCTGACTTCCCTTAGGCAATTTTTTCTGATAATCAGCGATGATTCGATTTACATCATTGGCAACTCCCCCAAGGTCGCGACCAGAGGCGTTAGCGTAGATATCGAAAACTGGCTGAATGTTGTAGTGATTCACAACTTGCATCACTGTGTCGCGTTTTACACTAGCTAAATTACCTAAAAGTTGGGGTGCTGTTTGACCGTTGCCAACTGGCGTATTTTTTAGGCTGTCAATAGAGTCAAGTTTGTACTGAGGAACTTGTACCGCAAGGGTGTAACTCACGCCTTTTTTGGGATCGAGCCACTGGTTAATTGCAGCTTGACCGCTTGAACTTAAGGAAGTAAGAACGCTATTGGCAACATCACGCTGGGTCATACCCAGTTGTTGAGCCTCGGTGCGATCTACATCAAGACGTAATTTGGGAGCATCGACAACTTGCTGAAGATGTACATCTACAGCCCCAGGAATGCGCGTCATCTGGGCGGCGATTTGTTGGGCAATTTCAAAGTTGCCCTTTGAGTTTTTCAGAGGGCCAGATATTTGCACGTCAACAGCAGCAGGCAAACCGAAATTGAGAATTTGAGTCACAATATCGGCTGGCTCAAAAAAGAAAGTGTAGCTGGGAAATGTCGCTTTCAATTTCTGGCGGAGTTCCTTGACGTAAGAAAAAGTTGCACCAGATTCTTTTAAAGACACAAGAATATCAGCATCAGCCGATCCAATTGTGGCACCGTTGTAGCCATAAGTAAGGTTAATGCCACTGGTGGGTAAGCCGATGTTATCCAGAATTAAAGAGAGATTCTCTTTCGGTACAGTCTGGCGGATAACGCCTTCGACTTGGCTGACAATTCTTTCTGTCTCTTCCAAACGAGTACCAGGTAAGGCTCGAACATGAAGGCTAAACTGACCACCATCGACTTCAGGGAAAAAGTCTTGACCGACGAATGGCAACAAAACTCCTGCACTGACAATAAAAGCACCAAATAACACAAAGACTATGCGGCGGTGACTTAATGCTGAGGTCAGGAGATTATAGTACCAACTGCGAAGTTTCTCAAATTGCCGATTAAACTTTTCGTGTAGCCGCCATATCCAATCTTTCTTCACAGATTTGGCAGTTGTCGTTGCTGCTTCTTCTGTTTGGTGGTGATCATCGCTATGACCATTATTGTTTTGGACTGGCGAATGGGTGTGGTGGTCGCGATTATCATGAATTTCGACTAGTGAAGAATGGCTGTGGTGATTGTCGCGACCATTATTGTTTTGGACTGGCGAATCAGTATGGTGGTTGTCGCGACCATTATTGTTTTGGACTGGCGAATCAGTATGGTGGTTGTCGCTATGACCATTATGATTTTCGCTTTCTCTATGCCAGTCTACTTCAGCTGGTAAAAGATAGCTTGCCATTGTCGGGACTACAGTCCGAGATAGCAGATAGGAAGCAAGCATTCCAAATACTACCGCCATCGCTAGGGGGACAAATAGGTACTTTGCCACTCCACTGAGAAACACGACCGGCACAAAGACAATACAAATACATAATGTTGCTACAAGTGCTGGAGTGGCGATTTGCTGCGCCCCATCTAAGATTGCTCGCTTGATGGGTTTACCTTGTCCGAGATTTCGGTGGATATTTTCAATTTCCACTGTGGCATCATCTACAAGAATACCAACAGCTAAGGATAAACCACCTAAAGTCATGATGTTGAAAGTTTGTCCCAAACGACTCATCACAATAATTGAAACTAGCATCGAGAGAGGAATCGATACGGCTACAATTACGGTGCTGCGCCAACTTCCCAGGAAAATCAAAATCATCACCGCAGTCAGACAGGCTGCAATCAATCCTTCTTTGAGAACACCTTCAATCGAAGCTTTCACAAATATAGATTGATCGAACAAAAACGCTAAATTCAGTTCTGAGGGTAAGGTGGATTGGATGCGAGGCAAAGTTTTTTTAACCCGCTCGATCACATCAATCGTTGAGGCATTGCCACTCTTCAAAATACTAAGTAAGCTCGATCGCCTGCCATTCTGACGTACAATGTTTGATTGCACGCCAAAGCCATCTCTTACCTGGGCGACATCATGAATGGAAATGACAGTACCATTAACTTGCTTAATCGGCAAATCGTTGAGGGCTGCCACCACATCTGGACTATTGTTGATTTGTACGGCGAAGTCGCGATCGCCTATCTTCATATCGCCTGCGGGCAAAACCAAGTTTTGGGCACTGACAGCATTAGTCACGTCTTGAGCAGAAACGCCATTAGCCAACATCGCTTGGGGATCGATATCAACCATAATTTGCCGAGGTTTACCACCATAAGGCAGAGGTATACTCGCTCCTTGCACTGTTGCTAATTGGGTGCGGACGAAGTTGGTAGCATAGTCGAAAAGTGCTTCTTCTGGTAAGCTTTTGCTACTGACACTCATCTGGATAATCGGCACCGAAGAAGCGTTGTATTGAATGATGAATGGCGGTGTAATCCCAGGTGGCAAAGGGCGAAGAATTGTTTGGCTGACAGAGGTAATTTGAGCAACTGCTGAGGCGATGTTAGCGTTGGGTTGGAAAAAAACCTTGACGACACTAACACCACTTAAAGATTGAGACTCAATGTGTTCGATGTCACCAACGGTTGTTGTCATAGCGCGTTCGCTAATGGTGACGATTCGCTGTGCCATTTCCTCAGATGTGGTACCAGTGTAAGTCCAAACTACGCTGACAACCGGAATGTTAATTGCGGGAAAAATGTCAACTGGTGTACTAAATATCGTGACTGCACCCAGGATCGCAATCATTAAAGCAGCGATCGCGAATGTATACGGAAGACGTAAAGCAATTTTGACGATCCACATAGTTAGTTAGGATACTTCAAAAGTTTTTTGTGTTAAAGCAGTTTTACTCAGCACTCAGCACTCAGCACTCAGCACTCAGCACTCATGACTGAGGTTGGCGTTTGAGCCAGTTGAAGTTGTTCTGTTTGGAGTTGCTCAACTAGCCACTCAATTTCTGATTTGATCACTTCAACTGCGCGCTTTTGCACTTTCGCTTGATATAAATCATCAGTAACTTCAAGTGCTTTTTTCTCCGCAAGGCGTAACTGACATAACATCAATCGATGTTCGATTAACTGCACTCGTTCTTTGGGTAATAAATGACTAAAGAAAAAAAATTTGATAAAGAATCGCGATCGCATATTCACCCAGCTTTCATGAGGAAATGCCAACATCTCTTCATACCAAGTGCTTTTACCGAGGGGTGTAATCTCATATACCTTTCCACACTGTCCATTTTCTTCTCCTTGTTCTGCACATAGGATCGCTTCACCTTGTTCTTCCATGCGCTTCAAAAGAGGATAAATCGCGCCATAGTTGACACAAATACTGCAACTCATAAACATCTCTAGTTGCTGTTTGAGCCGATAACCATTTAAAGGCTCTCGCTGTAATAGACCTAACACTGCTAGCTTCAGCATTTTGATATATCAATTTGATATGTCGATCAACAATATCAAATTGAGCCTTTTTAGCCAAGTACTTAAGGTTCAATTGTCAGAATTCTCTGTGATACCGTAAAGGCGAGGTCGTATAAGTTACCTTTAAGCTAGTTAGGGATAAGTGAGACGCTCACCTCACAATAGGTAGTTGAGTATTTTTTTATTTGAAAGTCCCTTACTGCCAAAAGTGAGGATTCATTTGGAAACTTCAGCCAGATTTGTAGCAATACAGTTTTATTAAGCCCAAAAATTATACTAACGTAGGTTGGGGAACCACTGCGTTGCGGGGGTTCCCCCGTTGAAGCAAGTGGCGTTTGAGGAATGAAACCCAACATTATCGAGACTCTGTTGGGTAACGCTTACGTTCAACCCAAGCGTATTGAGATTTGTAGTATCTTATGCTGTTTAAATAATTTTCTCTACAGTTTACCTTGAGCTAAGTAACCAAGTTACTTTATAGTGAGGTTAGCAGTAGAAACCACGGTGACTTAGTAAGGTTACGGGTGAATTAAAAAAACTTAGTGAGCATAAAGATAAAGGCAAAGGCTGGAACTGCAAATTCTGAAAAAGGCAATTTGTATACAAATTACCTGTAGGAATTTCGAGGGTTCAATGTGCGTAGTATGCCTTCTATGCAATTACGCGCATTGAGCGCCTAATTTTTGATATCCAGATTGCTCTGGAAATTCATCAAAGAGCTTAATTTTTCATAATCTGCAAATATCAAGACCAGCTTTTTTGGTATTCCCACTCCACTCAGGAGTAGGACTGTTGTGTACCTTGATTTGGTGGGAGCAAAGCTGTGGAAATTCGCTGTTTCTTTAGTGTGGTCAGGGGAGCGCGAACTGCTACCTAGATTCAACTTTCAAAACAGGAAAAAAACTATGAAACCCAGTCTAAAAGATAACGATAATCTGTTTTTCAGGTGGTTTTGTATAGGACTCAAATATTTTCTGCTGGCGCTGCTGGGGCTGGGAATAGCCTTTGTTGTGTCTCACACTTTTGGGGCAAATGCGATAGTTGGGATGCTTTTATCCACAAGTCTATGGTTATCAGGGCAAACGCATCTAAATTACTCTTGATCACAACCAAGGTTAAGAACCAACGAAAAAATCAGCATTTATCGTTTGGTTTAGTTTCCCAAGCTCAAAGTGATCGCTTCAACCTGTGTCAATAAGCAACAATTAATGCGACTATTTGGGAGCTTATTGAAAATACAATCCTTTTGTTGACATGATGCGGCCGCCCTGCTATGGTTATGGGTTGCGAGGATAGCGATTTTCCTAATTTGTCTATTTGCGATCGCCATGATCTATGAGTCTTGGGGTTAAGACTAAGACTCATACTGACCATAAATAGCCTTTAGCTGAGTGAAGGTCAGCTAAAGGCTTCGTAACGAGGAAGATCGAGACGAGTTGAAATAGCAGACGTAAGAACTATCTGTGAAGGCAATAAAAAATAACTGTTTTTACAAATAGTCTGCCAAATGGGAGTTGCAGATTCTAATTTACTTCTAAAATGGAAGAATGCTGTCAACTTCCACTCAACTACTGCGACTGTCTCAAGGACAACTTAACTTACTAGAAGCTTGTCCGCGTAAATTTCAACATACCTATCTCGAAAAACTCAATTCCCCCTCAAATCCAGAACAAGAAGAACGGCTAACTTTGGGTAGTCGTTTTCACTTGCTAATGCAACAGCGAGAAATGGGTTTGCCAATTGATAGTTTCCTGGAAGCAGATGCTCAACTGCAAAGTTGGATGCTGGGTTTTGCCGATGCAGCCCCAGAAATCTTAACGACTGCATCTGATAATCAAACTTTCCGTGAAAGCGAACACTACCGAACTCTGCAAGTTCAGGACTATCTGCTGACGGTTGTCTATGATTTATTGATTGCAGATAACCAACAAGCGCAAATTCTCGACTGGAAAACTTATCCTAAACCACCCAATAAACGCAAGTTAGAATCCAACTGGCAAACACGGCTTTATCTGTATGTATTGGCAGAAACTAGCGACTATTTGCCAGAAAAGATTTCCATGACTTATTGGTTTGTCCAATCTGAGGGCAAACCGCAAAGTATTAAATTTAATTACAATACTGTTCAACACGCACAAACAGGAAAGAAACTTAATCAACTATTGAGTCAGTTAACTAATTGGTTGGAAAATTACCAAAATAACCAGCAGTTTCCCCAAGTGGTGGAGGGTAGTAAAAACTGTGATTATTGTCAGTTTGCCAAACGGTGCGATCGCATACAAGTAACTGAAGAAGCAATAAAAGACTCATTGCCAAATTTTGACAGCATTCAAGAAGTCTCACTTTGATTTGAACCGCAGAATTTTGTTGCTAAAACAGATTCCTTATATCTGTAGAGTCTTGTGGAAGATTAAAAAGTAATGTAAAGTCCTTTTTTTAACTCTAAAGCATTTGAAAGCATTTTGATTAAAAGAGCTAGATTTGGTAAATGCTCTTTTTTTTCATTCAACAACATACCTATGTAAATAAATCACAATTTATAAATTTATGTCAAGTTTTGATGAAACTGAAGCAATTTATGTACGCGAATTAGGAATTGATGACATTGCTCCCATTTACCACTTGGGAGAAGGGTTATTTACTAGCGATTTATATCCTTATTTATACCGCACCTGGGACGAATGGGAAGTGATTGGACTTTACAACACCGATCCAGAATACTGTCTTGTGGCTGAAACAGATGGAGAATTAGCAGGATTCATTTTAGGAACCATCATCACCAAAGCATCCTGGACTTATGGATACATTTTATGGCTGGGAGTTAGTCCGAAGTATCAGCGTCGGGGAGTTGCAGACAAGTTGGTTGATAAAGTCGTCGCCCGGATGATTGAAGATGGGGCGCGGTTTATGCTGGTAGATACTGACCCCACCAATACTTCAGCATTAAAGTTTTTTAATCGCAAAGGTTTTGGTAATATCCGCCAGCATATTTTCTTGTCGATGAATTTAAGCAAGCATGAATATTATGGCAGATTAATTGATTACGAACACCAAAAAGCTGAAAGAGCAGGTTATAGGCGATGTCTACGACGGGCTACGCCTACGCGTCCAGCAATTCGTGCCCGCAAGCCTGATAGTGTTGCTAATGAAGTCGTCCTCAATCCTCTAGTAAATGAATCTCAAATAACTGAGGAGCAATCTCCAATCTAACAAAAGTTAGGATTAGCCCTTTGAAAGTGAGTAAAATTTTTGGATAATAATTCCTCTTTTCTCCGTGTTCTCTGCAAATTTATGGTTTCAATACTCACCTAAAAGTCGCAGAGGCACGGAAAATGCAGAGAGAAAAGCATTATGGCGATTGTTGATTTTGAATTTAGAGCAAAGCGACGTGACTTATGTGTATAGAATTTGGGCGGGAAATCTGCGGCAATCTTGACATTGCAGAATCGCGGGAGTGGTTAGTTACTAACGGTATTGGTGGTTACGCCTCTGGGACTGTGGCTGGTTTATTGACTCGCCGCTATCACGGACTATTGGTAGCAGCATTGAAACCACCTTTGGGTCGTACCTTACTGCTGGCAAAACTAGATGAAACTGTATTGTATGATACCTGCTCTTATTCTCTAGACACCAATCGTTGGGCAGATGGGATTGTCAGCCCCCACGGTTATCAGTATATTGAACGTTTTTCTCTGGAAGGTACAATTCCTGTATGGCGTTTTGCTGTTGCCGATGCCTTATTAGAAAAACGGGTGTGGATGCAACAAGGCGCGAACACAACTTATGTCCAATATACTTTGCGTCGTGCCACCCAACCGCTAAAGTTGACGCTCAAAGCAATGGTCAACTACCGCGATTATCATAGCGATACTCAAAGCAATGGTTGGCAGATGTCTGTTGAGCCGATGGAACAGGGAATTTGTGTAACAGCTTATCCGGGTGCTGTACCACTATATCTGTTAAGCGATTCGCTTAAAGGCGATCGCAGCATTTCACGCGCTAGTGCATCTGTTGTCCACAATTGGTATCATGGCTTTGACTTGGCAGTTGAACGCTATCGGGGATTGAAAGATAAAGAAGACCACCTTCATGCTGCCACTTTTGAAGTTACACTTAATCCTGGAGAAGCGATGTCTACGACGGGCTGCGCCTACGCATTTGTAGCCAGTACAGAAAAACAACCAAATCTCAACGGCGAAGCGGCATTAAAGTTACGTCGCGCTCAAGAGGAGAAGCTAACAGGATTTTGGAAAAATAATCGACCCCTGAAGACTAAGGAATCACCTAGTTGGATCGACCACTTAGTATTAGCAGCTGACCAGTTTATTGTCGATCGCTCATTGCCAGAAGACCCCAACGGTAAAACCATCATCGCAGGTTATCACTGGTTTAGCGACTGGGGACGCGACACCATGATTAGTCTACCTGGTTTGACAATTTCAACTGGTCGTCCAGAGGTAGCACGTTCAATTCTTCGCACTTTTGCCAGATATGTAAACCAGGGAATGCTGCCTAATCGCTTTCCTGATGCGGGCGAGCAACCCGAATACAATACAGTTGATGCCACACTCTGGTACTTTGAAGCAGTCCGCGCCTACTACAGCGCTACAGAAGACGATAATTTGCTTGGTGAACTCTTTCCCATACTTGCAGACATCATTAATTGGCACTGTCGCGGTACACGCTACAATATCCACCTCGATGCAGCCGATGGCTTACTTTATGCAGGCGTTGCAGGTGTACAACTGACCTGGATGGATGCCAAAGTTGACGATTGGGTAGTTACGCCCCGAATTGGCAAACCGATTGAAGTTAATGCCCTCTGGTATAATGCTTTACGGACAATAGCAAAGTTTGCCCGTCAACTTGGTAAACCACATCAAGAGTATGAGGCAATGGCAGACCGGGCAAAGTATAGATTTTCTCGCTTCTGGAATGACGAGACAGGTTATTGCTATGACGTTTTAGACAGTCCTGATGGTGATGATGCGTTATTGCGTCCTAACCAAATATTTGCTGTGTCATTACCAGAAAGTCCGCTCACACCTGCCCAGCAAAGGAGTGTGGTGGAAGCTTGTGGGCGAACGCTGCTGACTTCTCATGGGTTGCGATCGCTTGCCCCCAAACATCCCCAATACCAGGGTAAATACGGTGGTAATCAGTATCAACGTGATGGAGCTTACCACCAGGGGACAGTCTGGGGTTGGTTGTTGGGGCCGTTTGTCTTAGCACACCTGCGCGTCTACAAAAATCCTGAGCAGGCTCGTCAATTTTTGGAACCAATGGCTAATCATCTCAACGCGCACGGTGTTGGTAGTCTCAGCGAAATTTTTGATGGTGATGCCCCGATGACTCCACGGGGATGCATTGCCCAAGCGTGGACAGTGGCAGAGGTTTTACGTGCTTGGTTGGCAACGGAGAGTTGATATGGGGAATCTCCTGCTTATCCGAACCGTGTTCTGTCTGCAAAGTCGATTTTGTCAAGAATTTTTAAGAAATTAATATCCTTCAGAAAAGGAAAGATGTAATGCTGAAGTAATCCTCAAAAGTTGATAGACACGCCCTAGTGTTAGGAGGAAATCATGGCGTCAGGAATGATGATCGAAGGCAAATGGACAACCGATGGGAATAAATCAGATCCCAATGGTAAGTTCAATGAAACGCCAACAACGTTTTGCGATCGCATAACCGCCGATGGTTCTAGTGGGTTTAAGGCAGAAGCAGGACGCTATCACCTCTACGTTTCCTTGGCATGTCCGTGGGCGCATCGCACCTTAATTATGCGAGAAATCAAAGGTTTGAATGATGTAATCTCAGTCTCTATCGTCGATCCGATTATGAGCGACAAGGGATGGATGTTTACTGAAGCACCAGGAGCTATTCCTGACTGGGTGAATCACACTCAATATTTGCAAGAGATTTATTTGAAAGCCGATCCCAAATACACGGGACGAGTCACTGTTCCGGTGTTGTGGGATAAGCAAACTCAAACGATCGTCAATAACGAATCTCACGAAATCATGCGGATGTTTGATGTAGAGTTTGGGGAATTGGCAACACAAAAAATAGACTTATACCCACGCGACCTACAGCATAAGATTGATGAAACGATCGATGCAATCTATCTGCCAATCAATGCTGGTGTATATCGCGCTGGTTTTGCGACGGAGCAAGCAGCTTACGAAGATGCGGTAACAGAACTCTTCGAGAGTTTAGATCGATGGGAAGCCATTCTGAACGAGCAGCGGTATTTATGCAGCAATCAACTCACCGAAGCCGATATTTGTATGTTTACAACTCTGTATCGCTTCGATTCAGTGTATTACGGTCACTTTAAGTGCAATTTGCGGCGAATTATCGACTATCCAAATCTTTGGAACTATCTACTAGACCTATATCAGCGTCCTGAGTTCAAAGAGACTTGCAATCTAGACTATACTAAGCGCGGCTATTACATGAGTATGACTTATATTAATCCAAATCGAATTGTGCCGAAGGGGCCGATTATTGATTTTAACCAACGGCACGATCGCGATCGCTTCCACAGATAAGCTCAGAAGTATTTTACAAAAAATGCTAGATGAAAGCGAGTTTTTTGGGCATTATGGCATTCGGGTACTTTCGAGATTTCATGCTGAAAATCCCTATATTTTTGATGTCAATGGTTCGCAATTTCGAGTCGATTATGAACCTGCTGAATCTAGTAGTGGTTTATTTGGTAGTAATTCTAACTGGCGCGGTCCCGTTTGGTTTCCGGTGAATTTCATCCTAATTGAGTCTCTACAAAAGTTTCATTATTATCTAGAAGACGATTTCAAAGTGGAATGTCCAACAGGTTCTGGTCAAATGATGACACTTTGGGAAGTTGCATCAGAATTATCTCAAAGGTTAACCAGAATTTTCTTGCAAAATGCCTCTGGTAAACGTCCTGTTTATGGTGGAATGCAAAAGTTTCAAAACGATCCACACTGGCAAAATCTGATTTTATTTTATGAGTATTTTCATGGTGATAATGGAGCCGGAATTGGCGCTAGTCATCAAACTGGCTGGACAGGTTTAGTTGCGAAATTAATCCAGCAATTTGGTGAATATGAAGCACAGCATCAAGAACCAGAAATACACAAGGATAAAGACGCGATCGCTTTAACATAATAACATCCAAATCCGATTCCCTGCCGCCCTCATGAAAAAGGCTTGTTGTTACTACTCTGCCTTGTAATCAATTTCGAGGATTAAAAATATTAAGGTAATTCTCAGCAGAAATTAATTTAATTACTAGTAAATGCATTTAGATTATTATTAGACAAGAATTCGCGGATTTGAAATAGCAATTAAATAAAATATTTAGCAATTTTTTTGGAATAGCTGCACTTTTCACTGTAGGTATGCAACAGAGGTAAGTTTAAATCTGCTATAACTAAAGATGTAGCGGTTAGCAGTGACTTTACATTTAGCGGTCTGATTTTATTTTTCAAGCCTTATTAAACACCTAAAACGCAACCGAAACAGTGAAGCAAATCATAAAAGTTGGGATAAATATAGATCCATTTTCCTTACAATCACGCCTCACGGTTGGTATTGCATCATTTTCAGCTTTAGTATTAGGTAGCCTCGCTACATGGACTAGTTGGAAAATGCAGCAAATTTTAGTTGATAGTCATAAATATAATATAGAACAAATTGCCAAGCGCTTGCCGCAAGATGTGCAAATTTATAGTGAAATGATGCAACCTGAAACGGGGTTGCAAAAAGCTATTAATAATTTGGCAAATACCAACATATTATTATGGCTAAAAAGTCCCGATAATAAAATTTTAGCAAAATCTACCACTTTGGATTTATTATCTGATACTACGGTAGCTGAATTAATGTCTCTGACTAAGATGCCGATTAAACCACAAGTTTACAAAGTAAACCAAAGCTACTTTGTATTATGTGGTAGTTCTGTGCGAGTACAGGGTAAGTTACTAGGCGAGTTATTTGTAGTCAAGGATATTACCCGCGAACAGAGAATGTTTGTAGTAATGGTGCAGAGTTTAGGTATTACTAGTGTTTTAGCAATTTTTGTTTTAACTGCTGCGATCGCATTTTATATTAAGCGTTCTCTGCAACCTCTGCGCCAGCTAAATCAAATGGCTTCTGTAATTTCCGCTAAAGATTTAGGACAAGTACAGCTATATCTTGATAATGCACCAAGTGAAGTTAAAGAATTAGCTCAAACTTTAACCATGCTGTTATCGCGTCTTTCCCAATCATGGGAGCAAGAGCGAGAATTTGTGAGTAATGTTTCTCACGAATTACGCACACCTTTAACGATTGTACATGGTTATTTGCAAAGCGTCTTGCGAAGGCAGAATAACTTAACCCAAACTCAACAAGAAGCTTTAGAAACTGCGGCATCAGAAGCTGAACGCATTATCCGTCTGCTACAAGATTTACTTGATTTAGCACGTGCAGATAGCGGTTACTTATACTTTCAAATGAAATCTTATGTGCTGAATGACTTGGTTGAAGAAGTTGTCTTGATGGCAAAAAAATATAGCGATCGCCCAATTACAATCGAGTCAGAAATTTATCCAATTGAAATCAAAGCAGATTATAGCCGCTTTAAACAAGTGTTACTAAATTTAATTGATAATGCCATTAAGTATTCTGATGCTGACACACTCATAATTTTTAAGTTAGATCGGCTTCAAGAACGGGCTATTATTCAAGTTTGTGACAAAGGTTATGGCATTCCTTTGCAACAGCAAGCACGGATATTTGAGAGATTTTATCGCGTAGATGAATCTCGCTCTCATACTACTGGGGGTTGTGGTTTGGGTTTATCGATTGTTAAGACACTTGTAGAAGGTATGGGAGGTAGTGTAAGTGTGGAATCAAAGTTAGGAGAAGGGAGTATGTTTACAATCAGTTTACCTACATATAGTAGCTCTATCTGATTTGTAAAAATTGCAAGACTTAGATCCCCAGTTTCTTGATTTGATTGCAGACATAGTACAGATTACAGAGAAATTTGGTGTTGCTGAATTCCAGTATGAAAATGATTTTACTTAATTTCAAAACCTTTGTAGATACTTTGCAATGCAACATTTCTACACCAAGATTCCTACATCTAATCAGCAATGCCAGGAATTTAAGCATCGGGTAATCTATTTGGAAGTCACCCCGTTTCCTGTGAGAATAAAGGCAGCCCTCGTTTAACTGGCAAAGCAGGTTTAGGTTTATCGATTGTGAAACACCTAACCGAAGGTATGGAAGGCAATTTTGCCATCCTTTCAAAGCCAGGTTATGGTAGCACTTTTATTCTCATATTACCTGCTTTAGGAGCAAAAATATGACAGCACATATTCTTTTGGTGGAAGATGAAGTCAAACTGGCACGATTTGTCGAATTAGAGCTTAGTAGCGAAGGATACCGGGTAAGTGTCGCTTATGATGGCATCGCAGGCTTGACTCTGGCGCGAGACTCATCACCAGATTTAGCAATTCTGGATTGGATGCTTCCAGGGTTGACAGGTTTGGAAATTTGTCGACGTTTGCGAGCAACAGGTAGTACAGTACCAGTAATTTTGTTGACAGCAAAAGATGAAGTGAGCGATCGCGTGGCAGGATTAGATGCAGGAGCTGATGATTATGTAGTTAAGCCCTTCAGCATTGAGGAATTATTAGCTAGAATTCGCGCTCATCTCCGCCGCACGCAAGAAACAGACGAGGATTTGTTGCAATTTGAAGATTTAAGCTTAAATCGGCGCACTCGTGAAGTATTTCGAGAGAAACGAAGCATTCAGTTAACAGCAAAAGAATTTGACTTATTAGAATATCTCCTTTCACATCCACGTCAAGTATTTACTAGAGATCAAATTTTAGAGAAAGTTTGGGGTTACGATTTCATGGGTGATTCTAATATTATTGAGGTTTATATTCGTTATTTGCGACTCAAGTTAGAAGAAAATAATGAAAGACGTTTGATTCATACAGTCCGTGGTGTAGGCTATGCACTACGGGAGTAATTGTAATGACTTGGTGATTTCAAGAAAAAGCAACATATTGAAGATCAAAGAAAATTATGAAGAAAAAATGGGCTGTTAAACGACTGACAGTAAATCTCACAACTGAGGAAATGAAGAAACTTGAACACTACTGTACTCTCACAGGAAGACCAGCAACAGATGTAATTCGAGAATTGCTCCGAAGTCTTGAGGTTGACAATGCTGAAAACTCTGAGATGGGAACAGTAGACTCAACAATCACTGTTGGCAGTTGGTCAAAATCAGCTGAAGGGGTGACAAAGGGGCTAAAAGCAAAGAAATAGAAAAGCTATACTGACAAAGCATTAGTCTCAGAAAGTAAGCTGAATCTGACTTTTCCCGTTATCTCCTTGATGGAGCGATCGCTTACTATACCCCTAGCCTAAAGCCCTATTTTCTCGTGATTCATTGTCATTAAAATTAATTTTTTGAGAATAAGATATAGTGTGAAACCTTTGCTATTTCGTTGTTTCACGACTTAACGGGAAAAGTCAGAAGCTGAATCGGGTTAACAGGCATCACCGTGCCGAAATGGGAAAATTGTACTCTAAGAAATTTAATAAACCTCGACCGCGCAATGACACTGATCGGTCGAGGCTTTGAAAATGCACTCTGAGTGAAGCTACCATATATGCTGTTATAACTTGTGTTATGTTGCGTCGTAAGGACAATCCCCGAAAAAATCTGAAAAAAATTCTTGAAAAAAGTATTTCTGCGACGAGCAGAGAAGATTTAACTCTTCGGCTATTTAATGAAAAACGCCTAGAAAATGTAAGAAATATCATACAAGCGCGAAAAGAGAAAGGATATGTTTCTATGATGGAAAAGACGCGCAATATTTCGGGGTTTGGTATGTTAGTGATGAATACATTGCTAATCCTATCTATTACTCCGTTAAAGTCTCCCTCGATGGGATTTTTTGTATCTATTCTACTATTGACTTTGATGTTGTGGCTTACTATTGGCTTCATTCAAATTGTTCGTATTATTTCATATATGCATCTTATTGAACAGTCCATTTTTCTAAGTAACTATTGAGAAATTTTGACCTTTAGCATTTAGCATTAAAGTTTTAAATGCTTTCTTGAAATTACTAGGCTGTGGCTACAGAAAATGTAACAATTTTACTATATAAAGTTTTATTAATGCACTGATAGATTAAGTTCCCTACATTGTTCAAAAATCCAAAGCAGAGATCGCATTTTGCTTCTGCTTTTCGGTTACGCCTAGATAACGCTCTAAAGCTGCCAAAGTCCGATGTCCCGATATCTCCTGTATGTGACGCAACGGTATCCCGGCATCGCTCATTTGGGTTAACGCCGTCCTCCTGAAACTGTGGGTACTCACGCCCTCAATCAAGAGCCGCGCACAGGTATCTCGGAGAATTTTATCAGTACTAACCTTGTGAATATGTCCCAACCCATGCCGCCCCGGAAACAGAAACTCCTTACGGCGGTTAGGGTTGTACTCTTCTAAATACTGCCTTAGTTTCTGATGAACTTGGATTTCCCTGGTGTCTCGCTTGCCTTTGGTGTTAACGCTACGTAGCACTAACACGCCTCTGACACCCACCATTCCTATGTTTTAACAAGCATCGATTATGGGCATCATAATTTCAGTCCGAATACATTAGCTAGCAGCCAGAAAACTATTTGGCAGCAAATTTTTCATTTACAAATATAGTATCAACCGATGGCAGATAGTTTTAGACGTTATCTCTTTGTTTTTCGATATAGTTTGTACGCTGTATTTCTTTTGGGATGCCTACAGATTCAATTGGGAGTAATCTGTAGCGTAGGTATTTGGATATTATCAGCAGCTAAATTACAAGCAGCCCAAGCACATCAGACCTGGAAATCACCTTTAGGATTGACTGAGCAAGTCACCACAGTAAATCCTGAGTCAGCAGAGCAATACTTAAAACCACTCCCCTATAGGTTAGAGCCAACACCTATTTTGATGGCGGCGCCCGAAAACTTCAATCCTGATTTGCGATTACCGCCATCGCTACCCGAACCACCGCAGCAGAATTCTAGTCCACCAACAACTTCCACCAAACCAAAAACGCCGGATGCAGTTTTGGAAAGTATTGATACAGACTATCACTATGAGACAGACAACTTTGGCCAAACTAATTTTTTCCTTGAGCCAACAGTTCAGTTTCGATTGAGAAATGGCAATAAAATCTTTTTCAAGACAGGTTTTAACTTCTTTGAGCAACGCGGTGTTGAATCAGTAACCAACTTTCCCTTGCAAGTTGGATGGCAAGGAAAAATTGGACAAGCAACTCTACAAACAGCAGCTGGAGTCGATGTATTCAATCGTTTACCCACAGCTATCAATCTCAATGCTAAGGTGGAGGCTCCCATTTCGCCGCCGCGAGTTTCGTCATCAGGTCGATTGCTATCGGTAGTAGTACTATCAGGTAATTTAGAACAAGGACCTTATAAATCCAATGCTCGAACTTTAGACAATCAAATTACTGCTTGGCGATTTGGGCCTGATTTATACTGGCAGATTGACCGTGACACCAGCTTGTTTTCGTCATTGCGTTTGGGTAGTTACAACGATGGTAATTCCGATGTGCAGTCTTTTAGTAGATTGGAGCGCAAGTTCGGACAATTTTCTTTAGCAGCTAACTTATTCACTTGGAGTTATGATCGCGATTTAGAACGCACAAGCGGTTATTTTTCTCCACCAGATTTCCTAGTTTACAACGGTGAGGTAGCTTGGGAGGGAGATATTACTAATTTCTTACGCTGTCGCCTTGCTGGCAATTTAGGGCGGCAGCGACTTAAAGGAGAATTTGACAACGCTAATACCTATCAAACGCGCTGTACGGTAAAACTGTCACCCAGTATAGAAGCAGACTTGGGCTATAGCTTTAGTAATGTCCGCAATCAAGAAACCGGCGGAAGTACTTACGGTGGTAATTCCTTCACAGGACAGTTGCGGGTCAAGTTTTAGGAGGCAGGAGGTATAAGGCAGAAGGTAAACCCTATAAATAATCTCAAATCCAAAATCTCAAATTTAAAATGGTATAAGGCTGAAGAATGAAAGCACCATTACCTGATAACGAAACACAGCGAATCGAATCTCTTTTGCAGTATAAAATACTCGACACTCGGTCGGAAGCAGCCTTTGACGACCTCACCCGTTTAGCTTCATATATTTGTGGAACTCCCATTGCCTTAATCAGCTTAATTGATACTAATCGCCAATGGTTCAAGTCAAAAGTTGGTTTGGATGCCCTAGAAACATCGCGAGATATGGCATTCTGTGCCCATGCTATTATGCAACCTGAAGTTTTTGTTGTGCCTGATGCCACACAAGACGAAAGGTTTGCGAAAAACCCACTAGTCACTTCTGACCCTAATATTCGATTTTATGCTGGTGTGCCACTGACTAACGCTGAAGGATATGCACTAGGAACACTTTGTGTTAAGGATCGCGTACCAAGAAACCTCTCCCCAGAACAATTGGAAGCATTACGAATTTTAGGTCGCCAGGTAATTAAACAACTAGAAATACGGCGCGCTTTAGCAAGTTTAGTATTAGCGAATGATACACGCAAACAGACGCAGAAGGAACGCAAACAATTTTTTCAAAGAGTAGCTGGAGGGTTTGGGTTAGCATCGGCAATTTTAGTTTTAATTGGCGTGATTTCTTATCAAAATACACGCATATTGATTGATAATAATAATCAGGTACAAAAAACTCAAGAGAAAATCAATAAACTAGAAGAATTACTGTCCGACATGAAGGATGCTGAGACTGGACAACGCGGTTATATCCTCACTGGACAAGAAAGTTATCTAGAACCTTATCAAGCAGTAGTTGGAAACATCGATCAAAAAATTGTAGAACTAAGGGATTTAATCACAGATCAATCTAACCAACAAAAGCAGTTCGCAACCCTTGAACCTCTGATAGCTGCAAAACTTGTCATACTCAAGCAGACTATAGACCTGCGTCAAAATCAGGGATTCGAGGCGGCGTTGCAGTTAATCCAGACAAATCAAGGAAAACATCTCATGGATGATATCCGCAAGGTCATACATGAGATAGAGAATCAGGATAAAAGATTGCTCCAACAGCAGTCACAAGCTGCAAAAGCCAGTGCTAACACCACTCTTTTGACACTGGCGATCGCTATTTTTCTAAGTTTTCTGATTCTGGCTATAGTCTACTACTTAATTTCTCGTGAGGTAAAAGAGCGTAAATTAACAGAGGAAATACTGAACCAAGAACGCAACTTTATCTCAGCAGTCCTTGATACAGCCAGCGCTTTGGTAATAGTTGTTGATACACAAGGACAAATCGTTCGCTTTAATCAAGCTTGTGAACAAATAACTGGTTACTCATTTGATGAGGTGAAAGGAAGGCATTTCTGGAACCTGTTTTTACTTCCTGAACAGGTAGAGCAAGTTAAGGCAGTTTTTGAGCAGTTACGAGCTGGTGAAGGGCCCAATGAGTACGAAAACTATTGGGTAGCTAAGGATGGCAGTCGGCGGCTGATTTCTTGGACTAATACTACCTTGCAAGATCATAAGGGCCACGTTGAATACATTGTCGCCACAGGTATCGACATCACCGATGTTTACGAGGAGCTGCGCTTACGCAAACGAGCTGAACAACATCTGAAAGCTGAGTATGTCACAACCCGCGTCTTGGCAGAGTCAACCACAATCAACGAAGCCATGCCCCAAATCCTGCAAGGAATCTGCGAAAGCTTGGGATGGGATTTAAGTGAATTTTGGATGCTAAATCCGCAAGCAAATCTACTGTCTTTGCTAAATTCATGGTATAAAATTTCCTTCGAGATGCAAGAATTTGATATCCTCAGTCGGCAGACCACATTTGCACCAGGAATTGGGCTGCCTGGTCGTGTCTGGACTAGCCTTGAACCTGTTTGGATTGCTGATGTCGCTAAAGATCAAAGTTTCATCCGCTCTCAAATCGCTGCTCAAGCAGAACTGCACGGAGCTTTCGGTTTTCCGATCCGTAGTGGTAAAAAAGTTATCGGTGTCATTACCTGCTTTAGCCATGAGATCCAACAAGCTGACCTAGATTTGGCAAAAGTCATGAATTCGATTGGTGAGCAAGTAGGGCAGTTTATTGAGCGCAAGCAGGCAGAAGAACAACTCCAACGTCAAAACTTGCGATCGCAACTATTTACTGAAATCACCCTCAAAATTCGTCAGTCTTTGCAAATCAAAGAAATTTTCCAAATCACTGTCACCGAAGTTCAAAAAATTCTCCATAGCGACCGAGTTTTGATTTATCAGCCTTTGGCAGATGGATCTGGAGCCACCGTGGTTGAAGCAGTAATTTCTGGCTGGCTGGCAATTAAAGATAAAAAGCTTACTGATGCTTACTTTCAAGCCGAATACATCCAGCAATACTATCTACAGCAGTACCGTCAAAGACCGAATCTGGGGCTTGCTGACTTAGATATAGTTGAAGTCCAAAAAAATCATCTTGAATTACTGCAACAATTTGGAGTCCAATGTAATTTAGTCATACCCATTCTTGTCAAAGAAGAACTTTGCGGTTTACTAATTGTCCATCAGTGCGGCAGTTATCGCCAATGGTCTAGCTTTGAAACTCATCTTTTACGGCAAATAGCTGACCAAGTAGGTATTGCTTTAGCCCAAGCCCAAATGTTAGATGCAGAAACTCAACAGCGACGAGAACTCGAAATTGCCCGTCACCAAGCTGAATTAGCTTCTCAAACCAAAAGTGCCTTTTTGGCCAACATGAGCCATGAAATTCGGACTCCCATGAATGCTGTGTTGGGGATGACAAGCTTAATGTTAGAAACTCCCCTAAACTCCGAGCAGCGAGATTTTATGGAAACAATTCGCATTAGTGGCGATGCTCTCTTAAGCCTGATCAACGAAATTTTGGATCTGTCCAAACTAGAGGCTGGGGAAATGGCACTAGAAACTCTAGATTTTGACTTATCTACCTGTGTAGAAGAGGTGTTGGAATTATTGGCTCCCTCAGCCCATCATAAGGGATTAGAAATTGCAGGATTAATTTATAGCAACGTCCCTACCCGCCTCCAAGGCGATGCTGGCCGCCTGCGGCAAATTCTCATGAACCTGATCGGCAATGCGATCAAGTTCACCAGTAATGGAGAGGTAGTATTACGAGCAGAATTGCGATCGCTTTCCCTGACTACAGCCACGATCTATTTTGCCATTACAGATACCGGTCTTGGCATTACGCCAGAAGATCAATCCAAACTCTTTAAGCCATTTACTCAAGTAGATGCTTCCACCACCCGTAAATATGGCGGTACAGGTTTGGGATTAGCCATCTGCAAGCAACTGGTAAGCTTGATGGGAGGAGAAATGGGCGTAGAAAGTCGCTTGGGGAAAGGATCTAAGTTTTGGTTTGAAGTAACTCTTACCAAGCAACTTGAGCCTATTTCCTTAGAAGGCGAAGGCGAACTTTTGCTGAATCGGCGCTTGTTAGTAGTGGATGATAATGCTACTAATCGCAAAATCATCCACCATCAAGCTACCCGTTGGGGGATTCTAGTGGATCAGGCTGCTTCGGCTACTACTGCCCTCAAAGCTATTCAGGAGGCTGCCAAGCAAAAAAATTTCTATGACATAGCTGTGATTGATATGCAGATGCCAGAAATAGATGGCATGACTTTAGGAGAACAAATTAAGGCAAATTCAGCGATCGCTGGGCTACCTCTGATTATGCTTACCTCTACTAATCAACGCGATGAAATCCAGCGATCGCTAAAAATAGGATTTGCAGCTTATTTAGTCAAACCTGTTAAGCCGTCCCGACTCCTCGATACCATCATGACTATTTTAGGAACGCAGCTAGAAGAAGAGACAGAAGTCAAAATTCAGGAGTTAGAAGTCAAAAGTCAGAATTTAAAACTGAAAAATTCTGAAAACAACCGCAACTATTATTCTCCTAGCTCCCCCAAACTTAGAATTCTCTTAGCCGAAGATAATTTGGTGAATCAGAAAGTTGCCTTGAAACAACTCCAAAGTCTGGGTTATAGTGCTGATGTCGCTGGTAATGGAAAAGAAGTTTTGCAGCTGTTAGAAAAAATTCCTTATGATTTAATTCTGATGGATTGCCAAATGCCAGTTCTCGACGGTTTAGAAACCACAAAAGAAATTCATCGTTGGCAAGAAAGCTACTTTGCCAGTGGTTATCGTCCTGTGGTAATTGCTATGACAGCTAATGCCATGAAAGAAGACCAACAAATGTGTTTAGATGCCGGAATGGATGACTATTTAAGCAAGCCAGTAATAAAAGAAAAATTGGCGGGAGCACTAGAGCGTTGGGGAAATGTGATATTCGAGGCAAAAGAAACAGCTGCCACAGAGCAGATTTTTACAACAGATGTCGGTTCAGTTAACCTCCCAATTGATTGGGAACGCTTACACCAACTCTCGGAAAATAACCCAGAATTTGAATTGGAACTACTGCAAATATTTGTTGAGGATATTCAACCTCGTCTAGAGTTAATTAAAATAGCGATCGCAGATCATGACTTTGAGCAAATAGCGCTCCAAGGGCATCAAATTAAAGGTGCTAGTGCCAATATGGGAGTTACAACCATGCATCTGGCAGCAGAAAAACTAGAACAACTAGCGATAAACCAAGAGCGTCGAGGTTCTAGTAACTTAATCGTAGAGTTAGAAGACTTTATTAAACGCATCCAAGATTTTTTGAATTGTAAAGAGAATAACACTACAACCGAAAATAATAATATTTATTAACAAATTAACGGTAGCACTTTTTTCTAAGTAAGTTATGAAAAACACTTATTTTCCATTTATCATTATTCATTTCCTCTTTTCCAGATAGAAATTGTGAACAACTGGGAATAATAACAAAGTATATTCGGTGAGTTAGCTGCATCATAAGCTAAGAATTTTTAGCCTAAATGTCAGTTAAATGCATCACCTCTTATTCCCAATTGATTCCTGAAAAGCGAGGTTTTCCTAATGAGTCAGATGAGTAGAGACGATGTACGAGAAAGACTTGGCAATATCGATCAGATCCGCGATATTATTCTTGGAACACAGCTAAGAGAGTACGAAAATCGATTTGGCAAGCTGGAATCAGATATATCTCTCCTGCAACAACAGACGCGATTGCATGTCGAGCAACTCAAGTCCAACTTTTCTGCTGAACTAAAAGCGGGGTTTGAGTCCCTGGATAAAAAGCTGAAGTCATTTAGCCTCGCAACTCAAGAAGAAACTCTTGACTTACGGCAACAGGTTGATAGACTTAATAAAAAGTTTTCTAGCAGCGTTCAGTCGCTTGATGAAACCTTAGATAGCCAAACTACTTCGATTCGAGATGAAATCTTTCAAACTAAAGTTCAATTACAAGATGATGTCACAGCATTACGCGATCTGATTTTAGAAGAAGTAGAGCGACGCTTCTCGCAGTTAACAGACACTAAAGTTTCTAAAGACGATATGGCTGAAACTTTGTTTGCCTTAGGAATGCGTCTCAAAGAAACTGAATTTATTCCCAAATTGCGAGAAGCAGCCAATGAACGTAGCGACGAATATACTGCTGTACCACTTCTAGAAACTACAAAGTTGTCAAAAGTAAGTGTTAACTCACTCTAACAGTACGGCGGAATTACATTCGTAATCAAGTCAGAAGGTAAATAAAAATGAGGGAGATAATAACTTATAACTCCTAACTCAGCACTTTAAAAAGGATGACTCAGGTGAAAAATTCGATTTCTCAATCTGCTGATTTAAAGCCAGAAATAGCTGTACAGCTTGACAACTTGCTGCATTTGCTAATCGAACTCAAAATTATCGAATCACCTGAGCAGTCTTTTCCTTTATTACCATTAGAAACTGATAAGAAAAATGAGTATATTCTAGAAAAAGTTGAATTATTGCAACTTCCTCCAGTGACATTAGAAGTATGTGAAGCTTATTTAGAGTCAAATTTTAATTTGACTCAAGATATATCTAATTACTCACAAACTCCTCAAGAAGAATTAGAGGAAACTATTGAAATAGTTACATTTGAGGAAAAGTTAGATAACTCAGAGGATGCATTGCAAAAATTACGGGAAATCTTAATCGGATATGAGTTAGCAGAAATAGATAATATTACAGATAAAATCGAACAAAAATTAACAAAGATAGAGCATCAAATTTACGAACCTAATGAGCTAATAAATCTACTACTACCGTGGGTTTCTGAGCTTTTAAAGCTGAAGATTACAGAGTCGAGAGAGGAAATTGTCCAAATAATTGCTCCCATTATCGATGAGACTATCCGCAGTCGCACTGAACAAAATAAAGTTAGCATGAGTGAGGCGATCGCACCTGTAATTCCTCTAGCTATTTCCCAACAGATTATTATAGCTCCAGAAGAAGTTTCAGATGCGATCGCTCCGGCAATGGGACGAGCTATAAAAAAGCAAATTGAAATTGAGCAGAATATTGTGGTGGATGCACTCTACCCAGTTATTGGTAGTACCATAGCCAAATATATGGCAGAGACAATCCGTGCCATTAACCGACAAGTTGAAGAAACCCTCAGCATTGAAGGCTTTAAACGTAAAATTCGTGCCAAGCTACAGGGAGTTTCAGAAGCAGAATTAATTCTTAAAGAAGCTCTACCATTTACAATTCAAGCTATTTTCTTGATTCATAAAGCATCTGGTTTAGTTATCTCAAATATTCAGCATTCTGATGCAGAGCAACTTGAAGCTGAAATGGTAGCAGGAATGCTGACAGCAATTCGCAGCTTTGCTAATGATTGCATCAATCAATCTGGAAGCATAACAGAATTAAATGCAATTGAATACGGAACATCAAAAATAATTTTAGAAGTTGCAGGATACTGTTATTTAGCGATTGTTGTGCGCGGAGAGCCAAGCAAAAACTTTATTCAAAAAATGCGACAAGTCTTTAGCACAATTATTAAAAAGTATGGCGATTTAATTGAAAAATTTGACGGTAATTCAGATTTAATTCCTCTTGAAGTTCATACACCTCTAGAAGAACTGAAATATACAGGTATTCAGGAGAAAAAGAAAACAAAAATCTCACCGCTACTAATATTAGGTTTAACAGTTATCAGTACCATTATCATTCCTTGGGGTATTTGGCAATACCGTAGTGGAGTTATACATTCCATTGAAAATCAAACTTCGTTAGCTCTAACTTCTGTTCCAGAACTAGCCGTATATCGGCTAACTGTAAAAGTAGAACACAACAAATTAAAATTAACAGGACGATTACCTAATCAACTTCTTCGCCAGAAAGCCGAGCAAACTGTCAAAATCACCTCTCCTAATTGGGTGATTGACAATCAAATTTTATTAGTAGAAGTACCAGCAGACCCCGTATTAGCTGCTGCTGAAGTCAAACGAGTCACAGCAGTTTTAAATCAGACTGACGATATAACAATTTCCGCTCAATACATCGCTGGTAAAGTAACTGTTGAAGGAACTGTCAACCGAATTGCAGATGCTCAGATTATTGCTAAGGCATTTGAACAAATTCCTGGTGTAAAATCTGTGTCTAGCGCGGTACGAGTAGAACCCCCACAGATTGAAGTTCGATTTTACTTTCAACTCAACTCAGCGAGTTTAATGAAAGCAGATACAGCGCATAAGATTCAACAGGTTAAGTTTTTCCTTAATCAACACCCAAATAAGCATTTAAAAATCATTGGTTATAGTGACCGTACTGGCGGGAACAAATCTCAAAAATTGGCACTGGCGCGAGCAAAGGCTGTACAACAAGCACTGATTAAATTAGGCATTGAGCCATCTCGCCTACAGATCATTGGTAGGACAAATTTACCACCAGGAATTGATGAAACTCAACCCTTGTGGTTAAGCCGCTGTGTTGCTCTAGAACCGATAAACAAGCAATTTTAAGTTTCTAATAGCGATGATTTTGCTCAAACATTTTCTAACTTTCTTCAACTATGTCTACAATCTCTAAAAAAATATGTTTATTTGGTGATTTTGGTGTTGGTAAAACTAGTCTGGTTCGTCAATTTGTAGAGTGTCAGTTTAGTGATGAATACCTTTCAACTGTAGGAGTAAAAATCTCTCGTAAATTGGTTAGTGTTTCCGAAAAAAATCTACTTATTGAACAAAAATTACAGTTAATAATTTGGGATATTGAAGGCAGTAATAAGTTTAAGGCAGTTGCTAACAATTATTTTCAAGGTTCTAAAGGTGCTGTGATAGTCGGTGATGTGACACAAGCAGAAACGCTCAATCATATCCAGGAGCATATTCAAACTTTTTTAGCTGTTAATCCCAACAGCTATATTGTTGTTGCACTGAACAAATCAGATATGATTGCAGCCGAATATTTAGAAAAAGTTCGTCAAATGTATCAATTCACCAATCAAGCTAATATATTAGACACTTATGTAACTTCAGCGAAAACTGGCAATAATGTTGATAAAATATTTCAAACTTTAGCCACTCGTTTAATTTAATTAAGATGAATTCATTTTTGACAAATTTATTATCTGTATGTGGTATTGAATATTTGATAATTGATGATAACTTCAAGATTGTAGAAATGTCTTTGGGATTAAATCATTTTGCCAATATTTCTAATGAAGTAAAGCTCGGTCAGGATGTTCGGATTGTGTTTCCTGAATTAGAGGGACTTGAAGATATTTTTGATGCAATTTTACAGGGAGAACAAGATAATTTTGAATTAAAAGGAATTATGCGATCGCCAGATACAGCTTCTCCTTTGTATATTGATATTCGTATTACTAATAATATCCAAGAAGACCATTCCAGCAATCGAATAACCATCGTTGTCGAAGATGCTACAGAACGGATGGTACTTGAGCAATCTTTATTTCAAGGTGCAAATGAAGCAAATCTTTTGCTACGTAATTTAAAAGCTTCTAAACAATATATTGACCAAATTGTGACATCAATAGCAGACGCATTGTTAGTGACAACACTATCAGGCGAGATAAAAAAAGTGAATTATGCCGCACAAATTTTATTGCAATATAACGAAATAGAACTCATCGGTCAACCGATCGCAAAAGTTATTAGAGAAGTCAATAAGTATCCATTGATAGTTGAAGATACTGATATATCCCACAGTCAAGACATAAATCCTTTAGTAAAAGAAGTAGAAACCGTTTGTTATACCAAAAGTTGTAAAACAATTCCCGTAGCTTTTTCATCCTCAATCGTAAAAACAGAAATTGAACATTTTCAAGGTTATGTTTACATTTTGCGAGACATGACTGAACGAAAGCAGGCAGAACTTGCTAAACAGGAATTTTTAGCGATGATTAGCCATGAGGTTCGGACTCCGATCGCATCGGTAATTGGTATGGCCGGTTTGTTGCAATATACTGAATTGACTGCTGAACAGCAAGATTTTGTTGAAACTATTTACACCAGTGGAAATTCTTTACTGAAAATTATTAACGATTTCCTTGATTTCTCCAAAATACAATCAGGTAACTTGGAACTAGAAGAGGAGCCTTTTGGTTTGCGAAATTGCATTCATGAGGCTTTTTATATGCTTGCACCTACAGCTAAAGAAAAAGGTTTAAAACTCACATTTTTAGATACTCCTGAACTTCCTACTACGATTGTCGGGGATATTACCAGACTGCGCCAAGTCTTGATTAATTTAATCAGTAATGCGATTAAATTTACCGAAACTGGAAGCATAGAAGTTTCAGTTATAACCCGCAAGAATAGCAATATTAATCATTCTTGTGCTGCAAATACTGACGAAATTCAGTTTAGTGTTAAAGATACAGGCATCGGAATTCCACGCGATCGCCTTGAACGCTTATTTAAAGCCTTCAGTCAAGTTGACTCCTCCATTACTCGGCAATATGGCGGTACTGGCTTAGGTCTTGCTATCTGCAAGCAACTGTGTGAGTTAATGGGTGGCAGAATTTGGGTTGAAAGTAAGCTTAATGCAGGTAGTACATTTTACTTTACGATTGCCGCTTCTGTTATTCCAGAGGAGTCAGTAGGGGCCAGTGCGGTCTTCTCCCAACAGGAGATAGCAAAAGCGAAAGCGATCGAGTCTCCCCAAGTGGAGCAACTGGCGTTCATAAGTCAGAAGTTATTCAGCATCCCCGCGTCTTCTTCCCCGTCTCCTGACCTACATAAATTAAAAATTCTTTTAACTGAAGATAATCTGGTGAATCAGAAAATAGCTTTGAAGCAACTCAAAAGTCTGGGCTACAGTGCTGATATCGCTAATAATGGGAAAGAAGCGTTGCAACTATTAGAAAAAATTCCCTATGATTTGGTTCTGATGGATTGTCAAATGCCGATTCTCGACGGTTTGGAAACAACAAAACAAATTCATCGTTGGCAAGAAAGCAGCTTTGCTAGTGGTCGTCGTCCCGTGGTAATTGCGATGACAGCTAATGCGATGAAACAAGACAAACAAATGTGTTTAGATGCCGGCATGGACGACTATTTGAGCAAGCCGGTGATGAAAGAAAATTTGGCCACGATGCTGGAGCATTGGGGAAATGTGATATTCAGGGCAAAAGAAACAGCTGCTACAAAGCAGACAGTTTCTACAACAAATGTCGGTTCAGTTGACCTTCCAATCGATTGGGAACGCTTGCATCAACTTTCAGAAAACAACCCAAAATTTGAATTGGAACTACTGCAAATGTTTGTTAAAGATATTCAACCTCGTCTAGAGGTCATTAAAATAGCGATCGCAGCTCATGATTTTGAGCAAATAGCGCTCCAAGGGCATCAAATTAAAGGTGCTAGTGCCAATATGGGAGTTACAACCATGCATCTGGCAGCAGAAAAACTAGAACAACTAGCGATAAACCAAGAGCGTCGAGGTTCTAGTAACTTAATCGTAGAGTTAGAAGAGTTTATTAAACGCATCCAAGAGTTTTTAATTAGTAGTCATTAGTCAGTATATTCTTACTAATAAATAAACAGTAACGATTATCTACTGTCGGCTCATAACTCAATTTGTCGGCAATGGTGGACATGATTTTTAAACCCCGCCCGCGCTCTCGATCATTATCCTCAAATTCAGATGTTTGGCGCAATTGCTGTTCTAAGTTAAATGGTTTGCCTTGAGACCAGATGCGAATTTCTATGTATTCATCTAGCCGCACAGCTTCCATCTCAATCGGAGTTTCAATAGGTAAATTTTTGTGGGCATGTTCAACAATGTTAGTAAAGCCTTCCATCATCAGCGTTTGACATTGCCACCAAATTTGTTTATCGAGAATAGGTGGTTGATTCATTTGCTCGAACCAAGACAAAACTTGAGGTGAAGCTGTCAGGTCTGTATTGACTTTGAGATAAATTTTATGATTCACTTCTTAACTAAGAAAATATTTTGAAATCATCATATTCGTTAATTAGTTTATTTAATTTGAGTATTTTTACTATACATGAAAAACTAAATTGCATATAACTTAAATTAAAGCAACTATTTATCGAACATTTTACTTAATAAATTGTAATTTATGTTTAAAATTCTGGTTATTGATGATGACCCGACAGTGCGAGCAGTACTGAAAAGTACACTCCAAAGGCAGGGTTATGAGACTACTGTAGCTAGCAATGGTGAAGAAGGAATTAGACAAGCACAACTGCTACATCCCGCTCTAATTATCTGTGATTGGATGATGTCCCAAGTAGATGGGCTAGAAGTGTGTCGTCGAATTAGAACAGATCCACAGTTAGCAACTACTTTTTTTATTCTATTGACGGCTAGGGGAGCAGCACGAGGAGAAGAGGAAGATAGAGTTAGGGGACTTGACGCTGGAGCGGATGAGTTTATCTCCAAACCGATAGAGATGAATGAATTGAAAGCACGGGTAAGAGCAGGACTAAGGTTACACCAGCTAAATCAGGATTTACAAAGTCAAAAGCAAGCTTTGGAGACACTAAATCAGGATTTGCAAACTCAAAAGCAAATTTTGGAAGCAGAATTAGCTGAGGCCGCTGATTATGTGCGATCGCTTTTACCCTCACCGCTTATAGGAGCAGTAACTACAGAAAATCTGTTTATTCCTTCAGCACAACTAGGAGGTGATTGCTTCGACCATCATTGGATTGACGAGGATCATTTGGCAATTTATTTGTTAGATGTATCAGGTCATGGAGTGGGTTCAGCTCTCCTATCGGTATCGGTGTTGAATATTTTGCGATCGCAATCTCTACCGAACACTAACTTTTCTCAACCAAGTGAAGTCCTAAAAGCCCTCAATCATGCCTTCCAAATGAGTAAGCACGGTGATAAATACTTCACAATCTGGTATGGAGTTTATCACCGCCTTAAACGTCAACTCATTTATGCCAACGCCGGACATCCACCAGCTTTACTGTTATCTAATACCTCCACGAACAACATCGAAGTTAAACAGCTAACTTCCTTAGATTTACCAATCGGCTTTTTACCTGAAGTTCAATTTGAGGATGCTGTTTTTCAAGTTAAAGAAAACAGCACTTTATACATCTTTAGTGATGGTGCTTATGAAATTAATCAGTCAGATGGCAAAATTTGGGGGATCGATGCTTTCATTGACTTACTAACCAAATATAGTCAGAATACCTATAACCTCAATCAACTTTTAGCAAAGATTCTCACCTTAAATACTCAAGAGAATCTTGATAATGACTTATCTTTAGTAAAAGTTAACTTTGGTTAGAATAGTCAAATGTGCATACTTAAACTTTGATTAATTAACAGCTTATTGTGTTGTTAATACTTGGCGATAAAATTCATCTTTATCAGCAAAAGTCTGAAAAATTCTATCCATTTTAGTTAATTCAAATAACATTCTGACTTGATCGCTTATCGAACAGACAAACAGTTTACCGTTAGCAGTTCGTACCATTTGCATTGCTGATACTAAAGCACCTAAACCAGAGCTATCAATAAACTTTACTTCTTTCATGTCGAGCAACAAAATATCGGCTCCGTTTGCCAGAATACCGCTAACTTCACGACGTAGTTCGTTACCTCTAATACCATCTAAAATTCCAGATAATTCTAGTACTTTTACATTCAAATTCATGGTTTTGTTTTCCGATTATTTGGCTTGAAAACTATGTAGTTATATTTTGGCATTGACCTAATTAAACCGCAATAGATAAAGTCTACAATTAGCTTTGTTTTACTATTTGCTGATTACTATTATTTGCTATTGCAGTAAAAAAGCTAGCATCAACCCATTGCCGAGAAATTTCAAAAGCTTCAAAATAGCCATCTTTCTGACCTAACTCTCGTGCCCAAAAGCGAGACAGAACAAGTATGGCATCAAGTTGCATAAATGCTTTATTTAACTCTGATTCATAACAACCGATAGCTGCGACTTTTTCCTCAATTACAGAGGTGATATTCACAAAAAAGTTGGGTTCAAAACCGCGCAAAAAAACAGGTGGTGCTGAATACCACAAAGGGATATTTTTGCGGGTAGCAACATTAGAAACTGCGATCGCACACACTTCATGATCTCTATGTCCATATTTTTCAGGTTGTGGTGCGTGAGTAATAATCAGATCCGGTTGCCAACGTCCAAGAGCTTCTTCAGTAACTTTAATCACTGCTTGTGTTGAAAAATTGCACTCCTCAAGTGCATGAAACTCGTAAGTTGCGCCGATGATTTTACCAGCTGCATCTGCTTCTTGATGACGTGTACCTTTAACAGGCGAACTAGAAAGACCACCATCAGTCAAAATTAAGCAACGAACATTCCATCCTGCTTTGGACATCAGACTGAGAGTACCAGCAGCAGGTAGAACTTCATCATCAGCATGAGCATAGATTGTTAAGACAGTTCGCTGACCAAAGTTGTTTGAGTCTGAATGAGTGTTCATAGCTGTTTTCTTTCTAAATTAGATTTGCAATTCAGCTGTCATGAGTTATTTATTCACCTGCCCTTTTCCAGTTTTCCCTGCTAGCCTCTTAAGCTTCTTTTGGGGGCTGCCAAACAGATGCGCGGATGATAGCCCACAAAAGTAATAAATTATAGATAGCCCATGCACCATTAAGCAGGTGAACCTCAGGATTATTTAAATGGCCAATTGCAAATTGGTAAAGGCTCCAGAACATCCCCAAGATGGTAAGGATAAAAACAACCAACTGCGGCCAAACAAGCCGGAGATAAATCCCGGATTGCCGTTGCTTAGGTGTGACTTGAAAATTGAGTTTTTGTCCTGTGAATACACTCCATACGGCTTGGATTAATAAGGGGAATAAAGCGATCGCATATTGTTCGGAGCGCCATACTTCTCTAGCTGGAATGCCCCAAGTAGCTGCAAGGAAAGTCAGACGGTTAATAATAAAAGCTGGAAAAAAGTGTATGGCAAAGTCAGACCCGTAGGTTTTAACTGGAACAATGTCCGTAAAAAAATAAATAATTGGACAAGAAATAAAAACCAGAGTTGCAAAACCAGAGAAATAACTATACATCGTCTTGAAATATTGCAACCTTTGCCAAAATGTTAGCCCTGATTTTGTCAGTGGATTTTCTCTCACTAGTACTTGGATAGTTCCTTGTGCCCAGCGTAGCCGCTGTTTCAGAGTAGAACTCAGATCGTCTGGCGCTAAACCTTCTGCCAAAAGTTCATTGTGATAAATAGATTTCCAGCCAGCACTATGCAGACGCATGGCTGTATTCATATCTTCCGTAATGCTATTACTGGATACCCCACCAACTAAATCAAATTCATCTAAACGTTTTTCATCTTTAGCAAATTCATCAGCAAAATTTTGCAGTCCTACACTAACTAATGCTTCACGTCTGAGGATCGCATTTGTGCCCGTATAGAACGCAGCATTCATGCCATCTTTACCTTGTTGAAGTGGGCCATAAAACAAATTTGCTCGATGTCCAAAAGGATCGCCTGAAGGAATATTGTAAAAATCCTGGCGGGTTTGTACAAAAGCAATTTGATTCTGGTCGTATTTTCCTGTTGAAAGATTATAGGTGTAGAAATAAGGCAGAACTCGCTTGAGAAAATTTCGCTTGGGAATGTGGTCAGCATCTAGAGTAACAATAAAATTTCCTGACGTTTCTCCAGAAAAAATTGCATAATTGATGTTGCCTGCTTTGGCATGATGTGCTACACCAGGCGTCTTCGGACGAGCAATGTAGCGAAAACGAGCAAGTTCAACTAGTTCTAGTTCTTTTTTGTGAATAGCTTCTTCTAAAGCTTTGCGTTCGGAAATTAGGCGATCGCGAATACTTTGATGAGTCGGAGGTAGCCAAAGAATCAGCGATCGCAAACTTTGTACAAATTCAGCCGCAGGCTGGTTCACTACTGATTCTGATAATGTTTGCAGCCATTGTTCGACAGCTAGAGTATTAGGCGTCAGATTTTCCAGTTGCTTCAAGCGCTCTAACAAACAAGAATGTTCTGCATCAATCCGTTCCGCTTCTAGCTGTAATTGTGGTGACTGCAAATCTTCAATACACAATCTTTCTGTCATCGCTCGCATATCAGCCGAGTTACCATCATCCAACACATAAACGCGTAACTTTGTTGGCGGGTAATCGATTGTCAGAGCAGCTTTGGCAGTTTCTTCGACAATTTCCGGCGGCTCATTGTAGCAAGTGACAAACACATCCACTGTTGGCCAGTCGGATCTGGGTAGAGGTGGGGTCATCTGATCGAGAGACTTAATCTGTCTGACTAAAGGTCGCCACAACCCAATTACAAACATTACGCCACCGAAATAGCTGTAAATCTCTGCTATCAGCAAAGGAATCGAGATCCAGAGAGCATCAAAATTGATGGAATGGGTGACGCGCCATTGTAAATACCAGATACCAAAAATTAAATTGATTTCTGCCAGGTAGCGAAATAACAGCGTTCTTTTTTTGAGTAATGAGCGGCTGTTACCAGAAAAGTTTGTCAGAGAAACTGAAGTCATCTTAGTACTCAATAGTTAATGTATCTGCATCCTCATCAAAATAAGTATTCCCTAGTTAAATTTGTGACTAACAAATTTTCCTCGATCAATTCAAAATTAGCGTTGCTCAATTGATCTATGAATCTGGATGTAGAAACGTAGCATTGCTACGTTTTTACAAAGATTTTGGTATTACTAAGAGTTATGCAAAGCTACATATTGTATAGGCAATTCATGAATCATTGGTGTAAACTTCAGCTGAAATCTTCTGACTGCATGAGTTTTACCCTCACCCCCAGCCCCTCTGCCAATTTTGGGAGAGGGGAGCAAATTCTCTATTTCCCCTTCTCCCATATTGGGAGAAGGGGTTAGGGGATGAGGGCAATCCTAGAACGCTTTATCTAACCTGAAGTTGACATAAAAGTTCATGAATTGCCCCTACCTGAAAATCAGGATTTTGGTTATGTTATTTTATGCCAGTTACTAGGTGAGTCTTTTCACTATCTGAAACCCAGTAACTTCCAGAACTATCAGAAGTTAACTTGGTTTGTTGTGTGGCGCTGTTTGGTAGACCTCGCCCAGAATCTCCCTTAGTAACTGTCTGCCACCAAAGGGAGTTCATAGTGGTAATCGGACGAATTAAGGGTTGTCGATTTGTCACATTGTATAGCAAGGATTGCAAAATCATACTGTTGGTGCTGCTGGTGAAACCAACTGCTGTTTTACCTGTGGTTTCATAGAAGCCCTCATAAAATCCAACTAATGGATTATATAAGTCAGTCGTTCCTTCCTGTAACTGTTGACTATACTTATTGTCTGGAAGCAGGGCATTATAGGCAAAAGCTACTGCTGTACTTACCAATCGCCCCTTTGGTAGAGGTTTACCGTCATCTCCTAAAGCTACCCAAGACTTCCCTTGTCCAGTAATTGTACTGTGGATAGTGTAAGGTTTACGATCGATTAAGGTGGTGGCTGAGGCTGTGAGGGTGCCAGTGCGACGGTAACGTTCAGCTTGTGCTTGAAAAATTGGTTCAAAGAGCGATCGCATTTGTGGATCTAATCCAAACTCCAATGCATAGAGTACAAAAGGATTACTAACTGTGTATTGGTTTTTGGAATTAGTATCTGTGCGATGGCGTTGAATTGGGACTTTCAAGCCCTCCACTGAGGTAGTTTGATATTCACCCCCAACAGCAGAACGATCGAGATTAAACCCCCATAATTGAAAAGCACGAGCAGCATATTCCTCATAACCCAAGCGAGTTTCGGGGTTAACGCGGGTCAGATATCGCCCATCTTGCTCTTTGGTAACGGTGGCACTAGAAAGAATACCTTCGCGCACCACACGCAAGTATGACCAATCCAGCACAATTTTATCTACGGCAGCCGTATATTCTGGATGACAGCTTTTTAAGTTGTACAGCGCTGCCAGCATTCTACCCAAATCTAAAGCTGACCAACCGTTTCCTTCTGGAACTAGATTTCCACCATAATCGACTGGTTGGAGAGTTCTGGTATCATAACCTCGACTTGGCAATTCTCCAGCAAATAACGGTAACTTTGTCAAGGCTGCTAATAGATGGCGGGTGCGCTGGTCAAATTCTTTGGGGATAATTGTATCGAGCGATCGCGCCGCATGAAGTGCTGCGAGATAATCTCCCAATCCCCAAAGGGTTGCACCTTTGAAATCACTGCGATCGTCTATCAGCCCACTTTTGGAATGATAATTTGCTTGAAAGTATCGCCAAGCCGCCTCTGCATAGCGCCGTTCAACAGGCGTCAGTGGTCGATCTAGTTTTAGATTAGATGATGGCTGGGGACTATCCACTGCTGGAATAGGTGCAACGGTCACTTCTGTAGGTTTAGAAGTATCCGCAGGGGTTGCGATCGGAGTCTTAACATTAGAATTCGGTTGATTTGCAGGTGTTGCTGGAGAAGCATTTTCACTCGGCTTACCAGTAGAATTCGGTTGATTTGCAGGTGTTGCTGGAGAAGCATTTTCACTCGGCTTACCAGTAGACACGCTTGCAGAAGTGGAAGCAATTAACGGGTGATTTCCTCTAGCTTTGTAATATAAAATCTCCAAAATTAGCCCATTAGTATTACCTGTCAAAGCTTTATTGGGTTGTTTGGATTCTTCATATAAACCAGCATAGTAACCACTATCATCAGGACTGCGGAGATCCTTGACAGCATCAAAAACTTTTTGAGCATAGGCATTATCGGGAAAAAGATAGTGCCAGCCAAAAGCAGCTTTTGTACTGATGCTGCGAAACTGGGGATAAGGTTGATTGGCATCGGTAATAGTTGCCCAATTTGCACCGTTGGCGTAAACGGTGTTGTAGAGAAAATAAGGTGCTTGGTCGATATTATCTTCTGTTAGCGCAGTTAATTGACCTGTGGTATCAAAACGCCGTTTTTGCACATCTAAAACCCTGGCAGCAAAATCAGCTAACTCACCTTGCAAGCCAAATTCAATCCCATCAAGGATGTAAGACTCACTCACAACGTAATTATTAACGTTGGTACTTTGAAAGTCACGGCTATCAACAGGAATTTGCACACCATTAATTTCAACTAACTTAAACGGTTCTAAAGCAATAGCCTTGGGTGCTGAGAAACCCCAAAGTTGATAACCTCTAGCGCCGTATTCTTCGTAGCCGAGTCGTCCCTCTTGCACTAGTAAGGTTTTCTTGTCAGGGAGAACAGTAGCGCCAAAAAGTTGTCCATCTTTGAGCGATCGCGCCACCTGCCACTTCGCTACAATTCCTTTGAGCCAATTATTATATTGAGGATGACAGGTACGGATAACATCAAACGCAGCCAGTATTCGCCCAACATCCAAAGCAGACCAACCAATACCCTGTTCTAATGGATTGTTGCCATAATCAACCATCTTTGCGGTAGCTGCGTTATAGACTTTATTGGGCAAAGCATCTTCAAATAACTTCAAGCTGTTGAGAGTCGTCAAAAACTTATTGAGGCGGGAATCAAAGTCTGCTTGATCGGTAAGATTCAACCATCGTGCAGCATTCAATGCCATCAGGTAGTTACCCATATCCCAGAGTGTACCTGAAGGATAACCCCCTGTAGAATTGGTAAATCCCGTTGCTGGCTGATAATTTTTAACAAAATACTGCCAAGCAGCACGAGCATAAGTTTGTTCTTCAGATGTGAGCGGGGTTGTAATATTGCTACAGCTATTGGAATTTTGGGATAAGACTGGTGTCGGGATGTAAAACAATAATTGCAGAAATGTTCCAATTAGGAACAATGCAATCCATCTCAACAGCTTTTGTTGATGGTGCTTGTATAGCATAAGCAAAGAAGGAGTTAAGAGCACGTCTGTACAGCTATCGATAGAGTCGAGTATCGCTAGTGAATGATATTCGCAAAAGTTCTAAATATCAGGGTGAATTACACGGAAATTTTGTATATTGTTTCTTTAAACAGAGTCTGTATACGGAAAAAGTTTATATTTTGCCCAAAAAGAAACCCCAGTCAGAGTTTTAAACATTACTTTTGATTTTTGTTTTCGGAGAGTGACAAAAGCGGGGTATTTTAAATATTTCCACCACAGAGATGCCACCTTTGCTACCCAAAGTGAATATTGTAAAGGACTTACGCAAAAATCTCTATAACTCTTATTTCTCCGTGTTCTCTGCGTCGCGCCAGTTGCTTCAAGTCGGGAAACCCGCCCAACGCACTGGCTTCTCTGTGGTTCGATTTTCTGTTACTTGTGCGTAAGTCCTGTTGTAGATATTGCAGAAGCTATCCATTCTTCTGTAGGCAACATTGATAAGTTGCTAGTCCTGTAGAAAATCAAGATAGCGAAAATGGAAGCCGGAGCGATCGTAGCTAATATCAAGTCCGGTTAAAGACTTATCATTAAGGCAGCAGAAGGGCAGAGGGGAAGGGTTTTTTGGGTTTCTGTATAGATTCGGGAATCATAACTAATTGGCCGGACTTGATATAAAATACTCAAAATTTTTTTAACTAAACGGTTTAGTATAAAATAGTTGTTAGTAAATTTTTGACTTAATAATGACTAATAATTTCTTGAGAAGTTACGATAAAATCACAATCGAATTTCAGTTGAGACATTTCCTTCTAGGGAAGTAAAAGCATCAAATAGCAATCCCTCTTCCGGGAATTTTAACAATTATATAGTAAATCTCAATTACCAATCCCATGCCAAATCGTCATTATCCTCCCGCCTACTTACGCTATCTCAAAGCCAGGTTATTGAATCTAGGGCGACCTGCTTTTTGGGGAACTGCAATTTTTTTATCTGTAGTCGGGTTAGGAACCTGGGAATACTGGTCAAACCCAGATATTTTCGTTTCTAAGCCAAAAAAACCAGTTGTTTTACAAAATGCTGATTCCTCCCTGTCAGAAGAAAACAAAGCTATTGCAGCAGATATTGATAACCTGCCAGTTTTATTTAATGACCTTGACCAAGCAACTCTCTCATCAACAGCAAATGGGTCTGAGCAAAAGACTGAGGCAAAAAAGAGCAAAGACCCATTAGATAATGTAAGTAACAAACAAAACTCTGCTAATAATACCAAATTAAATCCTGATTTAGGCGTTAACGGCGACACCTCCCCAGCCTTTAAAAATCCTTTTGTCGTTCAAACAGACAATTTATTGCGTACTGGAACGGTTAATAGTAATAACCAGTTTCTAGGTCTTAAAACCTTAAATGCGGCGTCTGAACCAATAGGAGGAAACCAAACATCCTCTAACTTGGGTATTGGATTCCCTAATCAAACCAACAATAATCAAAATTCTCTCTCTATCAACCCTCAGCAAACACCGCTTAACCAATCGATAAACCAGAAATTGTCTGACTCCAATGGTAGCGCTGCAACTCAGACAAATGCTTCGGGTCAAGTCTCCGCTCCAGGAACAACGCTAATGCCACCCGTCAACAGCTTAACCAGTCAGAATTCTCTACCAAGCACTGGGTTAACTCCTGGGACAGGCAACACGTCAACGGGTACGAACTTACCACAAAATTCCTACAACAATTTAAATAACGGTCAAGTAGTGCCTAATAATGGGTTAACTACGGGTACGAACTTACCGCAAAATGCCTACAACAATTTAAATAACAGTCAAGTAGTGCCTAATGTAGTACCAAGTAATGTTGTACCTTACTCTAGCCAGAGTCCTAGTCAAAGCATTGCCACACCCACAAACCCTACGGGATATGGGAATTATGGCTTGCAGCAGCCGACCCAACCACCACAATCTACCTATGGGAATTATGGTTTGCAGCAACCGACCCAACCACCACAAACTAATTATGGGAATTATGGCTTGCAGCAACCGACCCAACCACCACAAACTAATTATGGGAATAATGTCTTGCAGCAACCAACACAATCTAATTCCTTATATCTTCTTCGTCAACTTCGAGACAAGTATAAAAATCCGGGTCAAAACTAATTTTGAGTACGTTGGCTCGATAAAGTTTAGCTAAGGTGATTGTGGGCTATTTGGAATCATCGGAACTTCTGGTGTTTCGGGTTGTTGCTGTTGTCGTTGCAAATATTTACTCAATACATAAGCCATATCCCCACGGGTTACGGGTTTTAATGGAGAAATATTGCCTTGAGCATCTGTATTCAGAAATCCCTCAGAAGCTACTGTAGCGATCGCTTTTCTAGCCCAAGCTGGGATAGATTTTTCATCTGGATGTGAAGCTAGAATCTCATTCACAGCGGCATCAGGAAATTGAAATACACCATAAGCCTGGGCGAAAATAGCCAAAGCTTCTGCCCTTGTCACCTTTTGGTTAGGGAAGAATTCATTGCCTCGATAGCCTTTCATGATGTCAGTTTTTAAGACTGTCTGTATATCATTAAATGCCCAATAAGAACGAGGAACATCTGGAATAGTTAAATTTTCTTTGGTAACAGCTTCTCTTTTATCTAGGCGAAATGCTTTTACCATAATCGAGGCTAATTCTGCCCGACTCACTAACCTTTCGGGATAAAATTTGCCATCGGGAAAGTTTGTCATCCATTTGACAGCAGTTACCTGTTGAATGGAATCAGATGGGATTCCAGAAGTAGATTCTGGTACTTGAGCAATTGCTGGCAAGCTTTGTAGTAGTGCCATTAAAGATAGAGAAATTGAAAGCTGACGCATCATGATAAGTACTTTTAACTGCTAACGTGAATTTAAAAAACTACGTTACTGAGGTTAACGCAAAATTTGGTGTTCCTAATAACCTGTAACTCAGCTAGTGACGAATTTAGGCTGAGCAATGTTGCTTTAGCTACGCAGGGTGTGGCTATAAATTTTAAAAATTAGGACTGTGTTCAGTATCCCAGCACTTCCCATGATTCCAGATTCTACCAGTGTGTTCACATTCTGATTTATCGTCAATCCAAGGAATTGAAGTAGGGTAATAGGAGCTAGATGTGGGAGTAAGTGAAGACAATGCAAAAGAAAATATAGTGTAGCTACAAGTCGATAGAATGATTAGAAATCCTATGAGGAACAAGATATTGGCAGGAGTCCAAAAAGGATATAAACCTTTTTCAGAGCGTAAACGCACTTGAGAGCGACGTTCTGAACCTGCTAACAACACCAGATAAAACCTCAATCCGGGAATTGGTACTGAAACTCTTATGTCTATAGAATGACGTGTCCTACCACGAGAGGCCAAACCCTTTTTTATCGCTTCTAATTGCTCTACCGTGAAGGTATTTGCTATTTCCGGGTCAATCTCAGCGAAAAGTTGCTTAAAAGTAGGAACGGTGTACTGGGGGCTTTTCATTAAATTCGTATATTAATATACATTCTTTTTACATCAGTCATCTCCTTTGTTCCGGACACTAGGATGTTTTATATTTTGGAAGTCCCTAATCAAGGAAGTAGAAATTAGCAAAAACTTGTTTTTTACCTTTCATCTTTTGATGTTATCTGCCCACTACTATGGACTATAGTCAGTTTTTCAGGAGTTTTGGGAATGACAGCAGCAGATCCCGTAAAGTTGATGAAGCAAGAAGTTGGCAAAGCCGCCGCCGCCCTAGTCAAGTCGGGTTCCATTGTCGGGTTGGGTACAGGGTCAACTACAGCATATACGATTCAGTTTTTGGGCGATCGCCTCAAGTCTGGTGAACTCAAAGATATCATTGGTATACCTACCTCGTTTCAGTCAGAAGTGCTGGCGAAGCAGTACGGTGTCCCTCTTGCTACCTTGGATGCTATTGATCGCATCGATATTGCCATTGATGGCGCAGATGAAGTCGATCCGCAGAAGAATTTGATTAAAGGCGGTGGTGCAGCACATACCCGCGAAAAAGTCGTAGACTACCTAGCAGAACAGTTCATCGTCGTAGTAGACAGTGGCAAGTTAGTAGACCGCTTAGGTTCTAGTTTCGCTGTGCCTGTGGAAGTGATTCCAATGGCAATTACTCCTGTAACCAATGCCATCAAAAAACTCGGTGGTAAACCAGAACTCCGCATGGGTGTCAAAAAAGCTGGGCCAGTAATCACTGACCAAGGGAACTTTGTCTTAGATGTCAGATTTGACTCTATTGAAGATCCAGCCGGATTAGAAAAGACATTGAATAACATTCCCGGCGTTCTAGAAAATGGTATCTTTGTTAACTGTGTCGATTTAGTTTTAATTGGCGAAGTTAAAGATAATCAGCCATTAGTGCGGCAACTTTGACATACTCCCCACCCTTGAAGGGTGGGGATTCTAGGCTCAAACAGCAACAGCGTGCTTTTTCACTACAGACTAGAACTGAGCACTAGATGATGACATTAGTACCGACTACCAGATTTGTAGCCGTGAAATTATTTAAAGTCGCCAAGGTGTTATCGAAATAACCATTAACTTGTGTAGAAGTACCCGATTGCACAAACTTTAGGTAACTATCTAAGATAGGATTGCTGCCACTGTAGCCCTGACTCTTAAACACATCAGTAAGGACTAACTTATCCTCGCTCTGATTAAAGTCAGTAATCGTATGATTAGTGCTAGAGGCTTGGTAGATGAACTGGTCATTACCGCTACCGCCAGTCAGGGTATTATTATAGTCACCAGCAAAGAGGATGTCATCATCTGCCCCACCGACGAGGCTATTGTTACCTGCACCACCAATAAGGGTATCATTACCAGCACCACCAAGTAGCGTATCGTTACCTGTACCACCGCGTAGTAGGTCGTTACCACTCTTGCCATCAATGCTGTCATCACCCCCCAGACCATTAATGATATCAGATGAGTTGTCAAAACCATTGACATTGTTGTTTAGGTCATTGAGAAAGGTGACTGTGTTTTTGTTGAAGATTGTACTTTGGGTGGAGTTGGCATCGAAGACATCAAAGCTGTCACTAATACTGCTTTGCTCATCAAACAGGATATTGCCCAGCGTTGATAAGTTGTCTAGCTTTTCTAGGGGAAAGTTTTGCAGGATAACTTTATTATCAGCCGCCCCTTCAAAAGTGATTTCTAGATTGCTACCATTCTGGGTGAGTAGCAGATTTCGGGCAGTCAATCCAGCACCTTGGAATTTGAGAGTATCCAATTCGCCAATGATTGCTGCCGAGGGATTTGAGCCTTTACCTACGCCACTGAAATCAGTGATGGTATCAACACCATCACCTAAGTTGTAAACAAATTGATCCTTGCCACCGCCACTAGTTAGGATGTCGTTGCCTTGATTACCTGTGATAGTATCGTTCCCAGCTTTAGCATTAATTATGTCACCGTAGTTCTTGCCTACTAGGTTATCAACGCTAGTGGTTCCGATCAGACCGTTAAACTCTAATGCACCAATATCAACTGTACCTTCAGATATTCTGTCAAATCCAGCACTGCGTTGGTCAGTGGTAATACTTACTGGAATCAGGGCATTATTGCCTGCGTTAATGGCGGGACTATCCTCAAGTAAGGCATGAGTCAAGGTCGCACCGCCGTTATTTTGCAGCGGACTGAGTTTGGGATCAATGGGGTTGGCGCTAGTGCCGAGGAGTGTGCTGATAGTAAAGCCAATACTACCAGTGCGATCGCCAATCAGGTTATTGCCAAGGTCGCTGAAAGTACCGAAAACGTCACCCTGTAACCCGAAGTTGCCTGCAATGATAGTATTCCCAACAATCACAGTGCCATCAGAGTCATTGAAAACACTTCTACCTTCCCCACCAAAAACATCATAAAAACCATCACCACCAAAATTACTATATGATTGGATGTAATTCTTGGTAATAGTGCTGTTTGTGAGGGTGAGAGTGCCTTCGTTAGAGATGCCGTTCCCCTCTTTGTACGCACTATTGCTAGAGACAGTACTGTTGTTAAGGGTGAAAGTGCCTTTATTAAAGATGCCACCGCCGTAGGTCGCCCTACTGTTAGAAACTGTGCTGTTAGTTATGCTGAGGTCGCCTGTGTTAAAAATACCGCCGCCGTAGCTATCTACTAAAAAGCTGCCAGGCCCTCCCCGAGCATAATCGAATACGCTAGGCAGATAATTACTAGAGACTGTGCTTCCCGTTAGGCTGAGGCTGCCTGTGTTTAAGATGCCGCCACCATAGCTATCTGAGCTATTGCCAGAGATAGTGCTGTTAATTAGGTTAAGGTTGCCTGTATTAAATATGCCGCCTCCTAATGACAACCCAGTATTACCAGAGACAGTGGTGTTAGTTAGGCTAAGGTTGCCTGTATTAAATATGCCGCCCACTGACCCAGTATTATCAGAGACAATACTGTTGGTCAAGCTGAGGCTGGCATTACTATTGAGTAAAATACTCCCAAAGCCATCATTAGCATTAGCAATTTTCAAGCCATCAATGCTGGTATCTGTACCTGTTCCTGATATTTCTAAGACACCTGATAATCTATTGCCACTGATGGTGAGGTTTAATGCCCCAGTCCCTAAGATGGTTACATCATCAGTAATCGTCAATTTCCCAGATGTGAGAGTAATGATATCTGGGGTGGCATCGCTGAACACGCCTGCAAAAGTAATTGTATCCGCCCCAGCAGTAGCATTGGCATTGAGAATAGCCTGTCGCAACGACCCTGCTCCAGAATCGTTGGTATTAGTCACTACTGTATCAGTATTAACAGGTGGTGGACTAGTGGACTGGACTTCATAAGCACCAATATCCACTCTATCGCCGGATATTCGGTTAAATCCAGCACTCCGTTGGTCTGTGATCACACCAACAGGAACTAGGGAATTATTGCCTGCGTCAATAGCGGGACTACCCGCAAGTAAAGCATAAATAAAGGTTGCACCACCGTTATTTTGTAGAGGGTCGAGTTTGGGGTCAATGGGGCTGGCACTGGTGCCAACGAGGGTGCTGGCGGTCAAGCCGGTGCTACCAGTATTATTACCAATCAGGTTATTGCCAGAGTCGGTGAAGCTTTTAGCCACGTCGGGGTTGATGTTGCCGGAAGTGGAGTTGTCAAAGTTGCCTGCAATGATAGTGTTCCCAACAGTGATAGTTCCACCATCGTTGAAAACGCCACCACCATCGCCAGTCCCATCGCTGTTTGAGTCAGCTGTGTTATTAGTAATCGTGGTGTTGATAAGGCTAAGGGTATCGTTGTTAAAAATACCGCCACCGTCAGAAGTCGCCCTATTACCAGATACAGTACTGTTAATTAAGATCGCTGAACTTGAGGCATTAGAATATATCTCAGAGATCCTCACATTAGAGATGCCGCTTCCCGTATTACCAGAGATACTGCTATTGGTAAGTCTAAGAAAGCTGCCAAGGTTAGAGATGCCGTTTTCTGTATTGCCAGAGACACTGCTATTGGTAAGGCTGAGGAAACCAGACTTTAAAGAAAAATAGGAGTATTTGATAGTACCAGCGTTATTCAAGATGCCGCTTCGCGTATTGCTAGAGACAGTGCTATTAGTTAGACTAACTCTACCGCCTGCGTTAGAGATGCCGTTTCCTGTGTTGCCAGAGACACTGCTATTGGTAAGGTTGAGGAAGCCAAAGCTGCTATCGCTAATACTGATGCCGTTTTCTGTATTGCCAGAGACACTGATATTGATAAGGCTAAGGATACCAGAGTTATTGATGCCGCTTCCCGTATTGCCCGATACAGTGCTGTTAGTGAGACTGAGAATGGTATTTGTATTGACCAAAATACCACCACCATTAGTAGTATTATTACCATTAGCAACGGTCAAACCATCAATATTGACATTTGTTCCTATCCCCGATATCTCGAATACCCTAGAGGTATTGTTTCCACTCACGATGAGCTTAGATGCCCCAGTTCCTAAAATGGTGACATCATCGTTAATCGTTAGCGGCCCAGAGGTAAGAGTGATTACATCTGGGGTGGCATCAGTAAACACACCTCCAAAAGCGATCGCATCATCCTCAGTAGAAGCATTCGCTAAGTTAATTGCCTCCCGCAGGGTGGTAATACCGTTATTCGCATCGCCATCATCCGTGTCTTGAGTATTATTCACTGTAAACGTTGCTAGTACTCCTGGGTAAACTTCTCGCGTCGTTTCTGCAAACGCCAGATTTACTTCCATATCAGCAGTGCGAACTTCTAACTCCCAGTTACCACCTAATGCTGCATTGCCAATCTGCTGACGGGAAGCGGCAATATTCGCTCCTGTGAGTTGGTGCAGTTTTTCTACAAATTCTTCCCCCGCATCACCCAAAGCTACATTGCAACCATAGATAAGTAAGTTGCTAGGGTTATCGGCTTTGCCAGAGGTGGAAAATATCTTCTGCCATTGTTGGAGTTGCTGGCTGTATTCGTCGAGGGTATCAATTCCTAAATGGGTATTGCCCAATTGTAAGCAACCTGGGCCACCGTGGCACACAATATGAATGTTAGCCAAATTCAAGCGATGTCTAACGACAAGCCGTTGCGCGTCTACCCAACTCGCCAGAATTTTCGTAATTTGCTCAACACCGTTCTGTGTCGAGTCAAGCACGAACACTTGACTATTGGGAAGCACGCCATTGACTAAATCGCTATAGTCTTCAACCGCCATATCAATGAAGACTAGACTATGAGTATAGGAGATGGAAACTGCGGAATTTTCTGAGATGTGTGAGGTATGTAGCGTTGCCATTTTGTTACTTCCAGCTAAGGTAATGAGGGAAACTCAAACCAACTTCAGCTTTGTAATTACAGGGTTTTCACACAACTTCTGAGAGTAAAAAACTAGCTTTTTACTAATTATTTTCCCTTTCTTTGCCATCATCTAGCAAATTACCAATTTTGTAAAGCAATAAAAGTATGTAATTTTACTGAGTTACCCAACTCACATCTAGCAGATGTATCAAAAATCTAGGTTTTTAGGATGAACCAGCATAAAAACCTAGATTTTTTGCCCACAAATGCGGTTTCTCAAGTTTTGTTGAGCTCGTGTCAGATATTCAATTGATGAATTTGGCTTTTCATAGCTTTTCTGAAAATGACTTTTATCAAATCCAAAAAATAGCTTTAGCCCATCTTCCGCTTTAGGCTTGCTGCACTCCCGCGTTATCATCTGAGAAAGATAAAACTGTTGTGCTCATAGGGAGGTCTTTTTCACTTCAGGAATTTCAACAACTAAATTATCCCGTAAAATAGACAGGCAAGAACCCTGCCCGATAAAAATATGGGAAAATTTTTGGGAAATCCCTCAAGACTCAGGACTCGGTACTTATCTGCTCGCTCAGGACTCAGGACTCTTTATGTTAGCAGGCACAATTTTGCAGGATGGAAAATATACCCTAATTCAAGAAATAGGGCGGGGTGGCTTTGGCATTACCTTTAAAGCTAGGCATCACTACTTGGGTCAGGAAGTGGTGATGAAAACCATCAATGAACGGCTGCGACAACATCCTGATTTTGCCAAATTCGAGCGCCAATTCCAAGATGAAGCCAGACGATTAGCTACGTGTATTCACCCAAATATAGTCCGAGTTAGTGACTTTTTTGTGGAAGCTGGACTGCCTTACATGGTGATGGAATACATTCCTGGTGAAACCTTGGGAGACGCATTTGTATTACCAGGGATAACTTTGCCTGAAGCCACAGCAATTCATTATATCCGGCAAATTGGGGCAGCGTTGCAGGTAGTACACAACAACGGTTTGTTACATCGCGATGTCAAACCAGATAATATTATTCTTCGTCAAGGAACACAGGAAGTAGTACTAATTGATTTTGGCATTGCCAGGGAATTTAATGGTGGTGTCAGGCAGACCCACACAGGTCTGGTTTCTGAGGGTTATTCTCCCATTGAGCAGTATATGACGCAAGCGGCGCGCACACCCGCCACGGATGTTTATGGTTTAGCAGCAACCTTGTATGCACTCTTGACAGCGCAAGTTCCCATGCCAGCATTATTGCGCGATCGCGAACAAATGCCTTCCCCCCGCGAATTGCAACCACACTTGAGTGCTGCTGTCAACCAGGCGGTAATGCGCGGGATGGCGGTAGAGTCTCGTTTTCGGCCAGCGACAGTTGCTGAGTGGCTGCAATTGCTACCTGGAAATGAAGTGAATGGAACATCGCAAGTCTTACCCACTTATGCAGTTCCAACTGTCAATTTATCTGCCCAGCAGGCAGCAACTTTAATTGGGAAAACTGCCCAAAATCGTATTCATAGACCATCTATGTTGGCGCAGCCTAACCCAGGCATCGCAAAAGAAACCGTACTGGCTAAAAAGCTGGGGTCATCTCAGATATTTATTGGTATAGGTGTAGCCCTAATTGCTGCGACAGCAGGTTTTGGGATTACGAGTATATTACCCAAATCTCAGCAGCAGCCGACCGTAAAGCCGCTTTTTCAACAGCCAACTCAAGAACCAGCAGCGAAAGCACCTAATTTTGATAGTACATCTTCATCCAGAGGTGAAGAGACTAACACTACCTCAAGAACCAAAACAGCACCTGCCTTTAATTCCAAGCAGCGTCGGCGCAATCGCCGTTCTTCCCAAGAAGAATCTACCAGCAGCCCTACAAGAGAATCGCAACGCGGTAATTCCGAACAATCCACACCTTCACGTAGCGTTTCACCGACACCCTCCTTAGTGGAGAAACTACGGGCAATCCGCTCATCTCGAAATGCTTCCCCCGCACCATTGCCATTTCCACAAAATAACTTACCCGCTTCTAGTCAAAATCCTGCCTCCCCTCAACCCGTAAGTCCGTCAAAACCCGTACTTATACCACCACCACCAACACAATCCAAACAATCAGATCCTTCTGCTGTGGTAGTACCAACACTGGAAAAGCAAAATTCACCCACTAATAGTCAACCTCAGAATATTCAGAAGTTCGAGGAAAAGCCACAAGATGACAATAACTAGTCAATTTTAGATTTTCAATCTGGGATTTTGGTGAAGCAGCGCGGTGAGTCCAGCACAGCGCCGACTCCTACTAACTAATTACGAATTACGAATTACGAATTATTTTAGGGAGGATCAAGTCTATTCTGTACAACAACTTCCCCCTTCTTATTAATTTTCACCGGATTCTTGGGAAAAGCTTGATTATTCAAATAACGCATAAGTTTCACAGTTTGAAAACTCCGATCGATATGAGGAATTCCCTGCCGATCCATCCGAACGGGAATAATTTTACTTGATACCAAATCTCCTGCTGAGTTGAGTTTGACTTCTAAAATCATTGAGTCACCTGTTTGGGCATTTGTAGATAAAGTCCGATATCCCAAAAAGTTTCCTAAAGAATAGGCAATGATTTTTCCCTTATAAATTTCCATCGCTCTGGGAACGTGAGGCCCATGTCCTAGTACTAAGTCTGCTCCCGCATCAATCATGTTTCGAGCAAAGGCGATCGCATTACCTCGGTTTTCTCCATAAAAAAACTCTGTTTGATTCTTAACGTGTAGTGCCCCCGTTCCTTCCGCTCCAGCGTGCATCGATACTACTACAATATTGGCTTTATTTTTGGCTTCTACCACGAGTGCTTGAGCTGCTCCTAAATTATGGATAGAATTATACATTTCGTAAGGAGAAAACCCAACCATTGCCACAGGGATATTGTTAGCTTCCAAATAAAGAATTTGATTTTTATGACCTAATGTTGCAATGCCCACAGCCTGAAGATTTTTCATTGTATCTTTGAACCCTACTGGCCCAAAGTCCATTGCATGGTTATTTGCCATATTGAACACATTAAAACCAGCTTCAGCAAAAAGCTGGGCGTATGCAGGTGGAGAGCGAAAGGCAAAGACTTGTCCTCGACTAATATCTTTGGCGGTATAGGGATAATTAGTTAGACTACTTTCAAAATTACCAAACAAAATATCAGATCCTTGCAAGTGAGTTCTCACTGACTTTGGTAATAATTGATCTTGAAAGCGAGGTAATCTATAGTTAGGGAAATTAGTGCCGGGAATAATATCTCCAACGGCTTTGATGGTAATAGTATCTGGAAAGGTTTGTTGTTCTGTTATTGATGGCGTAAGTTCAGGAATAGGTAATGGAAATTGCACAGGCTTAGTACGTGTAGTAGCAGCGTTTAATCGCTGTGATTGCCCAAGCCGGATAATGACTCCTATACTAATACCCAGATATAAACAAATGCTGATAAGACTAAATGAGAATACTCGCCCCAAGCTGCGATTTACCATCGTTCACTCCTCACACGATGGCATTAGTTTATCCCAAAAACCTGTGTTGGCGATGTATATTTTAGTGTTTTTTGGCGAATATTTGACTACGTAAATATTAAGCGATAATCCTATTTCACTTGCAAATAAACAGACAAGTTGCTCTAGATTCTTGTTAAAGGCAGGTAAATTTCAGCCATATTGTAGTAAATTTTCAATAATCTTTTGAACGGAGAGGGGGGGATTCGAACCCCCGTTGAGTTTCCCCAAAACGCATTTCGAGTGCGTCACCATGAACCGCTCGGACACCTCTCCAAACTATTTATTCAGACATTTGAGTATCTATTTTACCTTCAAATGCTGCAAATTTAGGGAAATCTTGCTGGATTCCTGATACTACTATAGCATTAATAGCTCAACACTCGATTCTATTGACTTCATAATTGAACAACCAGAGAAATGAGTGAGAGCAAAAGCGTTAGGCAGTATTTTTAGATACTTTCTTGGGCTTATCTGAACTGTATTGGTTTCAATTAATCTAAAAGACGCGATTAATCGCGTCTCTACTTCTCTGGCTCAGACCTTAGTGTAATTATTGATTACTTTGGCTAAGTCTGGCACTGCTTCTTCTACGTGCTTTTTGGCTGAACCGCGAAGTTTTTCATAAGTTCCTCGCACGATTTGGCGTTTTGAGTTCTTGACTCTTGCATCGGTAACACCCAGTAGCGCGTCTGCCGTATTAGAGCGATTCGCACTCAGATATTCAACTGGGTCGCCTTTCTCTAGTCCTTGACTCCAGATGGGATCGAGAGCTGTAAAGCATTGCGGTAATATCTGCTCAACGACATAGGGAATGTACCCTGGTTTAACCCCCTTCAAAGCAGCAAAGGCAGTTTTCAAAGCGATGCCGCTCATGCCTGACTTGGATGCGAGCTGTCCTTCAATCATGTTGCAACAATCATCTATGACCATAGCCTTTTTGGTCGGGTTCAAAAGTCCGTCGCTAAGTCCCATTTCACTCTTCCTTATCTAAGTACTTAATTCTATTCGACTAATTTTTTTAGCAACCAGGAAATTACAGAAAATGGTATCAGAGTTAGAGAATGTTGTGGATAAGCTGATACGCTTTATAACCTGCATAGTTCAAATCGCTAAAAAAAAAGATGCAGGGACTAGAGAAGTCCCCTAACACTGACAAGCATTCTTAGGTTGTCTGCACTTTACTAGGAGACTTAAGGGCAAAAGTTAGGTTATTCCATCCTGCTGAGACCTAAGTTGCGTCTCTGGCTGATTTGAGCCAGCAGGTAGAGCCTCATGTCTAGATCCCGAAGTTCCATTTGGAGAATGTGGAGGTTTTGAACCTCCCGATCCCTTCCGAGGTGATATAGCCTGAGCCAAGCTCTTAACCAAAATATACAAAATTGGCACTAAGAACAAACTCAAGAAGGTCGAAAGCATCAGCCCCCCAAACAGCGCTGTTCCTAAAGACCAACGGCTGCTAGCTCCAGCCCCTTGAGAGATTACCAAGGGTAAAAATCCTAACAGCGCGGCAAAAGATGTCATTAAGATCGGTCGCAGACGTTCTTGCCCCGCTTTCACCGCCGCCCTTGTGTAGCTCATGCCCTGCTCATGCAATTGATTGGCAAATTCCACGACTAAAATCGCGTTTTTTGCAGCTAGACCAATCAAAGTCACCAGACCTACCTGGCAATAGATATCATCCACCACTTTGGGGAAGAGGCTACCTACCATGAAAATATTCGATCGTAGCCAAAGGGCTGTCATCGCTCCCAAGACTGCTAGAGGAACCGTCAGCAAAATAATGATCGGGTCAATGTAGCTTTCATACTGAGCCGATAGCACTAGAAAGACAATCACGATCGCTAAGGCAAAAATCAATCCCGTAGCTCCCCCAGATGTCTTCTCTTGGAGATAAGTCCCTGTCCACTCATAACCAAATCCTTGAGGCAAGACTTCTGCTGCAATTTGCTCCATCGCTTTAATCGCCTGTCCAGAACTAGCACCGGGAGCAGGAGCGCCCTGTACTTTGATTGACCTGTACAAGTTGTAATGGGAGATGGTTTTCGGCCCCACAAAGGGAGTAATTTTCACCAAACTGCTCAACGGAATCATCGCACCATTTGCAGAGCGAACATACAGCTTGCCAATATCATCTGGATTAGAGCGGAACACCCCATCTGCTTGGATATATACTCGATACTGTCGCTGTCCCTGCACAAAGTCATTCACATATTGCGACCCCAAGTAACTTTGCAAAGTCCCAAAGATATCGTTGAGTTCGACGTTGAGAGCTTTGGTTTGGTTGCGGTTTACCTGAATGTCAAATTGGGGAGTGTCTGCGGTGAACTGAGTGAAGACTCCTTGGAGAACAGGATTTTTATTTGCCGCCCCAATCAATTTTTGAGCATTCTCAATTAGGGTTTCAATCGGCGCACTTCCGGTTTTGTCTTGAATAATAAACTCAAAACCACCCGTAGTACTTAATCCTCTCACTGGAGGAGCATTCACAGCGATCGCTCTAGCATCTGTAATTGCAGAGAGCTTTTTGTTCATCCTCTGAAGTATTCCATAGACAGACTCAGATTCGCTAGGTCTCTCTTTCCAGGGTTTCAGGTTAGCAAAGGCAATGCCTAAATTAGAAGCATTGCCATCGAAACCAAACCCACTGATCATAAAACTAGCTTGAACTTCGGGAAGCGATGTGACTTCTTTGGCAACCCGCTCCATAACAGATTCGGTGTATTTCAAAGAAACCCCGTCAGGCCCCTGGACAATTACAAAGAAGTAACCCTGATCTTCCTCTGGAATAAATCCGGTAGGTACTGCTCTGTACATCAAAACCGTTGCGACTAAACCAGTAATGAAAACCCCGATTACAATCGGCTTGACATGGGTAAGGTAGCTAACAAACCCGACATATCGGCGCGTGAACCAGCCAAATCCCCGATTAAACTGCCTAAAGAACCAACCTAAAGGACCCCGTGGAGTTTGAGCTGGACGCATGAGGATGGCTGCCATACTCGGAGAGAAGGTTAAGGCATTGAAGGTCGAGATGCCAATGGAGCAAGCAACCGTTAACGCAAATTGTTTGTAGACAATCCCAGTAGTGCCCGGAATGAATGCAACTGGAATGAATACCGCCATGAGTACAAGTGAAGTGGCAATGATTGCCCCAGTTAACTCCTTCATGGCTTCAACAGCGGCCTCAAAGGGCCTCATGCCCTCCTCTAGTTTGACCGCAACTGCCTCGACCACAATAATCGCATCATCGACGACGATCCCGATCGCCAGAACGAAACCAAATAAGGTTAGTGTATTAATCTGAAATCCTAAAACTAACAGAGCCGCACATGTCCCAATCAGGGAAACGGGGATCGCAACAGTGGGAATGATCGTGGTACGCCAGTCTTGCAAAAAGACAAAAATTACCAAGACCACCAGGACAATCGCCTCAACCAGAGTGTGCAGAACTTCTTCTAAAGAAATTTCTACAAATGGAGTGGTATCAAATGCCACCTGTGCTTTTAGTCCAGGTGGAAAATTCTTCTCTAATATTTTGATCTGGTTTTCAACAGCATGAGCAACGTTCAGGGCATTACTACCCGGAAGTTGATATATACCCAAACCCACAGCTGGCTTGGGAGCATTTCCTGGGAGGGTGAATTTGGCATCAGCGAGATAGCTCTCTGCTCCTAGTTCAACTCGACCGATGTCTCTGACCTTAACTAGGGTGCTATTAGTAGCGCTATTAATGGTGCTATTAGTGGTGCTATTAGTGGTGCCATTAGTGGTACTATTAGTGCCACCTCGACTCACCTTCAACACCATATCTTCAAATTCAGCCGCATCTTTAAATCGACTGGTTGCCCGTAAAGCAAATTCAAAGCTTTGATTATCTGGTGCTGGTTCCTTACCAATCGCCCCTGCACCCACCTGAATATTTTGTTCTTGCAGGGCGGCTGTAACATCTTGAGGAGTTAGTTGATGTTGGGCAAGCTTGTTGGGATCGAGCCAAAGACGCATAGCATATTTGCGCTCCCCAAAAATTGTGGCTTTTCCTACACCTGGAAGCCGTTTGATCTGATCGAAAATATACAGGTCAACATAGTTACTGATAAAAATGTTGTCATACTCATTATTTTCTGAGTAAAACCCATAGACGAGAAGCAGACTGCTCGATGCCGTTTCAACAGTGACACCTGTTCGTTGAACTGTATCTGGCAGTTGAGGATCGGCAAGTGCTTGTTTATTTTGAACGTTTACTTGAGCAATATCGCTATTGACATTAGTTGGAAAGGAGACAGTTATATTGCTAAAACCATCATTCCCCGTATTAGAAGATATATAAGATACATCTTTAACACCATTAATTTGTCGCTCAATAATGTTGGTGACAGTACTTTCTGTTGTTTGAGCATCTGCACCAATATTGTTAGAGCTAACAGTGATTTGCACCGGAGCAAGCTCTGGTAGCTGAGAAATCGGCAGGATCGGAATACAGATGCTTCCCAACAGCAAAATAATGAACGTACAGACCGTTGTTAGGACTGGACGTTTGATGAAGGTATTGACAAACATAAATCAAGGAAAAGTTCAAGACTCGTTAGTAAGGTAGTAGCTTTTTATTAATATAAGGATTATTAAGGCTTAGTGTAGGCGATCGCACAAAATTGGGCATTGGGCATTGGGTATAGTTATTCTCCTTATCCCCAGTTCCCAGTCCCCAGCTAGAAAAAGTCAGGATTTGGTCTAATCAACTGAAAAAGGCAGTAATAAAACCAAATTTCTAATTATCTTTGCCATTACTCGGAAAATTTAACAACTGCTCGTCATTAACCCAAATTGCTTGTTGAGGCACAGAGATGGAAATTCCCGCTTCGTCTAAAGCAACTTTCAGGCGGCGGCGAAATTCCCGTGCGACATCCCATTGTTTGAGGGGCTGTGTTTTAATCCAGACACGAATAACTAAACCGCGATCGCCAAATTGATCTATTCCCAAAACTTGCGGCGGTTCCAAAATTTGACTCTGCCATTGCATTTCTTGATTCATCTTATCGGCAATAGTTGCAATCAACTTCAAAGCCTCTTCTGTATCGGCTTGGTAGGCGATGGGAATCGTTAAATCGGCTCGCGACCAACGACTAGAAAGATTGGCAACAACTTTAATTTCACCATTGGGTATTGTGATCAACCGCCCTTCCGAATCCCGCAGTTGAGTCATCCGCAGATTCAGATTTTCTACTAAGCCTCCTACGTCTCCCACATTAATCACATCGCCTAAAGCGTATTGGTCTTCTAAAATGATCAAGAAACCGTTAATCGCATCTTTAATTAAGTTTTGCGAAGCTAGAGACACCGCAACACCAACTAAACTCGCACCTGCTAGCAAGGGAACAATATCTATACCCAAGGATACCAGGGCTATCAAGAAACCTACTCCTACCCAGAGAACAGTAGTGATACTTTTAGTTACACCAGAAAATGTGGAAACTCGCAGTTGCAGCCGTTCAGAACTTTCTGGGGTGAGGAAAGCACTACTGCTAATCAAAGTGGAGGCGAAACGGTCAATTAGGGCGTAGGTCAAACGAATTGTTACATAGGTTGCTAGGCATACGACACCTAATCGCAAAGGAAATTGGGCAGCTATAAGAATTGCTACCTGAAAACCTCGTGTATAGGGAAATAGACCCAAAATAAAGAAGCTTCCACCTCCCCAAATTCCGGCTTGACCGAGCTGAAACAATCGTCTCTTGGCTTCTTGGAGATGTTGCTGTTGCCGTTGATTGAGTTGTGTTGTAATTGCTTGATCTGCTGATTTTGGGTAGTTGAAGAGTTCCCTTTGCGGTTGGGAGGCAATGAAGCGTTCTAAATCCTTTTGGGAACGCCGCTGCCAGCCATATAGCCCCAAACTGATAATCACCATTGCCACTCCGGTACCAGCAGCAATTTTACCTTGGTCGATTAGAGATGGAGTTTGTCTTTCTTGCTTTGCTTGTTGCAAGTCTTCTTCTAACGATTCTTTGACTTGATTTGCCGATGTCGATACATCTACCTGTCGCAGTCCAGCATCTTCAGAAGTAACAGTCATCAGATATTGACCGTTGACATAAATTACTGGTAATCCGTTGGCTTGGCGAACTTCTACCTTGACTGCTGTTTTTGCTGGTGATTGAAAGTAATTTTGGCCAATTTTCTGCAACTTCTTTTGAATATCTTCTGAACGCTCAGGAAAATTGGTTCTTGTTGCCGCTATTTGAAATAACCGACGACCATCTAAATAAATCCAGCCCGAAACAACTCTGTTATCGGAATCATTACTTACACTGCTGGGAGCTTGCAGTTGCGGTAAAAAAGGAATCTGGGCTGTGGCTTTTGGCAAAGATATAACGCCTATGGCCATTGAACTGGCGATCGCCAAAAATTGAAAACGCACTCAAACACCTCCTTGAATCAAATCTACTAGTGACTACTTCTATAACTATCCTCCGTAATAGCTTTGGGTAGATGTACCTATCTAAAGTTGAGGTTTTCCCTTTAGACGATGAAATTTTGAGATTTTTTTGTTTGCCCTCTATCTTTAGACAGATGACAATGTACTGAAAATTAGCAGGTAAGACTGAGAAGAGTCTTACTCTTACCAAAGATAAAACAAAAAGGAAGAAGCTGGGGAGGAAGTTGACATTCTGCCGATCAAACGTCAAGCTAGTCCTGAGGACTATTGACTAGTGATTTGCTTTCATACAAGCAAAAATCGCCAGTAGTAGAATAACCTAGTAGAGTGCGTAAACTTTACGTAGCTTTTTTAATTTTTTGAGGTAATTTTTGATGACCGCAACTTCTCCCCGATTAAAGCACGAGGTTAAAGACCTCGGCCTAGCTGCCTTGGGAAGACAGCGCATTGAATGGGCTGGACGCGAAATGCCAGTTTTGCGGCAAATTCGCGATCGCTTTGCTATCGAAAAGCCCTTCGCTGGTTTACGCCTTGTAGCTTGTGCCCACATTACAACAGAAACAGCACATTTGGCGATCGCTCTGAAAGCCGGTGGTGCAGATGCGCTTTTAATCGCTAGCAATCCTTTATCAACCCAAGATGACGTAGCCGCTAGCCTCGTCGTCGATCATGAAATTCCCGTCTTTGCTCAAAAAGGCGAAGATAACGAAACTTATAACCGCCACGTTCAAATAGCTTTAGATCATCGCCCCAACATTATTGTTGATGACGGTAGCGATGTGGTTGCAACTTTGGTACAGCAACGCCAACATCAAATTGCTGATTTGATTGGTAGCACCGAAGAAACCACCACTGGTATTGTACGGTTACGCGCCATGTTTAGAGAAGGCGTACTCACCTTCCCCGCAGTCAACGTTAACGATGCTGATACCAAGCACTTCTTTGATAATCGCTATGGTACTGGGCAATCAACCCTAGATGGCATTATCCGCGCCACAAATGTTTTGTTGGCTGGAAAGAACATTGTCGTCGTCGGTTATGGCTGGTGTGGTAAAGGTACAGCCCTCCGCGCCCGTGGGATGGGTGCTAACGTCATCGTCACCGAAATCGACCCCATCAAGGCAATTGAAGCCATAATGGATGGCTTCCGCGTTCTGCCAATGGCTGAAGCTGCACCCCAAGGTGATATTTTTGTCACTGTGACTGGTAACAAGCACGTCGTTCGTGGCGAACACTTCGATGTCATGAAAGATGGTGCGATCGTTTGTAACTCCGGTCACTTTGACTTGGAACTTGATTTGAAATACTTGGCTGCACAAGCTAAGGAAATCAAAGAAGTTCGTCCTTTCACCGAAGAATACAAGTTGAAAAATGGTAAATCAGTTGTTGTTCTCGGACAAGGACGCTTGATTAACCTAGCTGCGGCTGAAGGACACCCCAGCGCGGTAATGGATATGAGTTTTGCGAACCAAGCTTTGGCTTGTGAATTCCTGGTGAAGAATAAGGGTAAGTTGGAACCTGGTTTGCACTCAATTCCTGTTGAAGTCGATAAAGAAATTGCTCGGTTGAAGTTGCAGGCTATTGGTATTACGATTGATAGCCTAACTCCTGAGCAAATTGAGTACATCAATTCTTGGACTTCAGGAACTTGATACATTGATTAATTGATTTTTTGGGGATAGGTTTTGGGCTTATCCCTTTTTTTTGGGTTTCGCGCAAAGACGCGATTCATCGCGTCTCTACAGATGGTCTATTTGTCACATTTTTTTTCAAATTAGTATTACTTAAAAAATTAGTTAAGATAAAATTTAAATTATTAGACCTCTTGCATAAATCACAAAATTAAGAGGTTGGGTGTTAAATAATACGGTTCGGTTAAGGTTTTTTGAGAAAATTCTAGATCGCTAAAGATGCGATAAATTGCCGTATATACGAAAGACTGATTATTATAGAGACGGCGATTCATTGCGTCTCTTGCCTTAACCGAACTTTTGCAAAATATTTAAGCCGATAATTTATATCAGAAGTTAACTAAGAAAATTTATGCAAAAAATTCATATTTATGTACAGCAGGGCAATATCGCAGGAGTCGCACGCAAACTAGCCAATGGTGTTAATATTGATTGCATAGAAAAGCATTCCCTGCAAACACCATTAATGTGTGCGGTTAGTAGCTGTACAGTAGGTATGGATATGATTCACTTCCTCTTGGAACATGGCGCGAATGTGAATGCTGTTGTCAAGGAAAACACCGTACTTAAATTGGCTGTGCAGTCAGGAAATCTGGATAAAATTCAATTGATTCTAGATGCTGGAGCAGATATTAATTATCAAAGCCCAGACGGATATGATGTCTTAATCAATGCTATGCATGGTCGAGATATCTTGCAGGATCAAAATTTAATATCAATTTTGAATTTACTCATCTCTAGAGGTGCTGCTGTCAATGGCATTAGTCGCTATGGTGAATCTGCAATCAAAGTAGCTGCTCATATTGGGAGATTTGATGCTGTCAAATTATTATTGAACGCGGGTGCTAACCCAGAGCAACTAAGATGGACAGAATTAATGCACGCTATAGTTTTCGGGAGCTTAGAGCAGGTAAAGTTATTGCTAGAGCAAGGAGCAGATCGAGATGTGCGCGATTGTTGGTATAGAACCCCTTGGTTATTGAGTATTCAAATGGGTGAACTACCTAAAGCCAAATTGCTCATAGCTGCGGGAGCAAATTACAACGATACGGGAAACTGCGGAAAAACGCCGTTAATGTATGCGATAGAAGACAATAGGCTGGAAATCCTAAAGTGGCTAATTGCAGAGGGATTGAATATTGAAGCCATTGATGATTTTGGTAACACTGCGTTAATAATCGCAGCAGAGTATGGTGCTACTGATTGCGTCAGAGTTTTACTAGAAGCTGGCGCAAACCCTAGCAGAATCAATCATTGCAATGACAAAGCCATTAAGATAGCGACAAAGAAAGAAATCGTCAAAATGTTAATTGCAGCTGGTGAAAATGTGAGCGATATTAACAATGATATGTGGCGATCGCTCACCGGAATTGCCAACAGCAAATTCTCACTATCAGAATTATCACCAGAGCAATATTTTGCTGGCAAACATCCGCGCTTTGGCAAAACCAATCCAGAATTGATGAAAATACCTTTTTGGCAGGTAATGATTTATGAAGGTTGTTCTGCTTATGACGCACAAAATACTTTTAAAGATACAGGAAATCGGCAATATAAAGTATGGTGCTATGATCGATTTGGCAGAACAATTACACAATTACCAGATGGCAGAATTGTAGAAATCGCTGGTGAACATGAAGACTACTATGATTCTAATTTTTGTATATATAACGATGTTGTAGTTTATCAAGGTGATGGTAGTTTTCAGATTTTTGGTTATCCCCAAGATGTTTTTGAGCCAACTGATTTTCATTCAGCTACATTAGTTGGAGAATACATATATATCATTGGATCTTTAGGATATTGTGGTACAAGAATCTATAATGAAACCCCAGTTTATAGATTAGATATTCACACATTTGAAATAGAAAAAGTACAAACAAATGGTGATAAGCCAGGATGGATCAGTGGACACAAAGCTGACTACAAAGAACCAAAGAAAATTTATATTACTGGCGGTAAATTGTGTGTAATTGGGAATGAAGAATCAGAAGATTATATAGATAACTCTATGGATTACGTCTTAAATTTAATCGACTTAACTTGGAGTCACGTTACTGTTTAAATATAAATCTATCTCTAACTACTTTTGATCGTTCAAGCCAGTCCCAATGAAACGAGTTTCAAAAGCCTTGCATGAAAATATTTTAGGGACTGTAATTTTTACTCAGCATTGGCTCAACGCCGCGCTACCGCAACAGCACTTTCCAGTCAGATTCTGTGAACGATTACCTTTTAGTGTGGAATTTTTGATGAAATTTTTCGACAAAATATTTCGGATTTTCTGACAACTTACTGTATTCTGGGATATCCTACCTTGTGGAAAGCCAAATGATGACTATGAATATGCAACGACTGATCAAAAAAACCTCTAACCTAATTCGCAAGACAACAGAAGTAACTCCACCATCGACTGAACCCATTGAGATGCCTGAGAGTCAAGATATTCCTGAATCGGTAGTTGAACCAAATCCACCTGTGTACATCGAAGCATCCGAATCGGACTACACCTCGGAACATTATCGCCCTTTGCGCTCCGTTGGTAACTCTGGCTGGCAACCGTCTGATGTGTGGCGCGAGTTGAGGGTTGATAATTTCTGCGGGTGAGCAATATTAACGCAGAGAGCCATTCGATTTATTACTGAATAAAATTATATGTTTGTGTAAGTCCTGCTGAAATGTAATTCCTCAGCTATAGCAATAAAGTAGCGCAGGTGTCGTAGTCCCAGATTTTTGATACTTTATAAGTATCAATTATAAATAAATATATATTGGACATCTCAAAAAAGGCTACATATCATACTCGTACAGAGATTTGATTGAGGCCAGAGCAATGAGTGAAAAAACAACGTCAGATAATTTTAGAAGTAAAGTTGTTACACAAGGGGTACAGCGATCGCCAAATCGCGCTATGCTTCGTGCAGTAGGTTTTCAAGATGAAGACTTTAAGAAAGCAATTGTCGGTGTGGCTAATGCCTACAGCACCATCACTCCCTGTAACATGGGGATTAATAAACTAGCACTCATAGCTGAAGCTGGAATTAAACGAGCCGGGGCAATGCCGCAAATGTTCGGCACAATTACTATTAGTGATGCGATTTCGATGGGAACTGAGGGGATGAAATATTCCCTAGTGTCACGAGAAGTAATTGCTGACTCCATTGAAACCGTCTGTAATGGTCAAAGTATGGACGGCGTGATTGCCCTCGGTGGCTGTGATAAAAATATGCCAGGGGCGATGATTGCAATAGCAAGGATGAATATCCCGGCTATCTTTGTTTACGGTGGGACAATTAAACCCGGACACTATGAGGGCCGCGACTTGACTGTTGTGAGTTCCTTTGAGGCTGTGGGTGAATATAGTGCTGGTAAAATTGACGACACCGAACTGATGGAAGTAGAACGCCGTGCTTGTCCTGGTGCTGGTTCTTGCGGTGGGATGTTCACAGCCAATACTATGTCTTCGGCCTTTGAAGCGATGGGCATGAGTTTACCCTATTCTTCGACAATGGCGGCGTCAGATGATGAAAAAGCCGATAGCACGGAAGAATCAGCCAAGGTATTAGTAGAAGCAATTCGCAATCAACTGTTACCCCGCCACATTATCACCCGCAAATCTATAGAAAATGCTATTTCTGTAATTATGGCTGTGGGTGGTTCAACTAACGCCGTGTTACATTTTCTGGCGATCGCTCGTGCGGCTGGTGTAGAACTTAATCTAGATGATTTTGAAACTATCCGCGATCGTGTCCCTGTTTTATGCGATTTAAAACCCAGTGGTAGATATGTCGCCACAGACTTACATCAAGCTGGTGGTATTCCCCAAGTGATGAAAATGCTATTGGTACATGGATTACTTCACGGTAACTGTATCACGATCGCAGGTAAAACCATTGGCGAAATTTTAGCAGATGTCCCCGATGAACCACCAAGCAATCAAGATGTGATTCGTCCTTGGAATAACCCGATGTATGCCCAAGGTCACTTAGCCATCCTGAAAGGGAATCTTGCTACAGAGGGAGCAGTAGCAAAAATTACCGGAGTGAAAAATCCCAGCATTACTGGCCCTGCACGGGTATTTGATTCCGAGGAAGAATGTTTAGATGCCATCCTTGCAGGTAAGATTAAAGTCGGTGATATGATTGTCATCCGCTACGAAGGCCCTATTGGCGGCCCTGGTATGCGGGAAATGCTAGCACCCACCTCAGCAATTATTGGTGCGGGTTTAGGTGATAAAGTCGGGTTAATAACTGACGGGCGCTTTTCCGGCGGTACTTACGGGATGGTAGTCGGACACGTTGCTCCCGAAGCCGCCGTTGGTGGTGCGATCGCTCTGGTCGAAGAAGGTGATAGCATCACTATTGATGCTAATTCTCGCTTGTTACAAATCAACATTTCTGATGCAGAATTAACTAGTCGCCGCGCTAAATGGCAACCCCGCCCACCCCGTTATACAACAGGTATCTTAGCAAAATATGCTAAGTTAGTTTCCTCTAGCAGTGTTGGTGCTGTCACAGACTTGGATTTATTTCCTGAGTAGGGAGTAAGGGTAGAGACGCGATATATCGCGTCTCTACAAGAGTATGGAAAGACGACTTTCTAGCATTGGCTGTGAAACTTATCTCATCTTTTAGCGATCGCTGTATGTCAAAATCGAAAATGTATACTTCTTGTTTTTTACCGCGATCGCAACCTCTATTTACTTATCTTCACATAGTCTGCTTCTTTAGTATTTTAAAGTAAAAAGTAGTTGATTGAAAGTGTTTGTTACTACCAATGAAAGTTTTAAGGTTAATCCTGCCAGTCCTGTTGCTACTATGCAGTCCTGCGATGGCAGTTGAGCTTAAAGGACAAAATATTGATGGTCAAAAGCTGCCTGCTAGAGCTTATTACTATGCAACTGGTGGAGTCTACAAAGTTCAGGTGCGCTTTCACAACAAACGAGCCACAATTTACTTTGAGGATGGAAACCAAACAACTATACAGTTGAACCAGCAAGCGTTCGCTGACTCAAAGAATATTGAAGGTTTTGGAAAACTAGGACAATATCCTCTAAATAGAACATTCAGTGTTGGGTTGGTGTATGACAATAATTGGCTCGGTAGCAATGATAGTCAATTCCAACTGTCTAATCCGCTAGATGGGTTGTGGAAAATTAGTTTGGAGTGAATACTTATTAGACTTTAAAAAGGTTTCTCACTTCTGACAGGGTAACTCAACAATATATCCTTTGCTAGCTTCGGAGTAACTACTTAATTAATCAAGTAACATATATAGGACTTTTATTTAATTTTTTAATAACTAAGCGGCTTAAAAGCTTGCCAGACAAAGATTTACTTTTCACAATCTGAGCAGGATTCAAGTAGGATTACTATATATATGTGAACATAATAATTACATAAATGAAAGTTGGCATTCAAAATACAGTAGAAATTCTAGAGCAAGTTCACCAATTAGAGTCCACATTAGGTCTTAAAAATGAAGCCTGCCGTTCTAAATTTTTGATTCATCCTGACTTCACTTCAAAAGTTTTTTTGTTTTTGCATGGTTTTACAGCAGGCCCTTACCAGTTCGAGCCGCTTGGTAAAGCCTTCTTTAACACGGGATATAACGTTCTGATTCCTTTACAACCCGGTCATGGACGCTCAGGTGACTGGAAGTCTCAAAACCCTCCACCCCTGCCAACAGATATTGAGGTTTATCAAAAATTTGTAATCGAATGGTTACAGATTGCAAAAACGCTAGGGCAACAAGTTGTAATTGGTGGATTATCAACAGGTGGAACTTTAGCTGCTTGGTTAGCTTTAGAGCATCCTCAAGAGATTGACCGCACCTTATTGTTCACGCCTTATTTAGGTAGCCGCTACTTAATATTCGATCAACTGATCAAAATTCTGCCAATTTACTTTGAATGGTTCAACAAAGATGCACCCGGCAATTTTGGTTATAAAGGTTTTTGTCTTAAGGCCTTACGAATATTTCTGGAATTGGGATATGAGGTTTTAGACAAGTCTCAAGGCTGTGTTTCTGCCCCAATTTTAATGGTATGTAGTGAGGCAGATAGTGCTGTTAGTCGCTCGAAACAGCAGGATCTTTTCCGAAGAGTACTTAGGCAGCAACCAAAATCCTGGTATTACTGTTTCGATGATTCGCTTCACATTGAGCATCGAATGATGACAAAATTGGAAGACAATGATTATGAGGAACTGGTAATTACCCTTAGTAAAGCATTTGTTGAAAGTAATTTAACTTGGGTAGAGTTTGAGCAAATGGCAAAGCGGATAACGCAGGGGCAAGCTCATGACCAAATCATGCGAGAACTCAACTTTGATGAACAAGTTTTTCCACAGCTATCTGCAATGATGACTCAAGGTTTTGGCTGTGAACATCTTAAATGTATTAATCCAGATTCCTAATGAGCATCGTAATTTTGCAAAAAATCGTTTTTTCTGTAAAACATGATACTTATCTTCAAATTATAAAAAAGGAAAAATTTCTTGGGGAGCGCCGGTAAGAATGCTTGCAAGTTGATGTCTGCCCCAATTACTGTAAGGGTGTGTAAGACTAAATTAGCATCGCTAGAAACATTGTATTTGACTTTGGCAACTACGCTCCATCCCACACATAAGTGATGAGCCTACCGAAATTTTACCTTGAAGTCTTTAGCAACTGCGTAGGCGTAGCCCGTCGTAGACATCGCCATACCTATCGGTAAAAGTCAGTGCAAGTTTTTTCAGTTACTAACATCATATCTGCTTGATTACTTATTAAACTATTGAAATTTTATATAAGGATATCTAAGTTTTCCCGGCTTAGATATTCACTAGCAACATAACCTACATTTAATAGATTGTTAATTCTATTATAATTACTAATTTTTGTTTTTAAATGGTTCTTGGGACAGTTATAAATTCGTCCTTAAGTTAGATGTTAAAATTAGATATATATCTTCATCTAATATGGTTTCAAATTTAATTAAACTTTTTGTGTACAAGAGAAAGTTACTTGTATAATCGTACCTTCCTAAATAGTTACTAAATAAATTTATCTGATTTTTACCCGAAGCTTTTATATTGAGCCTAACTTCTCAAGTTTAATTAGCGATCGCAAGCATAAAACATCAGCTATATTTAGGTGCGTTACACTAGTTAACGCACCTCATTTTTTAAGACAAGTTAGCAATGCTAGACTTTTCTAAACTTGCTACTAATTTCACTCCAAACTCTTCCTCAAACACTCCTTTTTTATAATCTAAGCTCCAAAGTTCTAAAGCACAATCATCATCCGATTGAGATGGAAAAATTAACAGATTGACCTGCCTAAGTTGTGGATAATACTCACATTGCACTTGAGCGATCGCACCAATTTGTCGTCTATCTAATGCCACTGCTAATCTTAAAATTGCACTTAATTGACTAACAACTTGTCGCTGTTGTTTAGTCAGCAAACTCTGGTAGTTTTCATGTTTTTTCTTGGGCGGGGATTTGCGATGATAACGCGCTATATTGGCAATAATTTCAATCTCGGTTTCTGTATAACCGAGTAATTCTCCATTGCGAATTAAATAGTAAGAGTGCTTATGGTGAGACGAATGGCTGATATAATGACCGCAATTGTGTAATATGGCGGCTGCCCACAGCATTTGTCGCTCGTCAGTTCCCCAGTGGTGTAACGTACCTTGAGTTTGGTCAAATAAACTCTCGGCAAATTTTGCCACGCGATCGCTGTATTCTAAGTTGATGTGGTATTTATCCGCCAGTTTGAGAACATTCCGTTCCCGAATTGAACTTTGGTAACGCAGCTTATCTTCAATTAAACCGTGGGTTAACATCCAGTCTACGATTACGCCTTCCCTCAGAGAACGCTCACAAACTGTTACCGATTCACTACCCAAAAGGGTCATTGCTTCCTGTAATATGACTGCGCCAGCGAGGATAACTTCAGGGCGCTTTTCTGGCATACCAGGAATCTCAGCCCTTTCGGAATTACTCAGTTTCCGCAAGCGATTTACCAACTCTTGCAAGTCTTTAAAACTAAATTCATAACCATTGAGAGTGGAAGGAATAACACCTGAGTTTTCTCGTGCATGAATCATCGCCAGGGTTTCAATCGTGCCCGCCGTACCCACCAAACGCGGAGATTCTCCAAGCTCTAGGTTTGCTAAGATTTCTTCTACAGAACGTTCCAACATCCCGCGTGCATAAGCTTGCAGATACTGAAACTCAGTGTTGCTGATAGGGTCAGTAGTTATTAACTCGCTAGTGAGTCGCACTGCACCAACTTTGGTACTGGTGAGAATTCGGGCTTGGTGACTATCGCCTAAAATCAATTCTGTAGAACCACCGCCAATATCAATAATGGTATGAGGCTGATTGTTAAATTCCATGCCCGACAGTACGCCAAGATAGATTCGCCGCGCTTCTTCTTGACCAGAAATCAAGTTAACGCTTAAACCCAACTCCGTTTCTATTGTGTGCAAAAAATCTTTACCATTGGGGGCTTCCCGTACAGCACTAGTTGCCACAGCGATGATTGTTTCAGCGTTGATAGTTTTGGCAACTTCTTGGAAGCGTCCTAAAGCTGCGATCGCCTTTTTAATTATTTCTGGTTTGAGTTCTCCAGTGGTAAGATTGCGATCGCCAAGCCTCACAGTTTCCTTATCTCTAGCAATAATGCTGAAAGCTGGTAGTGTGGGGTCAATCTTGACTACTACCATGTGTAGAGAATTTGTTCCCAAATCAATAGCAGCAATAATCCGATGTTGCTTAGATGGTTGAGTAGGAATACTCTCCCAGCTAGAAACTAAATCCAGCATCTAGTTTTCTCTCTTTATTAAGAAATGATGGCAAACGGTGATACGTCGGGGTAGCTAGCACTGATATTTATGACAACACACTTGCTCAGACTGAGTGTTATTAGCAGTAGCAGGGCGTTGAGCCAGTGCTGAATATTGAGTAAATTAAAAAATACTCAGCATTCGCAACTCAGCTTGGTCGAGGGTAACTGAGCTATGTATATTTACCCTACTATTTATAACCGCAGTGACTATTTAAAGATATTTAAAGTTGCCACCTTGGTTTATGTTTTTACAAATAACAAATAACGTTATTCTATAGATGTAAAGAAGTGTGAATTAGAGAATAGGGCATAGGGAATAGGGAATGAGGCATAGAAACAAAGAAGCAAAGGGAAAAATAACCAATGCCCAATGCCCAATGACGCCACTTGCTCTACTTGGGGAGACCCCAAGACCGCAGTGG
>NZ_CAXTTT010000018.1:0-24611 GCF_964247315.1 uncultured Nostoc sp.
CGAATTCAATAAACGACCACCCGAATTCAATAAACGACCACCCGAATTCAATAAATGACCACTCGAATTCAATAAACGACCACCCGAATTCAATATATTTATTGCATAAATTCTCAAAACCTCACCCCAAACCTGATTTACTAAGGTTTTAGCTTTAGTTTTACTCCACCCTAACCATCACTGCGATTAAGTAGGTAATCTTTGGGATTTAAGAAGAAATTCGACTTGTGTGTACACGGTAGCCTAAAAGGCGAGGGAGGAGTAACGAGATTAGAGGGTTTTTGCTCCCCTCTCCTCTCTTCGAGACGCTGCGCGAACGTAGGAGAGGGGCTGGGGGAGAGGTCAAAATAGCACTCGTCAAACTCACGTTAATTATTCATCACCGCATCCAAAAGCAGATTGGCATCAAAGCGGACTACATCGGTGCAAGGTAGCCCTGTTTCTGCTATTGTTTGAGCGATGCTTTCTTGAGCCGCAGATTCATCTAAATGGGCTGTGTTCAGTGCTATACCCACTACAGAAACACTTCCAAAAGCACCACCAGCATTAGCAACAGTTTCATAAAGCCGAATCACCTCTGGTAAAGGTGGAATTATGACATGGGGATGATTACGTACATGAACTTGTCCTGCCCGATGTACTAACAGCAGTTGGGTTGGTTGCGAACCACGGATTAAGGGTAGAGTTGCCGTTGAACCAGGGTGTAGCAGCGAACCTTGTCCTTCAATATGCAAGATGTCGTAGTTTTTGCCATAGCGCATGACTATTTGTTCTACAGCACCGGCGGCAAAATCTACCCGCACGGCATCTAAAGCCACACCATCCCCTTCTAACATCACCCCAGTTTGTCCTGTAGCCAGGAATTTAGAACGCCAGCCCCGCAGTTTTGACGCCCAATGTAACTCTAGACTAGTTGACATTTTACCGATTGCCATGTCGGTTCCCACTGTCAACACCCGCCGACACGGAAGGGTGCGTGCCATTCCACTAGCAACACTAATATTAGACGGCTCTTTTCGTACATCCCAAATTAGTTGCCCTGGTTTGAGCAGTGCATTTAATTCTGAGATACTTGCCATTGGTGTATGTAAACCATTCACCAGTGACATTCCCGCTTCTAAAGCGTCTTTGATTTCTAGCCAGTAATCATCTGGTACAGCACCACCTCCTGGAGCAATACCAATTACTAAAACTTCTGGTTTGTACTCTAAGGCTGCGGCTACCGATGCCACAATTGGCACATCACGCTTGATACCTGTTAATTCTGGTAGGGATTTGCCAGCACACTCGCGATCAATTACGGCTACGATTGGAGCTTCACTGTAACGTAAAATTGCTAGCCCTGTTTTGCCGTGATGCCCGCTAATTCCCTCATGCAGCAAGATAGCTACTCGTTGATTAAGTGATAGACGCACTGTGTTGCACTCCCAAACCTGGTAAATCGTTTGGCAAAACTCTTCCTTGTTTTAGCAATGCACCCGTAAAAGGGTCATCAATTAAGTTAAGGTGACTGTCTAAATCTAAATAATCAGCTAGTGGTGCTAGCTGTAATGCTGCTGTATTAGCTAGCGAACTGTCAGAATAGCAACCGAACATTACTTGCAACCGATATGCTCGTGCTGTATGTACCATTCGCATTGCCTCTGTTAGCCCCCCTGATTTCATTAGTTTGATATTAATGCCATCCACGTAATTTGCCAAATCGGGAATATCGGCGCTGGTGAAACAACTTTCATCGACAAAGATGGGCAGGGGAGAGTGTTGTTTGAGTTTTGCTAAACTTTTTTCTTCTCCCCGTGGCAATGGCTGTTCTACATACTTTATACCTAAATCAGCTAGCCAATTGCACATAGCGATCGCACCTTTTAAACTCCAACCCCCGTTGGCGTCAACAAAAAATTCTAGTAATGGTGCTTCTTCTCGCACTGCTAATAGCATTTTTTTATCTGCATCTATACCATCTGGGCTACCTAACTTCACCTTAAAAAGGCGGACATCGGTAAATTTTAACCAGTCTCGCGCTCTCGCCCTAGCACCTTCAGGTGAATTAATCCCAATTGTGACTGAAGTCGGGACTATTTGATTGCGATCAAGTCCCCAAATTTGCCACAAGGGTAAACCTACGCGCTTACCCAACCAGTCGTGCATTGCCATATCTAAGGCAGTTCTTGCAGCAGAAGGAACCTGGTTTTGTATTAAAACTTGCTCAATTTCCTGACGTTGTAAGGGGCTGAATATTTGCAACAGTGGCACAACTTGCTCTAAAGCACCCTTGATTGCATCAGTTGATTGCCGATGATTACCCACACCAAATGGCGATGCTTCCCCCCAGCCTTCGATGTCATCTTGTGAAATCCTCACCCATACATTCGTTGTCTGTGCCGTTGTACCCCGACTAATAGTCAACGGAAATCTCTTGTTTACAGTAAATAAATTTACATTTATTTGCATACTTATTATACATATTATGATATCGCCAAAGTCAGTGTAAGTTTAAAATTTAAATTATCGGATGCATCTGTTATACTTTTTTACATTCATTGCAAAGTTTTTATACATACATTTTATTTGTTACTTAATTTATGAACAACTTAAAGAAATGGAATATTTTAAAATCAAAAATGGTTTTAGATAATCCTTGGTGTCAGGTGAGGCAAGATGAAATAGAATTACCAAATGGTAAAATTATAGATGATTATTTTGTTAGTGTTAAGCCTGACGTTGCAATGATTTTACCTATCACTAGTAATAGAGAAATTATTTTTGTCCGGCAATATAGACATGCCGTCGGTGAATTTTTCTTGGAACTGCCAGCAGGGAATTTCGATCCCACAAAAGAGAGTGCAGAGGTAGCGGCAATTAGAGAACTGAGAGAAGAGACTGGTTATATTCCCCAAGAATTTAGAAAAATCGCAACTCTATACGATAAGCCAAGTAAAGACACCAATCAAATACATTTATTTTTAGCAGAAAATGTGGGCAAGGTTGGAGAGCAGCAACTAGATATTACAGAAGAAATTGAAGTTGTATTTATTCCCGTAAAATCAGTTTTAGATAAAATTATTCAGAGAGAAATTTCTGTTGCAGGAACTATAGCGGCTCTCTTTTTAGGTTTAAACTTGCTAAATTATTAATAATAATCTAAAAGTAATTATTATGTTTGTCTTTACAGTAACTGCTGATACTTTCCTGAAAGTTCGTCCAAGTGAGTTAGCGGAACTAGCTGAAGATGAAAAACTTCTCATTCAAGTCAAAAGTGTCTTGGAGGTAATTTCTTATGCTGAGGAGGAAGAATATTACAGAATTACTTTAAAAAAGTCTATCAAGGGCAAAGATACATGGTTTGTCCGTAAGAAGTATATTAAGATATCTGTTTTACAGAATTTATCTGAATACACTCCAAGATCCGCGACATCCAATGAACCACCAGACAAGGTACTATACCAACCTAGACCAACGACATCAAATGAACCACCAGACTCGGTAATATACCAACCTAGACCAACGACATCAAATGAACCACCAGACTCGGTAATATACCAATCTAGAACGAAAGCATCCCAGATTCAAGGCTCTACAAATTTTTGGAATAAGCTGTTACCAGCTAAAATCAACTTAGAAAATATTCGTAAAGCCTTGAAATTTTTGGGTGACGGTTTTGATAGTAAATCCATTAAGTTAAAGGTAGAAGCAAATAGTAATGTTCCAGTAAGTGAGTTGGGTTGGGATAGTAGCGATATCAAGGATGAAGAAGAAGTTATTAAGCAGTTAAAAGCGCAACTACAAGAAACCCCAACTATTCAAGAACGATCTTCACAACCTGCTGATATAACGAAAGATTTAGTGGATTGCAGTGTGTTCAGTCCTTCTTCTGCAACTCCAGGGGATATGTTCCTTATCCAAGTCTTTGTTCATCTTCCTGAACAAATTGAATTTGCCAAACAGAATGCTCAACAATTTGATCCTGATGCTAAACAGTTAGGAGCAAGAAGTTTAGGATTACCTATTAAACGGGGAAGTGAACTAACTTTTAACCTGTCCATTCCAAAACTAGAAGTAGATGATCCAATTCAAAAGTTGAGTTGGAATGGTAGAGCAGATTCTATTCAATTTGGGGTCACGGTTCCTGCTGATATCACTCAGAAAACAGTCATTGGAACTGTTACTGTAAGCCAAAATACAATTCCCCTTGGTCATCTAAAATTCAAGTTATCGATTATTCCTTCTGCATCTTCTACATCCAAAGACCCTCAGCTAGTAGGAGAAGTTGCTCGACATTATAGAAAAGCATTCGTATCTTACTCTTCTAAAGATCGGATAGAAGTTCTTAAAAGGGTGCAGGGACTAGCTGTAAGTGGTATTACAGTTTTTCAAGATATCCTTAATTTAGAACCTGGCGATCGCTGGGAGCAAGAACTTTATCGCAACATTGATGAGTGCGATCTGTTTCTACTATTTTGGTCTACTGCTGCAAAAGAATCGCCGTGGGTGCTTAAAGAAATATTGTATGCTCTTGAGAGACAAGGTTCTGATGGATTGCGTTCCCCCGAAATTATTCCTGTAATCATAGAAGGGCCACCGCCTGTTCCTCCACCTCCTGAATTGCAGAATCTCCATTTTAATGACAAACTTCTTTACTTAATGGCGACACCTAAATAGCAGATGGCAATCCAAATTCAAACTTGAGAAAATACGGAGATTAAAAGCACGAATTTTTCAGCCTGCAACGGTGGTCAATGGCCCAGTTACCATCAACGTTACAGGGCTTGATGCCTCACGTAACACCTGTATCATAAAATCTTGACCTGTTTCGGCAACCAATGGCGTAGTGATGGTTTCGCTTTGATTGAGAATGGGGAGATGGTCAACGATAAACGAATCACGGCGATAGAGAGTAGGAAATGGATTGATACCGCGCACAGTGCTTTGTGCTAACGGGATATGAGAAAATCCCATCAAATCTATAATTTTACGTGTGGCGCTAACAGCTGGTTTTACGTAGCAATCTGCTGGAGTGACGACAACACCAAAAAGTTCAATACGATCCATCGTCAACAGCAGCATAGTTGCTAGATAATCATCTACACCGCCATCGTGATCCATTAATACCAGGACTTACGCAAAAATCGCCAAAAGGCTTAATTTATCGAACCGCCAAGTCGCCAAGAGCGCCGAGAATTCGTAGAGTGTGCGTAAGTCCTAAATACAAGTTGTTTTGACATAAACAGGAGAATTAATATGAATGAGTTTATGGAAACTGCAATTCAAGAAGCAAAACAAGGCAGACAAGAAGGTGGAATTCCCATTGGTTCGGTTCTCGTCAAGGATGGCAAAATTCTTGGCAAAGGACACAATAAACGTGTCCAAGATGCAGATCCTGTCACCCACGCGGAAATCGATTGTCTCCGTAATGCTGGGAGAGTTGGCAGTTACAGAGGTACTACACTTTATTCAACTTTAATGCCGTGTTACCTGTGCGCTGGGGCAGTGGTACAATTTGGCATTAAAAAAGTCATCGTCGGAGAATCCAAAACTTTTCCTGGTGCTAAAGAATTTATGGTATCTCACGGTGTGGACGTTATCGATCTTAATCTTGACGAATGCGAACAAATGATGAGTGAGTTTATTGAAACTAACCCCGAACTTTGGAATGAAGATATTGGTAAATAGTAATTAGTTGGGCATTGGGGATTGGGCATGGGTTGTCCCCCTTGTCCCCTTGTTTCCCCTACTCCCCACTACCCACCTTTCAAGGGTAGGTGTTTTAAAATCAGCCAGTAGATAGAGTAATCTGATGCCAGGAAAAGTCACTGCGTTTACTGTCTTTCAATAGACATTTAATCCCAGAACGCATGGAATGGCTTTTGAGAACGAAACCCCAGAGACAATTGAGCAAAACTATCATATCATGTCTGCATAATTAGTTATGATTTAGATAGTCATTGCACCCCTACCATCATAACGATCGCAATATCTGGTTGAAGTCCAGCATATTAGTAAAATATTTATAATACTTAAGAAAGAAGCTGCAAATTGTTTGATATTACACAATAATTTTAGTGACTGTAACTAGCTAAAATTTAAAAGTGTGAAAATGGCAAATTTAACTGAATTTACATTGTTTGCTCCTCGCAACAAAGGAGCAGCTTTAATTGGGTCTTTTTCAGATTGGAAAGAAATTCCCATGTCAAAAGGTGAAGATGGGTATTTTCGCACTAAAATCAAACTAGAAGACGGCGTTTATCAATATAAATTTCGCATTCAAACCAAAAGCCCAAATTTTGCTCCTGATGAATGGATAGATATAATTGACCCCAAAGCAACAGATATTAATCAAACAGAAAAATACGGTATAGTACGCATTCAAAATGGTCAACGCATTGTTGATACTTACATTTGGCAGCACGATGAAATACCGTTGCCTGATAACCGGGAATTAGTCATATATGAAATGCACGTTGCCGATTTTACTGGTGATGAAGTTGACTCTAACGAGCGAGGCAAATATCTAGGAATAATTGCTAAGTTAGATTATCTTTGCGAATTGGGAATTAATGCAATTGAATTAATGCCAGTTAATGAGTACCCTGGTGATTATAACTGGGGCTATAAAGTTCGCCACTTCTTTGCTACAGAATCTAGTTACGGTTCAACAGAAGATTTAAAGAGGTTGATTGACGAGTGTCATGGTAGAGGCATTCGCGTTTTTATGGATGGAATTTATAACCACACAGATGAAGAATGCCCCTTAATACTAATTGACCGAAATTACTGGTATTACGAATACAAACATTATCCTGAAGACCCAGATAATTACTGGGGGCCAGAGTTTAACTATGATAATTACGACAAAAACTTAAATATTAAGCCTGCATGGGAATATATCAGCAATGTGGTAAAATTTTGGATTCATGAGTATCACATTGATGGAATTCGCTTTGATGCAGTGCGGCAATTGGCTAACTTTGAATTTCTCGACTGGCTGACTAAAGAAGCGAAAAACTATGCTGCACCCAAACAGTTTTACAACATTGCTGAACATATTCCCGATACAAACACTGTAGTCAAGCCAGATGGCCCATTAGATGCTTGTTGGCATGAAAGTTTTCGCTACTTTATAATTCCATATATTTGTGGTAAATCATTTGAATTAGAACAACTCAAGCAGATTTTAGATCCCAAACAGCAGGGTTATGCGATCGCTACCAATATCATCAATTATTTGGCAACCCACGATCGCGAACGTGTATTACGAGAATTAGGCAATTGTGGCATCTTTGACGCACCCGCATTTGAACGAGCCAAGTTAGCAGCTGCTCTGTTAATGACAGCGATGGGTATACCGATGCTGTGGATGGGAGAAGAGTTTGGCGAATATCAGCAAAAAAGCGAAGATGTGACTAAGCCGCGCAAGATTAATTGGTCTTTATTGTCAAGCGACCAAAATCATGATTTATTTGAGTATTATCAAAAGCTGATTGCTCTACGCCAGCAAACTCCAGCTTTGCAAAGTGACAATATTAAGTTTTTTTACGAAAATGCAGATAATAAAGTGCTGGCTTACACCCGTTGGGATGAGCAGAATTCTCATGTCGTTGTTGTGGCAAATTTCTCCGACCAAAATCTAAATCAATATAAAATTTCAGGCTTCCCAACTGCTAAGTATTGGCGAGATTGGGTTAGTAATCAAGAAGTGAAATCTGGAGAGGATGGTTTAGTCACTGACTTGCCAAACTATACAGCTAAGATATTTGTTTCAGATTTACAGTAGTGTCGTCTGTGGAATTTATCACGTCTTGAAAGATCAATCATCTACACCAATAACCCTTAACCCAAGCGTATTGTGATATAACACCATCTGCGAACAAGGCGTTGGGCAGTAATTAATAGGAGGCTTTATGGTAATTATTGACAATTTGCGCTTCCCTTTGACGCTTTTTACAGCACTAGGCTGCGGGCTGGTGGCTGGCGTCTTCTTTGCCTTCTCGACTTTCGTGATGAATGCCCTTGCACGACTCCAGCCAAAGGAGGGCATTATCGCTATGCAATCCATCAATATCACTGCGATCAATCCATTGTTCATGGTGGCACTCTTCGGAACGGCTGTGGCTTGCATTTTTCTAGCGGTTTCCTCAGTGTTAAAGTGGCATCAACCTAGTGCTGCCTATTTGCTTATCGGTAGCTTGCTCTATCTTATTGGCACTGTTCTAGTGACGATCGCGTTCAATGTGCCGCTGAATGATGCGTTAGCGATCGCCAAACCGGATAGCACTGAAGGCGCAAACCTATGGGCTAGATATCTTACCAACTGGACGTTCTGGAACCACGTTCGGACAATAGCGGCACTTGCGGCAGCACTCACCCTCGGACTCTGCGATCGCATGATGAGATAGAAATGATGAATATGTATGATACCCTTTGCTCGGCAAAATGAAGCTATATGAGTATTCAAGCAGCATACGATAATTGGTCAGCCACATACGATGCTGACGAAAATCTGACCCGCGATCTCGATCAAACCGTCACCAAAGAAACCTTGATGGGTTTAAGGTGTAAATCAGTCGTGGAAATTGGCTGTGGCACAGGTAAAAATACACTTTTGCTTTCACAAATTGCTCTGAAAGTTTGTGCGATCGATTTTTCAGCACAGATGATTGAAAAGGCGAAAGAGAAAGTTAGGTCAGCTAATGTGGTGTTTATTACAGAAGACATTACCAAGCAATGGACTTGTCGCAATCAGTCTGCCGATTTGGTCACTTGTAATCTTGTTTTAGAACATATCGAAGACCTCAGCTTGATATTTTCAGAAGCATCTCGTGTCTTAGTCAAAGGAGGATACTTTTTTATCTGTGAGCTTCATCCAGTCAAGCAATATCAAGGAACAAAAGCTAATTTTCAAAGACAGCAAGAATTCATTAAAATTCCTGCATTTGTGCATCATTTATCAGACTTTTTTAACACAGCTAAAGTTCATGGCTTCCTACTTGAAGACTTCCAAGAGTGGTGGCACGAACAAGATCAAAATAAACCACCGAGACTTGTGTCAATCTTGTTTAAAAAGTGAAGAAAATTTGGGCTGGATTTCAGATAGTGCAATCTTTGCAAATAAAAATCCCCAGGATTTGCTACTGTTTGAATTTAGGAGCGATGTCTAGGACAGGCTATGCCTACCTTCACCAGATTCCACCATGTCTGCAAATCATGTCCGACCGATGATAGACCTGAAAAAAGAACAACTGTTATTGAATAATCAGTAACAGTATTATGTAGCGGTCAAAATATACTAGTGATAGAAGATGAGCGACTAATTATGGAATTTCCAAAACAGGCAGAGAACATTTATGTCAGCGCTGACAATTGCTTAACATCAGAATTTTCGAAAAAGATTCATCATTCATTAACACAGCGAGATGTTCAGTTTATTAAATTACTGATGCCTGTATGGGAATGGTTTTACCGTTATTACTTTCAAGTAAAAACTGATGGATGGCATCATATACCAACAACAGGGAAAGTACTACTGGTTGGCTCTCATAATGGGGGCATGGCTTCTCCAGATTTAATAATGATGATGTACGATTGGTTTTCTAGATTTGGAACCGAGCGTTTGGTGTATGGTCTAATGCACCCTTACGCTTGGAAAGTAAGTCCAGAAATAGCAGGATTAGCCCAGAAATTCGGAGCAATTGTTGCACATCCCAAAATGGCTAGTGCGGCTTTTGATCGAGGTGCTAGCGTTCTGGTATATCCGGGAGGACAATATGATATGTTTCGTCCTCATAGCCAACGCCATAAAATTCATTTTGCCGGTCATCAGGGCTTTATCAAACTGGCTTTAAAACAAGAAGTTCCGATTATTCCTGTAATTTCGGTAGGCGCTCATGATAGCTTGATAGTCTTATGTGATTGCTATGATTTAGTCAAACAATTGCATCAGTGGGGATTGCCGTGGTTATATCAAATAGACCCTGGTGTTTTCCCAATTTACTTAGGTTTACCTTGGGGCTTGTCTATTGGGCCTCTACCAAATATTCCTCTACCTGTGAAAATTCACACTCGTGTCTGTCATCCAATTACTTTTGAAAGATATGGTCAAGATGCAGCTAGAGATCGTAACTATGTGAATGCTTGTTATGAAATGGTTCAAAGTCAAATGCAGGAAGAGTTAAATAATTTGGTTAGAGATACTCAGAAATCTAGCTAAAACATGAATATTAGTGACGAAGTGAGGCCTCTGTCAGTATTTCCAAAAGCGATCGCTCCATAACTTCACTGGCAAATTTATTACCTTGCAAGTTGAGGTGAATGTGATCGTGAAACAAACCTTGCGGGTTGGTAGTTAAATTGAAATTCGGTAAAAAATCTATATAGTGAATCTGCTGTGCTTTGGTAAAATCGCTCAAGCGCTGACGTGCTTTTATTTCGTAATCGCGGGGGCCTGGTTCGCCAATTTCTCGTAGCAAAGGAGTCATCACTAGCAGAAATTTGCTGTTGGATTGGCGAGTCAAGGCTTGAATTTTAGCGATCGCTTCCAAATTAATCCCCACGCGATCGCCTGGTTCATTTTGCACGGCTTGTAGTTCAGGAATTGGCTTTTGCTTAACAATATAACGCTGCCACACTTCCACTAATGCTAGGGCAGGTTTACGATCTGGATAATTGCGATCGCGTCCGACTGGCAAAGAAGTAGGAGGAGTTGCAAATAAATCATCGGTATTAATTATTAACACCACTGCTTGCGCGTTAAAGTTGCCAAACTTCTCCAAATAAGCTAATTCATTCCTTGGGCCCCAAGAGTTAGCTGAAGCATTTAGCACTTCTACTTCCTGATAATTACTATTAGTAGATGATGCTAGAGAACGCATCATCAAACTAGATATTGTATTAGTCTGATCTGTCCACCAGCCACCATTAGCAATAGAATCACCTAAGAGGAGAATTCGCAGCCCAGTAGGTGCAGGTAGCTTTTTTATCGGACTACCTCGCATAGAATATTCATTAATTTCAATGCGATTACCAAAACGACGGGTACGCTGGTTAGGAGCCAACAAATAACCAATCTGCTCATCGCCAATATAAATCAGGGGATTACCAAAACCAAACAGCGATCGCAGTCCGATCTCGATTACCAAAAACAATCCCACAACCACCGCCAATATTACGCTCAGTGCTATTTTCACCTACTCACACCCTCTTATACTGAGTTGCTTTTCAATGATACTGGGGGATTGGGCATTGGGCATTGGGCAAAACAGTTCCGTTAGCGTCAGCGGGGCGTTTAGCCCGTTTCGAGTTCCTCGGCTTAGAGTCAAGAAGTGAGATTCCACACTCAGCACTCAGCACTCAGCACTCCTGAAGGGCATTGGGCAAGGTTATTTTCATTGTCCCCCTTGTCCCCTTGTCCCCTTATCCCCACTCCTCACTTCTAAATTTTTAAATTTTTAAAGTGAATTTAACATCATCCGCAAAGAGAAGGACTACAATCAAAACGGACAAATATTTCATGCTCCAACAAGAGAGGATTACAAAACTGTGTCCGACTTAAATCGCGGAATTATGAAATTTAAGGGAGCAGATTCCCCAAAAGTAGTCACTATCTCTACCGTGTTGCTTCTGGGATCGATCGCTGCTCTTGTCATCTGGGCGCTACAAGCTGCCTATGCGCTAAACTAAAACCATTAGTAGTCTAGAAGGACACTGGCTAAAACGGAAACCGTTTTAGCCAAGTGTCCATTTAGTAACTAGTAAATAAAAGCTCTTTTATAACCATCAAAAATTTCAGAAAAACTTTAGATTTTAGATTTGAGGTTTTAGATGGAAAATTTAAATCTAAAATCCAAAACCCAGAATGTTTGAACCTTGGGGTGTTTTCGTTATTTTAATTATCTGCCCCCTTTTGGGCGGATTACCCGTGATTGCATGGATAACTTACGCCCTGAAGGGGAAGCAGTTATCACAAGTTGGTACAGGAAACATTAGTGTATCAGCTGCGTTTTATCATGGCGGTAAAATTGTCGGAATTCTGGCAGTCTTGTCAGAAGCTTTTAAAGGAATTGCGGCAGTCTTAATCACCCGCATTTTCTTCCCAGAAGGATCGTTTTGGGAATTGGTTGCCCTGATCGCTCTGGTAATCGGTAGATACTGGATGGGTAGAGGAGCAGGTACGACAAATGTTGTCTGGGGATTTGTCGTACACGATCCACTGGTAGCTATATTTGTATCTTTCTTTGCAGGTATTACTTTTACAATTCTGCAATCAAGAAAGGTAGTCAAATTTGGGGTTTTGCTGCTTTTTCCTTTGTTTGTGGCACTTCTGCACCTGAGCGATATTCCCAGAATATTTGCTGCTGTCGCTTTAGCAGGTTTAATGGGCTGGATTTATACTAAAATTCCTGATGATATGAAACTGCCAGCCCAAGAGGCACAAACAGAATCGCAAGCGATGTTGGAATTTTTACGCGGCGATCGCACAATGGTTTCTCTAGATGAGGAACTGAATGCTGCCATAGTCGGAGAAAAGGCGGCGACATTATCTCAAATTAAACGCTGGGGTTATCCAGTGCCGAAAGGATGGGTACTAGCCCCCATCGACGATCCTGAAGGGTTGACAGAATTTCTTCAGCCATCAGAATTATCCCCCTTGGTGGTGCGTTCCTCTGCTATTGGAGAAGATTCAGAACACGCTTCTGCTGCTGGACAGTATGAAACAGTTATCAATGTTACCAGTCAAGAGGCATTACAGTCAGCGATCGCCCAAGTTCAAGCTTCCTACAATCATCCATCTGCTGTCCAATATCGGCGCGATCGCGGTTTAAATGATACAGCAATGGCTGTGTTAATTCAACAACAAGTCCAGAGTGTATATTCTGGCGTTGCTTTCAGTCGCGATCCCGTTACCCAACAAGGCGATGCGATCGTGATTGAAGCCCTTCCAGGCAGCCCGACGCAAGTCGTTTCGGGAAAAATCACACCAGAACAATATCGCGCTTTTGTTGTTGAAACAGAAAATTCTTACTCTGTACAATTAGAAGGTCAAGGACGAGTACCACAGTCATTAATAAAACAAGTTGCTTACCTTAGTTACCGACTCGAAAAACGTTTTCATGGCACTCCTCAAGATATCGAGTGGAGTTATGATGGTCAAACGCTTTGGGTGCTGCAATCTCGACCGATCGCTACTCTGTTACCCATCTGGACGCGCAAAATCGCTGCTGAAGTAATTCCTGGAGTAATTCATCCCTTAACATGGTCAATTAATCGTCCCTTAACTTGTGGAGTTTGGGGAGAATTTTTTACTTTAGTTTTAGGCGATCGCGCCTTGGGGTTAGATTTCACCAAAACAGCAACTCTCCATTATTCCAGAGCCTACTTTAATGCTTCCCTCTTAGGAAATATTTTTCTCCGTATGGGACTGCCACCCGAAAGTTTAGAATTTTTAACCAGAGGAGCTAAATTAAGTAAACCCTCCTTGCAGTCAACCTGGGAAAATTTGCCAGGACTAGGAAAGTTGCTGAAGCGGGAATTAAATTTAGAAAAAGACTTCAAGGAAGATTATCACAAACGGTTGATTCCTGGGTTGTCGCAGTTGGCGCAGGAAGATATAGATAGCTTGGAACCACCGAAGTTATTGGCAAGAATTGATTTTATTCTGGAGTTGCTGCGTTATGGGACGTATTACAGCATTTTAGCTCCCTTGAGTGCTGCCCTGAGACAGGCGATTTTTCGGGTAAAAGATGGGCAAATCGATCATAGCGTCACCCCAGAGGTAGCGGCATTGCGATCGCTCAGTGCAATCGCTACAGATGCCAAACAGGTATTGGTTGAGTTTGAGCCACAGCAAGTATTTGAGCAATTAAAGCAAACCCCCGAAGGAGAGAAGATCCTCCAGGAATTTAACGAATTGCTTCAAGATTACGGCTATTTAAGTGAGGTGGGAACCGATATCTCCGTTCCCACTTGGCGGGAAAATCCCCAGATGATTAAGCAGATGTTTGTGCAGTTAATGCAGGGGAACGAACCACAAGCAGGTGCTAAAGACGCGATTAATAGTATCTTTGCCAGTAAGCGCAAACGCTCTTTCGTGCAACGGCGTGTGGATATCAAAGGACGAGTCACCGAAGTTTATTCCCGGCTTTTAGCTGAATTGCGTTGGAGTTTTGTGGCTTTAGAGAAGATTTTGTTAAAGTCTGGCTTACTTAGGCAAACAGGCGATATCTTTTTTCTCAATTTTGATGAAGTGCGGCGTCTAGTTGGAGATGAAGATTCCAGCTTAATAGAGCAGTTAGATGAGTTAGTGGAATTTAGGCGATCGCAATTCCTGCAAGATAGCGAGATTATTCAAATACCTGTTTTAGTCTACGGCAATACACCTCCTCACCCCTTAGCTCCCTCTGAACTCTACTCTGACCAAATTTTACAAGGTATTGGAGCCAGTCACGGGCAAGCCGAAGGTAGAGTGAAAGTGTTGCGAAATTTACAAGACGTGCCAGACATCGATCGAGATACGATTCTGGTAGTTCCTTATACAGACTCCGGCTGGGCCCCTTTGTTATTAAGGGCTGGAGGATTAATTGCCGAAGTTGGGGGAAGGCTTTCTCACGGTGCGATCGTTGCTCGTGAATATGGAATTCCCGCAGTGATGGATGTTCGAGGTGCTACATGGCTTCTGCAAGATGGTCAACGAGTCAGGATTGATGGGTCTAGGGGTATTGTGGAATTATCTAACGATTTAAGACCCGAATGATTACCACTTCCCTTAAAGACTTGCCTGAAGAATCGGTTTCTCACAATGCCGAAATCAAGAAAAAAGTGATGTTACGCTTCGGCGATTTACCTCACCTAACTAACTTTTCTCAAGCACGTTTTGCTCCTGGACAAACCGCACCAGCACACGCGCATCAAGATATGTGCGAGGTATTCTTTGTAGAAGCTGGTTCGGGAGTAATTCACATTAATGGTGCAGAAAATCACCACAGGAGAAGAAAGCAAACTCAGTATGAATTTGTTCATTAGTTTTCTTGAAAAACAATCTCGATTGCTCAGATTATCCGATTAAATCTTACAGTGCAAGCAAACGTCTATCAGGAATATGCACAAAGGCAGATAGTGGCATGACAACCCCCAAGAACTTTGTATATAAAGGTTGAATAGATCCCGAACAAGCGATCGCTTTGTTGCGTAATACGGTAATCATGGTCATATAATGCAAGTCTATTTCTGATAACGTCAAAGCGGAAGTTGCTACAGCCTGCGCGAAACACCGAAACGTCAAGGCAGAAGTTATTACACGGAAGACAAAACAGAGAAGTTTATCGGTAAACAAAGAATTTTACCTGCCATTGTCATTTGGAAACCTAGTCAGTAATAATAGAATTTTCAACAGAGGCTATCAAAAATTGAAGAGGTTTATAGTCAAACAGGTATTTTTTGAGCGCTATTGATTGCCATGTTTATTTTAAACAAAAAATATTTTTATCTTACACTGATACTATTTTTAATAGAGATAAGTATTGCTGCTTTTGCAAATGATAGTTTCATTCGTCCTTTTATCGGTGATATTTTAGTAGTTATACTAATTTATTGCTTTGTCAAAACTTTTTTGAATATACATTCATCCATCATCGCTTTCTCAGTTTTTGCCTTTTCTTGTACTATCGAGATTCTTCAATATTTTAATTTTGTAAATAATTTAGGATTGCAAAAATATAAGATTATGGCTGTTGCCTTGGGAAGTGTATTTGATTGGAAAGATATCATTGCTTATGCAGTAGGTATGATCGCAATCCTATGGTTGGAAAATAAATCATGGGTGTGAAAAATTTTCAAGTAATTTAATTGATAGCTCATTAAATTCAAGCTAAAAACCAATATGATTCAGTTAAGGCTAAAAACTAAAACTGGCGTAGGTTGGGTTGAGGAACGAAACCCAACATTATCAAAGCTTTGTTGGGTAACGTTTAGGCTCAACCCAACCTACTATTCTTCTTAACCCAAGCGTCTTGGATTTAAAAAAGTGCCTATCTTGCCTCTTTTGCTCTCTTCGCTGACGTGCCTATTGTTCGGTATAGCGACGCGGCGTATAAACCCAGATATTACCATCGCGGCGCTTGATGGTTCGGGTTTTTGTGGAGCCAACAAGAATAATTGTCCGCATATCAGCGCTTGCTGGTGTTAACTGGTCAAGTGCGATCGCCTTTACCGTTTGTCCTGGCCGACCGAGATTCCGGGCCAACACTACTGGTGTATCTGGTGTTCGATGTTGCAGTAAAATATTTCTCGCTTCTGCCAGTTGCCAGGTACGCTCTTTGGAAACAGGATTGTAAAAAGCAATGACAAAATCAGCCTCAGCAGCAGCCGCAATTCGTTGGGCGATCAAAGACCAAGGTTTCAAGATATCAGAGAGGGAAATAGCACAGAAGTCATGTCCAAGGGGCGCACCAATGGCTGCTGCTGCTGCCTGCATTGCAGAGATACCTGGAGCCACATGAATGTCGATGCTGTCCCATTCGGGTTTAGCATAGCGATCGCATACCTCAAAAACTGCTGTTGCCATTGCATAGATACCTGGGTCGCCAGATGAAACCACAGCTACATATCGCCCAGATGCAGCCAAATCAAGGGCCATCTTTGCCCGTGCCTCTTCTTCGCGGTTGTCAGACTCATGCCGTTGCTTGCCATCAGCTAGAGAACCAACTAAATCTAAATAAGTTTTATAACCCACTAGGTCAGTTGCCGACTTGAGTATCTCCTTCACTTCGGGAGACATCCACAGCGAACCACCAGGGCCCGTGCCAATAATCGCTAACCGTCCGCGTGGCTGACCGATGGAGTTGGGGTCAATTACTTCAGGGGCAATAGCGATCGCAATGTCGGGAGTTGAAGCAGTAATCGGGGATGTACCTGTGGCGGCGATCGCTACAGCTTGGGCGGGGCTATGACCTTGTGAAAGTAGACTTTCTAACTGATTTGGGGTAAAAAAGCGGGCGGGCACTTTCAAGGCGCTAGCTACCGCGTGGATTGCGGGATCGGCTGCGGCGGTTATGGGCGCAAATATCCCGGCGACTGATGCTTTTTCTAATTTGGCATCAGTTAGTAGCTGTTGTACTAAAACTACTGGATCATCAATCATGCCACTAATTGCGATCGCGATCGTTGCTGGGTGATAAACAAGACAGTTGGCTGTAGGAGTTACCAAACGTTCTGTAACTTGGATAGTCAAATCTCCTTTTGGATCTATAGGCAGTTTACTATCGGTCAACCAAGGCGCTATTCCTTCGAGCTTAACTTGCGCCCCAGCTAGCACATCTGAGATAAATTTCTTCGCATCGTCTGGGTTTGCTAAATGGTATCCAGGAGGAGGAGATAACAACGTTGTGCCTAAACGTAAATCGCCTGTGGTCGTAATTGCAGCTTTGACATCAAGGGCTTCGGCAATGCGGCGAGCCAAATCGTTTACCCCACCAAGTCCCCCCAAGAGAGGGACAACAGCACTACCATCTTCAGCCACAGCTAGCACTGGTGGTTCCTGTCGTTTATCCGAGATTACCGGAGCTAGCGTCCTAATTAAAATACCGGCGGCACAAATGCCAATCAGCGGCCTTCCCTGCACAAATAACTCGCGTAGCGTCTCGCCAAAATTCGTGAAGCTGACATCAACCTGCGATGTGCGACCCTCTAGACCGTATAGCGTTGCTCCTGGCAAGACGCTGATTATTTTACGTGCTACTGTGACGCTATTTTGACCTAGTACTACAATGGCAGGTGCAACATTCATGATCGTAAGTAGATATCTTGCAAAATTTGATATCCTTCAAATGAAACCACAGATTTAGACACGCAGTGACTTCCCGTTTACGACCTTGGGAAATTAATCGTGCGATGTCTACAATGAGCTTATCTTGGAGAGGATACGCCAACGCCTATACGCGTGCTATCTTCATAGTAGCTGTCAAAAACCTACTTCGGGTTTATCCCATATTAGGTTTTAGAATTTAACTGAGTTTAGCAATATGTAGTAACTCTCATCAAGATCGAAAAAACCATCGCCAGAAAAAAGGCAAGCTAAAGTGCCTAAATCAGTTTTCAGCGAAGATTACGATCGGTTTCGCCAGCTACTTATCGAAGCCCGCAAAGCTGCCAAGATTACTCAAGCAGAGTTGTCAGCAAAGCTAGAGCTGCCGCAATCTTATGTATCAAAGTATGAACGTGGAGAGCGTCGTCTTGACGTGATTGAATTTTTACAGGTTGCCCAAGTTCTTGAAATCGATCCGCTTGCTTTTATTAAAGAACTGTTGAGATACCAAAAGGAGACATAATAATCATTATTCAATATGTAGACTTGAACGCAGCAGATACAATAATTAATACCCAATACCAGAACGAATGGCATGAGATTAGTAATACTCTCACTAGAATGCCTTTGCACATCAAGGCTTCAGATCAAGCTGGAATTCAGGGTAATGCAATATTCGAGCCAGTAGGTACAAACGAATACATTAAAGCTGCCTTTATTCATGATGGTTGGCAATCAAATATACCTATTCCAATACCTTACAGATTTTTAGGTACAGATATTGATTTTGCTAAAGCTGGCATTATTATTGAAATTCAATTTTCTAACTATCCCTTTCTACTCAATAACACTTTGCGCTCAGAATTGTTCTTCAAAGCTAAAACTGAATTTGTTGGATAGCTCTACTAATCTAGTAATTATAGTAACAAAGGCTCTGATGTTTCCTGCTTCTAATAGCACTCTTTATTACGAGCAAGCTGTTAATCAGTTAACAGCTTTGGCTAAAAACCAAGTTTTTGATGTACCAATCAGGTTGGTTGGATTATTTGAACAACAAAATACAATAGTGCCTATTATCTGGACTGAGTATTTATCTAAAAGATATTCTAGAACCGTGAATACTAGAATCAGTCGCCAATGCCAAATTAATGCGGGACGTTCAGCTCGTAGTCGTTGTCTACTTAACTTACTGTAATAATTAATCTATTAACTCCACAATCTCAATTCAATTTGTTCTACTTCTTCTACTTGTTTTACTATTTGATTTTGCAAAGAGGCCTTTTTACCATTACCGTTAAGCTTTGGATCTAATGGAATCTCTTCACCTCTTAGATTAGCGGCAAAAGCAGATTCTTCATAGATTAATCTATCTTCCATTTCCTGCAAATGATACTCTTCTGAATAAATTTTTGCTTTGCTGCGTTCTGAAGCTTTATTTCCTACTTGCACATCAAACTTAAATTTATTAATAGATTGACCAGTTTTTTCAACATAATCGCGCAATGTTTTTAGATTTGGAAAACAACCATTTGGATCTGGATTGCCACTGAGACGACGCAAGGCAACTTGATGATATTTTGGTTCAATTTCTGACCCGATAAAATGGCGTTCACGATCTCTCGCAACCACCGCCGTAGTCCCAGATCCCATAAATGGATCTAAAACAATATCATTTTTATTAGTTGTAGCTAATATAATTCTAGCTACCAAGTCTTCTGGAAATTGGCAGGGATGTATAGTTTGTTCTTCATGGTTGTGTTTAACATTCCGAAACAGCCAAATATCACCAGGATTTTTACCTTCTGGATTGCATGAAAGTTCTCCCTTTCGATTACCTTGATAATGTTTTTTATTTTGATATTTTTGGGGAACTCTAATAGCATCTAAATTAAATTTATAGTTATCTGATTTAGTAAACCAAAGAATAGTTTCATGTCTACAAGAAAACTTTTTTTGGGCATGAAGACCATGTTGCCTAGCCCATATAATTCGGTTGCGAGGAATTAATCTGCATGACTCTAAAATCGGAAAAAAGCGAATATCCAGAGGAATCAGCATTCCTCGGTCAGAAAAAGCACCAACTTGCCAAAATAGCGAACCTGTATTTTTGAGAATCCGGCTACATTCAAGCAGAACTGATGTTTGTTCTGCCAAATAAATCTCAAGAGCCTGCCTTGATTCGTATTCTTTGCCTAGATTATAAGGTGGAGAGGATACAACTAAGTCAACACATTTATCTGGCAGATTACTTAGCAGTTGTAAGCTATCCTCTAAGAGAATCTGATTTAAGGGTAGATTCTCTTTATTAGTCTTCATTACGATACCTACCTTGCAAATAATACTAGGCTTTCGTCATCATAACCTATTTTAGGTTATTAGCCAATGATTAAGAAAAACATCAATAGTAAATAGAGTGTAATACCATACTTACTTTAACGATAAATATATCTTGCTGCCGTAGACATAGCTAAAGGCGATGGAGAAGCGATGTCTCACGACAGACAAGCCACTGTGCGTCTACGCATTTTTGAGAGAATTAGGAGTGCGATCGCATTCTCTTAAAAAAGTGCGATCGCTTGTTAAATTGGAGATTGGGACTCCAACCAAATATCCAAAGAATTTCTTCCCCAATCCCCAGTCTCAACTCAATTAGCTTTACGCTCTTTGAGTACTTGATCTAGTAAGTTTCTTGCAGGTTGTGCTTTAGCCAACGCTACTTGATGGTCATTATAAGCACGAACAAGGCGAGAAAGACTGCTCACACCTGTTTTGAGTTGCTCAAGTTCTTCACCAGCAACTAATTCTCCATCAAGCATCCGCCCAATCAACGGTTTGATATCGCCCACTTCCTGCCGGACTTTTTGGAGCTTTTCTAGAGAACTCAGTAAGGTTTTTAGTGAGTTCAATATGTCATCAATATCCTGGGCATCCTCCACTGGCTCAAGCGGATTTTCAATTGCGATCGTATCTTTGTCTGAAACTGTAGGCAATTCCTCTACAGACGTTTCACTTATAACCCCGTTTGACCGTGCCATCAACGCTTCCTCAAGGAATTTTCCTCAGTGTATCGCTGATTTCGAGTTGCCAAAGATAGTATTGTTATAATTCGTTAAATAAATACTTGTACAAATTCAACTCTACGTTGCGATCGCGAAACTAAAGAATTCCTTTAGCTCTAAATTAAGGCTATTTCATTCTATTTTGAAGATATGTATCAGTAAAAACAACGGACAACATATAAACACAGCAATAATGATTGATTTTGAACCTTGGGACAGGTTGTTGCGTCAGTATGTCGATCCACAGGGTCGTGTGAACTATATTGCTTGGAAAACTGAGCAACCCCAAGCGATCGCAGATTGGTTGTCGAGTCAAAAAAATCTGGATTTTACATTTAATAGCAACACTTTTGAGCAATTGGCATTGTGGATTAACCTTTACAATGCATTCACCATTTCGACAATTTTGTCGAGATACCCGCTTGAGTCAATTCGTCCGCGAATCTTAGGCATTCCCAACTGGCTGGCTTTTTTGTGGTTCTTCCAACGTCGTGCTTATTATATATTTGACAAGCATTACAGTTTAGCCCAAATAGAAAACCAAATTCTGCGGAATCAATTACAGGAGCCACGAATTCATTTTGCAATAGTCTGCGCTTCGGTTGGTTGCCCGTTACTGCGTGCTGGAGCTTATTTTCCTCAACAAGTTACTCAGCAGTTAGATGAAGATACCCGTCGCTTCATTAACAATCCTGAAAAAGTCCGTTATGACTCAGATAGTAAAACGCTCTACTGTAGCAAAATCTTTAAATGGTATCGTCAAGATTTTCTTAAGGTTAAATCCTCTATTCCAGAATATATCCGCTCCTACCTAGAAACAGACTTGCCAATAAATGCCTCAACGCCCATTTCCTATCTCTACTATGACTGGAACCTGAATCAGCGAATATCTTGATAAAATTGTTTGAGATAATTAGCATCAACGCCAATTCCCCACAAAAAACCGATATAAAGGTAGATTGCGTTTGCTTTGCAGCTACCCCATTTTGCGACGCGGCGATCTGAAGAGTGGACAATGCGGTTTACCAGATAAATACGTCCTTTTTTAACCAATCTCAAGCATAAATCTCCATCCTCCATAATCGGCAATGCCTCATCAAATCCATCGCAATCCCAAAAGTCAGTGCGACGACAAAACATTACCTGATCTCCAAATAACAGGCGCAATCCTCGAAAAAATAGGTAAGGCTTAAATAGCAGTGGTGCGTAGTAGGTTTTTAAATAATTATGTAGAGAGATGCCCCAGCGAGTCGTTTGAGATCCACTCATTAGAGAAATGAACCCCCCACAGGCAATGGTTGGTTCTACTAAAGTTTTCTCTATTACGGTGATTAAGTCATCCGGCACCCAAGTATCTGCATGAAGAAAGCAAAGAATATCTCCAGTTGCAGCCGATGCTCCGTAATTCATCTGAATAGAACGCCCACGCTGCTTAGATGAGAGAACTTGTACGCCTAGCGACTGATTGAACGATCCAAAGCATTGTTTTGCAACTGCCACTGTCTCATCTTCGCTGCCACCATCTACTACTATCACTTCAAAAGCAGGCGGATTAAGTAAAGTCAATTGGCGCAATGTCCGCTCTAAGCTAACTGCTTCGTTTAAAGTAGGAATGATAATCGAAACTTGAGACATGCAGCATAAGTAGTTTTATCGTTGCTTTTATTCTACTTGCTCCTCAATGTTGACAAGCTCTTAATCCAAAGGTCAACACTCCTGAGCATGGTAAGTAGCTTTTAGCAATTTTCCCCATATTGCATTGTAAGGATGTACAATCTTTGTCGGACGATCCTCTTGAAAGATCGGTCTGCCTTCGTTTGCCCACTGAAAAATCCCACCACTCAAGTTATAAATGCACTTCATCCCGGCTTCATCCAGTTTTTGGGCTAATTTTGCGCTCCGGTAGCCAACAGCACAGTACACAACAATTGGTCTATCTGGGGAAACTGTTGCAACTGCTGTTAAGTCATCTGTGAGAGGATCTATGCGTACTGCTGTTTCGATATGACTAACTGCATACTCAGTCTGACTTCGTGCATCTAGCACTAATGGACGGGGCTTTGCAGAATTTGATAGTAATTGAGCTAATTGCTTACAATTAATTTCCTCAACAGTAGGAAACTGAAATCCGATCAGAAGTTTAATAAAGTTAAACGTGAGCGATCGCATTTGTCAAAAGACCTCTGGTTGGCAAATAATACTTTTAATAGTAAAAAACTATCGAAGAACAGGCGATCGCATTGGCATCAAGTCTACAAAACAAACAGATAACTCATCAAGATTAGCTGATTTGCAAGTAAATATACTTATAATAATTACAGCATTTACTAATCACCTGCGATGATTTATGGCAATCCTTCAACTGATTGAACCCGAAGTTAAAAGTCTGGGTAGGTTTTTTGCCCGCCGCAGTTTGCCATATCCTAATCGCCAAATGGTTGGGCCGTTTATCTTTTTCGATCATCTTGGCCCGTCCGTTATGCCCCCCAATCAAGGCATCGATGTCCGACCACATCCTCATATTAATCTGGCAACTGTAACTTATTTATTTGACGGTGCTTTGATACATCGCGATAGTTTGGGTACTGTGCAGGAAATCCAACCAGGTGCAGTCAACTGGATGACAGCAGGAAAGGGGATTGTCCATTCAGAACGCTCACCTGACTCTGACCGTCAGCAAGAAATTACTATTCATGGTATTCAAACCTGGGTCGCCCTGCCTGTTGAACACGAAGAAACCGAGCCAACGTTCATTCACTATCCTGCTGAAACCCTTCCCACCTGGGAAGAGAATGGCGTTATCATCAAACTTATTGCTGGACAAGCATTTGGCTATACCTCACCTGTGAAAGTTCTCTCACCTATCCTCTATTTAGATGCAGTATTGTCTGCCAACGCTCACTTCACTATCCCTACAGATTATTCACAAAGGGCAGTATACAGCGTCACAGAGGGATTAAGGATTAATGATGAACCGATAGAGCAATATCGTCTGGCTATTCTTGAGCCAGGTGATCAGATTGAGGTTTCTGCTACAGCTACTGCTCAATGTATTGTTATTGGCGGTGAGCCGTTAGGTACACGCTACAAATGGTGGAATTTTGTCTCTAGCCGACCAGAGCGAATAGAGCAAGCTAAAGCTGATTGGCGCGACTCTCGCTTTGCGAACGTGCCAGATGAAACAGAGTTTATTCCGCTGCCAAAAGTAGTGACAGAAGCTAATCCTTTTTCATAAGTGTGTTACACTTCGACACTCACTGCCTCGCTTGAGGATGCACAAGTTTAACCCAAGTTGCCAGTTACTCTTATGGGCGATCGCTTTGGGATAGTTAAGCAATAAATGCCCTCCAAGAAGAGAAAATTAGAAGGCAGTTATGCTACTTGATAGGTGTATAGAATTTCATCTGTATATTATATGGTGAAATATGGTAGCAACTGCTGTGAGGCAAAGCCAAATGACATTTCTCTGCGATCTTAATGATAAGTCTTTAACCGGACATGATATCACTGGACAAGCTACTGTGTACACACAAGTCTTTTTGAGTGGCTCCAGAAACTTTTAATCCCCCCAACCCCTCTTGAAAAAAAAGCAAAGCTGTTTCATTTCCTCAAAGGCTCAAAAAAGACTTGTTTTGCGAACAAAAGTACTTGTTTTGTGAACGAAAGTACTTGTTTTGTGAACGAAAGTACTTGTTTTGTGAACGAAAGTACTTGTTTTGTGAACGAAAGTACTTGTTTTGTGAACGAAAGTACTTGTTTTG